>CAVIDY010000001.1:0-111668 GCA_963641885.1 Bacteroidaceae bacterium
GCTAACGCTCAAAACAAAGGATGACAATATGAGTGCGTTACAATTTGGTCGGTCAATGATAGAAATGTTGGGTGTGCTGGCGATTATCGTGGTGCTATCGGTTGGCGGTATCGCGGGTTTTTCTAAAGCCTTGGAAGAATATAAAATAAATAAACTAGTATCAGAATATAATTATTTAATTTCCGGATTGATAGAGTATAAACAAAATCTTCAAGACACCATAAAAATAAAAAATTATCATGTCATAACAGACATTGTACTAAATCTAAATTTAATACCGCGTACTTGGAAAAAGAAAGACCCTATTTTATTACAAGACAGCCAAGGAAATATTTGTGATATTAGATATAAAAACCATAGCAGTAATATATGGGACGGAATTGTAATCGGAATAACTTTAACCGGTAATGAAGAAAACAAACAAAAATTTTGTACTCAACTTTTCAAAAATACTTTTAAACCTCTTCACAAATTATTAAATGTAGCAAGAATAATCGGAAGTGAAGACATCTCTTATTTAGGCGACACTTACTGTAGCAAAAAATGTCTTAAAAATATGACGTTAAATCAAATATATGAAATATGTAATCTATGCCAATCTCATGACTGCAATATTATATTTATTTTTTAACACACACAAAAATCCCCATTCATCAGAACGGGGATTTTTAATGATTTTAGCAAATAACGTTAATTATTTTGCTGCAACAAAACTAACTTTGCCGCCTGCTTTTTCAACAGCTTCAATAGCTGATTTAGAAGCAGAGTCAACAGTAATATTGATGCTGCTGGTAACCGCACCGCGAGCAAGCAAGCGAATGCCGTCCAATTGCTTAGAAACAACATTAGAGTTCAACAAAGATTCGATATTGATGTTTTTAGCGTCCAGTTTGCCAGCGTCAATAGCTTTTTGAATAGTATCCAAGTTCACAACGGCAAATGTCTTTGCAAACGGATTCTTAAAGCCATGTTTAGGCAACTGACGGTATAAAGGCATTTGACCGCCTTCAAAACCACATTTAGCACCGCCGGAACGAGCTTTTTGACCTTTGTGACCTAAACCGCAGGTTTTGCCTTTACCGGAACCGATACCACGACCAACGCGTTTACGATTTTTTGTCGCACCTTCGTTATCTTTTAATTCATTCAGTTTCATTTTTTTTACCTTATAGTTAATACTCTGTATCTGCAGAAAAACTTTCAGAGGCTGCCGGAAGAGCTTTAACACCCTTCCGGCTAGTTTCCTATTCTTCCACTTTTACCAAGTGAGCCACTTTTTTAATAAGACCGCGGATAGCCGGAGTATCTTCTACTTCAACTGTGCGACCGGTTTTAGTCAAACCCAAGCTTTTCAAGTGAGTTTCTTGAATAGTAGGGCGACCGATTGTGCTACCTGTTCTGGTAACTTTGATAGTCTTTTTAGCAGCCATAGATTATGCCTCCTCTTTCACTTCTTTACCGGTTGTGTTTTCACGGCGGCTTACGATATCGCCAACTTTTTTACCGCGTTTTGTAGCAACCATTCTTGGAGAATTGATAGCTTGCAAAGCAGCGAAAGTGGCTTTAATCATGTTGTAAGGGTTGTTAGAGCCCAGAGATTTAGCTACAACATCTTGTACGCCCAAAACTTCAAACACGGCACGCATAGGACCGCCGGCAATCACACCGGTACCGGCAGGAGCTGTTCTCAAAACAACTTTACCAGCGCCAAAGCGACCAGACACATCGTGATGCAAAGTTCTGCCTTCACGAAGCGGAATGCGGATCATATTCTTTTTGGCTTCATTAGTTGCTTTAACAATTGCTTCAGGAACCTCAGCAGCCTTACCAGTACCGAAACCGATACGACCTTTTTGGTCACCTACAACGACAACAGCAGCAAATGACATTGTGCGGCCGCCTTTAACTGTTTTAGCAACACGGTTTACATGAACCAGTTTTTCAACCAATTCATCTTTTACTTCTTTTTTAGAATTATGACGATCTGTAGATTGTACCATCTTTCTCTCCTAGAATTTCAGACCAGCTTCGCGAGCAGCATCAGCCAAAGCTTTTACACGACCGTGATAGATATAACCGCCGCGGTCAAAAACCACTTCGGAAATACCGGACTTTGTTGCTCTTTCAGCAATTAATTTACCAATGAAGCTAGCAGCTTCAACTGTAGAAGATTTTTTGATGTTAGCTCTAACTTCTTTATCCAAAGTAGAGGCAGAAGCAACTGTAGAGCCTTTTACATCGTCAATGATTTGTGCATAGATATGCTTGCCGCTGCGGAAAATAGACAATCTTAATTTGCCATTTGCAGCTGCTTTTACAGCAGTTCTAACACGAGCCTTTCTTCTCTCAAACAAATTTCTTGGTGTATTCATCGAATTATTCCTTATTTCTTCTTACCTTCTTTACGACGAACAGCTTCGCCGGCATACTTCACGCCTTTGCCTTTATAAGGTTCAGGTTTTCTGTATTTGCGCAATTCAGCAGCAACTTGACCAACCAGTTGTTTGTCAGCACCAAAGATTTTAATTTGTGTCGGAGATTCGCAAGTGATTTTTACACCTTCAGGTGCAGGGAAAATCACATCATGCGAAAAGCCTAAAGACAAAACTAAGTTTTTGCCTTCAACACGGGCTTTATAACCCACGCCGACTAATTCCATATCTTTAGTAAAACCTTCGCTCACACCTTTCACTAATGATTGGATTTGAGCGCGGGTTGTACCCCACAATGCTCTAGCGGTCAAGCTCAAAGAATGCGGTGTTACAACAACTTTACCGTCTTCCAGCTTAGCTGAAATATGGCTGTCGTCAAAGGCAAAATGAAGTTCGCCTAATTTACCTTTTGCAGTTACAACGTTGTTATTGATGGTTAATTCTACGCCAGCAGGAACAACAACAGGATATTTACCAACTCTTGACATTCCATTTCTCCTTAGAATACTTGGCACAAAACTTCACCGCCAACGTTTGCCTTGCGGGCTTCGTTATCACTCATAACGCCCATTGGTGTAGAGATGATAGAAATACCGAGGCCGTTGTAAACTCTTGGCAGGTCTTTAACGCTTGAATAAACGCGACGACCCGGTGTAGATACACGGTAAATTTCAGTAATAACTGCACTACCTTCGTAGTACTTTAATTGAATACGAAGTTCATCAATACCAGGGCGTACATTGGTCTTTTCATAACCTGCAATGTAGCCTTCTCTTTTCAAAACTTCTAACACATTTTCACGCAAGCGAGAAGCAGGTGATACAACATCACTCTTCTTAGCTCTTTGTGCGTTTTTAATGCGTGCGAGCATATCGCCCAAAGGATCACTCATAGACATGATATCATTCTCCCTTCTTACCAGCTTGATTTTACTAAACCAGGAATTTTGCCAAAGCTTGCCAAATCTCTCAATTCAACACGGCTCAAGCCAAATTTTCTGTAATAACTACGTGAACGTCCTGTAATTTTGCAACGATTTCTAATACGGCATCTTGCAGAATTCTTAGGAAACTTTTGCAATGCAAATTGAGCTTGCATTCTCTCTTCCGGAGAAGCGTTTTTATCCATTGCGATTGCTTTTTGTTTTTGACGGCGATTAGCATACTTCTCTGCCATCTTTACTCTTTTCAAGTTTCTATAAACTGAACTTGTTTTTGACATAGTAAAATCTCCGCTTATTTCTTGTAAGGCAGGTTGAATGAAGTCAGCAAGAATTTAGCTTCTTCATCTGTCTTAGCTGTTGTACAAATAACAACATCCAATCCTCTAACTTCGTCAACTTTTTCATAGTTGATTTCAGGGAAGATTATCTGTTCTTTAATACCGAAAGCGAAGTTTCCTCTGCCGTCAAAGTTCTTGCCGGTGATTCCGTGGAAGTCTCTGATTCGCGGCAAAGCCATGTTAATCAATCTTTCCAAGAATTCGTACATTCTGTCAGAACGCAAAGTTACTTTGCAGCCAATCGGCATACCTTCACGCAATTTGAAGGTAGCGATTGATTTGCGGGCTTTAGTCATAACCGGCTGTTGACCAGCGATTAAAGCCAATTCTTCCATAGCGGTTGTTACTTTTTTCTTATCGGTAACAGCATCGCCGATACCCATATTCAAAACGATTTTTGTCAGCTTAGGAATCTCGTGTGGGTTCTTGTAACCGAATTTTTCCACAAGAGATTTCTTTATGACGTCGTTATATAATGTTTCAAAATTTGTCATAAAATTTTCCCCTATTAATCGATTACGTCACCGGATTTACGTGCAAAACGTACTTTTTTGCCATCAACTACTTTGTAGCCAACTTTTGTTGCTTTACCGTCTTTGGCAATGGCAACGTTAGATACGTTAATGGCAGCCTCTTTTGTCACAATTCCGCCAGGATTGGTCTGAGAAGGTTTAGTGTGGCGTTTTACCAAATTTACGCCTTCTACAATTACCTTGTTTTCCTTAGGCATTGCTTGTTTTACGACGCCGATTTTGCCTTTATCGTCACCCGACAAAACAATTACAGTATCGTTTTTCTTAATTTTCATTTTAGGCATACTACAATACCTCCGGTGCTAATGAAATGATTTTCATAAATTTTTTAGCGCGCAGCTCTCTGGTTACAGGGCCAAAGATACGGGTGCCGATTGGCTCGCCGTCTTTGTTAATCAAAACAGCTGCGTTGCTGTCAAAGCGGATAACACTACCGTCTTTGCGTCTGATGTCGCTGGCAGTTCTTACGATAACAGCCTTATGAACATCACCTTTTTTAACGTGCCCTTTCGGTAAAGCATCTTGTACAGCTACAACGATAACATCACCGACAGAGGCAGTCATTCTCTTGGAACCACCAAGAACCTTTATGCACTGCACCTGGCGTGCTCCAGAATTATCAGCAACATCTAGGTTGGTTTGCATTTGTATCATTTTTTTATTCCTTCATTTACTAGGCGTTATCAGAAATGACAGTCCAAGATTTGTTTTTAGAGATAGGGCGGCATTCTTGAATAGACACTCTATCGCCAACCTTGCACTGATTGTTTTCATCGTGAGCAGCAAACTTTTTACTTTTTTTCACGATTTTTTTGTAAACAGGGTGCATAACTTGACGTTCTACACTAACAACAACTGTTTTATCCTGTTTATCACTTACAACAACACCTTGAAGAATTCTCTTAGGCATATTCTTTCTCCTAACTATTCTTCTTGCGCTCAGCAAGGAGCGTGTTGATTTTTGCTACTTCGCGGCGAACTTTCTTCATATTAGAAGTGTTTTGCAGCTGACCGGTTGATTGTTGAATTCTCAAATTGAATTGCTCTTTTTTATTGGCAACCAATTTTTCTTCCAACTGGTCATTAGTCATAGCGCGTAAATCTTTAGTTTTAACCATTATGCTTCTCCTTCAATGGCATCAGAGTTCAAACGTTTTACGAATTTGCTCTTTACCGGCAGTTTTGCAGCACCCAATTCAAATGCTTTGCGAGCAACTTCTTCAGGAACGCCGCCGATTTCAAACATAATACGACCAGGTTTAACTCTTGCTACCCAAAATTCGATAGCACCTTTACCTTTACCCATACGAACTTCAGCAGGTTTATCAGATACTGGAACGTCTGGGAAAATTCTAATCCATACTCTTCCGGCTCTTTTCATTTCACGGGTAATAGCACGACGTGCAGCTTCAATCTGACGGGCTGTTACGCGTTCAGGAGTAAGAGCTTTCAATCCATATGAACCGAAACTTAATTCTGATCCACCTTTAGCCAAGCCGTGAATACGACCTTTATGCTGTTTGTGGAACTTTAAACGTTTTGGACTTAACATTTTATTCTAACCTCTTGTTATTATTTTTGTTCAGCCAACTTTTTATCTTGCGCCATTGGATCGTGGCTCATAATTTCGCCTTTATAAATCCAAACTTTTACACCGCAAGCACCATAAGTGGTATGAGCCGTAGAGGTTGCATAATCAATGTCCGCACGAAGTGTGTGCAAAGGCACGCGACCTTCACGATAGTGTTCAGTTCTAGCGATTTCAGCACCGCCCAAACGACCGCTACAAGAAACTTTGATACCTTCTGCACCCAAACGAAGAGCAGACTGCATAACTCTTTTCATAGCTCTACGGAAAGAAACACGACGTTCCAATTGTTGAGCCACAGAGTCAGCAACCAACTTCGCATCAAGCTCAGGTTTTCTAACTTCAACGATGTTCAATTGAACTTCAGAATCAGTCAATTTTTGAATATCTTTTCTCAAATTCTCGATATCCTGACCCTTTTTGCCAATAACAACACCTGGTCTAGCTGAGTGAATAGTAACTCTTGCTTTTTTAGCCGGACGTTCAATAACAATGCGGCTAATACCAGCTTGAGCCAATTTTTCATTCAAGAATTTTTGAATTTTCAAATCTTCGTGGAGATAGTCAGTAAACTTGTCATCAGCATACCAACGAGAGTCCCAAGTGCGGTTAACGCCCAAACGAAGACTTGTAGGATTTACTTTCTGTCCCATCTGCTTACTCCCCACGCTCTGCTACAACAACGGTCATGCTTGAGAAAGGCTTCAAAATTCTTGCGCCTCTGCCGCGACCGCGTGCACTCATACGTTTCATTACAATACCTTTACCGACATAAGCTTCGCTTACTACGAGTTTGTCGATATTCAAATTATGATTATTTTCAGCATTGGAAATTGCAGATTGCAGCAAACCCAATGCAACTTTTGCGATTCTCTTCTTAGAAAAGCTCAGTTCAGCAACTGCTTTTTCTACACCCAAACCACGGATAGATTGAGCAACAAGGTTCAATTTACGCGGACTTGTGCGAATAGAGCGGCAAACAGCCATAGCTTGTTTTTCATTCAATTTAGCCATAATTAACCTCTCTTTGCAGTTGTGTCAGCTTTGGTGTGACCAAAGAATGTACGGGTCGGAGCAAATTCACCGAATTTGTGACCAACCATATCTTCAGTAACCAAAACCGGAATAAATTTGTGACCATTGTGTACGCCGAATGTCAAACCAACAAACTGTGGCAGCATAGTAGAACGGCGAGACCAAATTTTAATCACTTCATTACGGCTAGAAGCTCTGGCAGCATCAGCTTTCTTCAGAAGATAGCCATCAACAAAAGGTCCTTTCCATACGGAACGTGTCATTAGCTTTTCTCCTTATTAGTTTTTGTTATCATGACGAGATCTCATAATAAAGCGATCTGTCTTTTTGTTAGAACGAGTTTTAGCGCCCTTAGTAGGTTTACCCCAAGGTGTAACCGGATGACGACCACCTGAAGTTCTACCTTCACCACCACCAAGCGGGTGGTCAACTGGGTTCATAGCAACACCGCGGGAAACAGGTCTCATACCCATCCAACGTGCGCGACCAGCTTTACTAAGTGAAACGTTCTGATTATCTGGGTTGGAAACCGCACCAACGGTAGCCAAGCATTCTTCACGAACGATTCTTAATTCGCCAGAGTTTAATTTCAGTTGAACATAACCGGCATCTTTACCAACAACTTGAGCATAGCAACCAGCAGAACGAACTAATTGTCCGCCTTTGCCAGAGCGCAGTTCAACGTTGTGTACAATAGTACCAACCGGCATATTCTTCAGAGGCATAGCATTACCCGGTTTAATATCTGCTTTTTCGGCAGAAATGATTTTATCACCGGCTTTCAAACGTTGCGGAGCCAATATATAAGCCTTTTCGCCGTCGCTGTAATTTACCAAAGCGATAAATGCAGTACGGTTAGGATCATACTCGATTCTCTCAACAGTAGCCTCACAATCAAATTTATTACGTTTGAAGTCAATCACACGATAGCTGCGTTTATGACCGCCACCGATACGACGACTTGTAACGTGACCATAGTTATCACGCCCACCAGTCTTATTCAGACCTTTTGTTAAACTCTTCTCAGGCTTACCCTTGTACAATTCGCTTTTATCAACGAGTACAAGTTGGCGACGACCTGCAGAAGTGGGCTTAAATGTATTCAAAGCCATAACTAAATTCCTGTAGTAACATCAATGTTTTGACCGTCGGCAAGAGTAACGATAGCTTTTTTATAATCAGAACGAACGCCCTGATGACCTCTAAAGCTCTTTACTTTACCGAATTGTTTAATTGTATTTACCTTATTAACTTTAACGTTAAAGATGGCTTCAACAGCAGCTTTAACATCATCTTTCGTAGCTGATAAAGGTACCATAAATACCACTTTTCCAGCTTCCGAAGAAATCATAGATTTTTCGGTAATTACCGGACGAACCAATGTATCATACATTGCTGCAGTTACATTGTTTGATTTGCTCTTAACCATTTAATCTCTCCTCTAAGCAACTTACTGCATCTTTTGTCAATACCAATTTGTCCTTTTTCAAGATGTCATATACGTTGGCGCCGATTGTTGGCAGAATATCAATTCCGGCAATATTGCGGCTTGCCAAAGCAAAGTTAACATCTACTTCCTTACCATCAATGAAGAGGCAGTTTGTCAGACCGCAAGCATTCAATTTAGCTTGTAAATCTTTTGTCTTAGGAGCTGACAGCTTTGCTTCGTCAATAACAACAAGGTTGCCTGCTTTTGCTTTTGCAGACAAAGCAGTTTTCAGACCAAGTTTTCTGAATTTTTTGGTCAAATCGAAAGAGTGGTCTCTAACAACCGGACCAAATACAACGCCACCTTTTCTGAATTGAGCGCCCTTGCGAGAACCCTGACGAGCATTACCAGAACCTTTTTGTTTGAAAGGTTTAGCAGCTGTCAAAGCAACATCGGAACGACCTTTGGTAGCGTGGTTGCCGCTTTGTAATCTAGCCAACTGCCAGTTTACAACGCGTTGTAAAATATCAGCGCGAACTTCCAAGCCATAAATGGAGTCGTTAAGTTCAATAGAGCCGACATTTTTATTTTCTAAATTTAAGATGTCCTGTTTCATTTTTCTTATTCCTTACACTTCATTAAGCATTTTCAGCCGGAGTTTCAGCCGCTGCAACAGGTTCATCAACTTTTTTCAATCCTGCAGGCATTGGAACAGAGGCGTTAGCCGATTTTTTAACGGCGTCAGTAACTCTTACCCATGTGTTTTCAGAACCAGGAACGCCGCCTTTAACCATAATCAAGCCTTTGGCAGCATCAATAGCTACAACTTTCAAGTTTTGAACGGTAACGCGTTCAGCACCCAAGTGACCAGCCATCTTTTTACCTTTGAAAACTTTACCTGGATCTTGTCTTTGACCAGTAGAACCATGAGAACGGTGAGAAATTGATACACCGTGAGATGCTTCCAAACCAGCAAAGTTATGACGTTTCATAACACCGGCAAAACCTTTACCGATAGAAGTAGCACAAACGTCAACATACTGACCAGCAACAAAGTGTTCTACTGATAATTCATCGCCGACAGAAAGCAAGCAATCTTCAGAAACTCTGAATTCGCCCAATTTTTTCTTCGGTTCTACATTAGCCTTTGCAAAATATCCTTTCATAGGCTTGGTTACGTTTTTGGCTTTGATAGCGCCAGTACCAAGCTGAACTGCATTGTAGCCGTCTTTTTCGGCTGTTTTTACATTAACAACCTGCAAGCCGTCTACGCTCAAAACAGTTACAGGAACATGAGTTCCATCTGCTTCAAAAATGCGGGACATTCCTAATTTTTTTGCGATTAGACCCGTACGCATTATTATTTTTTCCTTTTCTTAATAGGTTGACAACTTTTTAAAAGTGCCAACATTAAATTACAATTTAATTTCAACATTAACACCAGCAGCCAAATCAAGCTTCATCAAAGCATCAACTGTTTGCGGTGTTGGATCAACAATATCCAGAAGTCTCTTATGAGTACGGATTTCAAACTGCTCACGAGATTTTTTATCAACGTGCGGAGAACGGTTTACCGTAAACTTCTCGATTCTGTTCGGCAGAGGAATTGGACCTCTGACGTTAGCGCCTGTTCTTTTGGCAGTATGCACAATCTCTGCAGTAGAGAGATCAAGCAATCTATGGTCAAAAGCTTTCAAGCGGATTCTAATGTTTTGTGTATCCATTTTTATACTTTTCCTATAGCTAAACGGCAAAAATCACCATAATGGTTATCTGCCATCTAAATTTGTTACATTTCGCAAACTCTTTCGCAACAAAGGTTTGCACTATATTTTATATTTGCTTCGCTGCGGGGCAACCCCCTCAAAACAATTGTTGTAGCGTCTATATACCATAATCACCCTGCCTTTGCAAGCAAAAAATGCACAAATTTTAAAAAAAATGACAGAATCGCATAATTGAGTCTATTCCAAGTCTAAAACACAGCTAATTATCTGTAAAAACCACTAAGATATCTTCAGATTATTATAAAATCAGATGAAACAGCATAAATAAAAACTTTTTGATTGCAAATTATATATTGTTAGTTTATATTATAGAAAATGCAACCACTTTACAAGTTACCGGAGTTTCCAATGATAACTATGCAGAACCGAATAATTTTTTTAAATGAACACAAAACCAGCATGCGCCTAACCTCTTCAGAATGGTATATTCTAAACCGAATTTGCATTCGCGAGAACCTAAAACGAGATCAGCTGATAAATTTAATAAACAACAGCCGCATTCCTAATTTGGGATTGACTCCGACTGTGCGGCTTTTTTCGCTTTTATATCTGCATAACCTTGCGCGGCATGACCAAAATTATGCCTATGCACCAAACAGCGCCACTCTGCATGAAACACTGAACGAAATGTCCTGAGCCTAAACTCTTTGATATTCAAAAAACACTGGCTTACGACCCTCCCGCACAGCTTTGCGCTGATATTTGGTTTCAAACCAGTCGGCAGGTGGCAAACGCCAATCATCAGAAGATTTTGCCGTCCACACAAAATTTTTATCTTTTGCCATAGTGTGCAACACCCAGCCTTTATAAACAGCGTGATCGGTAGCAATTTGCAATATGCCGCCTTTTTTCAATAAGCGAGCCAATTCCTGCAAATTGTCTGGATTTACAAAACGCCGTCCTTCATGTTTTTTCTTTGGCCATGGGTCAGGAAACAGCAAATAGATTTTATCAAAACAAGCATCTGGCAGTACAGAAAACAACAAGCGAGCATCATCATCAAATACCCGTATATTATCCGTTCTTCCCTGTTCCAAAGAAACTTCGCGTGCCAAATCTTCTTCATTCCCCTCTTTTACGCCGGTAATAAGAGACAGTAGATTCGCCACGCCGTTTTTATAAACTTCAACTCCCACGAACCCTGTCTCAGGCTGGCTTTTCGCAATAGCCGCCAAATGGCTGCCGTCACCGAATCCAATTTCTAACGCATAACGTTGTTTGGGAGTATCAAAACTTTTATTTAAATCAATTTTTTCGGAAACATTTAACAAAAGCCGAGGCAAAAAGTCCTCAAGCAGAAAACTTTTTGCCTTGCGAATTGTCCGTCCTTTGCGTCTGCCAAAAAACTTTGGTTTATCGCTTTGAACATACGGCTGACTAGAATTTGTTTTCATCAGCAGCGTCTTTTTCAGCCATAGCCAAATTGCTGTTAGATTTTGACAGAGCAACCATCAAAGTAAACAAGTTTCTGGCAATAGACCGATTTGGAATTTTATAATAAGCGCGAACCAACTCAAGTGTTTCTTTTCTTTTCATCGGATCATCGTCAAAAGAACGACGATCTTCTTCAAAGTAATAGTTCTTTTCACTTTGATTTTTATTCAACATACGAGGACTGTTTTTAACAACCTCTTCGTCCATATCTTCAAAGAAAAAGCCCATTGGAACTTCCAAAACTCGGCTAATATCCCATAGTCTGCTGGCTCCAACGCGGTTCATGCCTTTTTCATATTTTTGTATTTGTTGAAAAGTTAACCCAAGCATTTCAGCCATTTGTTGCTGAGTGATGTGTAAAATTGTGCGGCGCAGACGGATTCTGTTGCCAACGTGAACATCTACCGGATTTGGTTCGTTATCATTAACTCTTCCTCTAAGAGATTTAGTTTCTTTCATATTCTTTACCTCATTTAATCAAATACTCTTATAATTATATAGAATTAACAAAGCCGTTTGTCAAATATTAAATGACAAAAAAATATCCCGCAAGCACAATAATTTATCAAATATCGTATGTTTAGAATAAATAACATAGTATATATAAAAACCTAAAATTACGCTAAATTCTGCAACTGTTTGTTACAGCAAAATTTCCCTAAATCTACGAAACAAATTCTGATATGTTAAAAATTTTGCATTTTTTTAACATATTTCGACGATATGTTAAATCATTTAACATGTTATAAAAACGTGTTAAAAATTTTGCATTTTTTTAACATATCGCAATTAAGTAAAATTTTAACAATGATTATCGTTTAATACTCTGCAATAAAAAATACCGCCAAGGTATTGGCGGTATTTTTGCAAGCAAACTGCTGAAAAATCAGTAGTATTTCCATTGAATAGAGCAGCTATTACCTTTGATGCAGCCGCAAGCCTGAGCAGCTTGAACCACAGACATCGGAACGGACAAAGTAGAACCGCCCGGAGTAGCGATAGCAGAACCACCATTAGCTGTTGTGCTGGCACCGGAAGCAGCAGAACCGGCATTACCAATCATAACCGCATCCAAAGCAGTATTCATAGCTGTTGCAGTAGAAGAAGAAGATGTACCTGCAGCACGAATAGCGATTAAGCCTGAAGAATAACCTGAACCCCAGTCATTGGTAGCCAAAGTAATGCAAGCCTCACGAGACAAGTTGTTAAATTCAATAATGAATGCTTTACCATCGCCGGTTGTTGTGCTGTCTGATTGTTTAATAAATACACGACCGTTGAAAGCGTTGGTCAAAGTAGCTTTAGCAGAATTGCCAGTACCACTGTAAACAGTACCTAGTTCATCAGGAATTACGCCCATAGAAACGGCAGTACCGTTGTTCAATCCGTCATATGTATTCTGTTGTGCATACAAAGTTTTTACGTTAGCGACAATCATAGAAACGTTGTCGGCAACTTTGTTGGTCTTAAATTTGTTCATGGCTTTTGAATAGCCGGCAATACCACCAACGGACAATACACCGATAATAGCCAATACACCCAGCATTTCAATCATAGAACGACCAGATTCATTTACTCTCATTGTTTTTCTCCTAAAAAATATGTTATGAGCCTCCTAAGCTCAAATTAGAATTATATTTTGCAGAAACCTCCTAAGTTCCGCTGGCAGTGAATATACTGCTTAATTCTTTCAATTTTCTTAATAACATAAAATTTTATGATTTGCAATAAGCAATGGGATATAGCACTTTGGTAATAGCTTAGATTAACGTATTGAATATACTAAATAAATGGTAGTTCTGGGCAGAGTTGAACTGCCGACCCATCCATGTGAAGGATATGTGATAACCGTTTCACCACAGAACTAAAACAAGTTGGTAGTTCCGCGCAGAGTTGAACTGCAGACTCATCCATGTCAAGGATACGTGATAACCGTTTCACCACGGAACTATTCTTTTGCTTGCATAATAATCTGAATTTTCGGCTTGTCAAATTTAATTTATAAAAAAAATAAAATACTTTTAAAAAATCTCTTGAAATTTAAATTTATATCACTAAAACAAGCGATTGAATTTTTAGCGGGGATACAAAAAATGAGAAAGTTCAGTTTATATGTTTTAGCCTTTGGCACTTTCGGCTTGGGAATGGCGGAATTCGGTATGATGAGCATTTTATCGGTTGCCGCAGCCGGTTTACAGGTTTCCGTTCCGGAAGCCGGACATTTTATTTCTGCTTATGCTTTGGGCGTTTGTTTTGGGGCGATTGTTCTTACTTTTATGGCGCAGGGACATTCCTTAAAGTCGCTGCTGATTGCCTTGATGTTGCTTATGTGTTTTGGTAATATGCTGGCGGCGGTAGCGCCTAATTATGGTTTTATGGTCGTGGCTCGTTTCATTTCCGGCTTGCCGCATGGCGGCTATTTCGGCGTTGCCGGTATTGTGGCAAAACGCTTGGCATCCCAAAAGAAGCAGGTACAGGCGGTAGCGATTATGATTTCCGGAATGACGGTTGCCAATTTGCTAGGGATTCCGCTGGCTGCCTACATCACCCACCTTGTGTCATGGCATATGCTTTTTGCCATGGTTGTCGGCTGGGGCTTGTGGACAGTTTATTGCATACATAAATGGGTGCCGAACGTTGCCGTCAAACAAACTGCCGATTTCAAATCTCAATTTGCATTTTTGAAAAAGCCCCTGCCTTGGCTGCTGCTTCTCACCATTATGCTCGGTAACGGCGGAATTTTTTGTTGGTACAGCTACATCAGTCCGATTATGCTGCATGAAGCTGGCTTTTCCGCGGCTCAAATGTCTTGGGTAATGGTTGTGGCTGGATTGGGCATGGTTTTAGGCAATCTTTTCAGCGGCAAGCTCTCGCTTTATTTATCGCCGACCAAACTCACCGCCATCATGACTGCCATCATGTTTACAGCCTCACTGTCTATGATTTTTTCGGCGCAGTATCAGATTTCTGCCCTCGCCGTAATGTTTTTGGGCGTATTCGGGCTGTTCGGCGTTTCCGGACCAGAGCAATATTTGATTATTGACACAGCAAAAGGCGGTGAGATTCTCGGCGCTTCCGGCGCGCAGGTTTCATTCAATCTCGGAAACGCCATCGGCGCATATGTCGGTGGTTTGCCAATAGCCATGGGCTATGCCAATTCTGTTTCCGCTTTGCCAGGGGTGGTTTTAACGGTATTGGGACTAATTACAATCTATTATTTTGGTAAAATGTACAACCGAGAAAATAAAACTCTAAATAGCTAGACAAGAAAACTCCCGCCGTTTTAATGCGGCGGGATAAAAATTTTTAGTTATTGCTTAAAGTTTTTAAGTTGTTGATAATGTTTTCAGCGGCGGTTTGCGATTCTTCACTGATTCCCGCAGCCTGCAGGGCCAGTTTTTTCAAGCAGGTGTTAGTAATGTCTTTAGAAGTTTCGCTGACGGTGTTAACAAACAATGTGCCGTTATATAGACGGCTGTTAGCCTCGTTTAGCATGCACGCCTGCATTTTTTGACGCGGAGTCGCGTCTGCAGAAACCGTGGTATATTGAGAAATATTTTCGCAAGAGCTCAAAAGCAAAGCAGCTGCCAAAAGATATACTTTTTTCATAATCTAGTCCTTTTATATATTGTTGAATTTATGCAAAGGTATAGCGTAATTATGTTAAAAGCAACAAAAAAACTCTCGTTCTGCAAAGAAAGAGAGTTTTAATTTTCATTTTTTATAAAAATCATGCGTTGTCGGCGGCAAGTTTAAAACATATCTGTTCATACACAAATACGCTGCCACATAAAACAACAACGGATAGACAGTCCAACACGACAAATATATCGTGCAAACAAAAATTCCTTTGATGTTTCTGGCTGCGGCAAGTTTGCTTTGATAAGCCCCTACACTCAATCTTCCCCATTCTCTTTGATAAAATAGCTTGTACTGATATAGCCGAAATAATGGATAAACCACTCTTCCGGTAAAAACAGCACACAGCAAAAGACACAAAATGGTTACAGGAACCACAAAAAACGGATAGAATTCAACAATGAAATCGGCTTGTCTAAGCAAAGCGCTACCCATATAAATTGTAGCGGCAACACCGGCAAAAAACCAAAAAACACCCAACTTAAAAATACTACTATTTCTCATAAGACACTATAATAATAGGTTATTATCTTTATACTACTCGTGTCGCTGCAATTTGTCAATAAGCAAAATTTTGGCAAAAAACACTTGGCAAAACAAATAAAATATGCTAAAAAATAGTCCAAATTTTATAATTTTAACTTTAATTATGCGCAAATTATTATTGTTTTTATTGGTCGCCGCCGCCTTTTATTGCTGTTCAGAGTTTATGGAGCATCAGCCTCATAATCCTAAAGTTGTGGCAGAAGGCATTATAGTGCAAAAAGTATTTGATACTGGTAGAGATTCTTTTTATGCCGCCGTCGGTCAAAAAATGTATCCGGTTGCCCGAGTGCTTTCTGACCAAGGCGCGTGGGCTTACCCCAAAAAAGACAGTGTGGTTACGGGCTTTATTACCAAAAAGAATCCGAACATTCGTTTTATGTTCGGCAAAGTCGATGAGGCAAAAATTGAAAAAGCCTTTCAAAAGCAAGCCTCGCATGCTTTAGGTGTGTTGGTTCTGCTAGCAATACTGGTCATATGCCTTTGGAATCCTGAAGGTGAAGACGATGATTTTCCTGAAATTAAGAAATCTTAATCAAAAAATCCTGTTTCAAAATTGAAACGGGATTTTTTATTTGTTTTAACATTTGACATATAGAGCTGAAATGTTTAAAAGTAAGTGTATCAATTAACCTAAAAATGAGGAAAGAAAGATGAAAAACAAGCAATCCAAAGGTCTCTCTCTCTCTCTCTGCGAATCCTATACATCTGATTAGAGGCACTTTTTCTGCCGTTCAGCACGTTTTTGCAGGGTTTATTAACTCACCATACGTTTTTAAACACAACTCTTTCAACGTCATTCTTCGGCGTGAACGAAGTGAACTGTCCGGAGAATCCAGAAATAAAAAGTCTATATTCTTTAAGCGGATATATTGTACTGGATCCTCTGCGAATGAGCTAACGCTCAAAGCAAAAGATGACAATATGAGTGTGTCGCAATTTGGTCGTTCGATGATAGAAATGCTGGGCGTGCTGGCGATTATCGGGGTGCTATCGGTTGGCGGTATCGCGGGATATTCCAAAGCTATGGATAAGTATAAAACTACAAAGCTTATGGGGGAATATAACGAGCTTATTCGTAATTTGATTGAATATCGCCCCAATTTTGAGAAGAATTATCCTAATACAGCCGATTTGAAGAATGTAGTGTTGGCTGCAGGTTTATTGCCGGCAAAATGGCATCCGGATTATCAGCCTGCTTATTTTAGGGATAGCAAAAACAATTATTTTAGGGTGAATTGGGATTGTTATAATGTGAAACCTTGTGCTTATGTTGTTGTTACAACAATCGGAGGCAGTATAAGACTAGACAGTCAAAATCCGGTAAATATAAGGCAAGAATGTGTTGCATTTTTTCAATATGTTATTCAGCCTTTGCATTCAGTATTAAGATACGGACGTGGAACATGGGCTTTCAGTGGAACAGGTCAAGCTCCGTTATACTACGGAGACGCTTATTGTGACGCAAGACATAAACCTTGTTTAAGAGATATGACTTTATCTGATATGCGGGATTCTTGTGCTCCGTGTAAGGAGGGGAGAGGCTGTGAAGTTTCAATGTATTTCTAAAAAGCAAAACACCTCGTCTTGCGGACGAGGTGTTTGCCGGAGTTAGAAAACTTTAAATATCCAAATTTTGTACTTTCAGAGCGTTTTCTTGAATAAACTCTTTACGAGGTTCAACCACATCACCCATCAAAGTAGAAAATGCTTCATCTGCTTCTTCAATGCTGTCGATTTTAACCTGCAGCAAAGAGCGAGCCTCTGGGTCAAGAGTGGTTTCCCATAATTGTTCCGGATTCATTTCGCCCAAACCTTTATAGCGTTGAATGGTGATACCTTTTTTACCGGCGGCGGTAACGGCATTCATCAAGCTAACCGGACCATCAACACGCTTTTCGCCCAAAGCTTTGGTGGTTAATTTAGAAGATTGGGCAAAGTTCTCGGTCAAAAACTCGTGCATATCGTTCAAAACTTTACCTTCCGGACTTTCCAGAATATTGGCGCCGATAATGTGTTCCTCTTTCACGCCGCGCAATACACGGTAGAACACCACGCTGCCTTCTTCATTAAGTTCAGCTTTCCAGCCGCGGTCGTATTCTGCTTCCAGAGTATCCAAACGCTCAGCCATTTTATTAAGCTCAGCTTGCAAAGCAGTCTTATCTTTCAAAATTTCCGGATTAAACAAACCGCGGATAGCCATTTGCTCTACAATCTTTTCCGGCGCTTTTAAAGTCAAGGCTTTAATCATACTGTTAGCGCGCTTAGTGCTTTCCACAAAGGCAATCAAGTCTTGACCCACCAAGCGTTCGCCGTTGGCGGTTTCCAAAGAACCGTCATCGCAGCCGCCGTGAATCAAATAATCTTCCATTTCGCGGTCGTCTTTGATGTAGATAATAGAGTTGCCGCGTTTAGCTTTATAAAGCGGCGGCTGAGCAATGTAAATATAGCCGCGGCGGATAAGCTCCGGCATCTGACGATAGAAGAATGTCAACAGCAAAGTTCTGATGTGCGCGCCGTCGACATCGGCATCGGTCATAATAATGATTTTATGATAGCGGCACTTATCGGCGTCAAAATCATCACGCCCGATACCTGTACCGAAAGCGGTAATCATCATACCGATTTCCGCCGAACTCAGCATACGGTCAAAACGAGCGCGTTCCACATTCAAAATTTTACCGCGCAGCGGCATAATAGCTTGGTTTTTACGGTCGCGACCTTGTTTAGCCGAACCGCCGGCGGAATCTCCCTCTACGATAAACACTTCGGAAAGAGCCGGATCTTTTTCAGAACAATCTGCCAGCTTACCAGGGAGAGAAGCGATATCCAGCACACCTTTGCGGCGGGTCAATTCACGAGCTTTGCGGGCTGCCTCACGGGCGGAAGCGGCTTCCACGATTTTTCCGACAATAATTTTAGCCTCAGCCGGATGCTCGTCCAGCCATTCTTTGAGTTTGTCGCCCACAGTGTTTTCCACCACCGGACGAACTTCGGAAGAAACCAATTTATCTTTGGTTTGTGAAGAAAACTTAGGATCCGGAGCCTTAACTGACAGAACACAAGTCAAACCTTCGCGCATATCTTCGCCGGTGATAATGTTCTTATCTTTTTTCAGCAGCCCGTTTTCCATAATGTAATTATTGATAGTACGGGTCAGCGCGCCGCGGAAACCAGCCAAGTGCGTACCGCCGTCCTTTTGCGGAATGTTGTTGGTAAAGCAGAGCATTGTTTCATTATAAGCATTAGTCCATTGCAAAGCCACATCAACCACAATACCGTTGCTTTCTCCGCTGACCGAAATAATATTTTCATGCAGAGGTGCTTTAGATTTGTTCAAGTGCGTAACAAATGCCGACAAACCGCCTTCATAATGAAAATCCAATTCTTTCGGTTCGGCGCCGCGGTTATCAATCAATTTCAGATAAACACCTGAGTTCAAGAAAGCTTTTTCACGGATAGAACGTTCCAAGGTTTCAAAATTAAATTCAACCTGTGTAAAGGTTTTCGGAGACGGTAAAAATGTTACTTCCGTACCGTGGCGATTCGGTGCGTCTGCTACAACGTGAACGTGTTCCACCACATTGCCGTCGGCAAAGCTGGCTTCATATTCTTTGTCGTTACGCCAAATCCGCAGTTTCAGCCAAGTAGAAAGTGCGTTAACCACCGAAACGCCCACGCCGTGCAAACCGCCGGAAACCTTATAGGAATTGTTATCAAACTTACCGCCGGAATGCAGCTCAGTCATAATTACTTCAGCTGCGGAAATTCCTTCTTCTTTATGTGTATCAACCGGCATACCGCGTCCATTGTCGCGGATAGTGGCTGAACCGTCTGGATTCAAAATAACTAAAGTTTTATCGCAATAACCGGCAAGTGCTTCATCAATAGCGTTATCCAGCACTTCATAAATCATATGGTGCAGACCCGAGCCGTCATCAGTATCGCCGATATACATTCCAGGGCGTTTGCGTACAGCGTCCAAACCACGCAAAACTTTGATTGAATCAGCGTTATATTCTTGTTCGCTTTTCAGATATTCTTCTTCTGTTAACTCTGTCATTGAAAATCCTCTTAAAATCTAATTTTTCATTTTGTAAAAATATAGCGCAGACTGCTGAAATTACCAAGCACAAAATGAAAGTTATAAGCAGAAAACCGTTAAAAAGGCGCTTGATTTTTCTCCTCAACAGCGCTATAATATAACTCTGAATTAAATTATTCTAGCGTATGAAAAATTATATTATTTTAATCGGTTTGCTAATTGGAACGTTAGCTTTGGCTGCTGTTGAATATTTCTGCGGCTGCCCTTTTGATTTTCGCTGGAGCGAGTTTATCAGCGGTTGTTTTGTCTTGATTATCGGTTTGCTTTGGGCATATCGTCTCAACCGCAAAAAAGCCTGCTTAGGTTTAGCTTTTGTCGGCGGAATGGTGTTAATTTGCACAGTAAACATCGGCATTAACGCTGTTAACCTGTTCAAAATGCTGCTGGACGCTTATCCCGACATCAACGGCGGATTTCTGATTATTCTAACCCTGATTATGGCGCTTTATGTGCCGTTTGTGTATATCGGCGCTATTTTTGTGTATTTGCACTACTTCTGCGATTTGCGCGATGTGTTCAAGCAAATACAGCGCTATGACTAAATAACAAAAAAGGAAATTCCGTAAAAAGAATTTCCTTTTTTGTTTGGCTTATTTGCCAGTAAAATCATATAATATTTTACCCTGTTCATTGTCCAAATTAAATACCCAATCGGCAAAATATTTTTGATTATTTTCCACAAATAACGCCACTTCTTTACGCGGCAACCGCGAAGAACTCAGTTTCACCGCCAGCCAATAATCATCAACGGCAGTTTTATACACTTCCAAATTATAAATCAGTCCGACTTTGGTTTCCACCACAATTTTATGCGATTCGATTTTTGCAAAATCTGCCATAAAATCTTTCTTTAAAGCAATGCCGTTATAATCCATGTATAATAGAGCCACTAAAAACTCTTTCACTCTTTTAGATTTAGCTGTTTCCGGCGGCAAATTTTCTAGAACAAAAGCCCCCTCAGAAACCGTTATACAACTGACCTGACTTGCCGGAATTTCAAACAACGGAAACGGCATCCAGTCACTGGCTTCTCCCGAAAATCCGCCCGCCTCGCTAATGCTGTAAACATACGGAAAGCCATTAAGCATAACAAAACGATATTCTCCGTTGGCATAACCGCCGCCTAAAGCAACTTTGTCCAACAAATTTCCTTCTACGTCAAAAGTTTCGACTAAAGTTTTATGTTCATCGTCCAAACCATATTCAGCCAATTTATCTTTCTGTACTTCAGCAACGGCAACAATAACCGAGTTGTTTATCATTTTGTAAAAAGAGGCAAGCTGTCCGGCATCGGCAAAATAATCGGCAGCTTCTTTTATCCGCCATTCTCCGCCGTTGTCGTAAATTTCAAGTTCTCCGTCCACTGTGCTCAGCTTTATTTTTTGCAGCAGCGCCGACTTATGCCGTGTTTGAGCAAAAGTATATTCTCCGCGCCGATTTAAGCCGCTGCGGACTTTGGCAAACCATACGGATAGTCCGGCTAAAAAGACCATTCCCAGCGCAACGCATAAGCTTATAATCCAATATTTTTTAGGCACTATAATTCTCCTTTATTCGGCTGTTTTGCCGCAATCTGTAAAACCTTGTCAAAAAGAATAAAGCAACAATCTCCAGCAATGGAATGATAAAAATCTGCATTATCATCATTCTTGCTGTTGCCATTCCATAGTCGCTTTTTATTTTATAATCGATTCGCTGCAGCTTTTCTTCATTTTGCGCCAGTTCCCTGCCTGCTTTTCCAACCTGTACCAGCTGTTCATAAAGCAAAGCGTTTTCATTGCTTTGTTCGTATAAAACCCGCTTTTGTTCCTGAATTTTATTCTGCAAAACATTATAAGCCGCTTCCTGCCGGTTAAAAATATTTTTCATCAGCCGCTGTCCGATACTATCAAGGTTAAAAAGCTGCTTGCCGACCGGCAGCTGCTCATAAATTTGATTATCCGTCATATAATCAATTAAAGCCCTCACCGCTGCTCCGTTGCCGCTTTTTTCTATCACGCTGTACGGATTTCTATCCGGAGAATTTTCCGACACCCAAAACGGAGCCTCCAAAAAGTCAACATCTCCCACCACCGCGGCTTTGCCCACCTTCAGCGATTGTTTCAAAAACGGTTTCATAGTTGCCGCCAGTTCTGTTTCTGCATATGGATTCTTGGTATATAAAGAACTAAAAGAGCCTTCCAGCACCGCACCGACCAAACCGTTTTCGTTAGTAATAAAAGGAATCATCTTTACCGCCGGATTATCTACCTCAAACAAAAATGCCTTATTCAGCCGCAGTCCCAACGGGCTATAACCGAAAGTTTTTTCCAATTTGCCTTCGTCCACGGCAACAGTCTTTAAGTTCACCCGCCAATTATTCAAAAAGTCAACAAACTGCACATCTTCGCTGTTGGTCAAATCCGACTGGCTAGCGGTATAAAAGTCAAAAAAAACCACCACACGCCCGCCGCGCATAATAAATTGGTCAACTCCGTAACGCAGCGACGGTGAAATTTTTTTAGGATTTATCAGCACCAACAAATCTACTTTGTTAGAAAACTCATACATTGACGGCGAAATATTAAAAACATTATAATCATTTTCAAGATTAAGCAAAATTTCCTGCAAGCCATCTAAATTTTGCATATTATCTACAAACACGCCGATATTTTTAACTCTTTCCGGCTCGGTTACTTTTAATAAAGCCGTGTCTATATCTTTTTCCAATAACGGCTGTCTTTGCAGCAAAAATTGCTTTATCACAGCCTCTTTGCCGACCGTAGTTCTAACTACGGCACCCAAATAATTACGGCTGCCTCCGGCATTAGTTTCAAAATACAAGCCCTTATTCAACACTTTTTCTTCCAATTCCGAAAAAGGCTCGACATAGGTTATATTTACATCGACAATTCCGCCGCTCAAACGTTGATAGCGCCGCAAAAAGCGCTGAATTTGCTGTAAATAATGGAAATAGTCCGAATTAGAATTGATATAATCTTTTGCCGCAAAAACATCAATGGTCACCGTTTTTTGCAACTTATCCAGCAGCTCTGCCGTTTGCGTTTTCGGCGTATATAACTTAGCTTTGGTCAAATCGGCTTTACCCGCAAAAAAGTTAGATACTGCAATATTAAAAAACGCCGTTCCCAGCAGCAAAATAAGCATAAACGCGCCAACCTTCTGCCATTTATATTTTTGGCAGCTGCCGTGCAAAGAAAGCACCACAGTGTTCAAAAACACAAAAACCACCGTAAAAGTAACAAAATACAAAACATCAACAGCGCCAATTTCTGCAAACAAAAAATTATTATATATGGTATATAAGCCAAAATAAGGCAAAGCCGTCCACAAGGCAAGGCTGAAGAAACTCAGCAAATATGCCAAAATCAAATTGCTTGTCAACGCCGAAACAAAAATTCCGACCGAGCAGAAAAACAGCATAACAAAAAACAAGCCAAGCTCATTTGTCAGAATATTTTGCCAGTCTAAATTCAACCAGCCAGCGGAATAGATTATAAATGGCGTTAGCCCAAGCATTGCCAAAAGGCAAAAAGCTCCGGCGGCGCAGAATTTGGCTGCAGTCAATATAGAATAAGGCATCGGTTGGGTCAGCAAATATTCAATGGTGCCGGAACGATATTCTTCCGCCCAGCTGCGCATGGTCAAAACAGGCATTAACACCGCCAAAATAATTGGCTGCGCATAAAAAAGCGCATACAAAGCCCCGTCATGCATACCTAAATATGAGCCGAAATAAAACGCCGTTCCCACCGAGGCGAATAAATACACAAACAACACAAAATATGCCGAAAAATTACGGAAATAGCTGCGAAATTCTCTTAACATCAAAGCGGTAAACTGCTGCATTTTTATTCTCCGGTTATTTTTTTAAATGACGCCAGCAAACTTTCCGGCGCGGTCTTTTTGAATTTTGCAAATTTAGTATCGGCAGCCATTTTTCCTTTATGCATAAGCAATACTCTCTGCGCCATAGCGTCAACATCTTCCAAAGCGTGAGTAGAAATAATCACCAAATTATTTTTGGCATAATCTTTAATTATCTGCCGCATACTTTCTTTTTGCACTGGGTCAAGTCCTTCCGTCGGCTCGTCCAACAGCAAAATTTTAGGCATAGCTAACATAGCTGCCGCCAATTCTGCTCTTTTTTTAAAACCTTTGGACAGTGTTCCCAACGGCTGAAAAATCACATTCTGCAATTCCAGCAGTTTCAGCATTTTTTTTATATTTTCAAATTTCTGCTCTATTTTCATTTTTTTCAAATCAGCTGAAAAATTCAAAAATTCCAGCGTTGTCATTTCGCCGTACAAAGCAGAAATTTCCGGAACATAACCGATATTCTGCAAATATTTTTCCCGAATGTTTTTAATATTTTCATTTTCGAACAGCACTTCGCCGTTGTCAGCTTCCAAAAATCCGCTGATAATTTTGAACAATGTCGATTTGCCTGCGCCGTTTTCTCCCAGCAAAACCACTGTTTCATTTTTATCAAATGCTAATGAAACCTCGTCAACTGCCTTAATTTTCCCAAAATATTTGCAGATATTGTTAATAATCAGCATAAAACAGCTCCATTGTTTAAATAAGATAAACTTTATTCTAATCGGATTTTTTTAAATTTTAACAAATATTTTCAACTTTTGTGAAAAAACTTTAATGACAAATTGTTTTTATTGGAGTAATAATGTATCAAATTGGCAAAAGCGGAGAAATATTTTGGATAACTTCAACAAAGAAGAATTAAAAAATTTTGTAATAGGCTTATGCGTTATCTGCCTGTTTGCAGCTATAATGCTGCTATTTAAGCTTCAGCGTAACGTTTGGAAAGACGCAGAAGACACAGACTACCAAATTTATGCCACTTTCAACCGCACCGATGGTTTGGTTGTGGGCAATAAAGTGCGTATGTCAGGTATAGATATCGGACGGGTTGTATCATCTGTGCTTGATGATGATTTCCGCGCCACTTTGACTTTACAACTCAAATCTGGTGTTCAAATTCCGGACGATAGCAGCGCCGCAATTGTCAGCTCCGGCATAATGGGAAACAAATATATAGAAATAGAACCTGGCGGTTCGGAAGATTATATTGAACCGAACGGAGAATTTGCATATACGCAGGACGCTATGATTTTAGACGAATTGATTGACCGTGTTATTTCTTTGGGCAAAGCTAAGCGAAAAAAATCTTGTCAGCATACGGAAGAGCCTAAAACCCTAGAAACAACTGAAAGTGGAGAGTAATAAAATGAGAAAAAAACCTGTAGAAACCATTATGGGATTAGTAGTGCTGGTTGTTGCCTTGCTGTTTTTGGCATTTGCCTACCGCGTATCCGATTTGCAGGTAGTTAAGGGCTATCCGCTTAAAGCCGAATTTATGAAAGTCGGAGGTTTAAGCATTGGTTCAGATGTACGCATCAACGGTATAAAAGTCGGCACCGTTACCTCGCAAAAGCTTAACAATGACGATTATATGGCAGATGTAACTTTCAGCATATCATCTGACATCAAATTACCTAAAGACAGTACAGTTTCAATTGTCAGCGATGGGTTAGTCGGCGATAAATTTGTAAAAATCGAGCCTGGAAAATCATCAGAATTCTTGAAAGCAGGCGATTCGTTTGCCAACACCAAAGATTTTAAAACCATAGAAGATATGGTTGGTGAAATTATATTTATGGTTACAGATGACGGAAACAAAGATGACAACCAATAAATTTTTATTAAGCGCGGCAGCTTTTGTTTTTTGCGGGTATGCAGCCAATGCTGCCGAAATAGATATGAATACGGCACGCATGCAGGCAATGGATAAAATTACCGGTCATGTAAAGGTAATAAACGTTCCGGTCAACGGCAAAGTCAATTTTGGCTCGCTTTCAATAGTGGTGCGCAGCTGCAAAACCCGCCCAGCCGAAGAAACGCCGGAAAACTTTGCTTTTGTAGATATAGCCGACAAAGACCTGAAAGGCAAAGAAACAAACCTGTTTAAAGGCTGGATGCTGTCATCATCACCAGCAACTAACGCTTTAGAAAACCCAATTTATGATGTATGGCTTTTGCAATGCCTAAACTCTAAAGTTGACGATTCGGCTTTAATGAGCGAACAAGAATTAACTGAGCGCGATAATCTGCCGATGGCTCCGCGGTCAAGCCTGCCGACTGCCGTTTCTGCCGAACTAAAAGCCGAAGAAACACCACAGGCTGCCGCCACAGATTCGGCAAAAAAACCAATGGCAGAAATGGAATATCTGCCGGAGGAAGATACGGAAAACAAGCCTGAAAATTTGGTTGAGCCGGACAATACGGAAAGTTCGGAATTTTCAGTAGATGAAGAAGATGACGATGATACCTCTGCTGAAATTCAAAATGAATTAAATCAAATAAAATCTTCTTGGGAAAACAAAGACGTCAGCGCAGAAAAGCCGACAAAATAGCCGCACTGCCTAATAAAGAATAAAACAGTATTCCGCCGACCGAACCGAATGCTACTCTAAAATCGGCGCGCGACGGCATAGAATGCTCAATAAAAAGCGTCAGTAAAAATATATAAAGTAAATAGGTTGCGCAGTTTACTGACACAAAATCAAAAAAATGCTTATCAAAAAAATAAGCAAAAATTAACAGTAAGAACGGCGCCATTCCGGTTGGCAAAGCGTTATAAAATTGCAAATTAGAAAAGCTGACCCGCCCCAAATTATAGTAGCCGTCTTTTTTGCGCGGCAGCAAAGAAAAGTTAACTGGTCGGGCGTTCAAAATCAATCCGACAGAAAAATGTGCAAATTCATGCAAAGCCGTCCCCGGTAAATTGATAAAAACATACAGCCAAAAATTTCGATAAATTGCATGTTTTAGCGATGACAAAACAATTACCCATAAAATCAAAAAAAAGCGGCTGGAAACCAAAAAATTTAACATATCTGCCGAATTAAAATATGCCTGTGCATTTTCCATATATCAGCCTATTTCTTTTCCAGTACGGACAAACCAGCAACAAAAGTATTAAACATCAGTTGGCAGATAGTTTCTTTATTCACTTTGGTAAATGAGTCTAAAATATCTTTGGTTAAAAATGAGCTAAGCGCAAATAAGGTCAGCCACAAAATCTGTGACGATAAAATACGTTCAGGACGTTCCATATTCGGCACCAAACGGATTAGCAGCTTATTGATGAGACCGGTAATTTTCACCACCTTACGCAAATAAAAATATGAAAAAGTACGATTATTGTTGCGCAAATGAAAGCTATGCAGCATAAACCAAAGGTTTTTGTTTTCTATCACAAAATTAACAAATTCATGCAAAAAAGCATTCATATCAACAAAAGCATCGTCTGTTACCGAAACTTTTTCCAAACGCGACGCCAAAGCATCTAAAGTCATATAATTTTGAATTACCACAAAATTATCCATATTGGAAAATTGATTATAAATTGCCCCCACCGAGCAGCCAGAAGCTTCGGACAATTTACGGACGGTCAAGGCTTCTGTGCCTTTTTCTTGCACAATTTTCCGTCCTGTTTCCAACAACAAATTTTGTATATTGTCTTTTTCCATTTCAGTAATAAATTTACCTGTGTTTAACAAATTATTTGCATTTATGGGACTAGAATAGCGCAAACCGGATTGGTATTCAATTTTTTTTTACGGTTATCAAAGGGATAATTATGAAAAAGCTGTTTTTATTTTTTGCATTGTTGTTTTTTTATCAGCCGACTGCTGTTTCGGCTCAAACGATTGACCTTTTGGACAATGAAAGCACGGCGACTGAAGCAAACTCAAAAACAGCCGAAGTCGATGCAGCCGCAGCCACCGATTATTTAGACGATTATATTGACGGCGTTGAAACCGAAAAAAAAGCCCAAAATACGGCACGCGCCCTGCTTAATCAAAAGCCGCAAATTTTAAAACTGCGCCAAAATGAAATAAAAACTCTAGAAAAATTAAAAGACAGAACGGCGGAAATACAAACAAAATCACAGCCTGCAGAAAAAATAGAAACTTCGCTGGAAAAGGAAGAAACTAAAGAAGAAATTTTACAAAAACTGCGCGATTCGCTGCAAGCGGCTCCTATGGGCTTGTATTGGGCGGCAACCCAAGAGCAAATTCAAGAACTCGGCTTTGAACTGAAACCCGCCGAGCGCAAAGATTATAAAAATGTTTTTCAAGTTCTGAATCCTCAGCAAAATAACAACACTTTCGCTGTAACAACCGCTATTTTCGGGTTGCAAAATAAATTATGGTGCATTTACGCCCAAGGTGCATTGCTGAATGATGACGCCAAAGCTTCGCAGGTTTTAGCTCTGTACCGCCGCTACTATGAAGCCTTGTCTAAAAAATACGGCAACGCTCAAGAACATTTTGAACCTTACACTTATCAGGAACAGCTGATTGAAGGCGAAGGCGCTGCCAAAACCACCCGCACCGTTACAAAGCAAAATCCCATCGGCGGTGATAATTTTTTAAAAGAATTGCAAGAGGGCAAAGCCGTTTTATACTCGACTTTCCAAAATGACGAAATCGGCGTAACTTTAGGTGTTTCAGTTGACGGCGATGGCAAGAGCTCAATTTCAATCGACTATAAAAACTTTGCTTTAATGGACAGCGAACAGCAAACCGTTTTAAGCAAAACTATTGAAGACTTATAATATTGAAGGACTAAAATCATGGCTAAAATAAGTTTTTGCGGAATTTCCGGCAGCGGTATGAGCTCACTTGCTCAAATTTTGAAACTTTCAGGCAATCAAATACAGGGTTCCGACCGCAATTTTGATTTAAACCGCGATTCGGAAAATAAAAAAGCGCTAGAAAACTTAGGTATAAAAATATATCCGCAAGACGGCTCCGGCATCACTTCCGACTTGGATTTTGTTTGCGCCTCCACTGCTGTGGAAGATACAATTCCCGATATTAAAGCGGCAAAAGAAAAGAATGTGCCTATAAAAACTCGTCCGCAGCTGCTCAGTGAAGTATTCCACAGCTATAAATACGGCGTTGCCGTCGGCGGAACTTCGGGTAAAACCACCACAGCCGCCATGGTCGGCTATATTTTGGACAAAGCCGGTAAAAAGCCGTGCCTTATTAACGGCGGCTTGCTGAGGGACTATGAAGACCGCGTCGGCATACCGAATATAATTTATAATAAAGGCGATATCTGCGTGGTTGAAGCTGATGAAAGCAACGGCAGCATCGACCTTTATAATCCTTATGTTTCAGTTATTAACAATATTTCACACGACCATAAAAGCATTGAAGAACTTGTAACTTTGTTTCAAAATTTGAGCAACCGCACTAAACAATCGATTGTTGTTAATGATGACTATGAAACCTGCCGCCAGCTCGCTCATAAAAATAAAATTACTTTTTCCATAAAAAATCCTCGAGCAGATTTCTTTGCCAGTGAGATAACTCCTTTGCCGCACGGAACCGAATATTCTTTGGACGGACGCAAGTTTTCACTCAAGCTCATCGGGCAATTTAATGTTGCCAACGCTTTGGCTGCAATTGCCGCCTGCAGTGTTTTCGGCGTTGATAAATTTACCGCCGCTGAGATTTTGCAAAATTTCAGCGGAACCAAGCGCCGCCTAGAAGTCATCGGGCAAAAAAACAATATCACCGTTATTGATGATTTTGCCCACAACCCCGACAAAATCACCGCCTCCGTTAGCGCCTTGCGCCAATATAAAGGACGCTTGTTGATAATGTTTCAGCCACACGGCTTTGGACCTATGCGCTCCATGGGCAAAGAAATCATCGAAAGTTTCGTAAAAAATATGCATCAGAACGATATTTTAATTATGCCGGAAATTTTCTTTGTTGGCGGAACTGTGACCAAAGATATTTCATCGGCTGATTTAATTGATTACGCCCGTAAGCTTGGCAAAGCTACTGCTTATTTTGTAGAAAACAAAGCAAACGCCGCCGATTTTTTGGTAAAAGAAGCAAAATCCGGCGACAGAATTGTCGTTATGGGCGCTCGCGACAACTCTTTAACCGACTTGTGCAAACAAATTTTAGAAAGGCTCTGAAATATGGAAAAACTTAAAAAAGGCGACAAAATTGCGTTAATAGCTCCGTCCGCACAAATCGGAAGCCAAGATAAAATTCAAAAAGGCTTGAATTTTTTGCAATCTTTGGGTTTAGAGCCGGTTTTTGCTCCGCATCTTTATAATATCCGCCGCTACATGGCTGGAACAGATGAAGAACGCGCCTCTGATGTGAATTGGGCATTTTCTAAGCCGGAAATAAAAGCCGTGTTCTGTGTACGCGCTGCCGCCGGTGCTGCCCGTATTTTGCCGTATATTGACTATGAACTTATCAAAGCCAACCCTAAACCTTTGGTCGGTTTTTGCGACAACGCGGCGCTAATGTTGGCACTGAACCAAAAATCAAACATTATCAGTTGGAACGGATTTTTACCTACTTATGATTTTCGCGGAGATTCTCTCGATTTACAAGTTAAAGACAGCTTGCTGGCTTTAATTTCCGGCAAGCCGCAAAAAATCATTTCCGGCACAACTTTGCGCATCGGACAAACCGAAGGAACTTTTTTATGCAGCAATTTAAGCGTATTGATGAAACTTGCCGGAACGCCGTATTTTCCAGATTTACGGGGTAAAATTCTGCTGGTGGAAGATATACGCGAACGCCTGCACAAAATTGATTTAATGCTTCAGCAGCTCAAACAACAGCCACAATTCAACGAGCTTAACGGACTTATTTTCGGACATTTCACCGATTGCAGCGGCGATGAAGAAGACGGAACTTTAGACGATTGCTTTGCCGACTTTTTGCATGGCACGGCTTTTCCTTGCCTCAAAGATTTTGAATTTGGACACACGCCAAGCCGCTATGTTTTGCCTTTGGGAGCGCAGGTAAAATTCAACGCCGACAAAACCGAGCTAGAAATTTGCCGCTACTAAAGCGTAAATTTTTTCAGCATATTCCAAATTCAGCTTGTTTACCAATTGCAAAAAAGTCAGCACTCCGTTCCACGATTTGCTGGCAAAAGCCAACACTATACCATTGCTAAACAAATTTGCGCTAACAATCACTATGCCGGAAAAAACAAACCCAACCTGACTTAAATCCGTCTGTTGCGGGTGCACCTGCGTCAAAACCACCAACCAATGATATGCTAAAAAATAACCGAGTATCGCATAAACCACCCAATTATTATCCGAAACTTCCAGCAAATACGGCATCAACAGCATATAAAAAAACGCAAACAACGGGAAAAAATACGGCGCTAGACTAATCAGCCAGTTACCATGTCCGTTTAATTGCATAGACCCGCCGCTTCCGTCAGGGTTCAAGCGGATTCGTCCGGCATTATGCAAAGTCAGATAGGCAAAAAATGTGTGGGTAAGCTCATGTGAAATCACTTGCATAGCGCTACGAGTAGTATAGCCGGACAGGAATATTGTTCCCCAAAAGAAAACAAAACCCGCGCCGACCATTAAAAATTTAAAAGTGTAAAAATCAAAATACCGGTAAACCGTAACCAGCGCTGGCACGGAAAACAGCAAATACAGCGCCGTCGGCAACTTCAGCAGATTAACGATATAATCAATTATTTTGTGCATTTTACCCTCAAATTTTAGATAAATTTTAACTTCAATATCCTAAAATATTTTTAATATCAACTTAAAAGGACTAAAAAAAGATGCCTGATTTTAACACCTTTGATTTTATGATTACCGATGAAAATGATGTTATGCTGCTGCTTTACGCCCGCAACACCGCTCCAGAAAATCCGCAGATTCAGCTGAACCCGCAAGAGCACAACATTGTACTTTCCCGCAACAGTGATGATGTTATCACTTTAGAAGGTATTGAAGACGAAATTTTCAACAACCTGCAAGAAGAAAATACCTTGCTGGTATGCGAAATAGAGCCAAGCGACAACGAAGAAGAAGCCGAAATAGTTTACACTTACGAAGCGCAAATTGTTGAATAAATAAAATATACATACCTGAATGTATATTTATTTTGTTGAATTTCCAGCAAACATAAACTATTATCTTTGCTGTGGAGGAATAATAAAAATGCGTAAAATTTTATTTTTATCGTTATTATGCGCTTTGAGTGTTAACTGCGCCAAAGCTGACACCATAATCATTATGGACGACAATAACAATGTAAAACAACAAATCTACACCCTGCCCAACACGACGGTGCAAACTACCGCCACTCCGCAGCCTGTGGTGCAAACCCAACCGGTGTATGTTACTTCGGCTCCTTTGCCGCCGCAGCAGGTGATTGTTACACGACCAGTTCCGCCGGTAGTAGTGGTCAGAGAAACACCTCTGCCGCGCAATTATTACTATGATTCTACGGCAACTGCGGCATTTGCCGGATTTACGGGTGCTTTGATTGGCGGCTACATCTACGGCAGAGCCGACCACCATCATCACCGCCCACATCACAGAAGATAGTGTGGATTGATGCTTACACTGCTGACACATAAATTTTGGGAAGCCCTTAAACAAAAGGGTCTTCCTTTTTTATTGGTCGGTATTTGGAACACCGTTTTCGGCATCGGGCTATATACAGCCGCCGTACTGTGGCTTGGACAGCGCTATTACTTGTGGCTAAGCGTGATTGTCGGCTTTATCGCCGTAGTGCAGGCTTATTTATGCCACAAATTTTTTGTATTTAAAACCAAAGGACATTATCTTACGGAATTTGCTAAATTTTATATGGTATATCTGGTTTCTATGCCGATTAGCTTAGGTTTGATGTATATTTGCGTTGATGTACTAAAAATTCCAGCGATTTACGCCAATATTTTAGTCACCGGAGCAGTCACGGTTTTCAGTTTTATCGGACACAATTGGTTTTCTTTCAAACCGCTGAATTTAAAATAAAAATGGTGCCGATTATGTGATTCGAACACACGACCCACGCATTACGAATGCGTTGCTCTACCAACTGAGCTAAATCGGCAACACACAAATACATAAAGCACTTTTATTCATTTTGCAAGCAATAACTTCAAGCATGCGCATTTAAAATGCTTTAGCTTGTTTATGTATAAATATATCACCGGCGTAAAAAATATGGTTAAAAACTGGCTGCACAGCAAGCCTCCGACAATGCAAACCCCCAGCGGTTGACGCAGTTCGCTTCCTGTACCTTGCCCCACAATCAACGGCATTCCTGCCAAAATCGCGGCGATTGAAGTCATTAAAATAGGGCGGAAACGGCTTATTGCTGCCTTATAAATTGCCAGTTTCGGAAAATATCCCGAATTTTCTAAATTATTAGCTTCTTCAACCATTAAAATGCCGTTTTTCAAAACCAAGCCAACAATCATTATCATGCCGATCAAAGCCATTACGGAAAAGTCCATACGCCACAGCCAAAGTGCTGAAACCACACCAATCAATCCGGACGGAACGGTTGAAAGAATTGTAAGCGGAGCCGTATAACTTTCATATAGAACACCTAAAATAATGTAAACAGCAATTAACGCCAGCAAAATCAGCCAAACTTCATTTTGCATGGCTGAAGCAAATTCTTTTGCCGAGCCTTGCGGCTGCCCTAATATATCCGCTGGCAGTTTCAACTCATTGCGTGCTTTTTCAATATGCGCTAAAACCTCGCTCAAAGACACCCCATCCGCCAAATTGAATGAAATATTAACTGCAGGCAGCTGCCCTTCACGATTTATAACCAACGGACCCGCCGAATCTTTTTCCAACTTAGCAACTGAACTTAGCGGAATAAGCTCGCTGTTTAAAGGTGAACGTAAATAAAGGTAGTTAAAGCTATCCGCAGTTTGCGCATACCTATCTGCTAGTTTCATCACCGTTTTATATTGATTCTCTTGAGTTTGAAACTCGCTAATTTGTCTTTGCCCAAAAGCATCATAAAGCAGTTGATCAATATCTTCGACAGATATTCCATATTGCGCGGCAAGTTCACGGTTGATGTTGAGCTTACGCAGACGCGTGCCAATTTGCAAATCGCTGCGCACGTCCATAAACAACACATCTTCAGTCAATTTATCAGTCATTTTCTGCGCCCATGTATAAAGCTTTGACATATCTGCCGACTTCAAAGTATAAACATATTGCGCTGTCGATTGAAATGCGCTGAAATTCATATCTTGCACTGCTCGCAGAGACATTTTAATCCCCGATACTTTGTTAAATTGCTGGCGCAAATCATTTATCAATTCTTCCTCCGAGACATCGCGATCCTTACGATCTTTCAACACCAGCCAAAACTTGCCGTTGGAAAGAGAGCTGAAGTTCTTGTCGCCAATAGCGTGCGTATAGGTCAAAATTGCCGGATTTTTTGCAATTATTTCCGCCAGCTGTTTATGTTTTGCCGCCATATCCGAATATGAAATATCTTCTGCCGCTTGGGTGCTTCCGCTAATATAGGCAATATCCTGCAACGGAAAAAATCCTTTATTCATATAACAAAAACCTATCACCGCCGCTAGAACAGTTGAAATAAACAACGAAAGCACCACGCTTTTATATTTTAGTGACTTATACAAATAAAACGCATAAACCCTTTCCATAAGTTTTTTTTCTTTGACCACCTTTAAGGGTTTTAAATATTTTGCCGCCAGCATTGGAGCCAAACTTAAACTGAAAACAACCGAACACAATATTGTTATGGCAACCGTTGCCGCAAACTCCAAAAACAAACGACCTACCACACCTTGCATAAAAAACAACGGCACAAAAGCGGCAATCAGCGAAAGGGTAATTGCAATCAGCGTGAAAAAAATTTCCTGCGACGCCTCTGTTGCTGCCTCTGTTGGGTTTTCGCCGTTTTCCAAATGATTATAAATATGTTCCACCACCACAATAGCGTCGTCAACCACAAAACCGATAGCAATGACCAAAGCGGTCAACGTTAAATTGTTAATGCTGAATCCGCACAGATACATACCGCCCAGCACTGCAAATAATGAGATTGCCAAAACCGCACCGACAATAAGCGTCGCCATCATACTGCGTAAAAATATTTTCATTACTGATAACACTAAAATAAAAGTAATTATCAAAGTAATTTGTATTTCGTGCAAAGAAGAACGAATGGTACGTGTTCTGTCATTCAAAACCGAAAGCTCTGCCGTCTGCGGAATCATTTTCTGCAAATACGGCAACATTTCCCGAACTTTATCGGCAATCTGCACAATATTTGCATTCGGCTGTCTTTGAATTTCTATACTGATACCGGAATGCCCTTCCGGCCAAGAATGCACAAATTCATTTTCCGCTCCCAAAGTTACTTCCGCCACATCTTTCAAATAAACAGAATGTCCATTATGCTTGGCAATTACAATATTTTCATATTCCTCCGGTAAAAAAAGCTGATCATTAGTCTGCAAAACAATAGTTTCCTTTTCGCCGTAAATATTGCCTTTTGCATGATTTACACTCGCCTTTTGTAATGTAGTGCGCAATTCTTCCATTGTAATATTCAGCGCAGCCAATTTATCCGGCAAAACTTTTACCACCATAGCCGGACGCCGCTGCCCAATAAGGTTAACTTCCGCCACGCCGTTAATTTGCATAAGCTGTTTGGCAATAATATTCTCCGCCAAATCGCTAAGCGTTGTAACTGGTAAATAATCCGATTTCAGAATCAAAACCAAAACCGGCATATCTGCTGGATTTACTTTTTTCCAACTCGGCTGCGACGGCATATCCTTAGGCAGTTTTCCCGAAACATTGTTAATTGCCGCCTGCACTTCCTGAGCCGCCGCGTCCACAGAACGAGACAAATCAAATTGCAAAGTAATGGTTGTCCGTCCTGAACCGCTGCTTGATATAAGGCTGTTAATTCCCGACAAGCCGCTAAAAGCATTTTCCAGCGGAGAAGCCACTGCCGATGCCATAGTTTCAGCACTTGCCCCAGGGAAGTCAGCAGTTACTTTTATTGTTGGTATATCGGTTTGCGGCAGCGGCGCTAGCGGCAAAAGCGGAATAGCTGCTAAGCTGCAGACCAAAACCGCACATGTCAGCAAAACCGTAGCAATCGGACGTTTAATAAACCAAAAAGAAAAAGACTTATTGTTCATCTACTTGCTCCGCTTTAACATCGGCATTGTTTGCTAGTTGCGAAAAACCATCGCAGATAATTTCATCGCCAGCGTCAACGCCCAAAGAAATAACTGTTTCTTTTTCATTTTGATAGCCAGTTTCAACTGACTCTATTTGTACTTTGCCATTTTTTACTTTATAAACAACATTTCCATTCAAGCTTGGGCGCACTGTTTCGTTTGGCAAAACCATCGCATTTTCTAAAACTTCGTAAATTAGTTTAACTTTAACAAACTCGCCGCTCCATAATGTATCATTATCATTGCTAAATTCTGCCTTCAGCTCCAAAGTTCCGCTTTGCTTGTCTATTTGATTATCCACCGCTGAAACATATCCTTTAGCTAAAACTTTATCGTTCATTCTATCCAAAGCTTGAACTTGCAATTTACTATCTTTATTTAAATACGGCAACAAATCTTGCGAAACCGAAAAAACGACTTCAATAGGATTCGTCTGTACCACCGTTGTTAAAATTTTTTCTTCTGAAGCCCGCACAAAATTACCTGCATCCATTTGTCTTAAACCAACTTTGCCGCTAAAAGGAGCTCTGATTTCCGTATATTCCAAGTTAACGCGTTGCAGCACAACCTGTTCTTTGTCTTTTTTAACCTGTGCAGTTTGCTGCTTATACAGTGATTGCTGTTCTTCCAGCGCTTTCTGCGAAACCACAGAACTTTTGTTCAATTTTTCAAACCGCTTTAAATTATTGCTTATTTCTTTTAATTTAGCCTCATCTGCCGCCAAATCAGCTTCTGCTTTATCCAGCTCCGCTTCAAAAATGCGGTTGTCAATCTTTGCCAGCACCTGCCCTTGCTTTACATTTTCGCCTTCATTAAATAAAATCTCCGTCAATACACCGTCAACCTGCGGGCGCAGTTCGGCTTTTTGCTTGGGCTGAACAACCCCGATTGTCTGATAGGTTAAAGAAATTTGCCGCGGTTTAACTTTTATAGTTTTAACCGACGGAATCTCCTCTGCATTTTTATTTCCGGCATTACGTTCCATATTATAAAAAAGTCCTAATAAAATCAGACACAAACAAAAAATAATCGTTTTTTTCATCTTTCATCTTCCTATTTTGCAATGGATTTACAGCGGCTATCTGAAAATTGGCTGAAAATTTTTTACAAAAAACTCTTGACCTAAAGCGTACTCTAAGGATTAAATAAATATCAAAGGAGGATAAAGAATATGACTAAAAAAATTTTGATAATTTCAGGAAGTCCGCGCGCACACGGCAATTCAGATATTTTGTGCGATGAGTTTAAACGCGGAGCCTTAGAGGCTGGCAACGAAGTGGAAAAAATCCGCTTGAGCGACAAAAAAATAAATTATTGTCTTGGCTGCGGGGTCTGCAACGCCACCGGAAAATGCGTGCAAAAAGACGATATGGCTGAACTTTTGCAAAAAATGGTCAATGCCGATGTTATTGTTTTGGCAACTCCGGTTTATTTCTATGCCATGAACGGACAAATGAAAACTTTTATCGACCGCACTGTTCCGCAATATACCAAAATTTCGGACAAAGATTTTTACTTTATTATCACTGCCGCCGACACCATGCAGAAACATATGGAAAAAGTTATTGAAGGTTTCCGCGGATTTACTGCTGATTGTTTAGATAATGCGCATGAAAAAGGCATTGTCTATGGTTTGGGCGCTTGGCAGAAAGGTGAAATTGAAAACAACCAAAATGCCATGAAACAAGCCTATGAATTTGGCAAAAATGCTTAAAAATAACAAAAACCGTCCCTAATTGCTAAGGACGGTTTTTATTTTCAGTCTATTTTAGTAAAAGTTCTGCTTTCACTGTCATATTGCAAATGCAGCACTGAACAATTTTCATAGCATACATTTTCCAGTTGATAGCCGCACTGCAAAGCGCTGATAACTCCGGCATGGCAAACCACTCCGACATTATCTTCCGCTCCGGCGGCAATTTTTTGCAAGCAAGCGTCAACCCGCTTAAAAACATCGTGTTTGCTTTCTCCGTTTGGAAAATGCAAATCCCAAGTCTGCGGTGTCGGAAACAACAGATTTTGTTCAAAATTGCTGCCAAATTTTTTACGCACTTCCTCAAAAGTCAAACCTTCCGCCGTGCCAAAATTTACTTCGCGCAAACCGCTCATAATTTCAAAGCGGATACCAGCGTAGTTTTCTATAATGTATAATGCCGTCTGCCATGCTCTGATAAGCGGAGAGCAATATACTTTTTCCAACTTCAGGTTTTTAACTTTTTGAGCCAACTCTTTGGCTTGCTGCACTCCTGTTACATTTAAGGCGTCGTTAATGCTGGCGCCTTGCCATTTTTGCTCCAGATTATGATTTGTCTGACCATGGCGAAAAATATAGATATTCTTCTTCATAATGTGTATGTAAAATATATTTTTTAAGATTTTGAATCTTCTACCAAAAGGCAAGAGTTCTTGTTTTTATTGCAAAAAACAAGAACTCTTAAACTATTTAGAACAATGCAATTTTAGCATCGTTCTCCGACAATGTTTTCATTCCCTCGGGAGCCGTCCAAATCCACAAATTCATGTGGCGGGTTGTACTGTGGCAATACTCCGACGGAAAATACTGACCGCCAAAAGCGTTAAACAAAGCCGCAGCATGGTCTTTTGTACCGGCAAAATAAGGACCATTGTCTAAAGCCAGTACCTCAAAGTCTAAACCGATAGATTTTGAACGGTTAAAAACAACATCGCGCAACACACAGCCGTTTCCTTCACGAACAAAGAAAACCGAACCATTGTTTTCTACTTTACGAAAGACACGCTCTAAAGCTGCTTTAATCAGAGCTAAACGCTCCTTCTTAGTTTTTAAATCCATAAAATACAGATTAAGTTCAACAAAAATTTACAATATAATTAAAATACGGCTTTAACCTAGCATAATTTTTCATTTATAGCAAGTTTTTTTGTCAAAAAATTATTATTTAAAAAACGCTTGACCTAGAGTGTGCTCTAAGAATTATTATATATGAAGTGAAAGGATAGTAAAAATGCGTATGTGGATTATACTTTTTGTAATTTTGATATTTTCAACTCTTGCTGGTTTAGCCTATTTAAGCAGCCGCGTGGCTAAGTTTGCCTTTATGCTAAAATTAGCGGGTGGCAGCACCAAATTGCTTTATCTCTACAGCCTTATTGCCGTATTGGCTGTTTTCGGCATACTTTGTTATAGCCTGAATTTGATGAACGCTGTTATTGTTTTGTTGCATTTAATGATTTTCTGGCTTATCAGCGACCTTGTTTTCGGCATTATTGAACACTATCAGCCACAGCCGTTTCAGCATTACTTTGCCGGTATAGCCGCTTTGGCTTTAACTTTTATCACCTTAGGAACTGGCTGGTTTTTAGACCATCACGTTTGGACGACTTATTACAATTTGGAAACCTCCAAAACCGACAAGCCGCTCCGTATCGTGCAATTTGCGGATTCGCATATTGGCACTACCTTTGATGGTGGCAAGTTTGCTGAATATGTAGAATATATGCAGTCGCTCAACCCCGATGCAGTAGTTATTGTCGGCGACTTTGTAGATGACGACACTATGCTTGCCGACATGCAAAAAGCCTGCGCCGCTTTGGGCAAGCTCAAAACCACCTATGGCGTATATTTTGCCTTTGGCAATCATGACAAAGGCTATCACAGTCCTGAAAAACGCGGATACACTGGCTATGACTTAATCAAAGAGCTGCAAAAAAACAATGTCACAGTTCTGCAGGACGAAACCGTATTGATTGCTGACGATTATTATATTTTAGGACGTCAGGACAGTTCGGAATTTTACCGCGGCGGCAAGCGTGAAAATATGGACACACTGGTAAAACCTTTAGATAAAAGCAAATACATTGTGGTTTTAGATCACCAGCCGAACGACTACAAAAATCAAGCTGCCGAAGAAGTTGACCTAGTACTTTCAGGTCACACGCACGGCGGACAGCTTTGGCCTTTGAACAAAGCCGGAGAATGGATGGGGGCTAATGATAAAACCTATGGTTATGAACGCCGTAATCTTACAGATTTTATTGTAACTTCAGGAATTTCTGACTGGGCGATAAAATTCAAAACCGGCACAAAATCAGAAATAGTGGTTATTGACATAAACAAATAAAAAACTACATAGATATCTTCCAGCAAACTGGGCTTCTACAGAAAAGGCATCTAAAAGATGCCTTTTCTGTACATCTCAAACCGGAGCTAACCTATATGTTGATAATACATTAAAGAACACCAAACACAAAAGCACCAGTCTCAATAATGAAACCGGTGCTAAATTTTTGCTGTTACAGCGCTTTTTAATCACGACCGCCGCGAGTGGTAAAACTTCTGCTTCTACCGCGAACTTTGTTGCTGTTCACATCAAGGTTGCCGTCAGTAGCGCCTTCGTTAATAACCACTTTTCTCTGTGCTGGCGTTTCATTAACAACCTCTTCACTGATATGAACAGGCTTTTTAGCAGGAGCCTCGTTTACAACCACTTCTTCAGTAGCAACAGGCTGTTTTTCCGGTTCTGGAGCAGGCGTCGGAGCTGGAGCCGGTTCAGCTTCCACAACCGGCTGCGGAGCAACATGCTGATGATGAGCAGCAACCTTGCGCGCTGCGCGTTCCCAAGCGTTTTGATAATCATCGCCGCATCTCATACGTCCGCCAACATAGCGGTTATTTGTAATACCGCGGTCAGCATCAGGTCCGATATAACCGCCTCGTTTTTCATCAACATAATCCAGCATTTGACCGATTTTAGCCGCCGGAACCTTAACTTTTTTACCGCACAGAATAATGTCATTCAGCGCACGCATAACTTCGGTTCTTTCTTTTCCGTTATACATTGGCAAACCATTTTCATCTAACTTGGTAACCAACATTCCTTTTGGTCCAACAGAAGCTTGTTCGGTGGTTTCAATCAATTTCATATATTTATACAAAACTTGCTCTTTAGTTAAGTTACCAAAATATTCCGGATTAGCTTTCATAGCGTTATCCAAATTTTGATAAGTTTCCTGCCACATATCTTGTGGATTGATGTTTTCTTTACCAAAAATTTTAGCATGGTTTTCAAAAATCCCTGGTAATTTACGCTGCATTTCTGCCCAGTGCGATTCGCTTATGCCCATATCTGCATTATATTCTGTTGGAACAACCGCAGCGGCATCAGCAGCATCTGCTGCATTGTCAACTACAGCTTTGCCCAAATTACCTGCTGTGCCATTGCCGGACAAAACTTCCGCTTTTGTTGTATCAACTGCGGCAACATTTGCTGTATCTGTTTGCGCAATTGAATCATTCTTTGAAAAGATACCTTTAACCTTGTCCATAAAGCCACCTGAATTTTCAGCAGCTGCAACTTTTTCAACATGCGCAAAGCTCAGGAAATTTCCTGCCAAAGCAATAACGCTGCCCAAACCCAAGCCGATCTTAGCTTGTTTCAATTTAGCTCTGTTTTCTGCAGACGGGTCGGCTTTAAAGTCTTTTTTCACGTCATGGTAATTCAAGCCCTGATTGGTTAAAGAGCCGACAGAACGCACTACCGTAGAAACCAAACGCGCCGTAGCCACGCCAGCTTTATCAGCAACCCAGCCGGAAGTTATCCCCATTCCGGCAACCAAACCTGCGCCGGCAATGCCGAAACCTGTTCCGGTGTAAGCTCTGTTTTTATATTTCTTATATTCTTTTTCATCGCTTTTAATTGCGGCAAAGGCTTTTTTCAATCCCTTGAAACCTGTCCACTCTTCAGCATCTTTTCCGGCTTTCTTTGCCTCGCGGATAGCTTTTGTTTTCTTTTCAACCAATGGCCATACCCAAGAACCGGCGGCAGAATATACCGCATATCCGGCAATCACTGGCAATGCCAAGCCTGAACCAGCTGAAACGGCAACAATTCCGGTAGCAGCGGTGTCGGCAAACAAACGCCATTTATTGTTTTTAATGTGTTCAGCAGCAGCTTGTTTAACTTCATAAGCTTTGCCGAACAGGTTTTTCATTTTAGAATCATATTGCTCGCGACGCTTGCCAAATACCGAAGCAACTTTCTTAAAGCCCTTCTGCAGCCAACGATGGGTATAAGACGCCATTTTTTTGGAAGTTTCTACGGCATTATGCAAAAAGAAACCTGTTTTAACTTTGACTTTATTGCCTTTTTCAAACAAATCGCTCAAAGCTTTTTCAGCCTTAACAGCTTGAGATTTTACATATTTCGCATAATCTTTGCTTTCCGGCGCAACTTGTTTTTCATTAGGAGTATCCATTGCACTTCCGGCAACGCCTTGAGCCAAGCCAATAGCCCAAAAATCTTTAATATCGCGGTTTAAGGTTTGGCGTTTTTCCTCTTCTTTTTTCATAAAGAATTTAGTATCGCCTGCACGCAGCATAATAGCCTGCTGTTTTGCCGTTTCCAACAAAGAATCCCAATACTTTTGTGCCTCATCAGCTGTCAATGTTTGACCGGAGTCGTCAACCACTTCAACTTTTTCTTTTAAGGTGTTTAATTCGTCGGCATTAGCCTGATCTTTTTCAAAAGAATCCGCCATTTCGCTGATTTTTTGCGTATTGCGCAAAACAGCTTCTTCATCTTGCATATTCAGATGATTTTCTTCATCAAAAACTTCTTGCTCATCGGCAGTTTCTTCTTGAACAGCCTTGTCGCCTTTCAAAAGTTTCAAAGCCGCGTCCATGCGTTCGTCATATTCTTCATCAGCCAAAGCCTGCTGCAAATATGCCTTAGCCCGAGCTTTTTTAGCTTTTGCAACTGATTGTTCGTCTTTTAACGGTATCAAAACTTCATTTTCGGCATCATGTTCTTTCAAATAAGCTACGGCGGCGTCAAACTCACTGCCAAACTCATAACCTTCTTTAATCAAGCGTACTGCCTCTTCTACCGTCATTTCTTTAGCCATTGTCATTAACTCCTTGTCAGACATATTAACTCAATTTATAGTGTGACTATACACTATTTTGGCAGTGATTGCAATATCTTTTTTGTCAAAAAAATGTAAAAAAACAAAAAAATCTACATATTTAAGCCATAAAACCGCTATTATTGCCCCAACTTGACAAATAGAACAAATATTGTCAAATATTTAGCAAAAAAGCGCTTGCGTTTAGTTCCGGCATATATTACAAGATATACAAAGCAAACGCAAAATAAGGACATGAAAAAAGATGAAAGTTGATATTTTTGATTTTGATTTGGATAAAGATTTAATTGCCAAAAAGCCAGCAGACCCGCGCGACAGCTCGCGCCTATTGGATTTGTCCGATGAAACCTCTATGTACGACCGCCATTTTTTTGATTTGCCGAAAATTTTGCGCCCTGATGATGTTTTGGTTTTTAATGACACTAAAGTAATTCCTGCCCGCCTCTACGGTCAGCGCGGCGAAGCACTGGTGGAAGTGACGCTCTATCACCCTGACGACGGTATCAGCTGGTGGGCTTTTATCAAAAACGCAAAAAGATTACATATTGGCGATATTGTTCACTTTTACACAGCGGAAATTTCTGCCGAAAATTCTGATTTCAGCGCCGAAGTGCTGCAAAAAGACGATGAAGACGGCGTTAAAATCCGTTTTACCTGCTCTCCTGACGACCTTGGCAAAAAACTAGAGCAATACGGTTCCATGCCTTTACCGCCTTATATCAAACGCGACAAACCACTTGCCGGATTATGGAATCCGTATAATGACAAAGAAGACTATCAAACAGTATACGCCAAGCATGAAGGTGCCGTTGCCGCTCCGACAGCCGGTTTGCACTTTACCGACCGCCTGCTTAAAGAAATTGACGATATGGGAATTAAACGAGTGTTCTTAACCCTGCATGTTGGCGCCGGCACATTTTTGCCAGTAAAAACCGAAGACACCGAAAATCATAAAATGCACTCCGAATATGGCGTAATCACGCCTGAAGCTTGTCAAATTATAAACGACGCCAAAAAACAAGGACGCCGTATTATCGCCGTCGGCACAACCTCTGTCCGCTTGCTGGAAAGCACTGCCGACAATTCCGGAGTTTTACACCCTTTCTGCGGCGAAACAAGCATTTTTATCACCCCTGGCTATAAATTCAAAATTATTGATATGATAATCACTAATTTCCACTTGCCTAAATCCACCTTGTTTATGCTTATCTGCGCCATTGCCGGAACCGAAAGAATGAAAGCCGCTTATGCTCACGCCATTAAAGAGCGCTATCGTTTTTATTCTTACGGCGACAGCTCTATTTTAAAATGTATAAACAAAATTTAAACCCTTTATCATTATACTACCTGCCAAAGGAGCAAAACAGTGATAGAATCCGGCAGTGTAAAATATGTGATGTCAACTATAAAAAGTTCTTTTTTACCGGCGATATTATTTGCCGGTGGTTTGATTTTATTTTATGCGCAAAACCCTTATGCCGCTGAAACATCTTTATCCTTACATCTAGCTTTTTATATTGTTTCAATCGTAGGTTTGGCGGTGTTGGCGCTGGTTAACCACTCCAAACCGTTTTTCAGTTTCTTAACCGGAGTCATCTGCTACTTTTTTCTAAACTGGAGCAAAAACAGATATGGAGCTGAATACACTTCTTCTTTTGAATATTTATGGCTATGCTTTTTGCCTCCGTTAAATCTGCTTTTATTTTACTTTTTGAAACCGCAGAAACTGCAAAGCCGCAGCAGTTTTTGGATTATAATTGCCTTGTTGGGACAATTAGCGTTTATTCAGCATTTCGGCAGCATTATACTGCAATTGCCATACACCGACATCTGCTTTGGCGCAATGCCTATGGAAGCTGCAGTTTTATGGATATTAGTTCTAGCTCCAATCGCCATTGACATCAGTTTCAAAAACACCCATCTTAACACCGGACTTTTATATGCTGACACCTGCCTATTTTTAGGATTGATGTATTCAAGTTCCGCTTCGGGAGCAACCACTTTCTTTTTAAGTTTTGCCATGATTTTATGCTGCACCACCATCTTAGACCTCTATCATCAGTATAATTACGATGGTTTAGAAAATGTCGGTAGCTATAACGCCTATTTATCCTGCGCCAACAATAACAAATTTAAGTATAAATACACTATAGGCTTGTTCTGCATCGACAACAGCGACAAACTGCAAAAAGTTTTAGGCGAGCGCAAAATGCGCGAATTAGAGCAAATGTTGGTAAACCGTATAATTGAATTTCCTTATAATATTTCCGTTTACCGCTATGCTCAAACACCGGAGCTGATTATGGTTTTTCAAAATGAAGACGCCAAGCATGTTATGGAATATGCTGAAAACGTGCGCCACGTTATAGCGGCTTCAGAATTTATCTTTTCAAATGGAAAAAGCATAAAAATAACCATATCGGTCAGCGTCTCCGAAAAAACCCGCTTAGACTTAAACGCCACCAGCGTAACTTCCAGAGCTCATACCTCTCTGCAAAAAGCCTATCGCTTTAACTGCAATATTGTTACCAAGGCTTAGTTTTGCTGCGGCTTAGCGGCAATCAATAAATACAGACCGCCGATAAAAGCAGGCAGGGAAAGCAGTTGCCCCATCGTTAGACCGCCCCACAAAAAACCGAGTTGCTCGTCCGGTTCTCTAAATTGCTCAACAATCAAACGGCACAAAGCATAGCCGAAAAGAAACGCACCGGAAATAAATCCCTTCCGTTCGCGGCACCATTTATTTTGCCACAGCAAATTCAACACGATAAACAAGCAGATTCCTTCCAAGCAAGCCTCATAAAGCTGCGACGGGTGACGCGGCAAATATCCGCCGTGCGGAAAACGAACCGCCCACGCAACATCGGTAACCCTGCCCCATAATTCATCGTTTACAAAATTAGCCAGCCGCCCTAAAAATATACCAATTGGCACAAGCGGAGCTGCTAAATCCGTTAAACGCAAAAATGAAAATTTCAATTTGTGCGAAACCAAAAGCATGGCTATAATCACTCCGATAATTCCGCCGTGAAACGACATTCCGCCATGCCAAACTGCAAAAATCTCTAAAGGATTCTGCCAAAACTGACCGGAGCCATAAGCCAAAACATATCCCAAACGTCCGCCCAAAATAATTCCCAAGGTAAAGTAAAAAACAATATCTTCCAAATTATTTTTAGTCAGGGATATTTGATATTTATTTATTCTTTTTGCCGCCAGCCACCATGCCGCCAAAATTCCCACTAAATAAGCCATAGAATACCACCGCAAAGCAAATGGTCCTATTTGAAAAATAATCGGAGAAATCTCCGGATATGCCAAACCAATCATAATATCCCTCTGTTTTTTATTATTGCTTAAAAGTATATTAACAAAAATCAGATAATCCACATTTTAAAAAAATTATAAACACCCCAAATTTTTATCTCTTTGATATAATGTAATTTCTTTTTTTGCTAACTTCGTAAAAAATAAAAAAAGTGGAAAACTTGCTAAAGTTAATTGTATTTTACCAAACTAATGTGCCAATTTTAAGATGTATTTTTCAAAAGGATTTGGCATGCTGGCGCAAAAATTATATAAATATAACCCATTGGACGACATCGAATGTCTGTTTGCCAATCGGCAATATACAACAGAACGCCGCAATTCGCATGAAATTGTCATTGAGGTTGCCGGCAAATGGGACAATATGCTGTTGTTTTTTGCATGGGAAGAAAATATGAACTGCCTGCACATTTCCTGTCTGTTGAATCTAGAACCTGTCAATGTAAATCTGCCCAGCATTTTTGAGCTTCTTGCCCTCTTAAATGAAGACTTATGGGTTGGCTATTTCTCGTATTGGGAAGAAATGAAAATGCCTGTTTTCAAGCATTCGCTCTTTATTGACGCCGACGAATTTAATTTCAGCGGCAAGCTTCAACAGGTTATAAACATCGCACTCACCGAATGTGAACGAGCCTATCCGATTTTCCATGCTGTTCTAAAGCAAAATATTGCTCCGCGCAAAGCTTTACTGCCTCTTACTATAATGTAATTTTACGCCATTTAATCCGGCATCGTGATAATTCGGTTGTTTTATCGGATTCGCGAATGGAATGAAATGTGTCTTCACCGTCTTTTGCCGTTAAAACTGCAATTTTATCTCCGTAAACTGCGCTTTTTTTGAAATTTATTTCAATTTCCGCCGGAATATGCGTTAATCTAAAGTCTATTTCAGCACACTCACTAGCCCATAACGGATAAATGGCATTGTTTACATGATTATTGATGTCTATATCGTCAAAACGAACATTAAACGCATCTTCGCGCTCAAAATTATCCGGCTCTTTGATTTTCATAAAATCAACCGACAAAGCGCGCTCATTCAGCGGAGTATAATCCGGAAAATATTTGCTGAGCATCGCCGGACGCTTTCTGGCAATATCTATCAGCACCCATTGACTGCTGACTTTGATAATAACTTTTCCATTATCATCATATACCAAAAAATCACGAATCGCGCCCCATAATTTGGTTTCTGCCGGCCAAGTTTCTATCACAAAATGCTCGCCTATTTTCGGCAGGCGCTCAATTTGCAAATAATAATCCGAGCCAAACCAAGTTAGCCCTTGTTTTACGCATTTTTCCAAACCAAAACCCAAGACATCGGCACTTTCCATTGCCGCATCTTGCAACACATTCATCAAAGTAAGCAGGCGTAAAAAGCCATGACAATCGGCTTCATAGCTTTTTACGACATACTCTTTTCTTAATTTAGCAACATTTATCATATTAACTAAAACAACTTAGTTCCGGCAGCAAATCCTGCCACTTTATATTTTTCGAAACGGCTTTCCAAACGTTTGGTATAGGCTTCGCCTTTTTGCGGATTTGCCGAATGATAGCGTTTGGCTGCCTTCTTCCAATTTTGTCCGTGCTTGCTGTACAATGTACGCAAAAATTTAGCGCTATATTTCACGTTATTGGAAGGATCTATTGCTTCATCAACGGAATTAAATGCTTCTCCGTGATATTTCAAGTTAATTTGCATACAGCCCACGTCAATACTTTCAATTCCCTGTGCCTGAAATTTTTTTACAGCGCGCACAGCGTCTTCGCGTGAGGCAAAATAGTAGCCTTTTCCTTCAACATTAACTGTCCATGGCCAAGCCACATATCTGTTTTGCAAATCATCCCATCTGCCGCTTTCCACCGCTGAAATGGTTTGCAGCAAATCAAATTTAACGCCGTATTCATTACCTGCTTCTTTTGCGGCAATAGAACAAAGAGCACCGTCAGAAACCAGCTCTTTTACCGGCAGTAAGTCAGCGTCTCCGTTTGCATAAATAGCGTTACTAAAAAGCACCAGCCCGCTGGCTAACAAAAAACAAAATTTATTAAACACGATAAGGTGTCATCCTATAATGCCGCTTCACCGACAAACAGCATCCCGTCTTTTAAGAATTTCTGCTGTTTTTTGCAATCCAATGCAGTCAAGCCAAGAGGCGTTAAACACTTTTAACCCTTCATTAAAAAACATTAACGAACGATTAAACGTTGAGTCATATAGCACCTATTTTTTCAAAAATCCAGTAAAAAGAGTCCGATTCGCCGAAAATTTAAATCTTGACAGAACTTAACATATTGATTTGTCTTGATTTTATTTTATTATTTTATAAATAAACATTCCAATTTATAAAACTTGAATTTTTTTTAAAAACCGCTATATTATAAGGCGTCAGCTTGCTGACTATGACACCAGAAGCCTTATGAAATAGGTACATTGGACCCGGGGGCAGTACCCGGCACCTCCACCAATTTTATGGGGGTGAACCAGGCTCGACAGTGTATAGTAAAGATATGTGTTGTGTTCGGTGAGATACCACCGTTATCGGTTCAAATTTAAATGAATGCAAATGATAATTTTGCACCAGTTGCTGTAGCTGCTTAATTAAGCTAAAGTAACAAACTTAAATTCTTCTGCCTTTGGTTAGGCAAAAGTGGGGTCGGGGTCGCCCAGCAACAGAGAGACCCTAAATTTTATTTTTTAGGTGATGTAATGGTAAACTTTGTAGAAAAAATAGATTATGATGAACTGGTAGAAAAATCTTTACGCAGTGTGGTTTATTATGCCCTAAAAATTGTGGAAGAACAAGGTTTGCCTGGAGAAAACCATTTCTATATCACATTTAAAACCAATTTCCCCGGCACCATAATTTCTAAAAACCTGCAAGTGCAATATCCTGATACCATGACCATTGTATTGCAGAACCAGTTTGAAAATTTAGTGGTACGCCACAACAGTTTTTCTGTGGATTTAAGCTTTGGCGGCATTCCGCAGACCATCACCATTCCTTATGACGCTATAACCTATTTTGCTGACCCTTACGCCAAATTTGGACTAAGTTTCACGCTTGATGAAGGCAACACGCCGACAGCCAACAATTCTGCGGCTCCGCAATCTGCAGCCTCCGGTGATGCTCAGGTTATTTCTTTTGACAGCTATCGCAAAAAGTAATGATTAAAAAATCTGTTGTAATTGCCGGCAGGCACGCCACCAGCATTTGTTTGGAAAAAGAATTTTATGACGCTTTGCAGTCCATTGCCGACGAACAGCAAATCAGCTTAAATCGGCTGATTACTATAATCGACAGTGAACGCACCACTTCTAATTTATGCAGCGCTCTGCGTTTATATGTTTTGAAATATTATCAACAAAAATCAGCTACGCCAAAATGAACGGGTAAAAATAACCATTACGGTTATCACTTCCAAGCGCCCCAGCAGCATGGCAAAGCATAAGATATATTTGACCGGAGCAGAAAAGAACGCATAATTTCCGTTTGGTCCGATTATTTCCACGCTGCCAACACCAACATTTGTCATGCAGGCAACGCTTGCTGCCAAAGAAGTGTTAAAATCCACTCCGCACAAACTAACTACTACGCCTATCAGCAATATGCTTATAATAAAAGAAAAAACATAGACAAACACAGATGTAATCACATTCTGCGGCGGATTTATACTGCCGACTTTCAAAGGAATAACGCGATTCGGCTCAACCATTGACAGCACATATTTATGCAAATAGGCATAAATAACCTGCCAGCGGAAAATTTTGATTGAACCACTGGTCGAGCCAGTGCACCCGCCACTTAGTGAAAGCAGCATAAACACCGCACTGGTCCATACGCCCCATTCCACAAAATTCACCGAAGAAAGTCCGGTGGTCGTCATAATGGAAATCACGCTGAAAAAGCTATAGCGCATACTTTGCAACAAAGAATAATCAGATGTTGCAAACAGATATATACTGACAAACAAGCTGCAATAAAAAACAGCTTTCAAAAAAACGGAAACCTGATAGTTTTTATTAGCCTCGCCATGGCGGAATAATAAAATATAAAAGGTTAGCGGCAAGGAACCTGTCAGCATAAAAAACATAATAACAACTTCTATCGAAACACTGTCAAACGCTTCTACGGAGTTGTTTTTGGTAGAAAAGCCGCCAGTGCCGATTGCTGACATAGCGTGATTAACCGCATCAAACCAATCCATTCCACACCAAAACAAAGATACCGAGCATAATACGACAAGCGCCGTATACACAAAAACTATCCGCTTGGCAATATAACTGAACTTAGGCATAAATTTATCATTGGAATCTGAATTTTCACGCTGAAAAATACGCATACCGCCAATACCCAAAAACGGCAGCAGCGCCACCGCAAAAATAACAATTCCCAAACCGCCGAGTAAATTCAGAATTGACCGCCACAGCAAAATAGAATGAGGCAGGCTTTCCACATCTGAAAGAATTGTCGCTCCTGTTCCCGTAACTCCGGAAACAGTTTCAAAAAACATATCGGCAAAAGCATAATTTTGATTAAAAAACAAAAACGGAAGCGTGGCAAACGCCCCGACAATGCACCAGCTTACCGAAGTAACCAAATAAGCTTGTTTCAACGAAATTTTTTCTACCTTGGTATAGTTTGCCAAAAACAAGGAAAGCCCTAAAAAAACGGTTATTACCGCCGCCGGAACAAACGGTGATAAAACCTCTTTATTTTCAGCAAAATCCAACCCTGCCGGCACCAGCATAATCAAGCCTAAAATGCCCAGTATATAGCCGCTTATCATAAAAACAGGCTGCCACATGAAAATATTTCCTTATTGCAAAGCCACGTTACGCGCCATTTTTTTATCCACCAGCGCCTTATTGATAAATTCCCCGTTTACAAAACAAAGCGCTGTCGCCGTTTGATTATAGGTTTGAGCGATAATTTCACAACGCACAATCTGACCTTTGGTGGTTTTCATCAAATAGTCAGCAGCTATTTCTTCGCTATAAAAATTCGGATCCGTATATATGCCGTACAAAAACATAAACTTGCCGTCAACATACAGACTGTTCGCGCCGGCTATTTCAGCTTCACCGAAAACCTGCTGCGGAGTTTTCAAATATTCCAAATGCAGCGCATCATTTTTCTTATAATAGCTATGTATATTATCCAATGAATAATTCTGCCCTGCACTTTCTACACTTTTTTCTGCCGAATTATCAGTTAAAGATATATCTGCTTGGGCTTGAGTTTCAATATCTTGCTTTTCACCAACCGATATTTCCGACAGTTCCAACTCTTTATTGTCAACATTCAGAGGTTCATACTTAACTTTGTTAAATTTAACCGCATTCCAATTGGCGGAACGTTCTTTATCTTCTTTTTTAGATTCAATACCTGAAGTCGGGTTAATGTTTCGCACAATTTCTCCCAAAGAAGAACGTAATTCCGAAAGCTTTTCTTCTATTCTGTCGGTTGTTTGTTTTTTTATAACCGCTGCCTGCTGCACCGGCTCCGGCATTTTGTGCTGATATTTCAGCCATAAATCTGTAAGTTCGTGCCGATAAAAAGCCAATAGCACTACAATAGTCACAAAAGGGTGACGCACCGGATAAGTCAGCCCTAAATACAGCTTATACAGCAAACCACTGAATCCTTTTGTTTTTATGTCATCCCATTCGTAATGCGGCATCTATTTTGCTCCGCTGTATTTTTGCTGCAATTCGGCTGCTCTTTCCGGTGTAATACGCTCAAACAAAGCCTCTCCGGCTTCAAAAGTGTGACCAGCTTTCAGGGCAGACATTTCTTTTTCTACATTAAAATCTTTCAGCGACGGCATATCTTTGCTGCTCAAACCGAATTTAGCCATAATTTTCTCTGCTGTATCCGGCATAAACGGAGCGCTCAAAGCCGCATAAATACGCACCAAATTCAGACACAGCCGCAAAATAGTGGCGGCGCGGGTTTCGTCTTCTTTAATAACCATCCAAGGCTCAGTAGTCGAAATATAGTTATTGCCTTCAACCCAAATTGCCCGCAATTCTGCCGTTGCCTTTCTGAATTCCATTTCATTTAGGTATTTAAAATAATCATTAACGCGGGCTTGCAAAACCTTAATCAGTTCATTGTCTTCAGCTTGCAATTCACCGCCTTCCGGCACTTGAGCCCCTAGCTTGGAAGCAGTCATTTTCATCACACGTTGTGCAAAGTTGCCTAATACGCCGTTTAAATCTTTATTAACCGTGTTTACAAAGCTTTCAAAAGTAAAAGATGAATCCGAACTTTCCGGAGCATTTGCCATCAGCCAATAGCGCCAGTAGTCAGCCGGAAACTCTTTAACTGCATCTTCGGCAAACACGCCGCGGTGCTCGGACTTAGAGAATTTTCCGCCTTCAAAAGTCAGATAGCTGAACCCTTTTAAAAAATCTACCTTAGTCCAGTTTTCACCTGTACCCAGCAAAGTTGCCGGAAAAGTGATAGAGTGATAAGGCACGTTGTCTTTGCCCATAAACTCAACATAACGTACATCTTTAGCGTTCAGCCACCAATCTTTCCAGTTACGCTCTGCCGGATTTTCATCTGACCATTGCTTAGTGATGCCGATATAGCCGATTGGAGCGTCAAACCACACATAAAATACCTTATCTTCAAAGCCTTCTTTATTAACCGGAAAGCCCCATTTCAAATCACGGGTAATGCAGCGCGGCTGCAAGCCTTCTTTGACCCATTTTTTAGCAATGGAATAAGCTACATCCGGCCAAAAAGCTTCTTTAGTTTTAAGCCATTCCACTAATTTTGTTTCAATTTTCGGCAAATTTAAAAACAGGTGTTTGGTTTCGCGCACTTCCAAATTGGTGCTGCCGGAAATAGTGCTGCGCGGATTGATTAAATCTGTCGGTTCCAAAACTTTTGTGCAGTTCTCGCACTGGTCGCCGCGGGCTTTTTCATAGCCGCAATGCGGACAAGTTCCGGTAATATAGCGATCTGCCAAAAACATTTTGTCATCAACCGAATAAACTTGCTTCATTGTTCTTTCTTCAATAAAGCCGTTTTTATCCAGCTGTGAAAAAATATGATAAGTCATCTCTTTGTTTTGTTCGCTGGAGGTGCGACCGAAATAATCAAATGACAAATTAAAATCTTTATATGTTTGAATATGGCGGGCGTGGTATTTATCACAATATTCTTCTACCGGCATACCTTCTTTCAAAGCGCCGACTTCTGATGCCGTGCCATGTTCATCATTTCCGCAAATATACAAAACTTCATTACCCAGCATTCGCATATAACGGGCATAAACATCAGACGGTAGTAAGCAGCCGACCATGTGTCCAAGGTGCGGAATCCCGTTAATATACGGCAGTGCGGAAGTAATCAAGACTTTTGACATATTTACATTTCTCCTTAAAAGACATACAATAACAATTGCTTGGAGTTTACTCTCTTTTGCTAAAATCTCAAGCAAAAAGACTATATAGAACACGATTTTTTTATGGCAGCAAAAAATATCAAAGGGCGGAGCTTGAAAACCCCGCCTCATCATACTAGTTAAGAATTATTATGATGATTTTTAACATCAAGATAATGATGTTAAGAACTTTGATAACATTGTTCATCTCTTTCACCTTTCAGCTCTGTTGAGCGGTTGGAAAGGGATAAACCCGCCTAAATTTGCTAAAAGCCTTGACTTTTATACAAAAATAGGTTATCTTTAACTTAGAAATGAGTTAAAGTTTGGGTTTAACCCTTTCATGTTAAATAACGTCCAGTGCGCCAACACCGGACGTTAATTTTTATAGCAATACAATTTAGAAAAATCAAGAAAAATAAATTTTTAGGATATACATACTATCTGATACGATACAGATATTTCTTTTATACTCGTTTCCTATAAATACACTATATAGAACTATAAAAAAAGAGCCTGCCTAATTTCTAAGCAGACCCTTTTATTAAAAACCGCAGAACTTATCTGACCGGAGCAAACACTTGCACGTCGTCTAGTGTTTCGTCCGTGCACTGATTGCCGTGGCAGCGTTTCATTACTGTTGCTTTACGAGACTTATTAAGCCCGCGCACTTTAATTGACGGCACGTAAACTTCAATAATTGTCAGTTTAAATGTCAAATAAGCAATGTTGTTGTTTTTATCCAAAGCATAAATTTTAATTTTATAAACTCCGCCGTCTTTCGGCATAGCCATACCGGTAAAGACCATCGCATTAGAATTATAATGCAGCCATTTCGGCAGTGGAGAATCATCAACTAAACCTGCTTTAGTAGTGAAAGTCCCCGGTTTCCAGCCCATTTTTTCAAAAGCTGAATTAGGAATTTTAATTTCGATATGCTCGCCGGTTTCATACGTTACGTCCGGCAGCAATTTTTCAGACGACAAATTAACCGGCGGACGGCGGCTTGGAATATCCATCAAATACGGACGGTTATCCGGTATAAATTCGCCCTGACGCCATTTGTCAAGATTATCGCGCAAAGCAATGGCAATTTTAGACGGCGATTCGTTCAGCATATAATACGGAACTGCGTCCAAACCAATTGTTGCATATAAAGTGCCTAAAGCGTCCTGCAAATCCACATAAGCTAAAGAAGCTTTTGTTTCATCGGCAATCGCGCGTGCGGCTTCAAGCTGGCTTTTTTCAGCTTGACTACCGTTTGCAGAAGTCACATCTTCGGCAATATTTTCTGATGTTCCGGCAATTTCATAAGCAATTTGATAATCTTCGGTTGCCGATGTATAGCGAGCCCAAGCAATATAAACCTGATTCAAAATCAACGAGGTCATACGCTGGCGGCGCAAAGCCGTCATAGTTTGCTGATTAGCCGCATTGCGGGAATCTTCATAAACCAGCATAGAGGCTTCTTTCGCCGCGTTGCACCATTTTTGATTATAGGTGTTCGGACTGTTTTTATAACCGCTGCCGTTATCATCGCGGAAGTTAGAAATAATAAGTTCCAAATCGTCATTACCAGTCAGCAAATCGTGAACTTTCAATTCCGGACGGTTGGTTAAAGCCAGCCATTCCAAACGTGAAAGGTTAGATTTAATTTCCGGCAAGGCAAAATTGCCGTATTCTTTACCCACCAATGTAAACTGTGTGGCTGGGTGCAGCCCCATCAGCGATGCTAAACGCTCGTGAGCGGTTTCCATATCGCGCTTCAAAGCCGAAAGTTTTTTAACAGCTTCCATATACTTACGCTTTTTAACCAGCTCTTCTGTCGATGGATTTTGCCCTTGTACCGCCAATTCTTTAGCTTTGGCATTCATTTCATCAACATCAAGAGTGATATGTTCTATTGTATCGTCAATAACCGGAATCAAACGCTGCGCGGTCAAGGCTTTCCAATACAAAACGCGTGCTTCCTGTAAAATATTTTGAATAACTTTGCGACTTTGCTCAACTGCCACGTTTTGCTTAAACTCCGGAGAATTATTCATATAATACAAAGTAGAAATATCCAGTACATTCCAAGCTACTTTCAAATCAGGACTGGTATGCTCATTGCTGTTGGTGTTTATATAGCCGGCGTTAGAGGCAATTTCCGGCAGCTGCGAATAAGCCGATTTTCCTGCTTTAAGCAAGCTTTCCTGATAGCGAATCATTCGTCCGGTATAGTTATATTTCAGCGCCAAAGCCATAGACATATACATATCTATAGGTTTTTCTAATTTCAGCGGTGCATTGGCATACATATTCTGCATATCAACATCATAGCGTACAGCCCTGTCCCAATCTGAATAATAAGCGGCGTCCGGTCCGTTCTTATAAGAAGAGTCATTTTTAGCACAGCCGGAAACAGCTAAAAAACTCATCATCAAAAACAGTAGTTTTTTCATGGTTATTTCCTTAAAGTATACTTCATTTATTCTGCCCTCATAATAATCGCTAAAAATTAACATTTTGTTACACTTTTGCTTATATCATACAACTAAACACAAATTTGAGGTATAAATCGACATGGTTTCAATTTTAGGCACCTTATTTAAATATAAAGAAAAAGAATCTCCTGATGTTTTGGGATATTTTCCAGAGCGAGTGCATGTCGATGCTTTTCCAGAGCGCCGCTATTTGTGGACTTCGCGCTTTTTGGTTATGGTAACCTGCCTCAGCATCTGCCTGAATATGATTATTGCCAGCATTATCTATATGATATTGCCTGAACAACATGTCCAGCCGCGGCTTTTTGTAATGAACAAAGATACCAATCAGCTAGAGGTCATGGAACGCGACGAACGATATTATTACGCTTCCGACCTGATTGCCGAGCAATATATCAGAGATTATATGGTGCTGCGCTATACGGTGACGGAAGATTATGCCGAATTAAAAGACAGATGGCGCAAAAATTCAATTTTATATTGGTATTCCAGCGAAGACGTTTTTAATGAATTTCTAAAAAAGGACGCAGCCACCGCTGATCAGCAATTTAAAAGCATCGGTTTGCAGCGCTATATTGAAATAGATTGGACTAAACGCGTGTCGCTTTCTATGTGGATGGTGCAATTCAAAACTTACGATATCACCCGTGACAACCCTAAGCCTAAAGTTGATGTATGGCGCGCCACTCTGCGGGTGGGCTATGACGGCAACCTGCGTTTTAAAAAACCAGAAGACCGCATCAAAAATCCGTATGGATTCTTGGTTTACAGCTATACGCTTTCTTATCAGGGCGACTACCGCAACGGACCAGAAGAGGTCAATTCAAACCTAAAATATAATTTGATGATGTACTGATTTAATACATCATCAAATACAAAAACTACGCATTCACCATAAATTGCGCATTGTTAGCGGTTGCTTGCCTCAACAACCTATCATCTTAAAATATCTAACAACTTTTGATAATATGCATCATCTAAGGTAAATGTTGTGTTTTCATTTAAAATAGTACCGTTTTCAAGCTGAAAATATCCATTATCCAAAATCTGCCCATTCACTAATTCTTTTAGTAATTTACCTTCTGCATCTAAACCATTATAATTTTGATATTTCTTTTCTATCAGATGAAAACATTGTTTCATAGAAAACTCATTGCCCGTTTGGCTAATTGACGACCCGCAGCAGCCAGCACAGCAAGCCATCGCATATTCACAAGTTTTGCAAGCTCCCTGCAATTTTTTGTACTTAATAAAAGACTTATTCCAAGCGCAAAAATCTTCACTGTTCCAAATTTCTTCCAAAGGATGCTCTCTTAAATCGCCTTCTATGTAGTTGTCATCATAAATTGATAAGCAGCCAACCACTTTTCCGTTGCTTCGTATCCCTAAAACCTGTCTACCAGCAGGACAGCCATGCCAGTTTTTGTTATATACATTAACAGAGTTAGGAATAACCTTGGAGTAATATCCCAAATCGTGCATACCTAAAATGGCAAACTTCCCTTTATATCTTTTTTGCATCAGAGCAATAAAAATACCGACAACATAAAATTCAAGTTCCGATAAAACCATATTTTCTTCAAGTCTGCCAAAAGGCTGTCCTATCTGTATTTGCCAGGAGCAAAAAAACGAATTACTGACAAGTTTCATCAAATTCGGCAAATCAAGAACATTTTTATGTGTTACGGTAGTAATGGCTATGGTCGGAAGAAGATTTTTACAAATATCTTCAGACAACGACATTATATGTTCAAAAATACCTGGAACCCTTCTAATTCCATCATGAAGAGCAGAGTTAGAACCATCTAGGCTGATTCCCAAAGTTTCTATTTTCTGTGAGCTTAAAAAACGTATTTTATCACTGTTTAAAGACAGCGCGTTTGTAATAATCTGTACATCTATATCTAAAGAACGCAGCTTTTGCACAATTTCTTTCCATAAGTGATGTAAAAAAACTTCTCCTCCGATAAGAGCCACTGTTTTGCATTTCAGCTTTGCCAACTCATCGCAAACACGCATAATTTCATCATCGGTTAAATTATCTTTTCTATCAATGCCAGCGGAAGACCCGCAATGAACACAATGAGCATTACATCGCAAGGTCAATTCCCACACGGCATTTATCAGAGTCTTAGAACATTCCATAGCTGATACTAAACTATTATTCTCTTGCTTTAGACTTGAAGAGCGTTGCCTTAAATTCATGTTTTTCGCTTTGTACGCTGCTTCTCTGTTGCAGTTCAAGCTTTATGCGATTAGACAAACTGTCATTGTTTTCACCCCTTGGAAGCAGCATAGATTTTCCGTTATTATCCGCCACAAAATCCATTCCGCGAGCTCCCATATATTTAGTTGCATACACAACTTGAGCATTATCTGCATTGAAAAATTGATTATCTCTGCGTGTTGCAGGTGCATTTGCAACTTGAGTAGTGTCCGCGTTGGTATTTTGATTATTTCCATGGTCGAGTTGTTCAACTTTTTTCTTTACTTCTGCCAGCAATTTTTCTACTTCTTTTATTTGTTCCTGCACCTTTTTTATATCATCTTTTCTTAAATCGCTTTTAGAAATGCTATCAAGCGTATGCCTTGAGGCTTCTATTACATTTGCATCTCGATTCGGATTATATAGTGCACCTTTCATAACTTTAGCAACATACGGTACTAATGCAGGATTAACAACTTCTTCATTTTTACCTTTACGATAAAAACTAAATTCCTGAGCATGCATCACAGCAACCGTTAACACAACAGCTGTAGTGTCTCTTTGAGTAAAAGAATACAATTCCCGCAAAGCCGCAGGTCTAGGTTTTCCTAATTTAACGGAATTTTCCAACGCCGACATTTTTGCTAAGTCAACCCGTTCCATCTTTACTTTATTTGGTTTCTTAGGAAATGTAATATTTGGCTTCGGTGCTTCCGTTAACCAAGCCTTTCTTCCGGAATTAATTCATAATCTGCATATGGTAAATCATAATCATTATCTCTTGGTGCCAATTCATAATTTTCTTCTGATAGCTCATGACTATCGTTATCCAATGGTGCTAATTCATAATTTTCTGTTTTTGCGTCTGCAGTGCTTGTCAATTCTGTGTCTGTAGCGTCGGTCATTTCTTTTCCCCTTTTAGTTTATTGTTCATATAAGTTCAGTTTACCCCCCTGATTTTTTGTCAAGTATTTTTTGATAATTTGTACTAAATTTTTTCTTTTTTCATCAAAACTTATATTTTCCATTGATTTACACCCTTCAGACATTTTGAGAGAGTTTAGCGTTGAATTTCTGGTGAGGGGTATGTTAGACGAATTTAACAATATAAACAAAGAATTATACACTCAATATCCAATGGCTGAAACTGTAAAGGTTTTAAATTTGGTTCCCCAAACATGGACTAGAGTCACTGTACAAGATTTAACCGATACATGGGGAAATCGGAGCTGATTTTAAATTTTTAAAGTCTACTTCACAAACATATTGTTTTATACTTGTTTTTGTGTTATAAAAATAGTGTTTTCAAATTATTCAAAATTTTATTATTATGAGCATATCAAACAGATTATTTGAAAGACGCAAGAGCTTTAACAAATTAACCGACAAAGTAACCAGAGTTCAATATTCTGAAACTCTTGGTGAATGGACAATTTACTGCGACTGGTTTGAACATTGGGGATATCGAGGCTACTATTTTGTAATAAGCAAGCCCGATGTCGGCAAAGAAATACCCAAAATAGGAGATAAGGTCACAATCCTTGAATTTGACAGCATTATAAAACGGATTTTCTTAAATGGGCAAATTTTTTGGACAGACCGCCGCACTGATAAACCTAAAAAACTTATATTTTATTAAACGCCAAAGGACCTATATTTCAGGTCCTTTTTTATATAAAAGAAAATAGCAAATCTTGGCAGTTGCCGCTTTCCGTTAGTAAGTCTCATTTTTAATATCTACTATTTCAACAGTATTCCCATGCTCTTCAATAAGTTTAACCAAATCAGCTGATTTCAACCAAATTGTTGCTGTATTATCATTGGGATGAACGCATATTAAAGACGTGTCTTTAAAAAAATATCTATCCAAAAATAACGTTACTCTCAACTGTTCATCATTTAATATACCCAATGGAGTAACAGCCCCAGGCACTAGTTTCATAATATCCATTAAGTCGCTTTCCGAGGCAAAACTCAACGGACGAATACCATTATTTTTACGAAATTCTTTAAGATTGACCTTTTTATTCCCTTTAACCGTAATAAGATAATAATTTTGCTTTTTATCATCTCTCACAAAAAGGTTTTTGGCATCGGCTTGAGGATACGGCATATTAACTTGAAACAAATCTTCCATATTATAAACCGCTTGATGTTCGGTTACTTCATACCATATATTATTTTGCTTTAGATAATCATATATTTCTTGCTTGTTCATATGCATATGCCTTACATCACTAATTAGAAAAGCCTCACCATAAATGTGAGGCTTTTCTGTATTGGTGATCCCAACGGGACTCGAACCCATATTGCCACCGTGAAAGGGTGATGTCCTAACCATTAGACGATGGGACCATATGTTTAATAACAAGCGTATATATACTTGGATTTTTCGCTAAGGTCAAGAACTTTTTTCACATAAAATCAATTTTTTTTAATTTTCCGCTTTTTTATTCACTTCCTTAACCAAATCTCCCAAGCGAACCAGTCTGATTTTGCGTTCCGGCAAATCTTTTATCCAATCCCGCAAAGCCAAATAAGTTTGCGTGCGCGGGTGACCGATAGCCACAGCGTAACCGCGCATATGCGCTATTTTTTCGGTTTGGCGGAGCTGTTTCATAATATAATTATAGTCGTTTTCATTGTCCAAAAAGACATCTCTAGCAATATATGGCACGCCATATTCAGCCGCAACTTTTTCACCCACGGATTTTGCAGTTGTCTTAGAGTCTAAAAAGAAGAGGTTTCTTTCTTTTAAAACCTGCATAACATAGCCAAGACTTTTTTCGTCTTCGGTAAACAAACTGCCCATGTGGTTATTTACCCCCTTCATGCCTAAGCCTTTGTAACGATCAAGCATTTGCACAAAATCATTTTTGATTTCATCTTCAGACATATTCGGCGACAACGTAACCGGAGCCAAATCAGCCTTAACATGAGGCATCATCGGCACATGTAGCATCACTTCAAAACCTTTTTCTTTAGCCTCTTTAACTTGTTTGCTATTTGCCGCGCCATAAGTTAAAAAAGATGCGGTAATAGGTTTTTCTAAGCTCAAAATATCGCGAGTGTGCGGAACGCTCACTCCCATATCATCAATCACTACCGCAATCATAACCGATCCGCCGATAACGGCTTTTGACAATTTCTGCGGCTGCTTATTTTTTACAGACTGTTCAGTTTTTTTTTCTACATTTTGAACAGCCGGCTTTTCTAAACCATTTTGCTTTTGAGCATTTTGCGCATTTGCATTATCTGCTGCCGCCGACTGTACGATAATTTGATTAAGCAAAGAATTTTCCATCATCAGTGATTTTACATAATCCAAATCAGCTAACATTTTTGCTGTTTGACCATTTTCAAACACAAATGGTTTTATCTCAACCACGCGAGCCGGAATATTGGTTTCCGTCTCTGCCAATGTATAGTTTTCAGGATTCGCCCGCAGCAAATCATAGACAACAATAATGCCTTCAAGCAAAACTATTGCCGACAAAACCAGCGAAACCACCCAAACACGCTTTATTTTTTTCATTTTAATCCTTCTTTCTCAAAGTCGGGAAAGCGATAACATCGCGGATTGTATCAGCGCCAGTGAACAAAATTGCCAAACGATCAATACCCATTCCCATACCGCCTGACGGAGGAAAACCATTTTCCAAAGCGTTAATAAAGTCTTCATCCAGCATTTGTGCCTCATCGTCGCCTTTTTCACGAGCGGCAACTTCGGCTTCAAAGCGTTCACGCTGTTCCAACGGATTAGAAAGTTCCGAATAAGCACAGCCGATTTCCATACCACCCAAATAAGCATCAAAGTGTTCTACCAAACGTGGATTAGAGCGATGAGTTTTTGCCAAAGGAGAAATATCTCTCGGCATATCCATCACAAATGTCGGCTCAATCAAAGAAGCTTCAACTTTTTCGTCAAACACTTCTTGGACCACTTTGCCCCAGCAGCTGCATGCTCCGGCATCAACACCTATTGACTTAGCCATTTCCTGAGCTTGTTCCAAAGTTTCTGCCTGCAGCAAATCAATTCCTGTTTTATCTTTTATCAAATCAACAATAGACTTGCGGACAAATGGTTTTGACAAATCAACTTTCTTATCGCCGATTGTCAAAACTTGCGTGCCCAAAACTTCTTGCGCCACAAAACGCAACAGTTCCTGAATCAAATCTGCCATATCGTTATAGTCGGCATAAGCTTGATATGCTTCCAAGCCCGTAAATTCTGGATTATGGTTTTTATCAATGCCTTCGTTTCTAAAATTGCGACCAATTTCAAAAACTCTGTCAAAACCGCCAACGACCAATTTTTTCAAATAAAGCTCCGGAGCAATACGCAGATATAAATCCATATCCAAAGCGTTATGGTGGGTAATAAACGGCTTTGCGTTAGCGCCGCCCATAATTGGGTGCAGCATCGGAGTTTCTACTTCCAAAAATTCCTGCTGTTCAAAAAAGCGGCGAACGGCAGAAGTAATGCGGCAACGCTTTTTGAAAATTTCTTTGCTGTCGTCATTCATTATAAAGTCTACATAACGCTGACGATAACGCGCGTCCATATCTGTCAAGCCGTGGAATTTTTCTGGCAGCGGCTGCAATGACTTGGCTATAATATCAAATTTTTCGGCAGCAATCGTCAATTCTCCGCGCGGGGTACGGCGAACAAAACCGCTGACGCCAACCATATCGCCGACATCTAGGCATTTTAACAATTCCATATCAGCTTCCGGCAAAATCTTTTTATAGCAAAAAGCCTGAACTTTTCCGCTTTTATCTTTAATATCCACAAACATACCGCTGTTGCGCACAGCCATAGCGCGACCCGCAACCGTAACACGGTCTTCAGTATCGGTGCCTGCTTCCAAACCTTTATATTTTTCCTGCAATTCCGCAGCATAAATTGTCGGCACAAATTTATACGGATATGGATTATATCCTTTTTCCTGCAAAGTTTTCAATTTTGCCAATCTGGATTCTCTGTGAATATTTGTTTCATTTGCCATTTTTTATATCCTAAATTTCTAAATTCTAAACTATCACCGACTATAAACGCTGCGGATTTTTTTTTCAATAAAAAACTGGCATTTTAGACAGAATTATGCTAGAATTAGTTATGTACATATAAAGATGAGGGAAAAATGACTAAACCAAACAAAGATTCGTTGTTAGAAAAATTGAAAATGACATTTATGGGATTTGCGGCGACAATCTCATTGAACTCTTTTGCCCAATCCCCAAAAACTAAACAGCAAAAAGAAGATGCAGTCACAATTTTAAAAGCACCGGAAAGCAGGGAAGTTCAAATTTCCGAAACCGATTTAGCGCAGGCACAAGCTCAGGTACAGGCAAAAATCCAAGCCAAAAAGCAAGCCGCCGAAAAGTCTGCCGCACGGAATCATTCTTTTGAAAAACTGGAAGAATTACCATATGGTTTGATGAATCAGCAAGCCGCATATGTTATGTCAGCAGATGAATGGAATGATAACAGCACCATCAATATAAAACGCGTAGATAAAGACAAAATTGCCAGTTATGATATGGTTTCGGTTATGGAAGCTCGAGAGGGCAAAAAAGGCGACGTGGTAAATAAAAATGCTTCCGGAAGCCGTATGTTTATGTTCCAAAGCACTCCGGCAATGGGGAAATATTTTATGCGCTACCTCTATTGCTCTAATAATGAAGATTTGCATAAATTCGCCGCCAAATACATCAGGAACACGCAAATCAACCAAAAAGCTATGGAAAATGTGCAAAAATATCTATACGATGAAGACGGAGAGCTCAAAACTGGCTTAGAAGGCACGCTTGAGCGCCAAAACGCCATTAAAGAAATGAAAAAAATAACTGTGGGTAACATTGGAGAAACACGCTATTCAGCGACGTTTGTTAAAGATTTTGAAAATCTTGCCAAAAGACATTACGATGAAGTTTTAAATGCTCAGAAAGAATTTATAGTTGGCATTTATCCTTTGATTGGCACTCGCTCTAACCAAGTGGCAAATGGTATTGAAAAACTCGCTAAACAATTTGGAAAACGCGATGGTTCTTGTTTGCAGCTGGGTGACGCCGGAAAAGTTGTCGCTTCCAAAATTGCATTCGGTGCAGGTTCAGAAAAACTGCTAGCAGAACCAAAAGTTAAAAACAAAGCTAAAGAAATAAATCAAACCAACTACATCACCTTAGACGCTGCTAGGCAGATGGCAATCGGCGGAATTAACGGCGCAGATAAAATGTATAAAGATTTCAAGCAAAAAGTCGATGAATACCAATATAATATGGAAGAATACGTAAAAGAGCTGACCACGCCTGATTTAACTATAAAACAGGATGCTATTAAAGATTATCGTGAAGAGGCAGACAAGCAACAAAACCAAATGTCTCAGCCGCAGCACCATAATATAGATCTTCAAAAATATCTTCAGCAAAAAAATTCAGGACGGTAATTTTATGATATTTACCAAAAACTCCGCCTTTCACAAAAGCGGAGTTTTATTTATTTCCCTCTAAAAAGTTTAGTTAGTTTTTTTACATCGTCATTGCTTAAAATTTTTGGCACAGCAACCGTTTTTTGCCACAATTTTCCGCCATAATAAGAATGCTGCCAGCGAAAACCGTCTTTCAGCGAGCTGAAATTTTCCAACGGCTGCTCCCACAAACTTTCACAAAATGGTCTGTACAGCCTGTTAAAAATAAACAAAGGATAGCGGAAAATCTGCCACCACAAAGGCTTTGCATAATCAACAAATATAGCCTTGCCGCCAGTCGTCAGGCTTTTCAGCACATTATCCATTACCTGCTGTCTGGTTTTCAACGGCAATTCATGCAAAAGATTATAGCAAATAACCACATCATATTTTTCGTCCCAAGCCAGTGCAGCATTATAATTGCTTAATTCAATATTTTTTCGGGCATATTTATCCTTAGCTCGCTGCAGCTGTATATCCGAAACATCAAATACATCAAGCTTGCCTTGTTTTTTAACTTTGTCATAAATTTGCTCCAGTTCATCGCCAAAAGTCAGCCCAATTTGCAAAACATGCGCATTTTTTGCCACATCGCGGAGCAAATCCTTCATTATTTTCTTTTTTTGCCCTAAATGGCATAGTTTGACGATTCTTTCATCATCGCAGACGCCGGAAACTATTTTATTTGTATAAATGCGGTTAAATAAGATATTCATATAAGGCGGCAGACTGTTAATTTTAGTCATAACGTTCTCCTTATTCTTTATTTTTCAGCAAGCCGCAGCGGCGGGCTTCATTCACTGCCTGCACTCGATTGCTAACTTCCAAAGCCCGCATCAAAAGCGTGATATGAATTTTGACTGTGCCTTCGCTCAATCCCAAACGATAAGCTATTTGTTTATTAGAAAGCCCTTCAGCCAAACACTGCACCACTTCGGTTTGCCGCGGTGTCAGTATCTTATTTTCTTTGGTTTGTTTCGGATTCTCGTCCAAATCAGCAATCAGCTCGTGAATAGGCAAAGAGATATCTTTTAAATTAACCTGCAGCAGTTCCGGCGGAATATACATGCCGCCTGCCAGCACCAAATTTATTGCGCTTAGAATTATGCTGTTTGGAAATGCTTTGGAAATATATCCGGACACGCCGATATTATAGGTTTTTTGTAAAATTTCTTTATCAAAAACCGCAGAAATAATAATAATCGGCACTTCAGCGCAGGTTGTGTGAATACGACTTATAGCCTCTAGCCAATTTGCCCCAGGCATTGCCAAATCAGTAATAATCAAGTCAAAATCTTTTTGTTTTTCCAAAATCTCAAAAATTCCGGTATAGCTGTTTGTCAACACAGTTTCCGCCTCGGGGTATTGCTTATGCAAAATAAAATCCAATCCCTGCAAAAATAATTCATGGTCATCTGCAATCAAAAACTTCATTTCACCAATCTCCGTTTATAGCCTGCCAGCAAGACAGCGCCGCAATTGCCGCTGTTTCGGCTCTCAATATTCTTTGTCCCAACGAAATACTTTTCACAAAAGGCAGAGAACGCAATTTCTGCGCCTCGCTTTCACTGAATCCGCCTTCCGGTCCAATAATTATCGCGGCTTTTTTGCACCCCTGCATTGCTTCCGTAATTTTACCGCCAGCGCCGCGTTCATCTAAAAAGAACAAAATTCTGTCTGCGTCCCAATTTTCCAAAACTTTATCCAAAGTCTGCACTTTGCTTATCTCCGGCAAATCCAAGCGTCGGCATTGCTCTGCCGCTTCTATTGACTGCGCCTCATAGCGCTCCAGCCGCACTTTTTCTGCATTGGTAAATGCCGTCTGCACTGGTATAATACAGCTTGTTCCAAGCTCAACTGCTTTTTGTACTACAATATCTGTTTTATCTTTTTTCAATGGTGCAAACAACAGCCATATATCCGGAGAATACTGCATTTTCCGGCTTTTTTCTCGCAGAACCGCCCGCACGTTTTTTTTATTTACTTCTGTCAGTTCTGCTTTATATTCGCCGTTTTTGCCGTCAAACAAATATACCAAATCGCCGGAACGCAGCCGTAAAACATTGCTCAAATAGTGGCTTTGCTTTTCATCAAATTCCACTAATTGCCCAATATCGTTCAAACTCTCTTTATAATATAATCTTACAATCATACCGCGCCAAAAAACATTGTATAAATACACTTTTATTTTGTAAGTGTACGGCATATATGTTAATTATTCCATAATATCTCAAATTTTATCGGAGGAAAAAATGATAATCACAATAGACGGACCGGCAGGCTCAGGAAAGGGCACTATCGCCGCAGCTTTAGCAAAAAAATATAAAATGGCATATTTTGACACCGGAATGGTTTACCGCGCCGTCGGTTTGCAAATGGTTTTGAACGGCTATGATTTAAACGACGAAGAAAAAGCCGCTTCTTTGGCAAAAAGCTTAACTTTTCCGAAAATGATGGAGTTATCAAAAAACAAAGACTTTCGCTCCGATGTCGGTAGCAAAGCCGCTTCTGTAATTTCTGCTTATCCCAGTGTCCGTGCCGCTTTGTTGGAAATGCAAAAAAATTTTGCCCTGAATCCGGTATTTGAAGACGGCACACCTGCTAACGGCGCCATTTATGACGGACGCGACACCGGCACGGTTATCTGCCCGCAAGCCGACCTAAAGCTTTATGTTATTGCCGATTTAACCATTAGAGCCCAGCGCCGCTGCAGCGATTTAATCGCCGCAGGTCACAACACCACATTTGAACAGGTGTATGCTGATATGAAAGCCCGTGATGACCGCGACTTAAACCGCAGTTCAGCACCATTAAAACCGGCTCCAGATGCCATTATGATTGACACTTCGACCTATAAACTTGAAGATTCGCTGAAAGTCATTGTTCCTTTGGTGGATAAAAAACTGGCTGAGCTGACGGCAAAATAGAACCGTTCTCCAAGGTATTTGAATCAAAAGATGAAGGCGGATACGGCACGTCTTCATCTTTATTATTAACATTTAAAGGCGCGACTTCAACATTCGGATAGTCGGCATCCGGCTCAAAAATATAAACTCCGCCGGTTTGATCGTCCTCATTTTGCGGAAAAAAGGCATTAGAGCTGAAAACCGATATGCTGCTCCAAACTGCCACCACTGCCAAATTCAATTTTTTAATCATTTTTTGCTCCTTCTCTGCAAATATAATCATCAACAGTTTAATTTAAAGTTTGACGATTCCGTCTTGACCTTGTTGCAATTTGTGATATTTTTAGCAAGGTTTAAACATAAGGAAGATAAAATGCAAAAGGTCATAGTTTGGGATTTGGATAACACTTTGTACCGCGAAACACCGGAATTTCATAATTTGCTAGATGAAATTACCGCCAAAGCGGCGATTGAAGACTTAAAACTGCCTTTAGATTTTCCGACTGCTAAAGCTATGGTAACGGAATCTTACCGTACTTATCGCGATGGAGGCGAAATTTTTGTGCAAAAATTCGGTATCTCTCCTAAAGATATGTTTGACGCCTACCACAAGCGCAAAGAGCTAAATCTGCACCCGATAAAGCCTTATGAAGGACTTTTGCAGCGCTTGGAGCATCTGCCTTGTCCGCAATATATTCTTTCCACCAGTTCGCATGATACTTGCGAAGCCATTTTAAAGCACATTGGTTTATACAGCTTTTTTACCGGAAAATTTTATTCCGTAGAAGAATTTGATTGCTACAAAAAGAATGAAAGTCCAGATGTTTATTTGAAATTCTGCGAAAAAATCGGTCATGCTCCGCAAGATTGTCTGTTTATTGATGACAGCTATTCCAACTTGGAGTTTGCTAAAAAAGCTGGTATGGCAACCATGCGCCTCTGCCACGGCAAACCAAACGACCAATGCGTGGAATACATTGACTTAGCCGCCGATAATATTAACGAATGTTTGGAATACTTAGAAAAAACCTTTTGCCAACCGCAAAAATAACCATTTAGCGGCATAATTTGCTTTCTCTGTCATAATTTTCTGCCGTATCCATTAAAGCGGAACGTTTTTGCCTAATCGCTAGATATTCCTCAAAAATTGCCGATGTCTGCTCATTATAAATATCAAACAGTCTTTTCTCTGGTGTCGCCGACACGCTTAAAATAGGACCGGTTTTGCGCACAATTTCCGGCAATTGTTCTTGTAGCGCCTCTATATATGACATTATAAATATATATGAAATATCAACATGCTGCTGTTCATGACGCAAAGTTTTTTTGTATACGCAGCTGTTTTTATCCATTGAATTGGCTAAATAAACAGTCGGATTTTCATATCCAATTTCCAAAGTAATATCTTCCGGATAAAAGCAAAAATAACCATCACCGAGCTCAACTGCACCGGAATCATATACCTTTATGTTGTTATACAAATTCAGCAGCGTCAGCCCCATATAAGTAATTTCCTTGGGCAACGCCGTATTTTTAGCCGACAATTCTTTTATTTGCTCCGGTGACAAGCTATTATTATATTGAAGTTTGCCTAAATTATATGAAATCGTAATTTTTACCGGATTCTCTTCCATCAATTTACGGCACTGTTTTTGCCAATAATAACGCGACGCTGCATTTCCGCTAAAAGGAAAGATACAAGCAATCAAAACAAAAAATATTATTAGCCGCGTATTCTTCATAACCTAAAAAATAGCAAACAAATATTAAGTCCGCGTTAACACAAAAAAAATGTTTTTTGCTTATGCTCAAACCACAAGGGAGTTACCATGAAAAAGCTTTTTGCCATTTTAGTTTTATGTTTTTTAACCGGAATCGCCACCGTGCACGCCGCCTATCAAAGACACCAAAAACAGCCCAATTTTTTTATGCCGACCGGTGCTTTGCAAAACACTGTTGACAAACCAAACTTTAAACCTGTTTACCGTCAGCAGGTTAAAAACACTGCCGCCAAACAAACTGCAGCAACTCCAACAAAACAAACTTCTGCAGCCAATCAAACTAAACAATTATCGCCTTTAACTCCTCTAACTGCCGCAAAAGAAAAAAATATTGAGCAAACACCCATTGCTACCCCTAAGCCGTCTATGGAAAAGCCTATTGAGTCAGCTAAACCTATATCTCTGAATTCGATGGTTGCACAAACACCAAAAGAAACAGCCACACCAATTCAAGTTGACCAAACTGCTGATGACGATTATTCTGAAACTTCTTCAAGCGGCATGGATTCGCTCTATACTCAAAGCTTTCGTGAATATGCTCAAGATTTATCGCAAATATCTAAAGGCGAGAATGTGCAAAATCTCCGCCTTCAAAAAAATCTATCAGCTTTTCAAAATAAAACTCATCAGATTACTGTGCAATAAAAACCTTAATTATCGCCGATTCGCAAGGCTTCAATAAAGGCTGACTGAGGCACTTCTACCTTGCCGAACTGGCGCATGCGCTGCTTGCCTTTTTTCTGATTATCCAGCAATTTGCGTTTACGGGTAATATCGCCGCCGTAACACTTGGCTGTCACATCTTTACGCAAAGCCGAAATTGTTTCGCGCGCCACGATTCGCCCGCCGATAGCCGCCTGCAAAGGAATTTTGAACAAATGCTTCGGAATCAAATCTTTCAAACGTCCGCAAATTTGCCGCCCTCTGGATTCGGCTTCGGAACGGTGGCACAAAAACGACAAGGCGTCCACCGGTTCTTCGTTAATCAAAATCTGCACTTTCACCAAATCGGACTGCGCGTAGCCGACCAATTCATAATTAAAGCTGGCATACCCGCTGGTAATCGACTTTAAGCGGTCGTAAAAGTCAAAAACAATCTCGCTGAGCGGAATTTTATACACCACCATGGCGCGGTTGCCGACATAGGTTAAATCTTCCTGCTCGCCGCGGCGTTCGGTGCAAAGCTTCAGAACCGAACCCAAGTAAGTATCCGGCACCATAATTGTTGCCTGCACCATTGGCTCTTCAATCATTTTAATTGTTGAAACATCAGGCATATCTGCCGGATTATGCAGCATAATCTGCGTGCCGTTGGTCAAATATATTTTATACGCCACCGACGGAGCGGTTGTAATGATATCCAAATCAAATTCTCTGCCGATTCGCTCCTGAATAATATCCATGTGCAGCAAGCCTAAAAAGCCGCAGCGAAACCCTAAGCCTAAAGCCGTGGAATTTTCCGGCTGATAGTTAATGCTGGCGTCATTCAGTTTCAACTTTGCCAAAGCGTCTTTTAAAGCGCCGTATTGGCTGCTGTCCACCGGAAAAATAGAGCAGAACACTACCGAAACCGATGGTTTGAAACCGGCAAGCGGTTCGGCGCACGGCGTTTTATTATCCGTAATGGTATCGCCGACTTTGCAGTCTTCCACGCTCTTAATGCTGGCGGTAATAAACCCGACTTCCCCAGGGTAAAGCGCATCGACATCTTTCATTTTCGGGGTAAAAATACCGATTTTATCAATAATATAATCGGCACCGTGCGACATCATGCGAATATTTTGTTTTTTGCGCAAAACCCCGTCTTTGACCCGCACCAAAATAATCACACCCAAATAAGAATCATACCAGCTGTCAATCAGCAAAGCTTTGAGCGGAGCATTTTCATCGCCAACCGGCGCCGGAAGCTTATGTACAATTTCTTCCAGCAGATTATCGATTCCCAAACCGGTTTTACCGGAAACTTCCACCGCGTCAGAAGCATCCAAGCCGATTACATCTTCTATTTGCTGCTTTACTTTCTCCGGTTCGGCAGACGGTAAATCCACTTTGTTTAACGCTGTAACAATCTCATGATTATTATCCAGCGCCAAATACACATTTGCCAAAGTCTGCGCTTCCACTCCCTGTGTGGCGTCCACCACCAGCACCGAACCTTCGCAGGAAGCCAGCGAGCGTGAAACCTCATAAGTAAAGTCAACGTGCCCCGGAGTATCAATCAAATTCAGCTGATAAGTTTTTCCGTCTTTGGCGTTATAGTTCAAACGCACGGTCTGCGCCTTGATGGTAATGCCGCGTTCTTTTTCAATATCCATTGAATCCAGAACCTGCTCTGTCATTTCACGATGCTGCAAACCGCCGCAATATTCAATCAAGCGGTCGGCAATGGTGGATTTACCATGGTCAATGTGGGCAATAATGGCAAAGTTGCGGATTAAACTTAAATCAGACATAATTTCTCCTTATTTTATTGCCGCCAAGATAATTTATTTTTTCGCTTTAATCAATAGCTAAGTGAAAGCCCAAAGGCATATAAATTAAACTTTATTAAAATATATGTTTTTAGTCCAGCAGATTGCTTTTCACCATCTATTCCGCTCCAATAACCTCACGGCGCCCCACTCGGTCAGGCGGAGTTACAACCCCATCGTCCTCCATACGTTCAATTAAAATGGCGGCACGGTTATAGCCGATACGCAGTTTGCGCTGAATATAGCTGGTAGAGGCTTTTTTATCGGCTCTGACAATCTGCACTGCCTGATTATACAAATCATCATCTCCGCCGCTCATCTCGCCTTTATCAAAAACCGGAGTGTCTTTGCCGGTATTCAGTTCGCCTTCAGTAACGTCTGACACATATTTAGGCTCGCCTTGAGATTTAATAAATTCAACCACTCTTTCCACTTCGGAATCAGAAACAAAACAGCCGTGAACGCGGATAGGACGCAAGCCTGACGGCATATAAAGCATATCGCCCATACCCAGCAGCTGTTCGGCACCCTTTTCATTCAAAATAGTTTTACTGTCTATACCAGTGGTTACATGGAAGCTGATACGGCTCGGAAAATTGGCTTTAATTGTACCGGTAATCACATCCACAGACGGACGTTGGGTCGACATAATCAGGTGAATACCAGCAGCGCGCGCCATTTGCGCTAAACGCTGAATAGCCGCTTCCACTTCTTTGCCGGCAACCAGCATTAAGTCCGCCATTTCGTCTACCACAATCACAATATACGGCATAGGAGTAGTATCGATAATTTGCTCTTCATACAAAGGACGCCCCGTCTCTTTATCAAAGCCCACCTGAATAGTCTTTTTAATTTCCTTTCCGGTGGCACGCATATCGGCGACTTTTTGATTATATCCGGCAATATTGCGCACATTCAAAAGCGCCATTGCCCGATAGCGGTCTTCCATTTCCCGCACCGCCCATTTTAGACCAACCACCGCCTTCCCAGGGTCGGTAATAACCGGAGTCAGCAAATGCGGAATACCGTTATACATAGAAAATTCAAGCTGTTTCGGGTCAATCATAATCATTTTGCATTGTTCCGGCGTCATTCGATACAATAAAGACAAAATCATCGAGTTAACGCCCACGGATTTACCGGAACCGGTAGTACCTGCAACCAACAGGTGCGGCATTTTTGCCAAATCGGCATATACATGCTGACCGCCGATGTCTTTGCCCAAAGTAACATTAAGAATATTTTTGCTGTTCTTAAATTCAGGGTCTTCCAATAATTCCCGCAGCCATACGGTCTGCCGTTTAGCGTTCGGCAGCTCTATACCTATGGTGTTTTGACCACTGACCACCGCCATACGCACAGACGCCGCCGCCATAGAGCGGGCAATATCGTCGGATAATCCAATAACTCGGGCGGTACGTGTCCCCGGAGCTGGCTCTAATTCATAAAGAGTTACCACCGGACCTGGGCGAACTTTAACTATTTTGCCTTTAATGCCGAAATCCTGCAGCACTGCTTCCAGCTTAGCGGCGTTTGCTTTTAATTCCGTCTCGTTATATTCAATATCGCCCTGTTCACGCGGTATAGAAAGTAAATTTATATCAGGCAGCTGATATTCTTGCATCGGCGCTTTTTTCGGTTGAGACGCTGCATTGTCCAGAGGTTCGGTTTCTACTGCCTTTTCCTCTATTGCTGCCGGATTCGCCTTAGCAAAATTAGGAACTGGTGTTGGTTCGATTCTTTTAACCGACACGGTGTCGGAATTAACTGGCTGCTGTGTTTGCAAAACCGAAGAAACAGCCGTCGGCTTAGCAATATTCAGCAATTCTTCCTGTTTTGCTTCAGCGGCATTTGCAGTGTTTTGCTTGGCGGCAAAAGAGCGCACGCCTTCTGTTTGATAAATATCTTCCGGAGTAATTTTTTTAGATGGCTTCTTCACATTTTGATTGGCAAAATCGCCTTCTTTAATAAAATCAAAAGTCGGATTATAGCTATTTTGCGCCGCTGCCGGCTCATTTTCAGATGTTTCAATTGCCAAACTACCGACTGTCTGATTTGGTATTTCTATCTGCAAGCCCGATGTCTGCTGTCCGGACATTACAGCGGCGGCAGAAACCTCTGTCTGCGGAGCAGCTATAATGCTTGAATTTTGCGACAGCAAAACATTTTCTGTTTTAGCAAAACTCGGCTCCATACGCGGCTGCGATAAAATCGGCGTTTTTTTATGAAGCAGCTTATTCTGCAAATAGCTTGGATTCAGCTCCTTAAATTCGCTGAAATTGCGGATATTAGCCACACGCTTGCCCGTATTAACGGCAAACAGTCCCAAATTTCTAAAAATATTTCCAATACGCGAGCTCAAACGCAGCCAAAGTGTAAAAGTTATTCCGGCGGCAAAATTAAATGACAAAATGCTGATAAATAAAATAATTCCTTTCAGCAGCAAAGCGTTATAAGAAAAATTCAGCATATTTATATAATTATTAAGCGGTCGGCTGATACTACGGCTCCATTCTCCGGTTAAGTTATACGGCAAATTAAAACGTCCCAAAAACGAACTGCAAGTAAGGTCTATAAAGGCTGCAAAACACAGCAATCCCACCAGCCAAGCAAAAATACGCATTTTATATTCGGCAAAAATCTGAAAGCGCATAAGTCCGATTCCCCACAAAATCGGCACTATCAAATAAACAATAAACGCCAAACCGAATGAACTCAGCACAAAATCGGCGCTGTATGCCCCGAACAGCCCCAACCAGTTTTGCACGGCGGCACCGCTTGACACCGTTTTATTAAAAGACGGGTCATTGGCGTTATAACTGAAAAGGCTTATATACATAAGCAGCGGAAAAATAATCAAACATAATCCGGCTAACTCGCACAACAGCTTTTGCCACCAGCTTTTTTGCTTTTCTTTTACAGTCTTTTTCTTGCCCATAATACCCTCTGAATTTTATGCAAATTTAATGCATGAAGTATAGTTAAAAATGTTCAACAAATTATTAAGAATTGCTTAAAACAGCTTTGCGGTGTTGATAAAAACTTTCTAAAAACTTGACATTTAAAGACAGCGCTATACACTCACCCCTGAATAATAAGGAGAATATTTTAATGAAATATGCTTTTGTATTTCCCGGTCAAGGCTCGCAGTTTGTGGGTATGGGAAAGGAATTGGCAGAAAATTTTGCTTCAGCTAAAGAAGTTTTCCAAGAAGTAAATGACGCTTTATCACAAGACTTATTCAAAATTATGACAGATGGTCCGGACAGCGAATTAACCATGACTGCCAACACCCAGCCAGCTTTAATGGCTTTTTCAATGGCGGTTGTGCGTGTTTTGGAAAAAGATTTTGGCATTAAGCTTAAAGATAAAGCAGCCTTTGTGGCTGGTCATTCTTTGGGCGAATATTCCGCAGCCTGCAGCGCCGGAGTGTTTTCACTAAGCGATACGGCAAAATTGCTGCGGATTCGCGGTAATGCCATGCAAAACGCCGTTCCTTTAGGTGTCGGCGGAATGGCAGCTGTTTTAGGTTTATCCTATAAAGACGTCGGCGCTTTGGTCGAAGCTTGCTCCAACGGTAAAGATATTTGCGTTGCCGCAAATGACAATTCCGATGGTCAGGTTGTGTTGTCCGGCTCTATGGCGGCAATTGACCGCGCTGTGGAAATTGCTTCTGAGTTTGGTGCGCGTAAATGCGTAAAACTAGCTGTAAGCGCTCCATTCCACAGTCCGTTTATGCGTCCTGCCGCCGATGCGATGGCTCGCGCCTTTATGGAAGTAGAAGCACATGACGCAGAAATTCCGTTAATTGCTAATGTGTTGGCAGAACCAATCACAAAGCATAAAGAAATTATTAAGCATTTAATTGAGCAGGTAACCGGTACGGTGCGTTGGCGCGAAACCATGGCTTATTTGCAGGAACAAGGCGTTACGGATTTGGTTGAGCTCGGCGCCGGCAAAGTATTGTCCGGTATTGCCAAACGCAGCCACAAAGAAATGAACGCTTTTTCTGTCGGTTCGGTAGAAGATATTGAAGAGCTGGCAAAAAATTTATAACAGAAAGGAATAAAAATATGTTTAGATTAGATGGTAAAGTTGCTTTGATTACCGGTGCTGCCGGCGGTTTGGGACATAAAATTGCTCATACCCTGCACGATCAAGGCGCCATTTTGGCTTTGACAGACATGAACGCCGAAAGGCTGGAAGCTCTTAAAGCAGAATTGGGCGGCAACGCAGAATGCTTTGTTGCCAACCTGACAGACGGCGAAGCTGTTAAAAATTTGGTTAAAGAAGTGGAAGAAAAAATGGGTCGTATCGACATTTTGGTAAACAACGCCGGTTTAACCCGCGACAATTTGTTTATCAGAATGAGCGATGAAGATTGGCAGCTGGTTTTAGACGTTAACTTGACAGCAGGTTTCAAGTTGGCAAAAGCTGCAGTACGCGGTATGATGAAACGCCGTTTCGGTCGTATTATCGGTATTGCTTCTGTGGTTGGTGTTATGGGTAACGCTGGTCAGGCTAACTATTCAGCTTCCAAAGCAGGTATGATTGCCATGAACAAATGCTTGGCTCAAGAAGTCGGCTCTCGCGGCATTACCGTAAACTCTATCGCTCCGGGCTTTATCAGAACTCCGATGACCGATGTTTTGCCTGACGATGTAAAAGCTGCTTTGCTGGCTAAAATTCCGGAAGCTAAATTGGGTGAAGCTCAAGATATTGCCAATGTTGTTGCTTTCTTGGCTTCTGATGAAGCTCAATACATTACTGGTCAGACAATCCATGTAAACGGCGGCATGGCTATGATTTAATCACTTTGGTGATTGCATTTCAAAGGCGCTGAGATATTTCAGTGCCTTTTTTATATATTGACAAAACGCAATCTTTTATTGACAAATTAAGATTTAATGTTAGCATAAGTTCATCATATTTATTATTAACTTTAATTCTTATCATTATGGCTAAATTGAGTAATAGTGAACTGCAAGAAAAATTGATACCGTTCATTGAGGACATCACAATGGGTCAAGAAACTGTTAAACCGGACACCAGTTTATATGATTTGGGTTTGGACAGCCTCGACTATACGGATTTGTGCTATGAACTATCATGCTGGGGCTATGATTTCAACAAAGCGCTGGACTACTGCTCATCTAATGAGGACGTAACCATCAGCAGCCTTGTTGCGTATTTGAACAAACCTTAACACCATTAAAAAAGAGAGCCGTTTAATAACAGCCCTCTTTTTTTATATTTCAGATCAAAAAAGATTATTTCTTTTCTTCATCAACAATTTTTTTGCCTTTCAAGTCAAATTTTTCAACTTGAGCATTTTGGTGCAAATCAGCAACAATCTGACCAACGGCTTGTTGAGAAAGATTGCCTTTAATTTGGTCGGCAACAGCGTCAAAAGCCAATGGTTTAGAATCTCTTACGTCTTCAACCAAAATTACATGGTAGCCAAATTCTGTTTTAACTGGTTTTTGAGAAAATGTGCCTTTTTTCAAAGCAAAAGCAGCTTCAGAAAATTCCGGAACCATAGCTTCTGCAGTGAAATAGCCCAAATCAGCTTGGTCTTTAGAATATTGTTTAGCCAAATCATCAAATTTTGCTGATTTTTTATTTAACTTAGCAATAATTTCTTCTGCCAATTTTTCATCATCAACCAAAATATGTTTAGCTTTAATTTCTTTTTCGCTCTTAAAATTAGCAACATATTCATCATAAACTTTTTTAACTTCAGCATCGGTAACTTTTTGAGTTATTTGCTGGTCAATATAAACTTTGCGAGCCAAATCATCTTGCATAGCAGCCAGTTCTTTCTGATATTCGGCAGAAGACTGAACATTAGCTGCGGTTGCAGCCTGCAAAGCCAATTTACTGTTAATCATAACATCCAAAGCACGGTTATAAAATTCTTCAAAAGATACCTGAGATTTAATTTGCGGTGTCTGTTCATAAGCGTCTTTAATTTCAGCCACCGTAATTTGTTCGCCGTTAACCACAGCGGCAACCCCATTATTTCTTTCAGCGTAAACTTTATAAGTAAAAGCGCCTGCCAACATAACAACAACAACTGCAGTAGTGGCAAAAACATATTTTTTCTGCATAGATTCCTCCTAAAAATAAACAAATCGTTAATATCATATATACAAACCATATAAAATTCAAAGGATTTTTTAGCTATGGTTCATAACTTTTGAGCAAAGACTTGACTTTATAATATAATCAAACTAAATGTAACTTGAAACAATATATTATAAGGAATGTCTATGTTAGGAAAAATTGCCCGTAAAATTTTTGGCAGCGCCAACGACCGCTTTGTTAAAAAACTATATAAAACTGTTAATCAAATCAACGCCTTAGAACCGGATTTTATAAAATTATCTGATGAAGAATTAAAAGCTAAAACTCAAGAGTTTCGCAACCGCTTGAAAAACGGCGAAACCTTGGACGAGCTTTTGCCGGAAGCTTTTGCCACAGTGCGTGAAGCCTCAAAGCGTGTTATGGGACAGCGCCACTATGATGTTCAGTTAATCGGCGGTATGGTTTTGCACAAAGGCATGATTGCCGAAATGAAAACCGGTGAAGGTAAAACTTTGGTGGCAACTCTGGCTGCTTACTTAAATGCTTTGGAAGGCAAAGGCGTTCATGTTGTAACGGTTAACGACTATTTGGCAAAGCGCGATGCGGAATGGATGGGCAAAATTTACCGCTTTTTAGGCTTGACTGTTGACTATATTATTCACGGCAAAAATGACAACGAGCGCCGTTTGGCATATAATTCCGATATTGTTTACGCTACCAACAACGAACTGGGCTTTGACTATCTGCGCGATAATATGAAATTTAGTTTATACGAACGCGTACAGCGTGACTTTAACTTTGCCATTGTCGATGAAGTTGATTCAATTTTGATTGATGAGGCAAGAACGCCGCTGATTATTTCAGGCGAAGCCGAAGATTCTTCTGCTACCTATATAAGCGTTTCTAACTTAATGCCGCAGCTGCTGCCGGAAGATTATGAAAAAGATGAAAAGCAAAAGAACGTAACCTTAACCGAAGTCGGTATGGAACATGTTGAAAAATTGCTGCGTGAAGCCGGTCTTATTAAAGAGGGTTCTCTATATGACATCGGCAATGTCGGTTTGGTTCAACATGTTAACAATGCTTTGCGCGCTCATAAAATGTTCCAAAAAGATGTGGACTACATTGTTAAAGACGGCAAAGTCGTTATTGTGGATGAGTTTACCGGACGTATTATGGAAGGACGCCGTTTCAGCGATGGTCTGCACCAAGCACTGGAGGCAAAAGAAGGCGTAAAAATTCAGTCAGAAAATCAAACTTTGGCGTCCATCACTTTCCAAAACTACTTCCGTTTATATCCAAAATTGTCCGGTATGACTGGTACAGCTATGACCGAAGAAACTGAATTTTGCGATATTTATAACTTGGTTTGTGTGGAAATTCCGACAAATAAACCTGTGCAGCGTGAAGATTTGCACGATGAAATCTACCGCACCGAAGGCGAAAAATACCGCGCTATTATCAACACCATTTTAGACTGCCACCGCCGCGGACAGCCAGTTTTGGTCGGCACAACCTCGGTAGAAAAATCAGAAATTATTGCCAACCTTTTGCACAAAGCTGCTCCTGATTTGCATTTTGAAGTGTTAAACGCCCGCTATCACGAACGCGAAGCCGCTATTGTGGCGCAAGCTGGCGTTTCCGGTGCTGTTACCATTGCCACCAACATGGCTGGACGCGGTACGGATATTCAGCTGGGCGGCAATCCGGAAATGAAATTGCAGGAAATGCTTAAAGGTGATGAAACACCGGAACAAATTGCTGAACTCAAAAAGAAAATTGAGGCAGAAGTTGCTGCGGACAAAGAAAAAGTATTGGCTGCAGGCGGACTTTATATTCTTGGCACTGAACGCCATGAAAGTCGCCGTATCGATAATCAGCTGCGCGGTCGTGCCGGACGTCAGGGCGACCCTGGAACTTCTAAGTTTTTCCTTTCTATGCAGGATGATTTAATGCGCATTTTCGGTTCTGAAAAAATGTCTAATGTTTTGCAGCGTTTAGGCTTGCCTGAAGGCGAAGCTTTGGTTCACCCATGGATTAGCAAGGCTCTGGAAAAAGCTCAGCAAAAAGTAGAAGAGCGTAACTTTGATATTCGTAAAAATTTGCTCAAATATGACAATGTAATGAACGAACAGCGTAAAATTATCTATGAACAACGCCGCGAAATTATGGAAAGCGAAGATTTGTCCGACACCATCAAAGATATGCGCGATGAATATTTAAGCGGCATTATCGATGCCCATGTCCCTTATGGCACTGGAGCGGCAGAATGGGACAAAGACAGCCTAAAGCAAGATTTAGCTGCTGCCACCGGCTTTGTACTACCGATAACCAACTGGTGCAATGAACCCGAACTTGATAGCGAAGGCTTAAAAGAACGGATCTTGCAAGAAGTTGACAACCGCATGGCAGAACGTGAAGCCTCTTTGCCTGCCGATGCCGTTAAAATGGTGCAAAAAAGCATTTTCTTGCAGGTTTTGGATCAACTGTGGAAAGATCATATCGCTACTTTGGATTTGATGCGCCACACCATTGTTTTGCGCGCTTATGGTCAAAAAGACCCACTGAACGAATATAAAAAAGAAGCCTTCAATATGTTCTCGCGCATGCTGGATATTTTGAAACAGCGTGTTACCGTGGTGATTTGCCACACCGTAATCCAAACGGATTCACAGGAACAAATGCAAAAAGCCATGGATAAAGAACAAAACCGCCCGATGTCGGCTATTCACGAAGGCGATGAACCATTGAAAAAACTTGATCCATCGATGTTTGTCGGAATTTCAAGAAACGATCCTTGCCCTTGCGGCAGCGGTAAAAAATTTAAGCATTGCCACGGAAGAATTGTAGAATAAGCCCATGACCGCGGAAAAGAAAGAACTAAACGCCAACGAACTGCTGATTTTAAAAAAAGCCAAGCAGCGTAAAAGAGAACGGCTTGAACAAAAAATCAAAGAATTTTTTATTCTTATTTTTGTTATCGCCGTTTTTGTCGGCGGAGGATTTTATCTGATTTCGCAATTTATGCAGCAGCGCTACAAAGATTTACAGTATATAAAAACCATAAACAAAACCACGTTGGAAATATCTCAGCTTATAGATAATATCCGCAATATCTATGCTATCAATCCCGATGAACCGGTAGAAAATATGGACGAGCTTATCCGCATGGGCGCCATTCCACAAACTTTAGTGCGTTCAAGCGATGAAGGAATTTATTTGGAAAACCCGTTCGGCGGAAAAATTATAATAGAGCCGTCGGACATAGTTTGGGATAAAAGCAAAAAAATCAGCTCTCCGACATTTAAAATGTCCTATCAGGGACTGCCTCGTCGTGCCTGCATAGATTTAGCCACCTTGGACTGGGGAGACAGCATAAAAGGTCTGCTCGCGGTTGCCATAGGCAGTGTCGACTATGCCACCGAACAAGACAGTGCGCTGCACGACATAGATATGACGCCGGAAAAAGAAAGACAGGAAGCTAAAGAAAACTCTCAAGATGGTGATGACTTTGGTATAATGCTGCAACCTCGCATGCAATATCAAATGAATGTCGCCAAGCCAAACGACCAATTTATACCAACGCCGTTTTCCCGCGGCAACGCCGAAATGGGTTGTTTCTGCGGAAACAACTGCTCCATCGCCTTGCGCTATGCCGTATTCAGCACCGAAACTTCAAAATAAATAGCAAATAATCGAAAAATTTATATTGTATTATCAGAGAAATAAAATATACTTGAGCAAGTTTAATTTTATTTTTAGGACGTAATAGAATGTTAGATATAAAATTTATTGTCGATAATACTGATTGGGTAAAAAAGAGCTTGGGACGCAAAGGATTTCCGGCAGAAAAAATAGATGAGCTTTTAGAATTATATTATAACCTAAACAAATTAAAAACCTCATCACAGGCTTTGGCAGAAGAAAAAAACAAGCTTAGCAATTCTATAAAATCGGCAACAAATGAAGAACGTCCGGCAATTATTGCCAAAAGTAAAGCTATTGGCGAAGAATTTAAGGCAGAGCAAGAAAAATTAGCCGTTTTACAGGCACAGTTTGATGATATGATTTTGCGTATGCCGAACTATCCGAGCGAAGACAGCCCCGACGGACCAGATGACAGCTACAATGTTGTCCGCCGCAAGGTTGGAGAAATTCCGCATTTTGACTTTACTCCGCGTGACCATGTAGAACTTATGGAATTCAACGACTGGGGCGAAATGGAACGTATTGCCAAAGTTTCAGGTTCCCGTACCTATGCCATTAAAAACGATTTGGCGCAGCTGGAATTGGCCATTCATATGCTGGTAATGGATAAACTGCGCGCTGCTGGTTTTACACTTTTGACTGTACCGGCAATTTCTAAGGAAAAACCTTTATTTAATCAAGGCTATTTGCCGTTTGCCCGTGATGAAGTTTATTATATGCCGGCTGATGATTTGTATTTGTCAGGTACTGCTGAGCTGATTCTGAACTCTCTGCGCGCTGATGAATTATTAACCGAAGCAGATTTGCCTGTTTTGTACGCCGGATTTTCACCATGTTTCCGCCGCGAAGCCGGAGCTGCCGGAAAAGATACCCGCGGTTTGGTTCGCGTGCACCAATTTTTCAAAACAGAACAATTTGTAATTTGCAAAAATGATTTGGCAGAAAGCGAAAAATGGCATCAAGTTTTGCTCAAAAATTCCGAAGAAATCTTACAGGATTTGGAATTGCCTTATCAAGTCTTGGAAGTTTGCACTGGCGATATGGGCGCACCTAAATACCGTCAATACGATTTGGAAGCTTGGGTTCCGTCGCAAAATTGCTATCGCGAAACCCACTCTTGCTCAAATATTACGGATTGGCAGGCTCGCCGCACCAATTTGCGCTACCGCGACAATGCCGATGGCAAAGTAAAATATTGCCATACCCTGAACAATACTGGTATTGCTACACCGCGCGCTTTAGTTCCGTTTATTGAAAATCACCAGCAGGCAGACGGCACTGTTCGCATTCCTGAAAAATTACAGCCATATTTGGGCGGTAAAAAATTCATAGGTAAAAACGCCAAATAATGCAGAATAATGTAGCCAAAATACTTGATTTTATGCGCGCTATGGAGCGAGTCTGCCTGATTAAGCGCGACACGCTGATGTCAGATGGTTCTCCAGAAACCGATGCTGCGCATATTTTCAAGCTGGCGTTTTTAATTATGTTGGTCTATCCGTACCTGCAAAAAAAATACAATTACACCCGCTTGCTTGAATTAGCGCTCGTGCATGATATTGCCGAAGGTATTACCGGCGATTGCCCTCGGTCGACACAAATAGCTCATCCGGAACGCAAAAAAGAAAAAGAGCGCCAAGAGCAAGAAGCTATGCGTTTATATCAAAAAATGCTGCCGGAACCATTGAATGAACAAATTTTTTCATTATTTAGCGAATATGAGGCTAGAGAAACTCCCGAGGCAAAATTAGTGTCAGTCTTAGATAAAATGGAAGCTAATTTGCAAGCAAACCGTTTTGGAGACGGCGATATACGCTATTGGCAGGATTGTGAAAACGGTGAAGAATATTACCGCATTGCCACGGCTAAAAAGCCAGCGGTAAATGAACTGAACGAAGAAATTTTAACTGAGCTGGAAAAAAGTATTATTGAATTAACTTTGGAGAACATGAGGCGGTGCAATATCAAGACTTGTCTTTAAAAAAACTGCAAGTTGCAGCTTTTGATTGGGATAACACGCTGGCATACAGCCGCGAAGCCTTGGTTTTTGCCATAAACAAAGTATTGCCGCAATATAATTTGCCAAAATGGGATATTATTCAAAACAAACGTGACCGCCGTCTTTCTTTCCGCGACAATTTTCCGCTTATTTTTGGCGACAAAGCGGCTGAAGCTTATGAAAAATATCGAATTATTTATAAAGAAAATGTCAAAAATTTAATTTCCGCTCCACAAAAAGCCCGAGAAGTTTTGCAGTTTTTAAAAAAACGCGGTGTTAAAATTGCCATTGTTTCTAACAAAGACCGTCAGCTTTTTGAATTTGAGCGCCCTTTTTTATATGATGAAAATTTATTTGATATCATTGTTTGCGGTCATGAAGCCAAACGAGACAAACCTGACGGAGAACAGCTGAAATTTGCTGTTTGCAAACTGATTGACAGGATAACGCCTGAATCTGTTTGGATGATTGGCGACAGCCCGATGGACAGCGAATGCGCCCTTTCCGCCCATGCTAAGGCTATTCGCATAGGAGAACCGATATGGGGCACCGCCGATGACGCCTGCAGCAATAATATTACTTTTATCAAAGATTTTGCCGCTTTTTATAATATTTTGACGGAGCAAAGCTAATGCGCCGCCGTGTCAAAATTATGCTTAAATTATGGTTTAAGCGCTTGATTTTTACCATTTTGCTGATACTTATTGTTTGGGTAAACTATCTCCGCCTGCAAGACAATAATTATTCCAACTATGAAAAAGTTATTGATTTTGGTCGCATCAAAGACAATGACAAACTGATAAAACCAGTTATTACCGCTATTTTTTATGACGGAAAAAATACGCAGAAATCATCTATTTCCTCTTATTTCAATCACAGTCAAAACTACAAAAAAACTAATATCAAAATGATTGTTGTTCCCAAACAAATTTCCGCTTACAGTTCAGAGGTGGTTTCTAAATTATATGAGGAAATTCAGATAAATAACAAAATATCTAAAGTTTTGCTGGTTTATGACAAAGAAGCTAAAAACGACTTAAAACTGCACAAAAAACTATTGCTACAGCTCATCGGCGCTCAAAATATTGAAGAAGCACCAGTTTCATCACAGACTTTGGCTGGAGAAAATAAAATAAACGCTTCTTTGGGAAAACCACAGACGCTTGTAGTGTTTCTTGCCGATTTAGATAAGGGCTTAAACGAAGATGACAGCAATTTTTTAACTGCCGAAGCGGTTTACTTTGCCCAGCAAAAACACTATCAGCTCAATGTTTTTGATATTATAGACACCAAGCTTGCGCAGGCTTTGGATAAAGACTATGAAACGCTTTATCCGCTGGAAACAATGAAAGCTGAACCACTGCTTGCCAAACAAAAACGTAACCTAGAACGCTATAAAAAGCACTATTGGCATTTACTGCAAAACTATTTTGAATTAAATCTGCTGCAAAATTCCCAGCATTTGGACGATGCGGTTATGCCTTTGCGCACCGAAGAAAACTACCGCCTTTACGACCGCGGACGACTGGTTTTAAAAGCCTATGACGAAAACTATATCGAAATTTTTGAACAGGCGGAAATGCAAGAAAATAAAGGTATTGCCCTGCTGGTTTCTGATGCGGTGCAAAAACTGGCTTTGACAGGCAAAATTTCTGCGGCAAAATACTTCAAATTTTATCTTTTAACCGATTTGGAAGAATTCAAACCCGACAATGACACAATGCTTATGAGCTATCTTGACAGCGACGATGGAATTTTTGCCGAATATAAAGGCAAGTCGGCTTTGCTGGTGGCAGATGACAGACCGGATAATCCCGAAGATTTAGCCGACATTGTGCGGCAAAAAGCCGGAATTTCAAGCAATGTGCCTAATGAAAATATAAATTTTTATAAATTTAAAACAGTGGAGATGAACTATGGAGATTAACGGTTTCAAATTAAAATATTCGATTGCTGAACTAAAAGAAAAAATCAATGAACAAATGCGCAAAATCGAATTGATTGATAAAAATAATCCGGCTTACACCGCTTTATCAGATGGTGATAAAAAAGCGCTTAAATATCTTGCTGACGCCGCAAAAATAATGAACAACGTAGCGCTTGAAATGGATAATCCTCACAATCTTGTGCAAAAAAAGGCTCTTGAAGAAGCTGCTCCAACCAATGAACAGGCGGCTCTTACGCTTAAACTATTTAATTCATTGAACGGCGTTGCTGGTTTTAACGGCATCGACAAAGAACCTGTCGAATTGTTTGAAGGCATAAAAATGCAAAAGGGATGTAATTTTTATCCGGCAGACTTAACCGCCGAAGAATTGGCGCAAATTATCAGCGATATGCTTGACGCTGGTCACGAAAACGAAGTGCGTAAAATTTTAAGTGCCCGCACCATGGTTCGGCGCAACGGAGATTTTTTAAAAGCCATTGATTTTACAGAATACTTTGCCAAAGAATTTTCAGAAATTGCCAATTTACTGGAATGTGCCGCTCATTTTGCCGACGATGACCTTTTCAAAGATTTTTTAGGCTGGCAGACTCAAGCTTTGCTGCAAAACAATGAAGAAATGGATATTTTAGCCGACAAACATTGGGCTCGCATGCAGGATTCGCCGCTGGAATTTACTATCAGCCGTGAAAACTATGAAGACAAATTAACTCCGACAATTTTTGACAATGCCGAATTAACGGACAGACTTACCAAATTAAATATTGCTCCGGTTCCTAAAGATATGCTCGGCGTCAGAGTCGGTATTGTGAACAAAGAAGGCACAACGCTTTTGCTAAAATTTAAAGATGAAATGACCAAGCTAGCAGGTTTAATGCCTAAAGCTGATTCCTACACTCAAAACGTCGGCGGCAATTCCGGCTTGAAACAAACTATGGTTGATGTAGATTTAACCATGCTCAGCGGTGATTATGCCATGTGCCGCGGCGGCATAACCTTGGCGCAAAACCTGCCAAACAATGACAAACCGTCTCTAAAACACGGAGGCGGACGCCGCAATGTTTACCACAGACAAGTTCGTCAAAGCGGCGACAAAGAAAAAACAAAGCAAATTCTTAATGGCTTGGTAGATTCTGAACTGCATCAATATTATGATGAAGAAGCCGACCATTTGTTCACTATCGGGCACGAAAACGGACATTCTTTAGGACCGGACAGCTCCTACCAAACAGCTCTCGGTGTGTATCAACACATCATCGAAGAGCACAAAGCCAACCTTATTTCCGCCTCTATGATGCCGGAATATGTAAATGCCGGAATCATCAGCGCCGAACAGCTGAAAAAAATTTACACCACATGGGTAATCAAGCGCCACCTTATGACAGCTTATCCGTCCAGTGGCGAAGCACACCGCGTGGCAGATTTAATTGAATATAACTACCTGACAGCTCATAAGGCGATTTATTTTGATAAAAACAAAAAACTGCACCTTGATTTTGCTAAAATGCCGCAAGTTTGCCGTACCATGCTTGAGGATATTATTTCTGTACAGTTGTCAAAGTCTCCGGAATATGCTAAAGCATACATAGAAAAATGGACTGACTGGAGCGAAATATCGCAATACGTTGCCGATTTTAAGCTCAAATTGGGAGTTAAGCCCTATATTGAATTGGTAACACACTTTTAAGGAATAAAAAATGTGGACTATGTTAAAAAAATTAGGAGCAGGTGAATATTCACTGAAAATTACATTTTGGATGTTTGGACTGCTTGGCATGCTGTTTTTCACAATTGCCACTCACATCACCCACAGCGGCGCTTTGCGAATGATTTGTCCCTATGGCAGAGTCTGCGCCAAAAGCGTGGTTTTATACATTATAAGCAACTTTCCTATTTTAATGACCACTTCAGGGCGTCTCTCGGCATTTGTGCCTCATTTGCTGACCAGCGCTTTGTTTATCTGCTATTTTATCATTTTAATCCGCGGTTTGTGGAAATGCAGCGACGCTTACGAAGGAACCAAATTTTGGGGAATGAGCGCCAAATTTATTATTATTTGCTTAGGCTTTTTAAGCCTTAAATCAATCATCTGAGGAGAACTGTTATGACACGCACAATTTTGCTTTGCCTGCTTTTAATGTTTTTAACCGCCTGCCAAGGCTTTGTTGCTGGCGATATCAGCAAAGAACGCAAGCATCTTTATGAATATAACAACAATGAAGAATATTGCCAAAAGAACCCAAACCGCTGTGTCAACAACATTCCTTGGGGTTAAAAAAGACAGCTTAAATCAACAAAAAGCTCCGATAAAAATGCATTACCGGAGCTTTTTTATATAGACAACACCAAAGCTATTATTCACTAACGGCGTTTTGAGTTTCAACTCGTCTTTGAATTTTATTTTGGTAAATATTCGGCTGTTCTTTTTTGCCTTCAATATCCATATCCGGATTTACAAAATTAACCTGACCTTTTTCATAAAAGTAAAAATCACGGCGGATTTTTGTTTTATCTTTAATTGAAAGCTGATTCCATTCCGCCTCGGTCATACCATACGGGTAGGTTTCCTGCGAAGTAGAAGAACAAGCAGCAATCATCGCTACCAAACCAAATATAAATAATTTTTTCATCTTAGTCCTCCTGAATATCTTCCAAATATTATGCCAAAATTCCGGTTAAAAAGTTGTTAAGATTAAAATTTTAAAAATTTTGTTTATTTTTAGTCAAAAAAGTGCTAAACTATCTTTATGATAAGCAAAGAAGAATATAAATGGCTGGAACGCCATACCGATATTTTGAACAAGGTGCCTAATCTTGATTATTACGCCTATACTGATGTAAAATTTAAAGTCTATCGTCCTGCCCACGTCCAAAAAATCAAAGATATATTTAAAGATTATAAATGCGTGAACGGACAAAATAAAAATGATATTTGGGTAAAAGTTAAAGGCTTTACGCTTGATGACTTCAACAACACTGCCTATAATTTTAACGGTGATTTAATTTATGAAATAACCGAACACGATATCAATTATCTGCCAACCGATAAAAAACGCAGTTATAAAATTGTCCGCCGAGCCACTCCGCAATTGCTTTCTAATTTAAGCAACCGCAAAAAACTAGATATTCTTTTTGCCTTTTCCCAAAATGTTTTTCCTAACGAAGAAAAACGCAGCAAGCAAATCGATTTTATTGAGCAAAACAGTCATAAATTTATCGCATTGCTGCAATTAAAAATCCCTGCTGGCTTTATGCGTGAAGAATGCAATAAAGTGCAGAAGATAACTGCTGAAATAGCCGCTATACCAAATATTAAAAGCAAATTAGACGCTTTTCATTTACTCTCTAAAAGTGAACAGCAAGAACTTATCCGCGAAACTAGCCGCATCACCGCTGAAGTAAACGGCGTCAATCCACCTAAAGTACATTTTATCACCAGTAAACAGGCGAATAACGACCCGCTAATTGCTGATTGGGTACAAACCGATGCTTTTGCCGATTACCATGATATTTACATCAATAAAGATTATATAAAAAATTACAGCGGAGTTGAGGCTTTAACACTGGCTTTTCATGAAACCACCCACATAGCTCAATCTAATGCCGACTATAAAGATTTTCCCGAAATGGAAGAAATGTTCAGCCATCATTTAAACTATCTGCAAAACCACGCCGACACCTATTCTGCAATTCCGATGGAAATGGTCACATATAGTCTAGAGCAAGATTTTTGCGAACAGCTAAACAAACGCTTAAAGTTAAAAACTAAAGAGCTTTCCTACAACGATGAATACAATCTAGCCAAACAATATATGCAAAAAGCTCTGCGCCGCGCTTATTAAAGCTCTTTGTTGCGGCGCAGTAAAATATATAATGCACCGCTGCCGCCCATTTTTTCTGAAGGATGCTTATAAATCAAAATCATTGCTCTAAGGCGCGCCATATTCAGCCATTGCGGCACTTGCTTGCGCAACACGCCTTTAGCCGCAAAAATATCTTCATCAGGATGGACTCTGATTCCTTTTCCGGTAATAATCATCACACAGCGCCGCCCCAAAGCATAGCTTTGCGGAATAAAACTGTCTACTTTGGCAAAAGCCTCGTCTTCCGTCAGACCGTGCAAATCCAAAACCGCCTCAACCCTAAATTCTTCACGCTTAAATTTACGCATGGTAGACTTGTCTATTCCCCCGTTTTCAAAATCATCTAAAAACTTGGAATAGGTCGAAAACTCTTGTTTTACGGCATAGTAAACTTTTTCTTTTTGAACCGGTTTTATTTTTTTTTCACGTGAAACAGCTTGATTTGAAAATATCGGCTTAATATCCTTAACCGCTTCCAGCCAAAATTCTTCATCGTCGTTTTGCGGTGTCATCAGTTTGCCTTCGGAGCCGAATATTTAGGTGCCAGCAAATAATATTGACCAGCAGAATTCATACGTCCTGCTTCAGCCAACGCCTCTTCGCCATGTCCCCAAAAATAATCGCCGCGCACCACGCCTTTTATGGCGTTGCCAATATCTTGGGCAAACACTATTTTTTCTATTTTGCCATTGTCCGGATTTACCGTATCCAGCCACAACATTGCACCAAGCGGTATATAGCTGTTATCCACCGCCATACTGCGACCGGCGGTTAAAGACAAACCATACGCCCCAACCGGACCATCGGCGTCAACTACGCGTTGAAAAATAAAACGCTCGTTTTCCGCCATTACTTCCGACGCTTTCTGCGGATTCTTGTGCAGCCACTCACGGATTTTGGTCATAGATGCTTCACCCGATTTTATCAGCCCTTTTTGCAGCAAAATAGAGCCAATTCCCTTAAATTTTCGTCCGTTGCTGTCTGCAAAACCAATTCGCAGCTCCGAACCATCTTCCATAATGGCGATTGCCGAACCCTGAATCTGCATAAAATGAATATCCACCAAGTCATCGCCCCACATCAAAACCGGAGCTTTAACACCGTTTTGTTCAATTTGACGACGGTCATAATACGGAATAAACTTTTTACCTTCCACCCTGCCGACTAAACGCGTATTCGGCAACGAGCTGTCAAAGTCTTTCAAGTTTATTTCAATCAAATCATTCGGCTTGCCGTAAATCGGAAATCTATATTTTGCACTTTTTTCAAAAGAAGCATGAATTGTCGCCTCATAATAAGAGGTAAATTTTCCCGTCGTCTTGCCATCATTTGATACTTCATACGGAACAAACTCATTTTCTATAAACTTTTTCATCTGCGCGCCGCTGTTAATGCCGACATCGGCAAACTTTTTGCAAGCCCGTTGATAATCCGCAGTTTTGATTTTTATCGCCGAATTATAAAGATAAGTATTGTTATTTTTCAAAACCTTTTGGCAGTTTTTTGCAAATACGGGAATAACCTCGCCGAAATCATCAGTATTCCAACCGACAAGCCTGTTGAAACTAACCTTCTTCAGAACAACCTTTTCCTCTGCTGCCGGAATTTCCGACTTTTCGCGAAAGCACCCGCTCAGCACTGAAATCAGTGCTGCCAATAATACAAAATTAAGCTGTTTTTTTAGTGGAAACCAGCACCCAGTTATTGTTTTTTGCATTTACCATTCTTTCAAAAGTCCAAACATCGGTAATTTTCTGCACAAAGTTTTCATCGCCTTGCACAACTTCACCTTGAGCGTTGCGCAGCAAATTAACCTGTTCGCTCACAAATTCCACCACAACTTTAATACTGTTTTTCAAAAACTTCACATCTTTGATTTCGCTCTTATCAAAACAAATAAAGTCAACTTCCGATGTCATATTATTTTCTTTGCGTTCAGCCAAAGCATTATCAAATGCCTCATAAACTTTTTTATTGACTAATTCTTTAATTTGAGCCAATTCTCCTTTGCTGAAAGCCAGCAAAATCAGTTCAAAAACTTTGCGTGCGCCTTGTAAAAACATTTCTTTGTTAAATTCTGCTTTATCTTTAAGCGTGTTATTTTTATCCACAGCCTCTTGCGCTTTAACAATTTGCACCACATTGTCCACGGCGGCGCTTTCATTTTTGTTAACTGGTTTCAAAATTACCCGAACATTCTTACCGTCTTCGCCTTTGCCGAAAACACTATAAAGGCGAACCGCCAAAAAAGCCACCAACACACATAAAAAAATTAAATCAGCCATAAATATCTTTTAACCTCTCTAAATACACCCATATAATATAAAACAAATAAAAATTTTATCAATATAAATGTTTGACGATTAGCTTTTTTCGTATTATCTCTATGCTATACAAAAAATTTATGGAGAAAAAAATGGAAAATACTCAAAATAATAACCAACAGCCTGCCGGCATTATGATTCACAGCCAATATATCAAAGATATGTCTTTGGAGATTCCTTTGGCTCCTGAAATCTTTAAGGAAATGAGCAAAAATCCTAATGTTAATGTCGACATGGGCATGAACAGCAAAAAAATGGAAGACGGCAACTACAATGTTACCTTAACCGCCAAAATGAATGCCGATATAGAAGGCAAAACTTTGTTCATTGTTGAATTGTCTTATGCCGCTGTGGTTTCCGTAAACGTTCCGGAAGAACACTTGGAACCAGTTTTGTACATTGAAATGCCGCGCCTGTTGTTCCCGTTTGTCCGCAGCATTATTGCCAACAGCCTGTCTGCCGCCGGTTTGCCGCCGATGCTGCTGAGCCCAGTAGACTTTGTGGCTTTGTACAATGCTAAAAAAGCCAAAGAAGCTGAAGAAGCAGCTAAAAAATCTGCTTAATTTATAGAAAGTACCGACCATGCGCTTAGCTTTATATCAGCCTGATATTCCGCAAAACACCGGAACTCTTTTACGATTGGGCGCCTGCCTTAATCTTGAACTGGATATTATTGAGCCTTGCGGATTCATTTTTAATGAAAAAGCTATGCGCCGCGCCGGTATGGACTATTTAGACCTTGTGCATTGCCGCCGCCACAACAGCTGGACAGATTTTATGGGCTATCGCGCGCAGCACCCTGAAGAATACGGACGCTTGGTGCTGATGACGACACACGGAGCGGATTCGTTTTTAGATTTTGAATTTAAACCTAACGATATAATTTTAATGGGACGCGAAAGCGCTGGCGTGCCTGAAGAAATACATAAATTAGCCGATGCGCAGCTGCTGATTCCGATGTCGCCGGAAGCCCGTTCCATCAATATGGCCGTTTCCGCCGCCATGGCGCTTACAGAGGCACTGCGGCAGACAAAATTATTTCCAAAAATTAAAAAATAGTGAAAAATTTACAAAATTTTGCATTTTTGCTCTAGATTTACCCCTAAAAATGTGATATATTCACTAATGTTTTCGTGATAAATTTTATTTTTCTGGAGTGAACATGAGTATTAAAAAATTACCATCACTAACTTTTAACGCCGGCGAATATGTCGTTTATCCAACCCATGGTGTGGGTAAAGTTGCTGACGTGACCAAACAAAATATTGCCGGTTCCGAGCTTGAGCTTTTGGTGGTAAATTTTGACAAAGATAAAATGACTCTGCGTATTCCGACTTCCAAAATCCAAAACGTTGGTCTTCGCAAAATTTCTGATGACAAAACAATGAATGAAGCTTTTGCCACTTTAAAAGGCAAAGCCAAAATCCGTAAAATTATGTGGTCCCGCCGCGCACAGGAATATGAAAACAAAATCAATTCCGGCAATCCGGTGGCAATTGCAGAAGTTATCCGCGATTTATACCGCAATGAAAACTTGGCAGAACAGTCATACAGCGAACGCCAAATCTATGAACAGGCTGTTAACCGCTTAGCTAGTGAAGTTTCAATTTACAGCAACTGCTCAATGGAAGAAGCCAATAAAAAACTGCTGGATATTTTAGCTAAATAACAGCATAAAAAAGAGTATTTTTAAAAGGTTGTCTCATTTTGACAGCCTTTTTTTGCGTCAGCTGCTACTATTACAGCCGCTATTATTACAAATATTTTCCTGTAATACTGTTTTTGTTTTCTTTTATTTCCTGCGGCGTTCCGCTTGCCACAATCCTGCCGCCCGCATTGCCTCCTTCTGGTCCCATATCAATTACATAATCAGCATTGCGTATCACATCTAAATCGTGTTCAATAACAACAACCGTTGCCCCTTTATCAAGAAGTGCTTGAAAAACGCCCAAAAGCACCTGCACATCTAACGGGTGCAGCCCTATTGACGGCTCATCAAAAACAAAAACCGTGTCATTTTGCGTTTTGCCTATTTCACTGGCTAATTTCAAACGCTGTGCTTCACCGCCGGACAAACTCGGCGTTTCCTCTCCAATAGTTAAATATCCGAGACCAAGCTGTTTCAGAATATTCAATTTTTGGCTGACAATTTTCATATCTTTGCAAAAATCTATAGCCGAATTTATATCCATATCCATAAGTTCAGGAAGAGAAACGCTGCTGCCTGTCTTATTGCTGATTTTTACATCATAAGCGGCTTTGGCATAACGAGACCCTCGGCAATCCGGACAAGGAATATTAACGTCCGGCAGAAATTGAACATCAAGGCTGACAACACCGGTGCCATCGCAGTTAGGACAACGCAAAGAACCTGTATTATAGGAAAAATCGCTCGCTTTATAGCCTTTTCCCTTAGCTGCCGCGGTTTTTGCATATAACTTTCGCAATTCATCGTGAACACCGGCATAAGTGGCGACGGTAGAACGGACATTGATACCGATAGGAGTTGCATCAATCAGCTTCACATGAGCAATGCCTTCTGCCTCAACTTTGCGGATATGCAAAGGAAGAGCTCTCCCGTTTATATATGCCTCAAGCGCCGGAACAAGGCTTTCCAATACCATTGTTGTTTTGCCCGAACCGGATACTCCGGTAACAACTGTCAGCCGTCCTTTAGGAATATCCACATCAAGCGGCTTAACGGTATGAATTTGTGAGGTTGACAGATGGATAACACCGTTTTCAAACATCTTATTTTTTTCCGCACAGCTACGCAGTTTTATTTCAGCCTTGCCGGAAAGAAATTTTCCTATTTGCGAAACCGGATTATTTTCAATGTTCGTGATTGTTCCCTGCGCAATCACTTTGCCGCCTTTTGCGCCTGCTTCCGGTCCCATTTCTATAATCCAATCGGATTCTTTCAAAATCTGTGTGTCATGGTCAACTAATATAACCGAATTGCCGTCTGCAACTAAATCATGCATAACACCTGTCAAGCCCACAATATTTGACGGGTGCAACCCGATAGACGGTTCGTCCAGCACATATAGAACGCCAGTCGTGCGGTTGCGAACAGCACGTGCCAGCTGCATCCGCTGACGCTCGCCAGTAGAAAGCGTAAACGCCGAACGGTCAAGCGTCAAATAGCCCAGCCCTAAATCCAGCAGCCGCTTTGCTGTGTTTAAAAACGCTTCGCAAATGCTTTCTGCCATCGGACGCTTTTCTTCCGGCAGGCTTTCTGGCACATCACGCACCCACCAAACCAATTCGGCAAGCGTCATTGTGCACGCTCTGTCCAAAGATATGCCCTGCAGCTTTGGAGCTCGGGCAGCTGCCGAAAGACGCGTGCCCTGACATTCCGGACAAACATCTTCCTTCAAAAATTTTTCCACCCTTTTCATGCCTTTTTCATCTTTAACCTTGGCTAGTGCATTTTCAACGGTATAGACAGCGTTATAATAGGTAAAATCAAGCTCACCCGCTTGATTAGAGCTTTTTGCCTTGTAAAAAATATGCTTTTTGACAGCCGGTCCGTGATAAACAATTTCTTTTTCTTCCGCTGTCAAGTCACGAAATGGAATATTTGTCCGCACTCCCATTTCGCGGCATACATCAGTCATAAGCGACCACATCAGGCTGTTCCACGGAGCAACCGCCCCTTCATCAATGCTAATGGAATCATCAGGCACAAGCGTAGCAATATCAACCGTGCGGACGCTTCCGGTACCGCCGCACTTTTGGCAGGCTCCTTGAGAATTAAAAGCAAGTTCCTCCGCAGACGGAGCATAAAAATGAACACCGCATTCCGGACAAACAAGTTCTTTTCCGGCTGCCACCGCCAAAGAAGGCTGCAGATAATGTCCGTTCGGGCAGCGATGGCTGGCTAGTCTGGAAAACATCAGACGCAGACTGTTCAGCAACTCTGTTCCCGTGCCGAATGTGCTGCGGATCCCCGGAACCCCCGGACGCTGATGAAGCGCCAGCGCCGCTGGAACATACAAAGCCTCGTCCACGCATGCTCTTGCTGCCTGTGTCATTCTGCGGCGGGTATAGGTGGAAAGCGCCTCTAAATACCGACGAGACCCCTCTGCATACAGCACTCCGAGAGCAAGTGATGATTTTCCTGAACCGGATACGCCTGCGATTCCAACAATTTTGCCAAGCGGAATATCTATATCAATATTTTTCAGATTGTGTACTTTTGCCCCGCGGATTAGCATTTTATCAATCATTTTTGCAGCTCTCCAAAACTTTACATTCCAATTTTGTAACAATTATTTTTCTATTGTTGAAAATAATATTACACCCTGCATAACATCTCAATAAAAAAATAATTGCTCTTTAATTTTTCATAAGCTTTAGAAAACACCTAAGGTTAAAAAAATCATAAATTCAAAGCTCTGTAAACCTAAAAATAAGTAGTTTCTTTTTTGCGTAAAAATAAGCAATTATGTCCATATTTTTTTGCCTTAAAATGTAATATTTTGCTTGAAGTCTGACGTTTTGTGTTATACATTCTAGGCAAATTGAAGTTTTTTAATTTTAGTTATGGCTCGCTTGCGGGCTGTGACTTCGTTTTAACAAAATAGCTAATAGGAGCTTAAATAACCATGAGTAAATGGGTATATACATTTGGAAATGGCAAAGCAGAAGGCGATGCCAACATGCGTAATCTCCTGGGCGGTAAAGGTGCTAACTTGGCAGAAATGAACAAAGTTGGCTTGCCTGTTCCTCCTGGATTCACCGTTACAACAGACGTTTGCACATATTACTATGCAAACAACAACACATATCCTGCTGACTTGAAAGACCAAGTTAAAGCAGCTGTTGCTGGTGTTGAAGCCATTATGGGTAAAAAATTCGCTGATCCTGAAAATCCGCTGTTGTTCTCTGTTCGTTCCGGCGCAAGAATTTCTATGCCTGGTATGATGGACACCGTTTTGAACCTTGGTTTGAATGATGAAAGCGTTAAAGGTTTGGCTAAAGTTTCCGGTAATGAAAGATTCGCATACGATTCTTACCGCCGTTTTATCCAAATGTTCTCTGACGTAGTTTTGGGTGCAGATCTTGATGAATATGAAGGTGCTCTTGAAGCTATGAAAAAAGCCAAAGGTTATGCGTCTGATACAGATATGACAACCGATGACTTGAAAGAATTGGTAAACGAATATAAAGAAATTGGTAAAAAATTGGGCAAAGTTGTTCCGCAAGATCCTTGGGAACAATTGTGGCTCGGTATTGGTGCCGTATTCGGTTCTTGGAACGCTGCCCGCGCTATTACTTACCGTAAATTGAACAACATCCCTGGTGATTGGGGTACAGCTTGTAACGTTCAAACCATGGTGTTCGGTAATGCCGGTAACGATTCTGCAACCGGTGTATGCTTCTCTCGTGACCCTGCAACTGGTGAAAACAGATATTACGGTGAATACTTAATCAACGCTCAAGGTGAAGACGTTGTTGCTGGTATTCGTACTCCGCAACCTATGGGTTCTGAAGGCAAAGGCAACTCTTTGGAAGAATTGTGGCCAGATTTGTACAAACAACTTGTTGACGTTCGTAACGCTTTGGAAGCACACTACAAAGATATGCAAGATATGGAATTCACCATTGAGCACAAAAAATTGTGGATGCTGCAATGCCGTAACGGTAAAAGAACTGCCGCTGCTGCTGTAAGAATGGCTGTTGAAATGGTTAACGAAGGTTTGTTGACTAAAGAAGAAGCTATTATGCGCGTTGGTGCTGACCAATTAGACCAATTGTTGCACCCAATGTTGGACCCTAAAGCTAACAAAAAAGTAATTGCTAATGGTTTGCCTGCATCTCCTGGTGCTGCTGTAGGTCGTGCCGTATTCTGCGCTGAAGATGCAGAAGCTTGGGCTGCTAAAGGTGAAAAAGTTATCCTTATCCGTAACGAAACTTCTCCGGAAGATATCGGCGGTATGCACGCTTCTCAAGGTGTGATTACTGCTCGCGGCGGTATGACTTCTCACGCTGCTGTGGTTGCCCGCGGTATGGGTACTCCTTGCGTATCTGGTTCAACAGACATCACCATCGACTACAAATCTAAAACAATGTCTACAAAATGCGGCGTTGTAATTAAAGAAGGCGATTGGGTATCTTTGGACGGTGCTAAAGGTCAAATCATTGAAGGCGAAATCCCGACTGTAAGCGCATCTATGACCGGTAACTTTGGTACATTCATGGGCTGGGTTGATGAAATCCGCACCATGCACGTTCGCGCTAATGCTGAAACTCCGGCTGATGCTAAACAAGCTTTGGCTTTCGGTGCAGAAGGTATTGGTTTGGCTCGTACTGAACACATGTTCTTTGACGCTAAAAGAATTTCTGATATGCGCACAATGATTTTGTCTGATGACGAAGCTGGTCGCCGTGCTGCTTTGGCTAAATTGCTGCCATACCAAAAAGAAGACTTCAAAGAATTGTACAGAACTATGAACGGCTTCCCAGTTGTTATTCGTTTGTTGGATCCGCCGCTCCATGAATTTTTGCCTCACACAGATGCAGAAATGCAGGAATTGGCTGACAAAATGGGCAAAACTTTAGCCGAAGTTAAAAACCGCGCTAACTCTTTGCACGAAATGAACCCTATGTTGGGTCACCGCGGCTGCCGTTTGCCGATTACCTATCCGGAAATCTGCGAAATGCAAACCCGCGCTATCTTGGAAGCTGCTTTGGAATGCCGTGACGAAGGTGTTAAAGTTACACCAGAAATTGAAGTTCCATTGGTTGGTTCTAAGAAAGAATTGGATATTGTTAAAAACATCATTGATACAACTGCTAAAGCTTTGTTTGCTGAAAAAGGCAAATCTATTGAATACGAAGTTGGTACCATGATTGAATTGCCGAGAGCCGCTTTGATGGCTGAAGAAATTGCCGCTTCTGCTGCATTCTTTGGTTTCGGTACAAACGACTTGACTCAAACAACTTTGGGTATGAGCCGTGATGATACCGGTGCTATCTTGGATTGCTATCGTGCGAAAGGCATTTACGTTGCTGATCCGTTTGCTTCTATTGATGTTGACGGTGTTGGTAAATTGGTTAAACGCGCTTGCGAATATGGTCGTAAAACTAACCCAGACTTGTTGTTGGGCGTTTGCGGCGAACACGGTGGCGACCCTAAATCCATCGAGTTCTTCCAACAGTGCGGCTTAGACTATGTATCTTGCTCACCGTTCCGTGTACCAGTAGCTCGTTTGGCTGCAGCTCAAGCTGCTATCAAATATGGCAAAACTCAAAAAGACCACGCAGAAAAGAAAGCTGCTTAATCTTTAGAGACAGTACAAAAAATTCTCCCCGTTATTAACTTAGCGGGGAGTTTTTTTATGAATTTATCATTATAAAAAATAGCGTTAATATTTGAATTTTTCAGATTTTATTCAGACAGATAATGTGTTATAGTCTGACATATTTTAACAAATCGGAGGACTATAATGAAAAATTTTTTCTGCATTTTATGCTCAATCGCCGTTTTGCCCTGCGCAGCACAGGCAGAAGGCTTTGATTTCAGCCAATCCGGTTTAGCCGGCGTTTATTATGGAGTTATGCAGACCCGCCGCCAAAACAACTATGACAATATGCCTAACCGCTTGGTCTATCGCCAAGACGGACGTTTTGAGGGAGCTTATAGCTTTGCCGATAAAACGCGTTTGGGCGCGCACGCTGATTACACTTTAGCCTTCCGTCAACATGATAAAGATTATAATGACGGAGATTGGCGCTTTTATCCGTATGCGTTGGCTGAAAATCCCGCTTATGGTAAGTTCACGGTTGGATATTCCTATAACGCTGCGCAGCAGCTGCATCAAGGCGCGCAGGACATCAGCTGGATAGGTATTCAAGACAGCAATCTGCCAAACTTTTTGACCAGCGCCAACTGGGTAAATGGTTTGAAAAAAACTAAGTTTGCCACCCCTAAATCAACAACCATTTTAGACGACGGACGCGCTCTAAAATTCGTTTATTTTACCCCGATGATTGGCAACACTAAATTCGGTTTCAGCTACACGCCGGAAAACGCCAACCGCCGCGGTATGGTCAGCCGCTATACGGACTATGAAAAAAATGAAGACGGCTACACCGCCGCCATGCAAAATAAATGGGCTGTCGGCTTGGGCGATATTTATACTTCTACCGCTTACGGCGAATTTAACGGCACAGATAAGGAGTGGGCTTTCGGTGTGCGCTGGATTGTCGACAACTTTAATGTTTCAACCTCATATAAAAAATCATATATAGACGGCGGCAAAAACCCAATTACTGCCGTATCTGACAATCCGTATTTGCCGGCGCTGTTTGATAACTACCGTGAAGGACAATCTTGGGATTTCAGCATCGGCTACAAATTCTTTGACCGTTTGAAGGTCAACTTTGCCTATTTGCATACCGAGGCAAAAAACACCCGCAACCGCGATGATTTATATGTGCAGGCGAACAGCTTTGAAGTTAATAAGTATCTGGAACTGTTTTTAATTAACGGCTATATCAATTCCAAAGGTACAGAACGCCAATCTACAAACAACAACCGCGGATACGCTGTAATCAGCGGCATTGCCTTAAAGTATTAAAATGTCTAAAAAACTACACTGTTTTGCCCCGCTGGTTGATAAAAACACCAAAGTGCTGGTTGTCGGCACTATGCCCAGCGTCGCCTCGCTGCAAGCGGCTGAATATTACGCTTTTAAGCACAATGCTTTTTGGTCGATAATATTTAAGCTTGCCGGAGTAGAAACCAAAAACTATGCCGAAAAAACCAAACTTTTGCAAAAATTACATATCGGTTTGTGGGATAATTTAAAGGCTTGTGAACGCGAAGGAAGTTTGGACAGCGATATAAAACAAGCAGAACCCAATGACTTTGAAAAACTGCTTTTGGAATTTCCGAATATTAAAAAGCTACTGTTTAACGGGCAGAAATCTTTTGCTTTTTTCAAAAAATATCACTCCAAACTGCTGGAAAAATATGAATATACGGTTTTACCATCAACCAGTCCCGCCAACGCACGGCTTTCTTTTGCAGAAAAATTAGAACTGTGGAAACGTGAGCTTATTTAAATTTCAAAGCAATCGTACAAGTATCTATCAAACAGCCGCAGGCTTCTTTAGTTTCCAGCCTATTCATTGATCTGCGCCTTATCATTCCCTCATCTTTGGTTAAATACTTTTCCTGAAGATTGTCAAAAAGAAGATGATTGCGCAGATTATAAACGCCGTTAAAACTTTTTTGAGCTGATAGATAAGAGGCTTCAATACCTAAAAAGTTAGGCATTTTTCTGCGCCAGTCAATTTGCGCCAGTTTTTTGCATTCTTTTTTGGTCAATCGCGTAAACAAAATAATATATGCTCCCAAAATTTCCTGATTCTCTTCTCTTTCTGCAACTGTGTTATAAGCATTATAAAAGAAAACTTTTCCACCAAACCTGTTTGTAAAATCATAGCCGTTCAATGTTTCTTTGACAGGAAAATCATATGGTAAAATATTTTGCAGTACCAGCAAATTAGCATCTAATGTCGGATATTTGCCTTCAAAAGTTTCCGACATATTATTAACTATCTGCACCACATCGGCTAAAGTTTTTTTCACATTATTCTGCAAATATATACGAAAATAAGCTACATACCCACCAAACAGCACAAAAAACAGCGGCAGCAAAAAATACAACAGTCTTAAAACCCTATCCAAACTTGTTCTTTGTTCTGACATAATAATTCTCCTTGTTCATTTTTAATATCGACGGATAATTCCAGAAAGTACGCCTTGAATTTTTACACGTTCTGATGTATAGGTTTGCGGCTGATATTCTTTATTACACGGCAAAAGGTGAATAATATTGCCTTCTTTTTTCAAAACTTTCAGCGTCGCCTCGTTATTATCTATCAGCGCCACCACAATTTTCCCGTTATCCGCCTGTTCTTGTTTGCGGATAATGGCGGTATCGCCGTCCATAATACCAGCTTCCACCATAGAATTACCTTCAATAGTCAGAGCATAATACTTACCAAGCGATACCATATCAAACGGCACAGCCACGGTTTCGCTTTCATCGGCAAGCGCTTCAATTGGCAAACCAGCTGCTATTTTACCATACAAAGGAATTTGCACCGAACCGTTATGCAAAATTTGCTCACGCTTTTTTTCTTCATCAATAACAGCCTGCGGCTTAAAACGCGGCAAACGAATTACCTCCAACGCCCGAGCCTTATGCGGAAGTTTGCGTATAAAGTTTCTTTCTTCTAACGAATTTATCAGCGAATGAATGCCTGATTTAGATTTTAAACCGATAGCATCTTTCATCTCGTCAAACGACGGACATTGTCCAGTTTCACGATTTACTTTATTTATATACATCAAAAGATTGTACTGCTTTTCAGTCAGCATAAAACATCTCCCTAAAATATGTTCTATTTTAGTTCGGTATATTCAAAAAAGTCAAGAGCTTTTTATTCAGGCGGATTTTGTTTTGTTAACAAACTGTTCGCCGATTTTCAAAAACTTTTCTGTGCGCAGCTGTTTCAGCTTGTCATAATCTTGAGCGCACAGCTCTTTCAAATCTTTTTCCAATGCTTGACGCAGGTTTTCAAAGGTTTGCTGCGGGTTGCGGTGAGCGCCGCCCAACGGCTCGGCAACAATTTCATCAATAATGCCAAGCTGTTTCAAATCTTGAGCTGTCAAACGCAAAGCTTCTGTCGCTTCTTTAGTTTTATCTGCCGAGCGCCACAGAATAGAGGCGCAGCCTTCAGGAGAAATCACCGAATAAATTGAATGCTCCAGCATAATAACCTTGTCGGCAACCGCAATGGCGATTGCACCTCCAGAACCGCCTTCACCGATAACAGTCGCCACAATCGGCGTTTTTATGCGCAGGCACTTTTCTATGGACGCTGCAATAGCCTGCGCTTGTCCTCTCGCCTCGGCGTCAACCCCCGGATAAGCACCAGCGGTATCAACAAACGCCAAAACCGGCAGCTTAAATTTTTCTGCCATATCCATCAAACGCTGAGCTTTGCGGTATCCTTCCGGTTTTGCCATACCAAAGTTATATTTAATACGGGAGTCCAAATCGTTTCCTTTTTCCTGACCGATAACCACCACCGGAATATCGCCGAACTTACCGATACCGCCGACCATTGCCGGATCATCGCCAAAGCAACGATCGCCGCACAACAAAGTAAAATCCGTTATCAAAGCTTTGATATAATCTAAGCAATGCGGACGATTAGGGTGTCTAGCTATCTGCGCTTTTTGCCATGGCGATAAATTTTTATAAACTTCTTCTGTATGGCTCTGCAAATGTCTTTCCAAACGTCTGATTTCTTTGGTAATATCCAAATCTTCATCTTTAGCAATCATTTTTAGGTGTTGAATTTTCTCTTCAATATCAACAATCGGTTTTTCAAAATCTAAAATGACTGTTTCGGTATCGCTCATATTTCTATCCTTCAGCAATTATAAAATTGCTTGGAGTTTAACACATTTTTTTTAAATGTTTAGTTTTTTTTTCGTGTTGTTAATGACTGTTGACTTTTTTATAAAAAAGTTTGCTATTGCCATATAAGCCGTTATAATGAGCAATATCTTGTTTTTAGAGGGTTTTAACAATGTTGTTGTTTTACTTTTTTATAACTGTTTTTGCTTCGGCAAGCTGGCTTATTTATGCCGTGATGTTTGTCAACGCTAAATTGGCGGATTCGCATTTGTGGGAACAAAGTCCCGAACAAATGCTGCTGCTGTTGACAGTTTTGTTTCTGCCTGTGCTTATTCTGTGGATGGTTTTTGGCTTTATCAACCAATTTATCACCAACCGCGGAATGAATGTAAAACAAAATGAACTGTTGAATCAACTGCAAAAAAATCAGGATTATACCGATTTAGTAGTGCGAGTTATGCTTGATGCCGAACACGAAATTAAGGACGGCTTTGTTATAAACAAATTTGATCTGTTCATTTCTGATATGAACGAGGCTTTAAGCGAAATTATCCAACGCTGCAATATTGCCTCTTCGGCTCAACTTGAACAGCTTTGGCAAAGAGTTAAACGCGGCGAGCGCTGGGTTTTGGGGAAAGCTATTTTGGACGCCAGCAAGAGCCAAAGCACATTTAACGCTTGGGTTGCCGAAAAAGTAAACCGCGATAAAGTTTTCCGCGGCACTATGCTTGAATTTTGTTCCCGCTACCAAAATTTATTGCAGCTATTAGAAAAACATGACCGTGACAAAATATTCCTGCGCATTATCGAAACCGGCGTATTCGGCAAGGTTTATTCAATTATCGCTCCGCTTAGCGAAGGCTTGGGCGCTGGATTAACCGCAAATTCCGCCGACAGAATTGCACCAGCAAAGCCGGAAAGAGACTATTCTTCTGTTTTGAAAATTGCCACTATGGAAGAGCCTAAAGCCAGTGAAACCATTATAAATGTTGATAAAAACGATGAAGATGAAGAGGAAATTCCAGCGCCTAAACGTTCGCTGTTTTCAAGATTAAACCCTTTCCACCGCCAAGAAGACGAAGAACTTGACGATGAACATGAACAAGACCCTTTCTTCAGAGCCCTGCACAACAGCTTTCAAGAAGATAACGGCTTAAAAACCGAAAACAATGCTCAGCTGTTTCAAAATTCAGTACCTTCTTTTAACACGCCGGAAAACAACGAGCCATCGCTTTCTGCTGCAGAAAATGAAACCTCATTATCTGCCGGTATCAATGAAAAAGATATTACCTCTCGGCAAACTCCGACTTTTGGCAGCGCCCGCAGTACCTTGGACAGTTTACGCAGCAGCAACGATTCATTTTCTTTCTCTGCCGGAGATTTAAAAGCTGACAAAACAGATGAGCCGAAGCTTAATTCCATATCGTCGCAAGCCAATGCTCAGCAAACTCCAAAGGCTGAAAAAGAAGAAGATTTAGCATACCCTTTCGGCGGTTGGACAGATGAAGACAATTATCGCTGATTTTATTTTTTGCTGTGCTGCATTTTTGCAAATTTCAAACGCTCATGCGATTATTTCTGACCGCATAGCGCTTTACGGCGAATCAAAATATAAAAGTGGATTCACACATTTTGACTATGCCAACGCCAACGCTCCGCAAGGCGGCAAGCTGGTTTTGCCGGCATACGGAACTTTTGACAATTTCAACCCCTATATATTTAAGGGAATTGCCGCAACTTTTGTTAACTCGCTTTCATTTGAAACCTTGGGTTTTTCGCCAACTGACGACCCTTTTACCGTTTATCCGTTATTGGCAGAAAAATTTGATTTACCAGCAGATAAATCTTACATCGGCTTTATTTTGAATCCTAAAGCAAAATTTTCGAACGGAACACCTGTTTTGGCAGATGACGTGGTTTTCAGTTTTAATGCCATAACTCAAAAAGGCGCTCCTATTTATAAAATGTATTATGCCGATGTTGACAGAGCAGAAAAAATAAACGATCGTGAAGTGCGTTTTTATGTAAAAAAATGCGCTCAAAACAAAGAACTACCGCTGATTTTATCGCAATTCAGCATTTTTTCAGCCCAAAACTGGCAAAACAAAGACTTCGCCAAGCCCCTATTGGAAGTACCACTAGGCAGCGGTCCCTACATTGTTTCTGATTTTCAGGTAAATAAATTTGTTGAACTGCAAAAAAATTCCAATTACTGGGGAAAAAATTTGCCGACGCGGCGTGGATATTTTAATTTTGACACTATCCGCTATGACTATTACCAAGACACAACTATAACCTTGCAGGCGCTTTTTTCCGGCAATATCGACGCCCGCGAAGAATATATCGCCAAAATTTGGATGACAGGTTATGACAATAATTTAGTTAAATCCGGAAAAATAAAAAAAGAACAAATTGAACATAATAATCCGGCAACCTTGCAAAATTTTGCATTTAATTTACGCCGCGATAAATTTAAAGACCGACGCGTCCGGCAAGCTATTGACCTTGCTTTTAATTTTGAATGGGCTAATGAAAAGTTGTTTTACGGACAATACCGCCGCTTATTCAGCTATTTCAGCAATACTGGTATGGAAGCATCCGACATTCCCGAAGGCAAAGAAAAAGAAATTTTGCTCCGTTATAAAGATCAGCTTCGTCCCGAGATATTCACCAAACCATATAAGCAGCCGATAAACATTGACCCCAACAATCCGCGTGAAAACCTAAAAAAAGCCGTTGCTCTGCTCAAAGACGCTGGATATGATTTTGTTAATGGAAAAATGACTAATCTTGCTACAGGCAAACCTTTGGAATTTGAAGTTTTAAGCAATACAGCCAATGGTTCCAGCTTTACCAAAGTAATGCTGCCTTTTATTGAAAATTTACGAAAAATCGGCATTAAAGCAGTGTTCCGCAATTTAGAAGTCAATATATTTAAAAACCGATTAGATAATTTTGATTTTGATATGGCGATTATCTCTTATCCAGTCAGCCAACTCCCTGGCAATGAGCAGCGGGAATATTGGGGCAGCGAGTCCGCCAATATTAAAGGCAGCAACAATGTCATCGGTATCAAAAATCCAGTAGTTGATGATTTGATAAAAGGTTTAGTTTCTGCTCAACAAAAAGAAGACTATGTGGCATATGTTAAAGCTTTGGACAGGGTGTTAAAAAGTGAAAACTATCTTATTTTTCAATGGTATTCGCCGTATAACCGCATTGCTTACAAAGATAAATTCGGACAGCCGTCCGCCAAATATAAAATCGGTTTTCAGCCTTATCTCTGGTGGTTAAAGGAGAAATAATGCGCACATACATTTTAAAACGGTTATTGCTTATCCCATTAACACTTTGGGGTATTATCACCATAAATTTTGCCATTATCCAACTTGCCCCTGGTGGACCTGTTGACTATATTTTAGCCCAATACCGCGGAATGAACACTGATTCTAAAGCAAGTTTTACTTCCGGAATGGAAACAGCTCAAAGCAATAATTCTCAATACACCGGAGCTCAGGGCGTACCGGAAGACCTTATAAAAGCCTTAGAAAAACAATTCGGCTTTGACAAACCATGGTATTACCGCTACGGTAAAATGCTTAAAGACTACCTCTGCTTTGATTTTGGTAAAAGTTATTACCGCGATAAAACCATTGTCGAACTGATAAAAGAACGCCTGCCAGTTTCAATTTCACTAGGCTTATGGTCTACGCTTATCATTTATTTAATCGCCATTCCTTTGGGCATTAAAAAAGCCCGCTTTGACGGGTCGCGCTTTGACACTTTAACTTCTTTTTTAGTCATTGTCGGTTCGGCTATGCCTGTGTTTTTGCTAGCGGTGTTTTTTATTGTCTTTTTTGCCGGAGGAATTTATTGGCAGTGGTTTCCTTTGCGCGGCTTAACCTCTGAAAACTGGGAAAGTTTAGATTTGCTCCATAAAATAACCGATTATTTTTGGCACATCGCCTTACCTGTTTTAACCATGGTTATCGGCGGATTCGCAAGTTTAACTATGCTTACCAAAAATTCTTTTTTAGATGAAATAAATAAACAATATGTCTTAACGGCTCGGGCAAAAGGAGCTTCGGAACACCGCATTTTATACGGACACATTTTCCGCAACGCCATGCTTATTATTATTGCGGGATTTCCGGCTTTGCTCATTAAAATGCTTTTTACAGGCTCGCTTTTGATTGAAGTTATTTTTTCGCTGAACGGCTTGGGCTTGCTTGGCTATGAAGCAATAACCACCAGAGACTATCCTGTAGTTTTTGGTACTTTATATATTTTCGGCTTGCTTGGCTTGGTTTTAAAACTGATAAGCGATTTAACCTACTCGCTTGTCGACCCGCGCATTAACTTTGACAAGAATTAAAGCTTTGCTATAAGCTCGGCAACTTCAGCTGCCGCATTAACGCTTTTATTAGGCTTAAAATCAACCGCAGTCAGAGAGTCTAGCAAAACAGCGCAGCCAGTATTGCATAAAGACGCCACAAAACGCTGATGTTTCGGAGTCAGCCAATTTTTACCGCTGAACAAATATATAGGCTTGCCAGTTCCAGTAGCTTCACAACACATAGAAACGGAATCTCCGGTAACAATAATATTATCAGCACAAGCTAAAAACCCGCTGTATGGATTTTCTGAAGTATCGCCCCACAAATAAGCAAATTGAGGAATATCACGCAGCTGATCCATAATAACTTTTTCGGATTCGCCGCCAGTACGCCGTGAAGTTGTAATCAGCAATGACCCTCCGCACTGCTGCTTAAATTTTTTTACAGCTTTTCCCAGCGCCAGAGCATTGTCAACCGAAAAAGGCTTGCCTTTTATAGCGCCGCCGATAATCAGTGCTGTCAGAGGACGCGGTAAATCAGCAAATTTTTCAGCCCATTTTTTTCTTGCAGTTTCCAAATATTGCGATGTTACACGATGCGGACACCCGACAATATAATGAATATTATCAGAAGTTTCTTTATTTTTATCATGTTCCGGCACAACAACCAAATCAAAATCATTTAAGCCGGTATGCCCTGGGTGCATAAGTTGAATAAGTTTTGTTTGCGGATTTTTCTTTTTTATATAGCGGGCAACAGGTACGGTACGGCGGCTGATTGAAAGCACATAATCAGGAAAAGGCTCGCAGATTTCTTTTTGGCTTTGCTTGTCTATTCCAAGAAGAGTCCGTCCGCGTAGCCAATTCGGCAAACCGGAAAATTTGTTATAAACCAGTTTTTTCTCTACTACTTTTATATTTTCCGGCAAAGCGTCTATCACACCCTGTGCCTGTCCAACACTGCCGCAGCGGTTATCTAATAAAGCCCAAAGAATTTTTTTCATATACTCTATCCGTAAAAAAATATTTTTGAATTTTATTCACTATATGCTATATCTGAAGGATAGCAAGTTTTTTTTAAAGGATAACAAAATGAAAATATTTTATTTTTTACTCGGTTTGACAATAGGAATAGTTTTTTCAGCAAAAGCGCAGCTAAGCAATAATAACGCTGCCGAAGTTGAAGCTATGAAAAATGCACCAGTCATAAAATACAGCCGTGATTTGTTTCTCAATTCAGGCGATGATAAAACCGCTAGAAATTTAATGGTTGTACAGGAAGTATCCACTTTCAAAATGGGTGATGAAAAATTAGCTAAGAGCTTTGAAAAATTAAAAAACAACAAAACCTATAATAAAAAAATGGATAAAATTTTTGCCAAATTAAACAATAATAAAATGCGCAATCAAAAAAACCAGCAAGTTATAAACATATTGAATGAGGCGGGACAAAAGATTTATAATCTTATGTCAGATTAAGAATTGTTTAACATCTTTGGCGTATTATTTTCTTATGAAAACGGCGTTAAAGTCCGTAAAGTGAGGAAATATGAAAAAAATTCTGATGCTGTGCCTTTTAGCGGCAGTCTGCGTTTCTTGTCAGTCCAAAGTTGATGACAATATGGGTGTTCCTGTTTATTCATCTGACGCCGAGCGGTTTCGCCGCAACATTGCCACAAAGGCTATGGGCGATGATTTTGTGGTTTATGAATATGTAGATGTGCGCATAGACGATGTGGCTACTTTGGCTTCTGCCTATTGCTATGAAATGACGGAAGGTGCAAAAAAAGCTTATCTGCGCGATATTTATATGTATAAAAACCATAAACGCCGTGCAACTTTTGACTGTGTCAGCCTTGCAGGCGAATAGTTTTATCCCTATATAAAGCTTTAGGGAGAATAATAAAATATGAGCAAAAATTTATATGATGTTTTAGGTGTTGCCAAGAATGCCTCTGAAGCTGAAATTAAATCGGCATATCGTAAATTGGCGCGCAAATATCATCCTGATTTGAATAAAGATGATAAAAACGCAGCTGATAAATTCAAGGAGATTTCAAATGCTTATGATATTATCGGCAATGCAGAGAAACGTAAAAAATATGATAACAATGAAATAGATGAAGACGGCAAACCTACTGGTTTTGGCGCTGGTTTCGGTGGTGCTGGAGCAGGATTTAACGGCTATCAAAGCTATAGCGGAAATCCGTTCAGCGGTTTTAAAAGCAGTGGTTTCAGCAGCTCGCAGGGCGGATTTGATTTTTCATCAATTTTCGGCGATGATATTTTCTCGCAGTTCGGCGGCGGAGCTCAAGGCGGGTTTAGACAACGCACAGCGCCACAGCGCGGACAAGATATATCATATAATATGCGGGTTGATTTTTTGGACGCAGCCAAAGGTGTTGAAAAACAAGTAAGCTTAAACGGAAAAACCATAAATGTTAAAATTCCTGCCGGCATGGAAAGCGGTAAAACCATGCGGTTAAAGGGATTAGGCAGTGTTGGTTTAAATGGCGGTGAAAACGGCGATGTTTTGATAACGGTAAACGTTAACGGACACCCGTATTTTAAAGCTGACGGTCTAAACATTTTGCTTGATTTGCCTATTTCAGTTAAAGAGGCTATCAGCGGTGCTAAAATCACCGTTCCTACAATTAACGGTAAAGTTGCTGTCACGGTTCCTCCGTTTTCTTCCAGCGGTGAAAAATTACGTCTTAAAGGCTTAGGCATAAAATCTAAATCCGGTCAAGGCGATGAAATTATCAATTTGCAAATAATTTTGCCTAAAGTAAAATCAGATAATTTAGCCGAAGCTGCTGAAAAAATGGAAAACTATGCGGTTAGGAGCTTTTAATGCTTTTAGAAAGCCTGAAACAGTTTGATTGGATGAATGAACCTGCAAACGTCCGCTTTGACGAAAAAGGCATGAATGTCGTCGCCAAATATCGTACAGATTTTTGGTGCTGCGCCCGCTATGATTTTCGCAAAGACGACGGGCATTTTTTCTTCAGCTATGTTCTAGGTGATTTTTGCTGCGATTTGAACTGGGAATTTACTTCTGCCGGCTTATTTGACCAATGCGGTATAATGCTGCGCACCGATGTAAACAACTGGTTCAAATGCTCTATTATGTATGAAAAAGAAGATGCTCCGATGCTTGCAACCTCTTTGACCGTTGATGGTTATTCCGATTTAGCGACAATTCCGCTGCCAACAGGCGTCAAACGCGTTTGGTATCGCCTGAAAAAGTATAAAGGCTGCTATATTGCAAGTTATTCTTTAGACGGCGAAGATTATATTCAGCTGCGCAAATTCTATTTGGTTCATGATGTTGATGACGTTAAGGTCGGTGCATATATCTGCTCACCGCAAAAAGAAGACTTTACGGCAATTTTGCATGAAATAAAAATGAGTTGATAAATATCAAAGTGTTGATAATTTAAATTGAAAACGCTTTAAAACTCCACTTAAATTTGTTAAAAGTATTGACTTTTAAGCAAAAATAGATTATCTCTAACTAAGAAAGAAGTTAAAGAGTGGGTTTACCCATTTCTAGTTAATATAACGTCCAGTGCGCTAACACCGGACGTTATATTTTATAACAATGTTATTTTATAAAATCAAGATAAAAGTATCTAAACACATAAATATACAATTTATAATTTGTTTTTATTTCAACCACTTCGATAAAGTTCTTTACATTTTTATATTTTCAAGCTACAAAATCTATAGGTACAGAGATGTACTAAGGGCGTCGAAAACCCTTTAAATCACAATCAGTCGTTAGCATAAACGACTTAAATTTTTGTATGCCGACTTCTGTTCGTTGGACGGATGTCGGCTAAATAAGGCTATAAGCTAAATAAGCCGAGCCGTTTTTTGTTTGTGATTTACGGTTTTCGAACATCCGCCCGCTTAAAAGCGGGTTTTGTTTTTATACAAAAAATATGGAGTTGAAAATTGATTTATACAGCAAATTTATCACAACAAAGAAATCAGCTTATAGATATTATGAAGGGTTTAGGAATACTTTTTGTAGTTTTAGGACATTGCGGTATTATTGGTAAATTTGTCTATACTTTCCATATGGCTCTATTTTTTATGCTATCTGGT
>CAVIDY010000002.1:0-97690 GCA_963641885.1 Bacteroidaceae bacterium
CTCCTATGTTATACTTCCTGCCAGTTGATAAAAAATTGAGGTTACAGTGGAAAATTTAGAGCATCAGGCTTCGGTTTTATTTGGCGAAAAACAATTTCAGAAAGCTTTGGAAATTTACCAGCTTTTATTACAAGGTAATCCAAAGGCGGAAAAATATGCTATTGCCTGCGGCAACTGCTTTGATTCGCTGGGTGATAAAGAAAAAGCAATTGAACTATATAGCCACGCTTTGAAACTTAATAAAAATTCTGAAGCTGCACTATTAAACCTTTCAACCATCAATTATGAAATCGGCGACTATGATAAATCGGCGGATTTTGCCAACAAAACCCTTAGCTTAAACCCCAATAATATGTCGGCATGGCAAAACTTGGCAAATATAGCCTTTTGCCGCGGCAATTATGAAGAAGCCCTTACCTATTATCAAAAAATGTATGAGCAAAATAACAATAGTTATATTGCAATGATTAACCTTGCCAACACTTATTACTCACTTGGCAAGTATGTTTTGGCTTTGGAGTTTGCAAAAAAATCTTTAGAGCGCCACCCTTCAAGCGTTGTTGCCAATATGATTTCCGGAAATGCGCTTGCCGCCATGCAACGATATGAAAAAGCCATTGATAAATATTTGCGCGCTTATGAATTGGACGAGCATAACCGCGAGGTTTTAAACGCTTTAAGCGAAACCTACCGCTCGTTAAATGATTGGGAAAATTGCATTATTTTTGCTTGGAAATATGTTAAAACAGCACCGGAGCAAACCGATGAAGTAGCATTAAATTTTGGTTATTTGCTTTATGAATGCTATTCTGAAAAAAGCGAAGAGCTGGCAAAAAAATATGCCTCAAAATGGCTAAACTTTTTTCCGAATAATAAAATTGTACAGCATATGGCGTGCGCTTTGACTAACGGACATGCACTTTTAAATTCGGACAACCACTTTATTAAAGCAACTTTTGACTCCTTTGCTCAAGATTTTGATGAAACGCTGAAATCTTTAGATTATCAAGCTCCGGCTTTAATTGAAAATGAAGCGGCGAAACATCTTAAAACTTCGGTTTTCAAAGGATATCATATCCTAGACCTTGGCTGCGGCACCGGTTTGTGCGGTGAAAAAATGAAAAAATTTGCCTCCCGCAAGGGACTTATCGGTGTTGATTTGTCGGATAAAATGCTTGAACAAGCCAAAGAAAAGAAAATCTATGCTCAGCTGATTTGTGATGATATATGCCATTATATGGAAACAACCGACTATTACTTTCATGTGATTGTCGCTTCTGATGTGCTGACTTATTTCGGTGATTTAACCAAAGTGTTTGTGCGAATTTCAAAATCATTGACTTCTAACGGAATGTTCTTTTTTTCGGTAACAGAAAACCATTATAATGATGACGATTTCTTTATGGCTCCAAGCGGGCGTTTTGTACACAACCCCAACTATGTGGAAAAAGCCTTAAAAAGCACTGGTCTAAAAGTTATTAACTGTGAGCGGCATATTCTGCGCAATGAGGCTGAAAGCCCTGTGTATGGCTATATTTTTACCGCAGCTAAACCGGAACGAACCAAACAATGATACATGGTCATAAGCTTTTGTTGCTGACGGCAATTTTATTTTTTGCCATATTGCCGGTTTTTGCTAAAGAACCACCGCTTATTAGGCAAAATTCAGCAAACAGGCAGTTAATTTTGCGCCGCGCCTTAAACGTCCCTCAAGCCATTTCAAAAAATGAACGTTCTGTTGCTATTTATCTAACTAAACCATTTGACAATAAAATAGAAAAAATGCAGGCTATAGCCTATTGGATTGCCACCCATATTGCCTACGACAGTTATAAATTTAGTAATGTGCCTAATCTAAAAAATATGAGTTATCATTATGATGTTTTCAAAGCACGTACCGGAATCTGCTCGGATTTTGCTAAATTGTTTCAAGAAATGTCAATGTATGCCGGCATACGCGGCGTCAGGATTGTTTCAGGCTATGTCGTAACCACTAAGAATTTGCAAAAACAATACAAACCACAGCAACTCGGCTATGGTCATGCGTGGAATGCCGTAAACATTAACGGCTATACTTATTATATTGACACAACTTGGATGGCTACCCAGCATGTTGCAGCCAAAGGAAACAGCAAATTTAACCAATGGAATCACAAGCAGGAAATTTTGAAACGCTCGCGCTCTAGCATCGCAGCTAAAACCACGGCAAATATTCGTTACTATTACTTTTTATTCACTCCGCAAGATGAAGTGCGTAAATTTGGCGAGCACCATTTTGCAGTTGACAGCGACTAAAGAAGTTCTTTAATTTTTGTGCTTAAATCAGCCTCAATTCTGACAGGTCTTTTCAAAGCTAAACTCATGTGAATTAGCTTTACTTCAATTTTTGTCAGCAGAGTGTCGCCGCGATAAATTTCTTGCTGCACGCGCAAGCTGGCGCCGCCGACTTCCAAAATTTTACAGGTAACAACAAGCGCGTCATCTAAACGAGCCGAGCCAATGTAATCAATATTACAGGAACGAACCACAAATCCGGTTTGTCCGGCTTCCAGATTCTTTTCTTGATTTACACCTAGTGTGCGGATAAATTCCGTGCGGGCGCGTTCGGCAAACTTCAGGTAATTTGCATAGTAAACAATACCGCCGGCGTCAGTGTCTTCATAATAAACCCGTACCGGATATGCGAAAATTTTGTTTTTTATTTTACCCAAAGCAGGAAGTGTATTTTCAAACATTGTCTAATCCTCCAAAGTTTCCAAAAGTTCATACTGTTTGGTTTGTTTTGCCGGCATGTTAATCCCTAAATAGCGGTAACCCAGTTGCGAGATAATGCGTCCGCGAGGGGTGCGCTGCAAAAATCCTAATTTCAACAAAAACGGCTCAACAACTTCTTCAATAGTGTCACGCTCTTCCGAAAGGGCTGCTGCCAAAGTATCAGCTCCTACCGGACCTCCGCCGTAATTTTTGACAATGCAGTTCAAATAGCGGCGGTCAAAAGCGTCCAGACCAAAATCATCGACATCTAAGCGTTTCAAGGCAAGGTCAGAAATATGTGAGTCTATCACTTTTTGCGCAGAAACAGCACCGAAATCCCGCACGCGGCGCAGCAATCGTCCGGCGATACGCGGCGTTCCGCGTGAACGCTTGGCAATTTCCATAGCTCCGTCTTCAGAAATTTCTATGTTTAAAAGTTTCGCGTTGCGCTGTACGATTTTTTTTAAATCTTCATGCGAATAAAAATCCAAGCGTAAAGGAATTCCAAAGCGTTCGCGCAGCGGGGTGGATAGCAGTCCGGAACGAGTGGTGGCACCAACCAACGTAAAAGGCTGCAAGTCTATGCGCACTGAACGGGCAGAAGGTCCTTCTCCGATAATCAAATCAAGCTGAAAATCCTCCATGGCGGAATATAAAACTTCTTCAATCGCCGGATTCAGGCGGTGAATTTCATCAATAAACAGCACGTCGTTACGTTCCAGATTAGTCAAAATTGCCGCTAAATCGCCGGATTTAGAAATCATCGGCGCCGAAGTAGCTCGAAAACCAACTCCCAATTCTTTGGCAACAATAGAAGAAAGCGTAGTTTTACCTAATCCTGGAGGACCAAACAGCAGCACATGGTCAAGCGCTTCACCGCGCTGTTTGGCGGCGGCGATAAACACTTTCAAATTATCGCAGACATCTCGCTGTCCCACAAAATCGTCCAAACTGGTCGGACGCAGGCTAACCGGATTGTTGCCGATTTGTTCGTCTTCGGCTTGAGCTTGCGGGCTAATGATTCTCGTATCATCTTTCATAGTCTAAAATTCCTTTTGAGCAAATTCTTTTAAGGCAAGGCGGATAAGCGTCGGCACGTTGGCGTCTGGATTTTCCGCTATGGCTTTAGACACGGCTCGGTAAGCTTCCAAACGCTGATATCCCAAATTAACCAGAGCCGAAATAACATCTTCGCTTTTAGAATAATCCGCGTCTTTCGGCAAAACCACTTGAGCCGCCGAAGCGCCCTCTATAACTTCATCGGCATTGCCGCCGGAAACACCAACAGGAATGGCAACAATTTTGTCTTTAAGCTCGGTAACTATGCGCGCCGCAAGTTTCGGACCCACGCCGGAAGCACGGCAAAATGAAGCTTTATCCTGCGCGCTGACAGCTTGCGAAAGCTGCGCCGGAGTTAAAACCGACAAAATACTTAAACATACTTTAGCGCCTACTCCTTGAACTTTGGTGAGCGTGGAAAACCATTCCTTTTCCCATGCGTCGGCAAAACCAAACAGCGAAAGACTGTCTTCACGCACCACCATTTCAGTCAAGAGTGTAGCTTCCTGCCCCTGCACCAATTTGCCCAAAGTTTTAGAAGAGGCGGAAACGAAATAGCCCACGCCGTTCACGTCTATAATGCAATAATCATCGCCGATTGTGTCAATCAGCCCGCGTAATTTAGCAATCATTTTTTACAATCCTTTTGTTGGCATAAGAGTAGCGAAAATATGCAAACGGTGCAAGAGTTTTGTTGCTTTTCTGCAAGGCTTAATTTATAAAGGCGGAAACGGAGAAAATGAAATGGACTTTTTAGAAATTTTTTGCCTAGGCTTGGCGCTGGCAGTAGATGTTTTCGGCATAGCGTTTGCCTATGGGCTGATTATTAAGCGTCATCGGCGGATTATGGCTTTGCGTTTGGCAGGAACCTGCGGCGTTATGCAGTTTGTTATGCCGTTGTTAGGCTTTATCGGAACTGCGGTTATCAGCGCGTGGATTTCCCGCTTTGACTATATTTTGGTGTTTTTGGTTTTTACGGCGCTGGGCATAAATGTGATTCACGAGGCAATAGAAGAAAACGGCGAGGAAAATATTGTCAAAAAACGCAAGCACCTGAGTTGGAAAGTAGCGTTTACCATAGGAATTGCCACCAGTATTGATGCGTTGGTCAGCGGAACTATGCTTTATTTAACTAAAACGCCGCTTCTGCAAGCTTCACTGATTATCGGCGTGATTTCATTTGCCGTAGGGTTAATCGGTTTTAACTTAAATTGTTGCCTGAAAAAAGTTCCGGAAAAATATCTGCAAATCATCGCCGGTTTGGTCTTAATCGGACTAGGGCTAAAGAACCTGCTGGGACATTTTGTTTAAAAGATACTTAAAAGCGGTAGACTTAAAAGAGGTATATTTTTAAACTCTTACTTATTAAAAGTAGGAGTTTTTTTATGATTCAAAAACAAGTTGGAAAAAGAATAAAAGAAATCAGATTGTCAAAGCATTTGTCTCAAGAAGATTGTGCTTTAAGTTCTGGTCTTAACAGAACATATTTTGGTAGTGTTGAGCGTGGCGAGCGTAATATATCTGTCATAAATTTAGATAAAATTTGCAAATCTTTTGATGTTTCATTGAAAGACTTTTTTAATTCCGAATTGTTTAAAGGATAATAACATGAATATTTTAGAATTTAGAGATGGTATTTTTGCCTTGAGAACGAGAAGATTTGGTAGTGTTGCGGAAATAATGATAAAGAAAATCTATCAACTGGAAGATTCTCATACTTTGGAATATGATAAATTTGACAAAGAAAATAATAAAAGAATTGAAGTTAAATTTTCAACTGTAATGAAAGCAAATGATAGTAAAATCAATGAAAAAAATGTCATAGACCAATGCTTAAAAGCCAATTTAGCTAACCGTGCAATGAAATATTCAGATATTGAAACGTATTCTTTTGACTGCAACATTCAGCAGGTAAAATGTGTAGAGTTTGACATATTGTATTATGGTTTATTTTTTGCCGATAAAATTTTGGTTTTCAAAATGACATCTGAAGAAGTTAAAAATTGTCAAGGATATAGTAATAAACAACACCGCAATAATGAGGGGGAGGGGCAATTTCATATTAACAATGATACACTAAAATATCATTTGAAAAACTATTTCATAAAAGATTTAGACTATAAAATGTTATATGACATTTTGAAATAAGTCTGATTGCATACAGTTATTTATACGCTCTTTGGCAATGTTGAAATAATTATCATCAAGTTCAATACCGATGAAATTTCTGTTTAGATTTTTGCAAGCTACTCCGGTCGTACCGGAACCCATGGTAAAATCTAAAACAGTATCGCCTTCATTAGTATAGGTTTTAACAAGCCATTCCATTAAAGATACAGGCTTTTGTGTCGGGTGTAAATTTGATGTTAAAATATCTCGTTTAAAATTGACAATTTGTAAAGGGTATCTAATACCTTTATCTTGATATTCATTTGGTTTTCGATTTTGAGAATCAATTAAGACACCGAGTTTACCGTTTTTAATTTTGTTAGTTCTTAACGGACCATCATATTTAACCATTTGCGGATTATAGGTACATTGTTTGTTATAAAAGACATTTATTGTTTCAATAACTTTTGCCGGTCTTTTCTTTAACTGAAAAATATTTGTAGCTCGTTCTTTTTGCCAATAAATATCATATTTATATTCATCAATATTTGAAATTCGCAGATAGCTGTTAAACGGCTCGTTGCCAAATAACAGAATCGGACTGTTGTCTTTTCGGATTTCTTTCAAACATTTCCACATTTTATCAAGCGGAATAATTGTGTCCCAAGAACAAGCTGTTGTGCCGTATGGTGGGTCGGTTATGATTGCATCTACTTTTACACCGTTTTTAATTAATCGGTTCATAACATCCAAGCAATCACCGTGAAATAAATCTATACACATATTACCACCTTAAAAGAACTAAATGAGAACTTTTATACTATACAAAATATGATTATTCATGTCAATAAAGTTCATTTTAATACATAACTTTATTTAGATACAAACCGCAGGCGGGAGCGCTGATACCGGCTTTGGTGCGGTCGCAGGCGTCTAAAATAGTCTTGACATCTTCCGGTTTAAGGCGACCATTTCCGACTTCTTTCAGCGTACCGACCATATTGCGCACTTGGTGATAAATAAACGAGCGCGCTTCCACCGTAAAAATAATTTCATCGCCAACACGTTCTATATCCAACTTGTCCAAAGTTTTGACCGGACTTTTGGCTTGGCACCCTGCCCCGCGGAACGAACTGAAATCATGATGACCGAGCAAATACTGCGCGCCTTGCCGCATAGCTTCAATATCCAGCGGATACGGCACGCGCCAAACTCTGTCTATCAGCAAAGGACTGGGACCGCGGCGGTTTAAAATCCGATAAATATAGCCGCGTCCGACAGCCGAAAAACGGGCGTGAAAATCCTCTGATACTTTTTCCGCCTGCAATACGCTGACCGGAGCTTGCAGTTCACGCAACAGAGCATTCAGACTTTCCATAATTTTATATTCACTTAAATCCAAATTTAAGTCAAAATGCGCCACTTGCGCTAAAGCATGGACTCCGGCATCGGTGCGTCCGGCTCCGAATACTTCGGCTGTTTGGTGCGAAAAGCCTAAAATAGCTTTTTCCAAAAACTCCTGAGCGCTGGGATCGTCTTTTTGCTTTTGCCAGCCCACCAAGTGAGTTCCCTCATATTCCACCGTAATTTTATAGCGCATAACCAGCCTTTCTTTAACTTTTTGCAAAGATTAGGCGAGGATGCATCAAAAGTCAAATAAAAACATTCTAAAGATGTTTCAACGCAGGAACTTGATGACCTCTAAAGCAGCTTTAGCTCCTGAACCGGCAGCAATAACCGCTTGATGATGCTCCGGCTCACAGACATCTCCTGCCGCAAATACGCCTTTTATATTGGTAGAACAGCCGTTTGTCCCTGTGGCTATATATCCGTTTGAGGTTAAATTCAGATAATTACGGAACAACTCGGTGTTCGGGTGATGCCCTATCGCCACAAACAAGCCGGCAACTTGCAGTGTTTTTTGCATATCTGTTTTAACATTGCGAATCCTTAAACCTGTTACGGAAAGCGGTTCTTCCTCACCTAAAATCTCTTCAATCACATTATTCCAAACCAGCACAATTTTCCGATTTTGCAATATACGCTGCTGCAAAACTGTATCAGCGCGCAAAGAATGGCGGCGATGAATTAAATAAACTTTATCCGTAAAAGCCGACAAATACAATGCTTCTTCTGCCGCCGTATTGCCGCCGCCGACTACCGCAACTTCCTTGCCGCGGTAAAAAAAGCCGTCGCAGGTGGCGCAAGATGAAACGCCGTGACCTATATATTTTTGCTCACTCGGCAAACCAAGCCAATTTACAGATGAACCAGTTGCCACAATAATAGCTTTGGACTGATAAGAATTTCCGCCAATAGAACTGCAGGTGAACGGGTGATCTAAAAAATCGACTTCCGATATGGTGTCGTCAAGCATTGTAACTCCGCGCGCTTCTGCCTGCTGCCGCATTTTTTCCATCAACTCAAAGCCGGTCAATGTTTCGACAAACCCAGGGTAATTGTCTACTTCGCTTGATAAAATAAGCTGTCCGCCCTTTTGATTTCCGGCAACAATCAAGGTCTTCAGCCCTGCCCTTGCAGCATAAATTCCGGCTGTATACCCTGCCGGTCCTGAACCTATTATTAAAATGTCCGTTTTATATTCTGCCATATCATCTCCTTTTATTCCATTAAATATGCCTGTTTTTTAATTTTACAACATTCCAAGTTTTTGTCCAAAAATACACTGGACTTTTGAGAAAATACGCTCTATAATATAATAAATTTAAAGGGTGTTGCGAAAATGAAAAAAGAGTATGAAAATTTTTTGCTAAGTGAATATAAAAACAGCATTTTTGAGCCATTTAAAACTTCTTTAGGGCAATATGATTTTATTGTGCCAGTTGCATACGCAGACGGCACAACCAATTGCGATGCCTTTGAACAAGCCCTGTTCAGCCAATATCTAAAAAATCAAGCTGCGGAAATAGCAAAATACAGCAAAGACGGCGTGCGGAAAATTCCAACCTTGCGATTTATCGACAGGATTATTGTCAAACCATACAGCTTGAAAAATATGCAAGATGATGAGGCTAGACGCATAATTGTTGAAAATATTTATGCCCGCTATAAAAAAGCTATCCGCCTGACAATGCTCTTAAACAACGCCAATCCTGAAAACAGATTTAAGGTTTTGGTAGATACTGACAGTTTAAAAAGATTAAATAAAGCCTACAATCGTTTCTTAGCTCAAAAATTCAAAGATAAAGCGCTTGCCTCGGCTGCAAAAATGAATGATTTTGCCGAACGCGGCGGAAACTTTCTTTACGGCGCCTTCAAAACTTTAACGACGCCTATTTTCAAAAATATGAATGATAAATATTTGCAGCGGATTGAACATCTTAAAAGAGTTTTTGAAAAGAATCAGCGAAAAATGGGAGCCGTTTTGGGTGTTGCCACCTTGAGCGCTTTTTTATCATTGGGCGTTTATAAATGTTCAAATCAGGAAAAAGAACGCAAAGCCGATGTTATTGAAGCTGGAATTGCCCCGACTAAAACACTTAAAAATTTTTCTGATGCCCTAGTTCGCTATACGCACCCAACTCCGAACGCGAAAACGTCAGAAGGCAAACAAAAAGCCAATACTCATACTGTCGGCTTTGATACTTTGGATAAAAACGTGCAAGAAGCTCTGACTTCTCAAGGTTTGGGGAAAGATCAATTAGACGATGTACAAAAGCACAACCTGAAAGCATTTATCAACACCCAGCAAGACTTTAGAACCTTTATAGCGTTTGCTGAAAACTTCCATGCCACCGCTTATGATGACAACAAAGGATTTTTAACTATCGGCTACGGCTGCACAAATTATATTGATGAAAAAGGAATGCCTTTGGAAAAACGCGGTGCAAAAGGCAAGATGTCCGCTTTTGTGCAGAAAGGGCAATATATTACCCAGCAGCAAGGAATGCAGCAGGTAGACCGTTCATCTTACTTTTATTTGCTTCCGAAGATTTTGAAAAATGTAAAAGTAAAGCTTAATAACACCAAAATGTTTGTGACCAAAAACTTTGCTTTTGTGGCAAATAACGAATTTGGAGATTCTGAATTTGTAAAGGCGCTGAATGAAAACAAACCTAACAGCTATTTGAGTCGCTGTTTAGCGCTGTGGAAAGTTGACGCCGGAATTTCAAAAAGATTCTTTGTGCTGCATATGATTTTGAACAATTACATTAAAGCCGATGAAATAAAAACCTTTAAGCCAGCCGGCTGCTATAACCTGCAGGTTGACCAATGCTTGGTTTGTAATAAGAATCCGGACGGCTCGACCAAAATGAAAAAAACTCCGGTGGTTACAACCGAAAAAGTAAGAGGCAAAAAGAAAAAAATAAGACGCGTTAAAACCCGTCCGGAATATAAAATGAAAAACGGCATGCCGCAATTTTATTGTGAACGGCAGGTTATTGAAGACGCCATTGCTTTGATGAAAGCAGAACCGGACGAAAAATGCGTAGCGCAAATTGTACCTTCTGATAAAAAGCAGATGTATTATTTGAGCGAAAACAAACCAAAAGTTAACTTAGCACAGGCTAAGCAAAACAAAAATGAACGCAGCTGATAAAAAACACTTGCTTTTATTATGAAATGTTTTAGAGTAGTTTCCGCTGATATAAAAATTTTAAGGAGAATTAAATATGCCTTCAGTAGTAAATAACAACTGTGTAAAATGCGGCACTTGCGCCTCTGTTTGCCCAGTAAGCGCTTTTCATGTTAGCGATGAGCAGTATGTTGTAGATCCAGATACTTGCATTGACTGCGGCGTTTGCATTTCCGAATGCCCGCAAAGCGCTATTGCCAGCGATGCAGAAGCTGACGAAGCTGCTATCAAGTTCAATGCTGAACAAGCTAAAGTTTGCCCAAACGCAAATGACTAATTTGTTTAGCAAATAGGCTTTAGCTCAGGAGTTCAGCTCCTGAGTTTTTTTTGTATTAAAAGGAAAAAAGCAATGCTGCCGCCATATACTTCAGATTATCTTTTGGACAAGAAAGTTAAGATTTTTCAACCGGTTGACGGATACCGCGCCTCAACTGACGCCGTATTGCTGGCGGCTTTTGCAGCAAGCCTGAAAAATGGAAAAATTTTAGATGTCGGTTCCGGCACTGGCGCTGTGTCTTTGTGTTTAGCAAAACGTTTTGAAAACAGCAATGTCGATATTTTGGGACTGGAACTTCAGCCGGAATTAGCGGAATTGTCAGCATTCAGCGCGCAACAAAACAATTTTAAGCATTTACATTACCAAAACGCAGACATCAGATTGGGAACAAAAGAAAATAATCTTGTTCCCTGCTCGTTTGACGCGGTTGTCACCAACCCTCCTTACAGCGAGCACGACCTGCCCTCACCGAACAAAAGCAAAGCAGCCGCCCACAATCACAGCGGCTTTGATTTGTGTCATTGGCTGGAGTTCTGCTTGAAAATGGCAAAACCGTTCGGCAAAATATATATAGTAAACCGCGCCGAAGCCCTGCCGCAAATTTGCAATATTTTGCATAGCAAAGCTGGTAATTTGCAAATTTTGCCGATTTATTCCAAAAAAAGACAAGCGGCTAAGCGGGTTTTAGTGGCGGCGCAAAAAGATTCCAAAGCTCCCTGCCGTATTTTACCACCATTTATCACCCATTTGGAAAACGGCAGTTACAGCGAAGCGGCGCAAAAAATTTTACGCTCCGGCTTGGGATTTGAAGACATTATTTAAGATAGTCTTTACTTTTTGGAGCTAAGGTATTATTATAACGGCTAACAGAAAGGCTTTTTTATGTTAAAATATATTTTGTTTGTGTTTTCTCTTTGTTATGCTTTTGCGGCAAAAGCCGACGTGAGCAAGTTTGTGTTTCCAGAATATTTGGACGATGAAACATATGAGCAATGCAGCAAAATAACCAACAACAACGATGAATGCGCCAAAGAAGAAAGCCAGCGTATTTTGCGCGACGTGAAAATTCTTTATAAAAATCTGCTTGCCGACAACAGATTGATTGGCTGGAACGGCTCTTTGGATAAAAACAAAGATATGCTGCGTGATATGTATGAAAGCTGGACGGCTTACCGCAACCGCATCTGTTCGCTGAATGTGCCAGCAACTAAATATATTGCTCCATTGATTGATCCTAAAATTTCCTGCACCTTGTATCAAAACTTTTTGCAAAAGGATTATTTAAGCAATATTCTGCACAATCTTAACATAAATAATCCACGCAATCCATATGCGTCACGGCTTATCAATGTTGATGGCGGCAACAGATATTTGGAAATAGACCATGACGAACAATACAACTCCTGCATTGCCGAAAAAAAGCCACAAGATGAATGCATTAAGGGCGAGATTGAACGCACAACTAAATATATTAAAAACGACTTAGCCACTATTTTAACTATGCCGACAATTAAAAAATGGAATAACGGACCGGATATTAAAAACGGCAATATCCGTGATATGTTTGACAGTTGGGTGGCTTACCGCAACCGCATTTGCTCCCTGACTGCTTATGTGCAGAAAATCGCGAATCCGCAAAAACCGGTGTCTTTTGACTACTGCATACAATATTATAATGAAAGCTTTGCCGCTTTGCTGGATTTATATTTGAAAAACGCAAACTCCGTTTTGGACGAAGACCCTTCCGGCAGCAACGAACCTGAAGAAGGCGGCGCAGAAGAAGGACGTTCACTAACACCACTAAAGCGCCGTATTGTAACAGATTTAGACAATTCGGTAGCCTCCACCGCCGCAGATGGTGAAGACAGTGAAACCTCGCCGCAGGCAGAAACTGTGAGTGCGCCGGAAACTACGGACAAGCACGGCAGACAGCTGCCGTCTTGGGCAACAAAATAAATAACAAACAACCTAAATTTTAAGAAGTTTTTAATAAATATACATACCTGAATGTATAAAAAAGGTATTGAAGTTTTTTGATTTTGTTTTATACATACCTTTTGGTATAGAATAAAATTTAGAGGAATGTCCGTAATGCGCAGAACAAAAGAAGATGCTGAACAAACCAGACAAGCGATTTTAGAATCGGCAATGGATATTTTTTATGAAAAAGGCTATTCAAAAACCACTTTTGATGAAATTGCCAAGCGCATAAATTTAACCAAAGGCGCGGTTTATTGGTATTTTCGTAACAAACCGGATATTGTGGCTGCACTTATAAATGAGTTTGTGCAGAAATATATTATTCGGGTGGAGCAGTTCCGCGCCGCACAAAAAGATGTAAACTTAGATGTTGTGGCTGATATGATGCTTATGATTTATAATCATATGAAATCTGATCCGCAAGAATATAAGTTTATCTTTTTTATTACCTGCCAAATGGAATGGAGCGAAGCCATTATGGTAAAAATCCGTCCTTTAGTTGAACAAACAAAAAATATTTCACGCAATCTGATGATTGATACGTTAAAGTCTTTGAAAGAAAACAAAAAATTAAAAGAAGACACGGATATTGAACTGACTGCCGAAATTTTAATTGGATTATGGAACGGTCTTTTGGAAAGCCAATTGGCGAAACGTCTGCCTCTAGATTTTGAAAAAACAGTCAGACAAGGATTTAGTTTAATTTTTAATAGTATAAAAACGGAAGGTGCAAACAATGAAAATTAGTTCTCCAAACATTAAAGGAGCTGTTGTTAGAATTGCCATTTTGTTAGTGTGCATTTCTATCGGTTGGTATTTAAAAGGTCGTTTATCTCCATCTGCTCAAGGTATGGGCTACGGCATGGGTGAAGTTTATGTTTTGGCGCAAAAGAGCGAAACTAAAGACATTACTTCGGCGCAAACCAAAATTTCATACGTTGAAACAATTAACGAAGTAAACATTTTGCCGCAAGTTACCGGCACAGTTGAAAACGTCTTGTTCCAAGAAGGCAAATTCGTAAACGAGGGCGATGTTCTGTTTGAGATAGATCCATCTAAATATCAAGCCGCTTACGATTTGGCTAAAGCTCGTTTGGACAGCGCTAAAGCCAACTTGGTGCGCGCCGAACGCGACTATAACCGTCAGGTTAAACTGAGCAACGAAAAATTTGCTTCTAAAGCAACTTTTGACTCTTCTCAAAGCGGATATTTACAAGCTAAAGCCGCTGTTGAAGAAGCTCAGGCTAATTTAGATGTAGCAAAAATTGATTTGGACAATACTAAAGTAACCGCTCCAATCAGCGGCAGAATCGGTAAAGCGTTGGTAACCAAAGGCAACTATGTTGTAGCCTCTAATCAGGTATTGGCAAAAATCGTGCAAGTCAGCCCGATGAGAATTTCATTTTCTTTGACCGATAAAGAAGTTCTGCAAGTTAAGAAAATGGGACATAAAGCAGAAGATTTGACCGCCCGCATCACTTTAGCCGACGGCGAAGTTATTGATGAAAAAGTTGTCGATAAATTCTTAAACAATGAGATTAACTCGGCAACCGCTACTGTTTCTATTTTTGTTGATGTAGACAACTCTGAACAAAAACTTATCCCAGGTAACTATGTTCAGTCCGCAATTTTAACTGGCAAACCAACCTATGCGGTTGTGGTTCCGCAGTCTGCTTTGAATTATGACACTGACGGCGCATTTGTATATATTGCCAAAATTGATGAAAGCAAGAGCAAAGAAAACGAGCTTCACGGTGTGGCTGAACAGCGCCGCGTGGTTTTGGGCGATTCAATTAACGAAAACGAACAAATCATCATGAACGGCTTGCAAGAAGGCGAATTGATTGTGGTTTCCGGCACAGTGAAGATTCAAAACAATTCTCCGATTAAAGTCGGTGTTTTAGAGAAATAAAAATAGGATAAAAGAAAAATGTTTTCTAAGTTTTTTATTGAAAGACCTCGTTTTGCCGTGGTAATCGCCATTATTATGGCGTTGGCAGGCTTGGTTTCTGTATTTACAATGCCTATCGGCATGTATCCGGAAATTGCACCTCCGGAAATCCGCGTTTCCACCGTATACGTTGGCGCGAGTGCTGAAACAGTGGCTAAAAACGTTGGTATTCCGTTGGAAAAGAACATTAACGGTATTGAAAATATGCTGTATATGTCATCTTCTTCTTATAACTCCGGCGCTTATCAGCTTTCTATTGCCTTTGAAACCGGTACAGACCCTGATTTGGACCAAGTAAAAGTGCAAAACCGCGTGCAGCAGGCTTTAAGTTCTCTGCCGTCAGAAGTGCAAACCTACGGTGTGACCGTGGAACGCCGTTCTTCAGATATTTTGGCGTTTTTGCAGGTTACTTCGCCGAAAGGCACATACGACAGCAACTACTTAAACAACTATGTTGAAAACAATATTAAAATTGCTTTGAGCCGTGCTTATGGCGTGGGTGAAGTTAATATTTTGGGTTCGGCAACAAGCATGCGCGTGTGGATTGACGCCGACAAAGTTGCCGCTTTGAATATTCCGGTTACAGCAATCAAAGCTGCTATTACCAGCCAAAACGTTCAGCCTTCTTTAGGTTCAATCGGTTCAGCTCCGGGCGACGGCAAGCAAGTTTTGGTATATTCATTGGAAACTCAAGGTCGTTTGAACGATCCAAAAGATTTTGAAAACATCATTGTGCGCACAGCCGAAGAAGGCGGCTTGGTTCGCTTAAAAGATATTGCCCGCGTTGAGTTGGGTTCGGAAGATTATTTGATGGATTCTACCGTAAACGGTCAACCAGCTGTGTCCATTATGATTAACAAATCTTCGGGAGCTAACTCTATTAACGCCATGAAAGCCGTTAAAGCAGAATTAGCAAAATTGGAACGTTTCTATCCGGAAGATTTGGAAGTAAAAATCTTCAAAGATACTACAGAATTTATTTCCGCTTCCATTGAAGAGGTGTTCTTTACATTGTTCCTGACATTTATGCTGGTGGTGCTGGTTTGCTATGTTTTCTTGCAAGACTGGCGCGCTACTTTGGTTCCGTCAATCGCCATTCCGGTATCTATTTTAGCCACCTTCGCCATGATGAAAACTTTGGGTTTTAACTTGAACATTTTAACTCTGTTTGGTTTGGTTTTGGCTATTGGTTTGGTTGTGGATGACGCCATTGTGGTGGTAGAACGTACGCTGGCTTTGATGCAGGCAGAAAAGCTGAATGCAAAACAAGCGGCTATAAAAGCTATGAGCCAAGTCTCCAGTGCCGTTGTAGCTACGACTTTGGTATTGTTGGCAATTTTCGTACCTATCGCTTTCATGGGTGGTATTACCGGTAAAATTTATCAGCAATTTGCTATCACCATTGCCTTTGCCGTAGGTTTCTCTGCTGTTAACGCATTGACTCTGTCTCCGGCATTGTCCGCAACCTTCCTGCGCCCGTTTGAACAGAAAGAAACCGGATTTTTAGGCTGGTTCAACCGCTTTATTCAAGGCGCCACCAACAAATATCTAGTTGTTGTAGGCTATATCGGACGCAAAATCAGCGTGATTGTGTTTATGCTTTTGATTTTATTTGCTCTTAACGCATTCTTTATCAAAATCACTCCAACATCATTCCTGCCGGACGAAGACCAAGGAATTATCATGGTTAACGTTCAGCTGCCTGAAGGTGCTTCTAATGTTAGAACAAAAGCTGTCAACGACAAAATTCTTGAAGCCATTAAAGACCATCCGGCTATTGAATCCGTGATGACCATGGAAGGCTTCAGTATTATGGCTGGTCAAGGCGAAAACGTGGGCTTTGCGGTTATCTCGCTCAAAAACTGGGCAGAGCGTAAAGGCGACGATATGTATTCTACCAATGTTTTGCGCAACCTGATGGCTCGTGTTTCCAACTTCTCGGAAGCTAAAATTCAAATGTTTGAAATGCCGGCTATTCCGGGGTTAGGCTCTACCAACGCTATGGATTTCAAAATTCAAGCTGTAGACAATACAGATATGAAAGATTTGGAAAAAACCGTAAATGCGTTCACCCGTCAGGCTATGGCTTTGCCGCAAATTTCATTGGCTTATTCAACCTTTAACGCGCAAACACCGCACGCTTATATTGAAATTGACCGTGAAAAAGCAGAATCTTTGGGTGTTGCAGTGGGTGACATTTACAGTACCTTGCAAACCTACATCGGTTCTTCGCACATCAACGATATCAACATCGGCACACAGGTTAACAAAGTTAAAATCCAAGCAGACTGGAAATATCGTAAAGACCTTGACAGCCTGAACAAAATTTATGTTCAAAGCGGCAAAGGTGAGATGGTTCCGCTGGGAAGTTTGATTAAAATGAAAACTGTGTTGCTGCCACGCGGTATTGACCGCTACAACCAATATCCGGCTGCTACCGTAAACGCAGTTGCCGCCAACGGTTACAGCTCTGGTGAAGCTATGCAGGCTTTGGAAGATTTGGCTGTTCAGACTCTGCCTAAAGGTTATACCTATGCTTGGTCGGGCACCAGCTTGCAAGAAAAGAACAACCAAGGACAAATTTTCTACATTATCGCATTTGCGGCTTTGTTTGCATATTTGTTTATGGTTGCGCAATATGAAAGCTGGATGATTCCGCTGGCGGTTATGCTGTCTGTTTTAACGGCTATGCTCGGCGCAACCTTTGGTTTGTTTGCAACCAATATGTCATTGAGTATTTACGCTCAATTAGGTTTGGTGCTGCTGGTAGGCTTGGCTGCTAAAAACGCAATTTTGATTGTGGAATTTGCACGTGAAGCCCACATTGAAGGCAAGTCGATTTTAACCTCGGCTCTGTATGGTACGCGTGAACGTTACCGCGCCGTGCTGATGACTGCCTGCACCTTTATTTTGGGTGTGGCTCCGTTGGTATGGGCGACAGGCGCTTCAGCTGGCAGCCGTGTGGCTGTGGGCGTGCCAGTATTTACGGGTATGGTTGTCGGTACATTAGCAGGTTTGGTATTCATTCCGTTAATGTATATCTTAATCCAAACCATTACCGACCACAAAAAAGTGAAAGGCAAAAATGCAAAATCTAAGGATTAAAGCAGCGCAAACATTGCAATCCGTATTAGAGGATAAAGTCTTTTTCGGAGAGCTTAAAAAGCAATTCTCCGAAGAGGACTTGCCTTTCGTAAATATGTTAATCCTGACCGCATTGCGGCGCTATGTGGCGCTGCGTGCGGTTTTGCATTCTTTTTTAAGCAAAAAAATTCCTAATAAGCACCGCTTTGCCGAATATTTGCTTATTTTAGCCGAATGCGAAATTTTATATATGAAAACCGCTCCGTATGCGGTAATTAACGAAACCGTTGCCAATATTCGAAAAACAACAGACCGTTTTTTAGGCGGGCTGGCAAATGCGGTTTTACGCAAAATTCTAACGCAAAAAGAAGAGCTGCTGAAAAAAATAGAAACAATAAATCCACTGCCCGATAATTTCAGACAAATTATAGCAGATTATTCAGAACAGGAACAAGGCTGTATTGCACAGAGTGTTTTTGTTTTGCCGCCGCTGGATATTACAGTCAAAGAAAATCCGGTCGAATGGGCGGAAAAACTGGGGGCAGATTTGCTGCCAAACGGTTCGCTCAGATTATATAACAATCCGAAAATTCCAACGCTTGAAGGCTACAATGATGGTGCTTGGTGGGTTCAAGACGCCGCGGCAAGCCTGCCGGTACAAACTTTGAACAACAATTTGTCGGGTCTAAAAGTTTTGGATTTATGCGCAGCCCCAGGAGGAAAAACCGCGCAGTTAGTTGCACGCGGCGCACAAGTTACGGCGATTGATATTTCTGCCGAACGTTTGGAAACCTTAAAGCAGAATATGAAGCGTTTAGGTTTTGAAAACATAAAAACTTTGGCTGCCGACGCTTTGGATTTTTTACAGCATAACACCGAGCAATTTGATATTATTCTTTTGGACGCACCTTGTTCGGCAACCGGAACTTTCCGCCGCCACCCCGAAGTGTTATATCTTAAAACAAAGGAAGATGTGGCTTTGCAGGCGTCTTTGCAAAAACAACTACTTGAAAGTTGCAAAAATGCTTTAAAAATCAACGGCATTTTGGTTTACAGCACATGCTCTATTGCTAAAGATGAAGGCGAAAAACAAATAAATTCGTTTATCAGTGAACAGAAAAATTTTGAAATTGTACCTTTAAACCTTTCGGATATATCAGCGTTCGGCGAATGGAATGACCAGCTTGTCACGCCGCAGGGATTTATCCGCACGCTGCCTTTTTATATGTCTGACAAAAACGGTATGGATTCATTTTTTATTTGCAAATTGAAAAGAATAATTTAACAAATTACGTTTATACTAGCTCTAAATTTATGGAGATTTTAAATGTTGAGTGCTGGTATATTTATATTTGTGTTATTGGTTATTGCTGGTTTAGCTGCTATGCTGCTTGTTTTTACGCCAATTGCCAATAAATATATGCAAACGCTGACTGTGACTCCGTCAATGCTGCCGTTCAGCTATATTTTAGGATTTTATGCCGTTGGGGCAACTTTAATTTATTATTTCTTACCGCTTAATGATTTTATAGAGCCATTGACAGCAAGCCGTTTTTTTATCCCCATGCTTTTAGCAGCTGTAATATTTATTTCTTCCATGTTTTTTGACAATTTAATTTTTATACCGATTGTGATATGCTGTGTGGCAATTACGGTTTTTCTGCAGCCTTTGGGCGACGGATTTCCTTATGCATTTTTTCCGCTGTGGGTGTCACGCCTTTTGCTTATTATATTTTTTTCAGTTTTTTGCATTTTTTACGGTGTGTTGAATTTTTTACCGCACACCATGGTAATTTCAACAATCCTAACCTTATTAGGAATTTCTTTACTGCCATTTTTTTCTGCCGCTCCGTTTTACTTTTTATTCTGCTCGGCTTTGCTGATTGGCGCGCTTGCTGGTTATTTATGCGTCAACTTAAACACGGTAAAAGTTCCTTTTGACAACGGCTCTTGCTGTGCCTTGGCTTATTTGTTAAGCAACTTGATGCTGCAAGACAGCGGAGAATACAGCTTTAGCTCCTGCGTTATTTTTACTGCATTTTTTTGGAGCGAGTTTGCTTTTGCGCTTTGGAATAAATTTGTGATTGTCAAAGCCGGAGCATTATATGAAAACACAAACTGCGCATTAGCCGCCCAAAAATATAATTTACGCTTTTTATCGGTCAGCGTTGCCAAAATTTGCGGAGTAAGTCTGTTAATCGGCTGTTTCCAGCTTTTTGCCGTAAACCAATATTCGCTGATAATAATCTGCTTTATCATAACCGGCTGGCTGAGTCATTCTATGCTGCACCCGTTTAACTCTAGTTTTAAAGAAATCAATGCCGAATTTGTAGCAGATTTTAAACAAAATATTGCCGATATTCATAATGACTTGAAATCTTTGCAACAGCCGGATTTGCCGCCAAAAACAAAACAACAGTCAAAAACCAAACATTGCAAATCAGCACGCACCAAGCGCGAGGACTAATAAATATGTCATTTTCACCGAATTTATTAAATATCCGCAGCCTGCTCGGCTCTGAGAAAAAGCCTGACAAAAACAGCTTATTTCGAGTTACTGTCGTTGCGTTTGAAGACAAGTGCAATTTAAACTGCGGTCTGCGTTTTGCCGAACTTTTGAAAAAAAGCAATTTATTTGACATAACATTTTTTAACGAACCGTTTGCCAAAGGCTTTTTAAATTTACAAAGCCGCAACTTTTTTGATTTTATCGACCGCGGCAATAAAATTTTGAGTTCGACTCAAGCTGATATTGTGATTTGGGGATATGAAGATGAAGGTAAAATCCGCCTTAATTTTCAGACAGCTAATCAATATGCCATCCCCGACAGCCTGTCTTTTTCACTTTTAGACAGCTTATTTATTCCTTTAAGCTATTTAACAGACACTGCGAATTTTTCCGAATCTCTGCTGCTTTTAATATACGGAATAATTGTGGCGGCAATAAATCCGGTTAGCAACGCACAAAAACAAAAGCGTCCGCAGATATTGCAAGAGCTCATCACGCTTTTATCCGCTGACAGAACCCCAAAAGACATATCCAAGGAATTTATGCCGTATATTATGAACTTATTGGGAAAAATATATTTGTGCAATGCCCGCAACAGTTTGACCGAAAAAGATATTGAAATTATCCATAACCTGTTTGAGCTGGCGCTGAAAAATAAACAATATATCCGCCTGCCTATTTATTACGGCTGCATTTACAATAATTTCGGTCAGCTATATGAAACAGCGTTTCGGCAAAGTAGACAAGGCAATCTCTATTATTTGAAACAAGCCATCTCCAACTATCAAGCGGCGCAGAAAAATTTGAACCGAAACTATCCTTATGATTTTGGGCTAATTGCCTATCATTTGGCTTTGCTTTATTTTGAATATTGGAAGCACACCGCCGATTTGCAGGCTTTACGTGATGCCGTATCCAAGCTCCGCGAGGCTGAAAAAGTTTATTCTTTGGCGCAATTTCCGGAATCTTGGTGCCAAATTGAGGGGCTTTTAGGCAATTATATCACTTCTCTCGGAATGCAGACCAAAAGCAACGAGCTTATGCAGTTAGCAATCGAATCCTACAAAAATCAGCAAAAAATTTATACGCAGAACAACGCTCCGGCAGTTTGGGCGGAAATTCAAGAAAAAATCGGCAATATTTTTTATTTGCTCGGCAAACAAAATGACGATGACCAACTAATGGAAGAAGCGCGCAATTATTTTAATTCGGCGCAGGAAATATATTGTGAATTAAATCTGAAACAAGACATAAAAAGCGTGGATCGAGCCTTGCTGAAAGTCAGAAATTATTTGGGTTGATCTTGATTTTTGACGGACAGAGTTTATCTCCTGACTTGGAAGGAGATTTAGAATGACACATTGTATAGAACAAGACAGCTTAACCCGCCGCCGCTCCGTTTATGCGCTTGGACACACGCGGGTTGTCACGGATTTTTGTTTGGAAGACACCTTAAAGGACTGCTTAAAAAATTGCCCGACGCCGTTTAATGCACAGTCGGCGCGGCTTGTGCTTTTACTCAATAAAAAACATTTAGACTTTTGGAATTTGGTTCTGCAAAAAGTTTTGGAAGTTACTCCGCTGGGCAAAAAAAGCAGCGCAGAACAAAAAATAAATTCATTTGCGGCAGCCTATGGCACAATTCTATATTTTGAAGACACCAATATTTTAGCACAGCTGCAAAAAGATTTTCCTCTCTATCAAAAAAATATGCACGACTGGACTTTTGAAGCCAATGGAATGCTGCAATATATGGTTTGGCAGGCTTTGGCAGAAAATGAAATAGGTGCCTCGCTGCAACATTATAATGAGCTGATTGAGGAAGATGTCAAAAAAATGCTGGACTTGCCGGACAGCTGGAAAATCTTGTCGCAAATGCCATTCGGCAGCATAGAAAAAACACCGGCGGAAAAAACATTTTTGCCGTTGGAAAACCGCTTCAAAATTTTTAAGTAAAGTTATTTATGATTAAGTTTCATACCGAGCTGGTTAGAAAATTCGGCAATGCCTTTTTTGAAAAGCACTCCGATTAAATCGGCAACCAAGTCGATATTGGCTTCCAAATTTGCTTTATCAGCTTTAGAAAAGCCGGAAAGAACGTGATTGACAATGCTGTCGGCATCGCGGTTTTGCGGGTGTCCGATACCAATGCGAATCCGATTATAATTAGGAGTAATGCAGGAATCTATGCTTTTTAAACCATTGTGCCCGCCAGCACCGCCGCCGAGTTTGGCTTTTATTTTATCAGTTGGTAAATCCATATCATCATGAATAACCACAATATTCTGCGGCAAAATTTTGTAAAAGTTAGCCGCCTTGACAACGCTGTTGCCGGAAAGATTCATAAATGTTTGCGGTTTCAGCAAATAAACTTTCTCGCCATCAATATTTCCCTCGGCAATCAGACCGTCAAATTTAGAGCGGAACGGCGAAAAATTATAGCGGCGATGAAGTTCATCAGCCGCCATAAATCCAACATTATGGCGGGTAGCCGCATATTCCGTTCCCGGATTACCTAAACCAACCACCAAAAACATCATTACACCTTATTTACGCATAAAATCAACGTGAATAGGCTTGTCAGAAACTGGATGGAATTGAACGTCTTGGCAAACAGTTTTAACTTTTTTGCCTTCAACATCAACAACAATTTCAGATTTGTAAAAATCTCTCAAATCAAGAGCTTTTTCCAATTCCACAGGGTCAAGACTGATTAAAACAGCATCTTTTTTACCACCATAAATAACGGCAGGAATGCGACCCTCACGACGACATGCACGAGCTGCCCCCTTACCTGCTTTTTCACGCTTTTTTGCATTAAAAGTAATTTCTGTCATTTTTGTATCCTTATATTTAAATTAACACTCGACGACCTCCAGGGGTGTCGCCGATAACGGCTTTGTACAACAAAAAAGCCAAAAATTCAAGCCTTTTTAATAAAATTTTATGATTTTTTTGTTATATTCCGCTCAAGTAAATTTACGGAGGTTTCTATGTTATACATTTTAGCGGGCTTTGTGTTTGGCTGTTTGATTCCCTATTTAGCGCGCCGCCTTGGCAAATTGATGCCAGCGACCATGGGTTATATTCTGCTCAAAATTTTTATTCCGCAGCATTATATGCCGTGGAGCAAACTGAAAAATGACTTTGAATATATGGAATTATTTAAAAGATATATGATGAGAAGCTTGGGCTGGGGAATTTTCTGCGCCGCCGCCACCTATTTGTTTGCCGTAAATTTTGACCCGTATTACACTGGCTGGTACATTGCCTTTTTATGGATTATGCTGCTGCTGGTGGAAATCGACAAGCGCTTTATGCTGCTGCCGGATATTTTGACCCTGCCGCTGCTGGTTTTGGGCTTCGGCTATGCGGCAGTCAACGGCGTATGGCTGGATACGATTGACCCGCAGCTTATCAGTAATGCGCAAAACAGCTTTATGGGCGCTTGTGTCGGCTATTTGATGCCGGTTGTCGCCAGTATGTTTTTGGTTTGGAAATATCCGGACGCGTTCGGCGGCGGCGACATTAAGCTTTTGGCGGCTATCGGCGCTTGGGTTGGCTTAGAGCCTGTTTCATACATTTTGCTCGGATCCTGCATTTTGTTTGCCTTGGGCTGTGCCATAAAAAAACAGAGAGTCGGTCCATTTGGTCCGTCGATTGTCTACGCCACTCTGCTGGTTTGTATTTTCTTGTTTGGAATTTAGCAAAAAAAATTCACTGGCTTCTTGACATCGCATTTTGTGAACACTAACTAAACAAGTAGTGAATTATAAAACTATTTGTTTAGGAGTATTAAAATGAACATCAAACCTTTACACGATAAAGTTTTAATCAAACGTGTAGATGAAGAAACAAAAACCGCTGGCGGTATCATTATTCCGGACACAGCCAAAGAAAAACCGTCTGAAGGCGTGGTTGAGGCTGTGGGCAACGGTCGTGTTGCTCCAGACGGCAAAATTATCGCTTTGTCTGTTAAAGCCGGCGACCGCGTGCTGTTTGGCAAATGGGCGGGCACAGAAATTAAAGTTAACGGCGAATCCCGCTTGATTGTTAACGAATCTGATATTTTAGCAATTATAGAATAATCTGCGAAAGGTGAATTAAAATGGCTGCAAAAGACATTAAATTTGGTACTGACGCCCGCAGCAAAATGCTTAAAGGCGTAGAAACATTGGCTAAAACCGTAAAAGTAACATTGGGTCCTAAAGGTCGCAACGTTATGCTGGACAAATCTTACGGCGCTCCGAAATTAACAAAAGACGGCGTTTCGGTTGCAAAAGAAGTTGCTTTGGCTGATAAATTTGAAAATATGGGCGCTCAGTTGATTAAGGAAGTTGCTCAAAAAACCGCTGATAAAGCCGGCGATGGTACAACAACCGCCACTGTTTTGGCTGAAGCTATTATCCGCGAAGGCTGCAAAGCTGTTGCCGCCGGAATGAACCCGATGGACGTAAAACGCGGTATTGATATGGCTGTAGAAGCTGTGGTTAAAGATGTTAAATCACGCTCTAAAGCCGTTCAATCTTCTGGTGAAATCGCTCAAGTCGGCACAATTTCTGCCAACGGCGACACCACAATCGGCGAATATTTGGCAAAAGCTATGGAAAAAGTCGGCAATGAAGGTGTGATTACCGTTGAAGACGCCAAAGGTTTGGAAACAGAATTGGACGTTGTAGAAGGCATGCAGTTTGACCGCGGTTATTTGTCTCCATATTTTGTAACAAATCCGGAAAAAATGAACTGCGAATATGACAATCCGTATATTCTGCTGTATGACAAGAAAATTTCTAACCTGCAGCCGATGATTTCTATTTTGGAAGCCGTTGTTCAATCTGGACGCGCTTTGGTTATTGTGGCTGAAGACATTGAAGGCGAAGCTTTGGCTACTTTGGTTGTCAACAGAATCCGCGGCGGTTTGAAAGTTTGCGCTGTAAAAGCCCCTGGTTTTGGCGACAGACGCAAAGCTATGCTGCAAGATATGGCTGTTTTGACCGGCGGTCAGGTTATTTCTGACGAACTGGGCATGAAGATTGAAAACGTTACTTTGGATATGCTCGGCACCGCTAAACGCGTTGAAATCACTAAAGACGACACCACAATAATTGACGGTGCAGGCGACAAAGAAGCTATTGCCGGCAGAACTGCGCAAATCCGTCAGGAAATTAGTCAGACTACATCTGATTATGACCGTGAAAAACTGCAAGAACGTTTGGGCAAACTTTCCGGCGGCGTAGCTGTTATCAAAGTCGGCGGCGCTTCAGAAGTAGAAGTAAAAGAAAAGAAAGACCGCATTGATGACGCTTTGCACGCAACCCGCGCAGCCGTTAAAGAAGGTATTGTTGCCGGCGGCGGCACTGCGTTGCTGTATGCCACCAAAGCTTTGACAGATTTGAAGACAGACAACCAAGACCAAAACGTTGGTATTGACATTATCCGCCGCGCTTTGCAGGCTCCGCTGCGTCAAATTGCCGAAAACGCTGGTGTGGACGGCGCTGTGGTTGCCGGTAAATTGCTGGAGAGCAAAGATTATAACTATGGTTATAACGCCGCAGCTGGTGAATATACCGATATGATTAAATCCGGTATTGTTGACCCGACAATGGTGGTTAGAACCGCTTTGCAAGACGCTGCTTCCGTTGGCGGTTTGTTAATCACCACCGAAGCGATGGTTACAGAAATTCCGGAAAAAGAATGCCACTGCGGCGATGCTGCTGCCGCTGCAGGCGGTATGGGCGGAATGTACTAATAATCCTCCAGATTATGAAACTCCCTGCTTTGCTCTCAAGGCAGGGAGTTTTTTTTGATTGATTAGTAATTGTCATTCTTGGCTTTGAGCGCCAGCTCATTCGCCGAGAATCCAGAACAATACATCAATAACGTTGAGGGCGTAGGCGTTAAAGAAACAAAGCAAGGAGCATAAACACACCACTGGTCATTCTTGGCTTTGAGCGATAGCTCATTCGCCGAGAATCCAGAACAATACATCAATAACGTTGAGGGCGCTAAGCGAATAATAGACATCTTGACTTTTACTGATACAATATGCTAATTTTCTCATATGAAAACAATGTATGTATATCTTATAGCAAGTAAACGAAACGGCACCCTATATTCCGGTGTTACAAATAATTTAGTACGTCGTATTTATGAACATAGAAATGAATTGATAGAAGGTTTCTCTAAACGATACCATATACATATGCTTGTTTATTATGAAATTTATGAGGATACTTTAACAGCTATTGAACGTGAGAAAAAAGTCAAACACGCAAGCCGTAAGTATAAAATATCTTTGATAGAAAACATGAATCCGGAATGGAAAGATTTATATGAAGATATATGCAAATAATATCAGATTATTTTTATAAAGCGGATATACCATACTGGATTCTCGGCGAATGAGCTGACGCTCAAAGCCAAGAATGACAAGCACAGGTTCTTATTTTGCATCTTTAACGCCTCCACCTTCAACGTCATGCTTGAGCGTGAGCTTTAGCGAACTGCCTCGAGCATCCAGAAATAATGAGTCCTTATTTTTTAAGCAGACATACCATACTGGATTCTCGGCGAATGAGCTATCGCTCAAAGCCAAGAATGACAAGTAATACTATTTTCTGGCTTAATGCTCATTCGCCAAGAATGACAAGTAATACTATTTTCTGGCTTAATGCTCATTCGCCAAGAATGACAAGTAATACTATTTTCTGGCTTAATGCTCATTCGCCAAGAATGACAAGTAATACTATTTTCTGGCTTAATGCTCATTCGCCAAGAATGACAAGTAATACTATTTTCTGGCTTAATGCTCATTCGCCAAGAATGACAGTGTTAGGGACGATGGCTGTCGCTCAAAGCCAAGAATGACAGTGTTAGGAGTTAAAGTTGATTACCATGCTTCGTTATATTTCAACGTTGGGTCATTCAACCTATTTAAATATTTACCATTAGTCGAATCAACCTTTTCATAATCAATTGCACCTGTCATATCCTGCATATATTTATAGCCATCTACAAAGTAATCTTTTTCTGCACTATCTTCATAGCCATGAAATAGGTTTGTTCTATCAAAGTAGCAATATACCGTTGCATATCCTTCTATTGATCCTCTCAATACCGGAAATACATTCCAATAGTAACTTTCTATTTTATTGTTACTTGGGGTAGTGCCTATAAATGCATCATACTTAGATTTAGGATACAAAAATCCAATAATTGCTGACCAACCTTGATAAATACCTTTTTCACTCTTTAATTTAGTCGTCAGAGCTTTTAATCTTGTGCTTTGTTGGAACATCAACGGCGCAGATGGTTGATAAGAAGCATTAGATTGTAGAACATAAGTACTTGTTTTTACGTTACTGATATCAGCAGTGCCTTTTTCAGCACCTACAGTTACAGGTATTGTAGTAGCAGTAGTACTATCTTTATCAACCACCATACCGACTTTACTAAATGACGGTCTATCCGCTGGAGTTGCTACTGCAGTTACTTGTTCTTTGCTTGGAGTGTCTGGTAATATAAAATATCTATCATATGTTTTGTCACTAGCTTGAGTACCTGCCCCATGTACTGAGCCTGCTTGCGCCATTTCCCAGCTTGCCGGAGTCAAGGTTATCACACGACCATATCCAGGAGGACATTGCGGCGCTGGCACAACCCCCATAAACGGCGATGCCCAACTGTCTTCTTTGCTCATATCCAATGTCTCATCAGGATCTATATCTTGATTCTTTTTTTGGGCTTCTGAATACAACTCATCATCTGCACTAAAATCCCAATTTCCTACTTTTGTTTCAGAAATGGTATTGTTAACCACGTAAATACCTTTATTGATAAAGTCAGGTAAAATATCACTCAGACGGGCTCCGCCGCGAGTGGTTAATTTGATATCGTGCATAACTGAAGTATACGCCGGATTTACCATATAGGTATCATAAGCAACGTCATGGTTAGATCCATTATAATTACTAAAGTCCTTTGTAGCAAGTATAGGAAATTCAGCGCCGTATGTTTTATTCGTAACAGCATTACCATTGCTACCATAAGCCAAATTGTTTGCGACAAAGCGGGAGGCGGCAACTACACCTTTACCCTCTAACGCGCCGGTTGTTGTAGCAGGTTTACTATTTTCTCCGCGGACTTCCATATATCCCTTACGGATATATACAGTACCAGGTTCAGTATCACTATAATTATTGGTGGTGCTAGTAGCGCCTTGGTCGATATAAACAAGGTTGGAATAATCACCCGCTGTGCTATTCGGCACGATGTTTACACCGGCTCTTACATTATATTGACCGATAGAAACATGATATTTTCCATTCTCTACACTTTCTGTTCCGCGTCCAACTTGACCGGATTTGGAGTCACCAATAAGAACGTTGCCATGCATAGCAATATCATACGGCTGCAGATATCCTGCTTGGTTACTGCCTGCAGAGGTGAACATATCTTGAAAAGCATAGGAGTTTGGATTAGAATTTGCGCGAACACTAAACACATACCGTCTATCGGCAGTTGCATCATGATAATATAATCCGCCTACACCGATATTAAAGTTAGCGTCAGCCAAATCTACCGAACCTTGATTAAACAAAGTTCTTGTCTCGTTTTCTGCTCCCTCAATGGTTAATGTTTTATTTTCCATTATAGATCTAATACCGCCACCGTACAGCACCGAAACAGCTGGTGCGGCAGAATCCGCTGTTTTATTACCGTGAAGCAAAAATAAGCCCGCAGCTTCATCATTTGCATCAGCTCCACCGGTTGCCAACATAATTTGATTCTCTCGAAATTCAGCTCCAGTTATGTTGTCATCGCCAGTATTTTGAATTGTGACGCCATCTTCATTGGCGGTCAGCCATTTTTCGCTGTCGTCGATATTTTTTGAGCCAACTGAAAGCGTTGCCGCACGTATTTTTTGCGTATCCAACTGACGAGTTGCCAACAAACCATCTATTTTAGTGTTTGCACCAACTCTAACCTGGAATAGCGGACTATTGTTATACGTTATTTCATCTAAATTTGCCCCAGGATATGTAGCACTTTTTATTCCATTTTCTAAGATGACAACTCTATCCTTTATGTTTGCCTCATTATTTTCAAAAGTATAATATGGCTTCAACTGCATAACATTTCCCATAAAATTCATATCTTCTTTTGTTGCTTTTATGGCATAAGTTCCATCTGCTCGTCCATCAATATACCCGATTTTCACATCATTCCAGACGTCCACATTTGAAGCTAAATTCACATCTCCCAAGTTTGTCAGCGAGCCGTCGGCTGTGGCGTTGCCGTTGGTGTCAACCTTAAAGTGGAAGTCTTCAGTTGTTGTGTCGCCCTCTGTAATCAGATTACGTCCAAAGCCCAAACGATTTGCATCGGCTTTAAATTGTTCTCCCGCCGCAATCAAATTGCCTTGAATAAAGGCGTCCGGTTTGCCGAAACCGTCAGCGATATAAAGTCCATAAGTAGAGTTCTCAATATTGTCGTTCTCTGCACCAACAATCAAGCTTTTAATATTGCGGATACTAAATGTTTTTTGATGATTTTCATTATTATACACATCGTAGGTATTATCAACACCGCCCATGTATAAATCCGTGCGCATACTGTTTTTCCACAATGTGTTAGGATCGTTACCGGCATCGCGTCCGCGCTGCAGGTATTTATCCATATCAATTTCGTTGCCAGTCGCGGCACTGATGGTGTCCGCCGACGCCGTCACAATGGAATATTGAGCCGCATCATCTCCATCGGGAAACACTTCGCTATATTCATCGCCTTCAAGTTTCCAAATACCGCCGATACCGCGGGCTTTTTTCTCGCCAGTCACATAACCGCCGCTAGAACCAATCAGCGAGGCAATGCGCGAAGTACGCTCTTGTCCAATATCGGTGTTGGTTTTAAACAGCGCAAACGTGGTCAGGTTATTTCCCTGTTTGGCAATAGCGATTTCAGGCTTGCCGTAATTATACAGCGCCTTGTCAATTTTAAAGCCATACGGCAGATACGAATCAATTAACGGTAGATCCAATTTACGGATTTTCTGTGTTTCACCCATATCTGCAATAATGGTGGAGTAGTTTGCGCCCACATAGTCGTTTGCCGCGTTCATAATAGTGCGAATGGTGGACGCAGTGTTGATGTCTTCTACCTCCATGGTTCTTTCCGCCGACTTTTTATACATGGTCGGGGTAACAACGGCGATAAGTCCCAGCATAGCCAGGGCTTCAATCATCAAACCACCCCTCTGCGCTATAGATTTTGAGATATTACGACGTTTCATCTTCGTTCTCCTTATTCTCCACTATTATCCTACTGCTGAACATGGCAGTGTCCGCCGCTATCGGCGTTTCGGTATTTGTCAAATGCAAACAAGCAAGGCTTGCCCTGCATACACTTTTCTTGAAATGCTTTAGAGGCGTCATCTGATCCAATATAAAAAACCTTCGGAAACACAAAGTTTATATACTTAGCAATTGAACCTTTCGCATTTTGCGAATTCTTTTCATACATAATTTGAATTGCCGTACGCCCCACCAAATGGCATTTAGCGGTTGAGCCGGTGCCTTCGCACCACGTCCAGCCCATATTTTTAACTCCGGAAAGCTCTTTTGCCAAATAGTTGGTAAAATTCGGGGTCGGCGCAACCATTTTTACTTTGCGTGAAGATTCGCCTTCGGTGATAGTAACTTCGGTCTCGGTTTTGGAATACCAGCGTTCCGGTATTTTGGCAAAAGAAATGGCATATTTGTTTTTGCTGCCTTCATCGCTGCTGCAACGCTTTACGTTTGCTCCGTTTTGTATGTTGTCGTCAAAGCAATAAATGGCGTGCGTGGATTCCGTAACGATGTTGTTCATATCATAACCCAAAGGCAGGTTGTCTTCCATTTTGCTCAGGCAGTTATTTTCTTCTGTGCATTTAAACGGAATGTCATAATTTCCACTTTGCCCGTTATAAATCATTTCGCACTCGGTGCCGCGATAAAACGCAAGGTGTTCCGCCCGAAAACGGTTTACTACCGTGGCGGCTTTTATCTCAGTGAATACGCCGGCTTTGTCCTCGCGCGGAGAGGTGTTGAGAAAACTCAGCGCCACCATTATCGTTGCAAGTAAAATCCAAATATACATAACCCTACCTCAAAATGCGGTTTTATCTAGTTATAATTTACCATAAAAAAACGCCTATAACCAGCATATTTTGCGAAAGCAGACGATTCTTCACAATTTTGTAACATTATTTAGCATTAAGGCAGTAAATTTTTGGTTAAATATCGTTTATTCCTGATTCTTGCAAGGCGGCGATGATTGGCTTGTCCGCAGGCGCAAAGTCATATTGAACCAGCTCGCCCGCAGGCACCCAGCGATATTGTTCATGCTCGTTCAACTCGGGAATTTGCTCCTGCGTGCAAACCGCTTTGTAACAATGCAGCTCCACCCTGCCAAAATCATAATCATAAGCGGTGTCCATAAAATGCTTGCCAACCACAATGGGCAGATTCATTTCTTCCAGCAATTCACGTGCCAAGCACTGCTCATAGGTTTCGCCCTGCTCCAACTTGCCGCCAGGGAACTCCCATTTATATTCCAAATCTTTGCCGTGTTTGCGCTGCGCTATTAGAATATGCCCTTTGCAGACGATAATTCCCGCAGCTACTTTGATGATTTTTTTGACTTTTTCCATTTTAATTTTCCTTGTTTTAACCACCTGTTATCATAATATTGTTCGGAGGAAATGTAAATTTTTATTTTTAATTAGAGGGGAACGGCTTAATGCGCAGCCTTTAATCAGCCTTTCCGCAAATTATGCGGAGATTAGCGTGCATTTTCTCCGCAAACACAAGATAAAAATGCGTTGACTGAGTTATTCAAGCCCTATCGGGGTTCGATTCACTCCATATTATTCTGCTCCAAACATAAAGCCCCGACAAGCGGGGCTATGTTGGAGCAGATGAGGGGAAAACTTGATTGCTACAAATCGCTGCCCTTCGCTAACGCTCGTTTGCTCTTTGGCAATCTGCGCCTTTCGGCAAAAATCTATCCACTGGATAGATTTTTTTCTCAAGCCCTCTCAGGGTTCGATTCCCCTCTATATAAAAAACAAAAAGCACCCTAATGGGTGCCTTTGTTTTTTGGAGCAGATGAGGGGAATCGAACCCCCGTTATAAGCTTGGGAAGCTTCTATTCTACCATTGAATTACATCTGCAAAATCAATGCTTGCATTAAAGCGTAAAACCACGCCCTTTGCAAGCATTTTTTTATTATTCTGCACTTTCATGCATCGGTACATCTGGAGTTTCCACTTCGGCAGATGTTTCTGGCTGAGCTACTGCTTCAGATTTTACCGGCTTTTGAGTTTCAATATCAGCATTAGAATCTGCATCTGCTGTAACATCAGATGTTTTGTTAGAAATAGTATTCGCTGCACTTGTATTCTGAACAGTAGCATCTTGCTGATCGCTATCTTTATCCAACGCAACAGAAATAGCACTAAGCACAATGCTTATGATAAAATATAAAATAATATAAATATTGGCCTGTTTATTATATTTTGGACTTTCTTCAACCGGTTTTCCATATCTGTTTTCTTCCGCTTGGCCTTTACGCAAATATAAAATTAACAGCCATATCATAACACCAAAAACCACAACACCGGAAGCCCCCATCAAGCCAATACCGATATATTTCATATGCGGTGTCAGCATAGTTCCAAATATTATACCTACTCCAAATATTAAAGGCAGCCATAAAAGCTGACCGCTATGGTTTGTATCATGCAATCGGCGTACGGACAAAGCCAATACAGCAATGGTTTCAAGCAGTGAATACACATAGTATAAAACCGTACCGACAATCATCATTGTTTTTATAGGAAGTAACAGTGACATAGCTAATAGCGATATAACCATTCCCCAACCAAATATAACAAGGCTAAATAGAAAATTGGCAAAAACAAATCCCCAATAATCATATTTGCTGGCGCGGGTTTTGAAGTTAAACATATTTTTGAAACCTGCCACAAATGCGGTCAGCAGATTTTTTTCATTTTCAGTTTTTTCAACTGTTTCTGTCATTGTCATTCCTTTCTTGTTTAATGCAACTGCGCCATGGCCGGCAAACGCCCTGCGGCTGCAGCGGCACAACTTTTGTTTTATTTTGCTTAAAGATATACCCTCCGGCGCTATTGTCAATATTTTTTCCATTTATTTTGATATCGCCTTGCTTAGAAAATTCAATCGAATCCAGATAAGCGCATTTTTCCGCACTGCATTTTAATTCAATATTTTCCAAGTTTGTTTTGCTGCCGGCAAAAATTTCTTTCAACTCCTCTTTTTGCTCTTTATTCAAATCTTTCAGACGCAGATTTTCACGCCAAACCGAAACTGTCCAGCTATCTGTTTTCATTGGCAGAAGCAGCATTTCCCCTGCCTTATCGCGCAAAGCTATCCCCTCGCCTTTGGGAGCAAAAACCATATCCGGCTGCGCACCGAAAAACATTGAGCTTACACCAATCAAAACCGGCAGCACGCCCCATAAACGCCATTTTCTTTGCCATACGCACAGCCACCAGCCGCCGCAGACAATAAGTGCGAATCCCCCAAACGGCAGCGAATCCACATACGCCACACTATGCGGCAAACTTGAGACAAACTCCGTTATTTGGTTGAGCCAACTCACACCATAGCCCAGAGCTTTTAGCGGATACAGAGCCAATCCCAACGGCAGAGCGACTAAACAAAGCAAAATCAGAGGCATCAAAACCAAACCTATTAACGGACCGGCAAGCAGGTTAGCCAGGCTTGTATAAACCGAAATCCTGTGGAAATGATAAATTGCAAACGGCATTGTCGCCAGACTCGCTACAAAATCGCAAATCACAATTCCCGCTAAATAGAAAAAAATCTTGCTGAAAATCCCCCGATTTACTGACCATAAAGCAATCTTTTGCGCATATCTTTCATAAAAAGCGATTAAGGCAACCACCGCCGCAAACGACATCTGAAAGCTGATAGATATCAAAGCCTGCGGTGAAATTATCAGCAAAATTAAACCCGCAAAACAAACCATTCGCATAGAAATCGCCTGCCGATTAAAAATAACCCCGAGCAACACCACGGCGGTCATGATAAACGCACGTTCCGCAGGCACCGCCATTCCCGAAACCGACAAATAGAGCGCGCTGAAAAGAATTGCTCCGAGCGCGGCAAGTTTTTTGACATCATAGCGCAAAGCTACAGCTGGAAACAGCGCCAGCAAAAAACGCAGCACAAAAAACATCAAGCCGGCAATCGCGCCCATGTGCAAACCGGAAACCGACAGAAAATGCGCCAATCCCGAATCGCGGTAATTATTAACGATTTGCTTCGGAGTGCGGCTCTGCTCGCCAATCAGCACCGCGTCAACAATTCCGGCCTCGTTCGGCGGCAGAATCGCTGCCACATCATTAGTAATCCGCTGACGGATTTTGTTAAGGCGAATCCGAAAAAACGAGGTTTGTTTCTGCTCACAATCAATCACAAATATTGAACTATTTGCATAACCGATACCGCTGATTTCCTCGTAAAAATATTTTCTATCCAGCTGAAAGCCATTCAGTACCGGCACTGGCGACGGCGGAAAAAATGTACCTACCAACTCCACACACTGCCCGACTTCCAGTTCAGTATTTCCGCTGTTCATCATGGTGACGCGGTATTTACCTTTAAGCGGTTCGTCAAAATTTTCAACATTCTGCAAAAGCAGCCGCTTGCGTCCTTTTTCATTATATGAAACCGCGCTGATTTGCCCTTTAATATAATCTGTAATTTCCGGCGTAAACATAACTTTGCGGCTTTTTAATAGAGTTTGCAGCTGGATATCCATAAAACCGAATTCGCATATAAGAATCGCCGTAAAAAGCAGATGCAGCCCCTTATTACGCAATAAATAAAACAACAGCAAAGTCGCTTCAAAAACGCCCAGACTATACCAATAATTCGGCTCAAACGGCAAAGCAAAGTATACGGCTATTCCCAAACCAAATAAAAACGGCACCCAAGCCAGCCACCTGCTCTGTTCAGCAAAAAAATTTTCGGAGACATAAGCTCTTATCTTGCGGAAAATTCTCATTTTTTATAGGTTTTTATCGCCTTTATAATAGCTGCGGCGGCATTATCACTTGGCGTTTGCTGTCCCATACCCAACAGTTTGCGCACTTTTTCAAAACCTTCCATCTGCCGATTATAAACTGGCTTATGTTTCATAAACTGCTCAACATAGTACATTATTTTTTCAACGGTGCAGTCCTGTTGCAGCAATTCCGGCACAATCTCTTTGCCCAGCAAAATATTGCTCAAGTTCACAAACTGAATATGAATGAAGTGACGCGCCAGCCATTCGGTCAGCTTTGGAACTTTGTAGGCGATGATGTGCGGGACATCGACAATCGCCAATTCCAGCGCCACCGTGCCGGACGCGGCAATCGCCACATCGCCGCTCTTAAAGGCGTCATGGCGTTCTTTGGTTCCCTCAACAATTTCTATCGGCAAACCCGACTGTTTAACCATCTCCTTGACCTGCGCGGCAACTGTGCCGACTGTCGGAATCACAAAAGAAAAATCATTATAGCGTTCATGCAACTGCTTTACCACTTCCAAAAACGTCGGCAGCAAGCGTTCAACTTCATTATGGCGCGACCCTGGGAGCACTAACAGCAAGCGGTTTTCTTCCGGAATATGATGGCGTTTTTTGAAATCGCCCTTCACGCCGTTAACAACTTCGCTTTCAATTACTGGGTGCCCGACAAATTCGGCTGGCAAATTATACGGAGTAAAATATTTCGGCTCTTGCGGAAATAAAGTCAGCAGCAAATCAATATATTTATACATAGTGCGGGCACGTTTCTTTTTCCAAGCCCAAACCTGCGGCGCCACATAGTGCACCTGCGGAATATTTAATTTAAGCTGGCGCAGTTTTTTATGCACGCGGGCGGAAAAACTCCAACTGTCTATGGTGACAACAACGTCCGGCTTTACTTTTTGAATATCGGCAACCGTTTCATTGATGCGACGCAGCACACGCGGAATGCTTGGAATAACCTCTGCCAGCCCCATAACCGCCAAATCGCTGATATTGAATAAAGACTGCACGCCTTCTGCCTGCATACTTTCTCCGCCGACTCCATAAAATTCAGCATTTTTATCTTTACGGCGCAAAGCCTGAATTAAACGCGCACCAAGCGAATCTCCCGACGGTTCTCCGGCAATCAGATAATATTTCATTATTTTTTCTCCTCTGGGACAATTCCCTTTATAAACATTCCATATTTATCAGCTAATTTTATAACCTCTTCGGCGTCAACCATAAGCGCATTGCCGGCATGCACCGCCAAACCGCGGAAACCTGCATTATGCAGATTTTCAATTGTCCGCGTACCAATAGCCGGCAAATCTATGCGCAAATCCTGCTGCGGCTTACGCAATTTAACCAAAATTCCAGCAGCTCCTTTGCGCTGATAAGTACCGCAGCGGCGCACCAGTTCATCGGTTCCTTCAATACCTTCAACACCAAGGACCAATCCTTGCTGCACAATAACCGACTGTCCGACATCCAGCCTGCCGAGCGCCAAACCGACTTCTACGCCGCGCTCAATATCGGCTTCGGCTTGCTTATCCGGCTTATGCTTGGTTAAAACGCCCTCTTGCGCCAGCAGTTCCGGCATAACTTCATGAATGCCGACCACGCGCATATTTTCGGCCTCTATCTCTTTAATAAGGGCGCGTAAAATTCCGTCATCGCCCAAAGCTTTCATACCAATTTTAGCAAAAAATGCAGCTGTGCGCAAATCTGGTACCAACTCAGACAAGGTCGGACGGTGAATCGTGCCAATCATCACAACTTCTTCAACACCTTCATCGGCAAAAGTCTTAAAACCAGTTCCAGCCTGCCCGATGCGAATCCATTTATGCGGAATCAGCGGAGTAAAAGCAGCTTTATCGGCATTGCCTTCTATTGCCAACACATAAAACTCACGACCGGTATCAAGGCAATGATCTATCAGCATTTTCGGCAGTCCGGTGCCGCCGGCTATAATTCCTAATTTTTTTTGTGTTTTTTCCATTTTAACAGCTCTGTTATTGATATTTGCTGCAATATTAGCAGACATCGCCGTAAATACAACATTTTTTTAGAAAGTTAATGAATCGGTGTTGACAAAAATATATAAAAATGATATAAGTATAATTGTAGTAAATATCATTATGTTTAATTTTTTTAAAGCTTTGTATATATGAATAATATGTATAATATCGTTTCTGTAGAGTCTGCTAACAACGTATTGAACAACCTCAAGTCTTTGGCTCGCCCACTGACTACTGCTGAGAAACTTGCTGGTCGTAAGGCTGCACTTGTTCAGGCTGATGTTCGTCATTCACAGGCTCTTGCTTCTGCAGCCAGTCTCCGTGAAACCGAAATCAAGTTCTACATGGGACAGGGCTACACATTGAAAGAGGCACGCGAGCAGCTTCGTCTTGAAGACTTTGCTCACGCAGAGTCTATCGGTCTCGGCATTTCAAAAAAATGCCGTTTCCGCAAGCGCAAGGCATGCTAAAGAAACAATTAACCGCTATTTTTTGTAAAAAAAATGGCGGTTTCTTTTTGCCTGAAATGTTTTTCATAAAGAAAGTTGACAAAATATCTAAAAAATGTTATTTTGTATTCAGAACAAATATTTTAGGAGAAATAACATGACCAATTTAACAAAACGTATCTTAGAAAAAAAGGCTCAGGTAGAAGCTAAGAGAAATATTCATGACGTAGCCGCTGCAACTGTTGATAATGAAAGAAAAATCGCTGAAAAACAAAACAGAGAATATTCACGCGAAGAAGCTAACCGCGACAGAATGAATGCTTTGTTGGCAATGCAAGGCATTAACCGCGAAGATTATAACTAAATTTTATCAATTAAATTTTATCAACTTCCGATATTTTTCGGAAGTTTTTTTTAATTTTCGGTTAAAAAAGTTATTGACAAAAAGCACAAAAAATAGTATATAGTAAGCACAATTTGATTATTTGAATATTTTTATGTTTTACTAAATACGATGCATATGAATGGTTATAATGTTTTGGACAAGGATTGCGGGGTTGTTTCTTTAATAAAGTTACCAATTGGTTTATCTTTGTTAGAGAGGCCACAATTGTTGGATTATACTCATCCGGCAATCCGAAAAATCATCCCTTGCATCAAGCAAGGTGACAAGTTTACCGATTTGCGTACAAACAAGAGTGTCAAAGTAACGAGAGACATTTTGGTTTGGCCTGTTTCTGTCGGAACAGTATTCAATTATCCCGACGGTGAAAGTTTCTTGCTTTCAAGAAGATTTGCAGACGGAAAACTGCTGGTGCTTAATAAAAATAATTTTACGTTTAATCAGCTGTCTATGGTTGGTTATACCGTAAAGTAAACAAATAAAAAAGTCGTTCTTTTTAGAACGGCTTTTTTATTTTACAGAATTTAGAGCTTTCCACTCAAACCACTTAGCAATTTTCAAAAAGCGAAAATAAGCGTATGTTGTTGCCATCCAAAATCCGCAAGTTCCATACAAAAAATAACGCTTTTTAAAATAATATACCAAAAACTGACGCGGAAATTCCGTATACAGGCGCAGACGTGTGTAATTGCGCCCTTCTTTGACGGCAGTTTTAACCAGCTCATCGGTATACATATTCAGTTTAAACCAAGTTTGAGTTAGAGAAACGTAAGAATAATGAAAAACTTTTGCCTCCATCTGTTCCACAACAGCACCTTCGCCAACCACAACTCTATCATGCGTTAAATCATCCGGCATATTGCTTTTTTTACGGTTATACAAACGCACCTGATTATAGGTTTTAGCCAGCCAACGCGGCTTTTTATCCCCCGGAAGCATATCGCAGATTTTCATCTTATAAGCGTCCGCAGTCGGATTTTTCATTTTTTCTTTAATCTCGGCAATCAGCTCCGGCGATAAAACTTCATCAGCATCTAAAGATAACACCCAATCGTTATGGCAAAGCTCTTGTCCATAATGCTTTTGCGCGGAAATATTTTTCCATTTATGAAACAAAAACTTAGCCCCGTATTTTTCGGCAATTTTCTGGGTTTTATCTGTGCTTCCGCTGTCTATCACAAAAATTTCATCTGCAACTTTTTTCAGAGCCTGCAAAGTCTTGCCTAAGCGTTTTTCTTCATTTAATGTAACAATATATGCCGAGATTTTAACCATTTATTCTTAACCTTTCGCTTTGCAGATTAGGATATTTTTGCGTTTCTTGCAATAAAAAAAGCCCCCAACCGCAAAAATTGGGGACTTTTTTGCTGATATATGGCAGTTTAAAATTCTTTAAGAACATCTGCGCTTTCAGCAGCGTTATCAATATTTACCATTGCAATGGTGTTATATCCGCAATCAACGTGCAAAACTTCACCGGTTACGGCAGAGCCCAAATCAGACAACAAACTCAAAGCCATATTGCCAACTTCGGTCTGATGAACATTGCGCTGCAGCGGAGCGTTTAATTCATTCCAACGCAAAATTGTGCGGAAATCGCCAATTCCGGCAGCGGCCAAAGTTTTAATCGGGCCAGAAGAAATAGCGTTTACACGAACACCTTGTTTTCCCATATCCACAGCGGCATAGCGAACAGAAGCTTCCAAAGCAGCCTTAGCCACACCCATAATATTATAGTTTGGCAATACGCGTTCTGAACCCAAGTAAGTCAAAGTCACAATTGAACCGCCTTCATTCATAATTGGAGATGCACAGCGGCAAGCTTCTAAGAATGAGTAGCAAGAAATATGCATTGTCATTGTAAAGTTATCTAATGTGGTGTCGATTGTGCGACCGCGCAGTTGATCTTTATCCGAAAAAGCAATAGCGTGAACAACAAAGTCTATTTTTCCCCATTTTTCGCCCAATTCTTTAAAGCAAGCTTCAACTGAAGCAGAATCGGAAACATCGCATTTAATCAAAAGAGGATTGTTCAGCTGTTCTGCCAAAGGTTTAACTCTTTTTTCCAGCATTTCATTTTGATATGAAATTGCAAGCTGCGCACCATGCGCATTCAAAGCCTGAGCAATACCCCAAGCAATAGATTTGTCATTGGCAAGACCCATAATCAGACCTTTTTTACCGGTCATAAGTTGTTCAATAGCCATTTTCTAGTTCCTTCATAAATTTTGTTCTAGACTACTCCCCTTTTTGGAAGTAAGTTACTGTAGAGATACTTATACAAATTTATCCGTTTTGTAAACATTTTTTTGAAAGTTGTAAAATGGCGAAGCAATTTGACACTGCAAAATTTGGCAAACTCTGCCGATTATTTTTTAAATATCTGCGCTGGCGCACTAAAGACGCCATGGTTCTGCGCGTTGCCGCCTCGCTCAGCTACACCACATTGATTGCCGTGGTGCCGCTGATTGCCGTCGCATTGGCGATTTTTGCCGCTTTTCCGGTGTTTGAAGACGTGCGGGCGCAGGTGCAAGACTCGCTTATTCAATATTTTGTACCCAACATCGAACAAAACATTCAAAATTATATAATGCAATTTGTTTCCGCCTCCAGCAAACTCACCACCATCGGCGTTTTAGGTATTGCCATCACGGCGATTTTGCTGCTGTTTACCATTGAAAACAGTTTTAATTTTATTTTTAAGGTCAAAAAACACCGCCGCTTAGCCACCAAAATCACACTCTATTGGACAATCATCACGCTTTGCCCGCTTTTGGTCGGCACGGCTCTTTCGCTTAAAGGCTATTTGCTGACGCTTAAATATTTTCACCCCGAGCACTTTTTAGGCTATAACTTTTTTGTAACTTTTATTGTGCCAAACTCTATAACTTTTGTTTTTTTATGGCTTTCGTATGTGATTGTTCCAAATAAAAAAATACGTCTTTCCAGCGCATTTGCCGGCGCTTGCGTAACTTTGATTTTAACCCTGCTATTACGCTTTGGCTTTGGCTATTTTTTGGTGCTGAACGTTACCTACCGCACGCTTTACGGCGCGCTTGCCACCGTTCCTATTTTGCTGGTTTGGATGTATTCATGGTGGACAATTGTTTTGTTCGGTGCTGTGGTTACCGCCACCATTGAAGAGTTCCGCAACCGTAAAAAACTATGGAAATAGACTTAACGCAGATATTGATGATTTTGCAAGAAATCAGCGAATCGGCTTAGAAACTGCGTTTTAAACTGTTCATCAACACACAGCCACTTAAACAAATCCAGCAGACGCGGTGTAACATTCAATTTTGCACAAAAATCAATAGCATATTGATAGTTTATATCATAATACCATGTCAGATAGCCGACAATTCGGTCGGCGACAGTTTCTTCAACTCCGCGCGGCAAAGTAGCATATTGGTCAATCAAATTCCAAACAGACTTAGAAATATGCCCGTCAATTTCCGGTTCTACATCTTTTTTGCCATAAAACAAATAGCGCATCTGCGGCTCAAAAGCAAACATACGCAAATTAGCGATTTTATCAGCGTCGCGGATAATAAAGCAAATGCGTGCAACTTCTTGTTTAAGCTCTGCAGCGGCAATATTTTTATATTCGTCGTCAGCATACAAAGCTTCTATCAAATGCCCGTGATGTTTTATCGGCAGCCAAATACGAATATCCGAAAACTCCGGCACAGTGCGCAAAAATTCACCGCCAGCGATTCCGTGATCTATCTGTCGATTATGCAGACATCTTTCCTCTATCTCGGCGAATCGGCAAATATCATGCAAAAGCACTGCAGATTTTACCATATCCACATAGGCAGAATCTTTGCTTTTCAGCCATTCCACGCGCGGAACAATGTAGTTGCCCGCCCCCATAACCTGATAGGAATGACGGATTTTTTCTTTGGTATAGCCCACAAAAAATTCGTCGTGAGCCACTTTTTGCAAACATTCTTCCGATTTTTCTTTCAGCAGCTGATAAGCATCTTCCAACATGGTATTTCTCCTTTGCTTTTTACTTAGCACTTTTTTCCGGTGCAGTATAATTTTTAAATAATTATTCACAAATTTATAATAAAGTGCTTGCCATAAGAACAAAATTAGAACAATATACATTTCAGCGGATAAATTCAGACTCGTGTTGAGTTTTTGCTGAAAATGCGGGATAAAGAATTTAGGATAATTTTTTAAGGATAACAAACATGGAAAAAGATAAAGCGTTAGACGCCGCCCTAAGCCAAATTGAACGCGCGTTCGGCAAAGGTTCTATTATGCGCCTCGGGCAGAATACCAACATTGATATCGAGGCGATTCCTACCGGTTCGTTGGGCATTGATATTGCTTTGGGAATCGGTGGTTTGCCAAAGGGTCGTATTATTGAAATATATGGTCCGGAGAGCTCCGGTAAAACCACATTGGCTTTAAGCGTAATCGCCCAAGCGCAAAAACGCAACGGCACTTGCGCTTTTATCGATGCAGAGCACGCTCTTGACCCGTCATATGCTAAAAAAATCGGCGTGGATATTGAGAACTTGCTGGTTTCACAGCCGGATTCCGGCGAACAGGCTTTGGAAATCGCCGACACTTTGGTGCGTTCCGGCGCAATTGATGTGATGGTTGTCGACTCGGTTGCCGCTTTGGTACCAAAGGCAGAATTGGAAGGCGAAATGGGCGATGCGCACATGGGCTTGCAGGCTCGCTTGATGAGTCAGGCTTTGCGTAAACTGACCGCCACGGTTGCCCGCTCCAACACTTTGATTATCTTCATTAACCAAATTCGTATGAAACTGGGCGTTATGTTCGGCAATCCGGAAACCACAACTGGCGGTAACGCCTTAAAATTCTACGCTTCTGTGCGTATGGACATTCGCCGCGTGGGCGCAATTAAAGATAAAGATGAAGTTATCGGTTCGCAAACCCGCGTGAAGATTGTGAAAAACAAAGTCGCTCCTCCGTTTAAGACTGTGGACTTTGACATTATGTACGGCGAAGGAATTTCCAAAACCGGCGAACTAATTGATTTGGGTGTAAAATCCGGAATTATTGAAAAAGCCGGCGCGTGGTTCTCGTATAACGGCGACAAAATCGGTCAAGGACGTGAAAACGCCAAAAGATATTTAATGGAGAATCCAGCTATTGCCGAAGAAATCGAAAACAAAATCCGTGCTGATGCCGGTCACCTGACAACAGAAATGATTGGCGAAGACGAGCCGGAAACCGAAGACTGATTTTGTTTTATAACTATCTCCAATGTTTTAAGCCCTGCTTTTCAGCAGGGCTTTTTTATTGCTTACTTCATTGCGAATCGGAGATGCGGAAATCTAACTAAAAAACAGGCCTTTTCCCTCAGGTCTGCAAACAGCCTTCTCACAGACTCAAAATCCAGGCAGTTTACACACAGCTATCCTTGCGCTACTTGTAATTCTTTGAATGTAGTGATAACATTATAAAAAAATTTAGTAAATTGAAATCTGACGAAGTATTGCAATGACATTTCAAGACTTATTCAACAAATTCTTCTCAAAGGGCAAGCCCTATTGATATTTCTTTCATAATCCAAAAATCAATCACTAAATGAATAACTAAAATGGACGAAAGGAATAACTAAAATGAAATATGTGACCCTTAATAACGGTATCCAGATGCCGATGGTAGGCTACGGAGTCTTTGAAATCCCTGCGGAGCAGACCGCAGGATGTGTGTTTGATGCGCTGGAAACTGGCTATCGCCTGATTGACACCGCACAGGCATACTACAACGAAAAAGAAGTTGGTGACGGTATCCAGCGCGCCATAAAGGAACATGGTATTTGCCGGGAAGATATTTTCCTTACCACCAAAGTCTGGGTGACGGAGTTCGGCTATGAAAAGGCTAAGACTTCTGTTGAAAAATCCCTCCGAAAGCTCCAGACTGATTATCTCGACCTTGTGCTGATTCATCAATGCTTGTCTGACTATTATGGCGCTTACCGAGCACTGGAGGACTTATATGATGAAGGCAAGATCAGAGCCATCGGTATCTCTAATTTCAGCGCAGAGCGCATGGCAGATATTGCAACCTTTAACCGTGTTGTCCCGGCAGTCAATCAGGTAGAAACACACCTATTCTGGCAGCAATATGATCTGCATGAGTGGATGGTAAAGTACAATATTCAGCATGAGGCGTGGGGGCCTCTTGCTCAGCATAGACTGAAAGAAATTCTCGAAAGCCCCATTGTAAAGCAAATTGCAGATACCCACGGAAAAACGTCTGCACAGGTCGCTCTCCGGCAGCACATTCAGCGTGGCATTGTCGTAATCCCCAAGAGCGTGCATAAGGAGCGCATGAAACAGAATCTGGATATTTTTGATTTTGAACTGACTACCGATGAAATGGAACAGCTAAAAGCGCTGGATGAAAACAAATCCATGTGGGCCGAATATGATGATCCAATGATCGTCCAGTTCGCAATGATGGATGAATAAATTCCGATTTATCTAATAGTTTGCAAAAGCCAAAAGCAGGAGTACAGCCAACCGGACAAACTGAAAAACTGTGCTCCCGTTTTGCATATTCATGAGCTTTTTCCAGCTCTTCACCGTGTCTGCCAATAATGTCTGATTTTAAATTAAAAACGACCACTAAAAGTCAAGTCTAAAAACGAATCAGGAATGCGGAAATTTATGACTGTTTCTTAAAATTTTTATAAATCGCATAAACTAAAGAAATGATTAGCAAGATACTTGTGCCATAATCAAAAATTGAAAGTACTTTCTCTATGGCCTCATCTTGATAATCAATAAAATAACCTGAAGCGATAAAACCGGCTGTAAAAATTATAAAAATGTAGGGATACCAGCCAATAGAACTTAAACAACTTGAGATTTTAGGATAACCGGCAATAATACGTTCTAGAAATCTAAGTTTTTTCTTAAAGCACAGCATTATTGCTAAGCCTATAAACAGCAACAGCAAAATTCCGCTGATTGTTTCATTTAAATAAGTGAAAGGAATAGCTAAAACAGTATATAATCCGCCTAAAAGCATAGCTTCTTTAGAATACAATTTCATTTTTACTCCTTTCACTTTTTAGTTATATTATTACAAAAACATCACATTATGCAATTATTTTATTAGCACAAAACGAATCGGAGAAATTCAATAAAACTTTAAGCCAACATTGCAAGTTGCTTCATTGCCGCAATCGCACCACTCTACTGCGGTTGTTTTTGATAAAAGAAAAAGCCTTGGCTAAAACCAAGGCTTTTGAAGTGGTGGTCGGGGACGGTTTCGAACCGCCGACACAAGGATTTTCAGTCCTTTGCTCTACCAGCTGAGCTACCCGACCATCGTTTACGAGACACTTTATAAAATAGTTTTTTCCAAAAGTCTACATATTTTTTTATAAATGTGCATTTTTTTTATATCTTTAGGTCGGAAGCGCCATTTTTTTCTAGTTCAACACTCGTTTTTCCAGCGCGTCTACTCTTGCTGCAATACCACCGCGGAACACTGTCTGAATTTCTGTAGCCATTTTATATTCATTAAAATAACCATGACTGCGGAAATAGTTTTTCACTTCTTCAAGATTATCTTCTATGTCATAAATTGCATTGATGTAAGCAAATTGTTTTTGATTCATTTTTCGGTTCTCCTAAAAAATCAGCGACAGCTATTACGGCAAACATCAAATTCGCAATTCAAAATGCGCAGTTTGTTAAGTTCGTTTTCGTGATTAAATTTCAAAAAGCTGGCTTCCAGCATTTGCAATGATTGATAAATGCGGTTAGGCATTATAGCTGTTCGGTTCTTTTCTAAATTCATAATATCCTCCTTCATTTTTCTGTGGATAAAATAAGAATAATAAATTTTCCACAAAACAGAAGACCAAAAAAATATATGTCTGAATTATAAAAAGGGGCTATTGACTCTGTTTATAAGAGTAATTATTATATAAGTATAGAGTTTAATTCTAGGAATAATTGTGAGCGAGGATAACTAAGTGTCTGTTAGAAGCGACATTTTATTATTTAAGCTGTTATCTCATTATGAACTGGTAGTTGAACACGGTCAGCTTAAAAGCGCCGCTGAAGAATTAGGTTTGAAACAATCTAATCTATCAAAAGAAATGAAGCTACTGGAAGAGATGTTGGGAACCGAGCTTTTAGTGCGCACCAGTCATGGTGTGCGTTTAACGCTGACCGGAGAACAAGTATTTACCCTTGCTAAAGATTGCACCAGCCGTGTGGCAGAATTAGCCAACCGTTTCCACGGCGAAATTCAAAACGCCTGCATCACCCTGCAAGCCACATCGGCAACCATGGTGTCTTTTCATAAATATCTTGATTTGTTTAAACAAATTTACCCTTCCGTCACCTGTAATTTTTATGACGGAGTTATATCTATTCCCAGCATGCTGAAAAGCGTGGACGTCTGCGCTACCTATTTGCAAAACAAATGGCAGAATGTTGATGTTATATGCGAAGGCAAAATAGTTTTCTCGCTTATCACCACGCAAAAATATTTGGACATATATGGTTATCCCCGTGACTTAGACGACTTACGGCAAAACCACCATCTTTGCCTGTGTGAAGAATATTCGCGCTATAATCCGCAATATGACGACCTAATGGCAAACTGCCGACACTTGGATTTTCAGGTTTCAAACTTTGACATGATGCTTTCAATGATACGGCGCAAATGTCTGATTGGCGAAATGCCGGCGTATATGACCCGCGTTTTTCCAGAGCTTATAAAAATAGACGTACCGGGGTGGCAACTGAAAATGCCTATACAAATTATTACCGCCAGCGGCAGAAGCAAAATACCTTATGTCCACACTATGTGCAGCTTTATGATTGAATTATACCGTGAAGTGGTACGCGCCGGCGGTATTGAAGATTTGGTCATTTATCCGTCATATACCAAGAATAAAAATTTAATTCCGTTAAAACTTGAAAAATAGCAATTTTTGCCTGTTTTTACACAATTTTTGTATAAAAATGAGCGAAAATTGCATATTTTTGTTGTTTTTTATGCAAAATCAGAATATAGGAATAGCAGGTTAATTTTTAGAAAAGGAATAAATATGTCAAATCCTATTGATACCAAAGTTATTAGCAAATTGGCTGAAATTTTGGATAAAAATCAATTAACTACCTTAAATTACGAAGATGAAAGCTGCAAAATTTCTTTGGTTAGAGAAGTAAGCGGCGGTGTTGTTCCAACATACGTTCCTGCTCCTCAACCTGTTACCACTCCGGTTGCGGCTGCTCCGGCAGAAGAAGAAACGAAAGAAACTGTTGTAGATTATAGCAATAATCCAAACGCTATTAAATCTCCGATGGTCGGCGTGGTATATCTTTCCAGCAATCCAAACTCTCCGAACTATGTTAAAGTCGGCGATTCGGTTAATGAAGGCGACACCTTATGCCTGATTGAAGCTATGAAGACATTTAATCCGGTAAAAGCTCCGCGCGCAGGCAAAGTTGCTAAAATTTTGGTAGAAACTGGCGACCCGATTGAATACGGTGAACCATTGATTGTGATTGAATAAAACAAAGGATTGCTATGTTTGAAAAAGTTTTGATAGCCAACCGCGGTGAAATTGCCTTGAGAATACATCGGGCGTGCCGAGAAATGGGAATCCGCACTGTGGCTGTACACTCAGAGGCTGACGCCAACGCCATGCACGTGCGTTTAGCCGATGAAGCTGTGTGTATCGGTCCGGCGCGTTCTGTTGATTCATATTTGAATAAACCGGCAATTATTTCTGCCGCCATTATTACCGGTGCTGACGCAATTCACCCAGGGTATGGTTTTCTTTCGGAAAACGCAGATTTTGCCGAAATGGTGGAAAAGCACGGGATTACTTTTATTGGTCCAACCGTGGCGCAAATGCGTTTGATGGGAGATAAAATTACCGCCCGTAAAGCTGCAAAAGAGGCTGGATTACCGATTACCGAAGGTTCCCCTGCTTTGGAATCTATTGAAGATGCCAAGCATTGGGCTAATGAAATCGGTTATCCGGTAATCATTAAAGCCAAAGACGGCGGCGGTGGTAAAGGTATGAAAATTGCTTTTAACGATGAGGAAATCGGTGAAGCGTTTACAATGGCAAAAGCCGAAGCTAAAGCCGCGTTTCCAAGTGATGTTGTTTATATGGAAAAATATTTGCAGCATCCGCGCCATATAGAAATGCAGATTTTAGCTGATAAATACGGCAATGTTGTGCATTTGGGCGAACGCGACTGCTCTATTCAGCGCAACAATCAAAAAGTGATTGAGGAATGCCCGTCTCCTGCTCTGAATCAAGAACAACGCAAAGAAATCGGCGATATTGTTCGCAATGCCATTGCAAAAATCGGCTACTGCAACGCCGGAACATTGGAATTTTTGTATGAGAACGGCAAGTTCTACTTTATGGAAATGAACACCCGTCTGCAAGTGGAACACCCGATTACCGAAGCCGTTACCGGTATTGATATTGTTAAAGAGCAAATCCGCATTGCGGCAGGCGCTCAGCTGGGCTATACGCAAGATGATATCAAATTCAACGGTCACGCCATTGAATGCCGCATTAACGCAGAAGATCCGGAAACTTTTGTTCCTTGCGCCGGTAAAATTGAAGAATGGCATGCTCCAGGGGGCTTGGGAGTACGCGTGGACTCGGAAATTTATTCCGGCTACACAATTCCACCGTATTATGACAGTATGATTGCCAAACTGATTGTGCATGCAGGCACCCGCAACGCCGCTTTAATGCGTTTGCGCCGCGCCTTGGAAGAATTTGTGATTATGGGTGTGAAAACCACCATTCCGCTGCATCAAGAAATTATTTCGCAGCCGGAGTATTTGGATGCTCAATACGACATTCACTGGTTGGAACATTTTATGAAGAATCGCAAAAAACAATAAGCGCTTATTTATATAGAAAATCCTAAACATTGGTTTAGGATTTTTTTATGCGACCTATTAAAATGATTTGCCGATTTTATTGGCAGAGTAGCCAACGACATACAAAAACGAAATATCATTTTTAGCCAAATCTTAACATCTGTTTTTTATGCTAAAGAAAAATGAAAATTAAAGGAGAAAAAATATGAAAAAATTTTTATCACTATTATTGGCTGCTTTTGCCTTTTCGGCAACAGCTTCGGCTGCTGAAGTAAAAGACCCTGAAAATACTTTGGTTATGCAGCTTAAAGACGGCACTGTTTTGATTGAAATGTATCCTGATGCAGCACCAAACCATGTGGCAAGAATTAAAGAATTAACACGTCAGGGCTTTTACGACGGCTTAAAATTCCACCGCGTGATTGAGGGATTTATGGCGCAAACTGGCGATCCACGCGGCAACGGCACCGGCGGCAGCGGTAAAAACTTAAAGGCTGAATTTAACCACAAACATCATGGACGCGGCACTGTTTCTATGGCAAGAGCCGCCTCGCCAGATTCGGCAGACAGCCAATTTTTTATCTGCTTTGCCGACGCCGGATTTTTAGACGGTCAATACACTGTGTGGGGACAGGTTATCTCCGGCATGGAATATGTTGACCACATCAAAAAAGGCGATAGCGCTGACAATGGTACAGTTATAAATCCTGATAAAATAATTTCGCTTAAAGTATTGGCTGACACTCAAAAATAAAATCAGCAAGTTTATGTAATTTGCCGCTTATCTCAAGATAGGCGGCTTTTATTTTTTATAGATAGATACAGAAAGCCCCCTAAAAATATCCAAAGATACTTTTAAAGGGGGCGCTGAGAACGAGATGTTAAACAGCTGCAGAGCTTGTTACCGGCGATGGTCGAGGAGTCTTGCGCTTCTTGCGTTTGAATTCGTCGCGGGTCTTTTGGTACTCTGTCTTAGTTGTTTTACTCTTTTTATAGTCACCTTTTGCTTTTTTACCGTTAGCAGAGGTGTGATAAGCTTTCTGTGCCATAATTTAAAAAATTTAGCAGGTTAAAAAATATGTTAATAATCTCAAAGTACGTATGGTTATATACTCTTTCATTTTTCTGTCAACATATTTTTTTATAAATTTAGGTAAAAACAAAACCGCCTCGAAAGGCGGCTTTATTTTTTAGACAGAATATATTATTTTTAATCAATAATCATCGCCGTTAAATCGGCTTCTGACACAACTTGGTCATCAACCATGCCAACACCGTGAAACACAAAAATGTTACGGCGTTCTTTAACTTTTTCAACGTGCATTCTCAGCTGGTCGCCTGGGCGAACCGGCTTGCGGAATTTCACGCCGTCTACAGCCATAAACAATACACTACGTTTTTTATTGGCATAATCCGGATCGGCACTCATAACCACACAGCCCGCCGACTGCGCCATAGCTTCAATTTGCAGCACCCCCGGCATAATTGGATTACCAGGGAAATGACCTTGGAAAAATTCTTCATTCATAGTCAAGTTTTTAATGCCAACGCCTTTAACCCCTGGTTCTTCAACCTCGAGTCTGTCTACCAACAAAAACGGATAGCGGTGCGGCAGCATTTTCATTACTTCATCAATATTATAAATCTTCTTCTCAGACATTTTTTCCTCACTTTATTTTTTAGAATTCTTTTGCAAAAAAGCAACCTGACGCATAAAGTCTTTGAACGGAACACACGGACTTCCCATCATCACGGCTCCGTCTTCAATATCGCGCATTACACCAGACTGGGCGGCAATTTGCACGCCGCTGCCGATATGCAAATGGTCAGCCAAACCGACCTGACCGCCGCAAACGACATAGTCGCCTAAAGTACAGCTACCAGCGATACCAACCTGTGAAACAATCACACAGCCGCGACCCAATTTGTCGTTATGGGCAATCTGCACTAAATTATCAATGCGGCAGCCGTCGCCGATAACTGTATCATCTAAAGCGCCGCGGTCAATACAAGCATTTGCTCCGATTTCCACATCATTACCGATAATAACGCGTCCCAATTGCGGAATCCGGTGATGATGACCGTTCATCAACTGAAAACCAAATCCGTCTTGTCCGATGCGCGCACCAGTATAAATATAGCAATTATTGCCAATCAGTGCATAAGCTATTGAGGCGCCGGCGCCGATACGGCAATCCCGACCGATTTTGCAGTCATGAGCAATTACAACATTGGCTTCTATACGGCAATTATCGCCGATTACAACATTATCTTCAATAACCACATTAGCGCCAATATAGCAGCCGCTACCGACACTGGCAAACATAGATATTTTAGCGCTCGGGTCAATTTCTGTTTCAGGCTTTTTTTCGGAGTACATATATTCGTTTAAGCGGATAAATGCTTCTTTAGGGTTTTCGCACACCAAAGCCACAACGTCAGCCGGCAGAAATTGCTGCAAGCCCTCGGTTGTCACACAGGCTTTAGCCTTAATTCCCGCAGCAGCCTCTTTGCTTTTGCGGTCATAGAAAAAACAAATTTCGTCAGTTTGAGCAGATTTCATGGTAGCGATGCCTTTAATTTTTTCACCAGCTTTTGCCGAATCCGTCAAATTTGCTCCGGTAACCTTAGCCACATCGGCTAAGGTTACGTTTTCTTTTATATTATAAAAATTTTTATCTACCATTATATTCTCCTAGAGGCTTGTACCAAAGTTCAAGCGGAATACTTCGGTTTTATCATAATCGGTCTTACTGATAGGGAAACCAAAGTCAATATCAATTTTACCCATCGGAGACATCCAATCAAAACCAAAGCCGACAGAGCTGCGGATTTTTGATGAATAGTCAATCTTTTGCGAATCGAAATTATCAGGTTTACCCAGCATACCGATATCCCAGAAAGTACGACCTTTAATACCAAGTTCGTCCAAACCAATCGGGAAGGTCATTTCTGCACCGGAATACATCATCCAGTTACCGCCCAAAGCATCGTCTGTGCGTTTATCGCGCGCACCAATACCAGCAAATTCGAAACCGCGCAAAGTCTGTCCGCCTAAATAGTAGCGGTCGGACAAGCGAACCTTTTCTCCGCTGTAGCCGGCAATATAGCCGCCGGTTGCGAACAGCTTAAAGGTATAGTAGTCGGCAAGAGTATAGAATTTATAGGCTTTAGCGTCAAATTTATTATATTTATCATCTCCGCCAACACCGGCAAAATCGTTACCAAATGACAGATAGTAGCCTTCTTTGGTATTGATAGCATTATCGCGTTTATCATATACAAAAGTTTGACCGATTACGGAAGCAGTACTGCTGCCTTCTTCGGCTTTTACAAATTCAGAAGCATAAGATTTTACGTGATTTACTTCATTCTTACTCAAAGTATAGCGAGCGTAATGATAAAAGTCATCGGTATAATTCCAGCCAAAACGAACACGTCCGCCTTTGGAGCTTGTATCATAAGATGCTTCATCTTCATAGTCTTGCTCTGTCATAAACAAGTCAGCACCGGCACTCAGGCGGCGTCCCATAAAATATGGTTCGGTAAAGCTGATGTCATAATCTTTGGTACGCTGAGAAATACCAATATTAAAGCCCAATTCCTGACCGCGACCGCGGAAGTTGTTTTCGGTTACGCCAGCTCGCAGCAAAGCACCGTTGGTGGTTGAATAACCAATGCCAACATTAAAGTAACCAGTTGATTTTTCTTCGACATTAACATTTAAATCAGCCTTATTCGGACCTGTTGGTTCGGTTTGAATATCGACCTTGCTAAAGTAGTTCAAATTTTCAACATTACGGCGGGAATCGCGCAGTTTAGAAACATTCAAAGCATCTCCTTCGTCCAAGCGAAACTCTCGGCGGATTACCTCATCTAATGTCCGGTCGTTGCCTGTAATGTTAATTCTATCTACAAATACACGCTGACTTTCGGTTATATTAAATGTCAAATCGACAGTGCCAGCGGCGTTGTTACGCACCAGCTCCGAATCCACATCAACAAAAGCAAAACCCTTTTTACCCAAAGTTTCGGTCATAGCACTAATTGATTTATCAATCAAATCCGCGTTGTACCAATCGCCTGTATCCAATTCCACATCGTCATACAGCGGAGCGGCGTCCACATCTTTAACCTCGGACTTTATGCTGATTTTGCCGATTTTATAACGCATACCTTCATTCAGCGTAAAGGTCAAAATAAATGACTTTTTATCGGCACTGAGCTCGGCGATGGCTGATTCAACTTTAAAATCTGCATAACCGCGGTTTGTATAAAAACGGCGCAGCAGCTCTTTATCATAGTTCATTTTTTCGGCATCATAAGTTTCAGATGAGGTAAAAATGCGATACCAGCGGCTTTCCTTACTCATAATTTCATCTTGCAAATCAGAGTTGGAATAGTGCGTGTTGCCCAAAAAGTTAATTTTATCAATTTTAGCAGCTGAACCTTCATCAATTTCATAAATCAAATCAACGCGGCTGTCATCACGTTTAATGATTTTTGGTTCAACTGAAACGGTATAGCGTCCAGTTTTGCGGTATACGTCCAAAATTCTCTGTACGTCTTGCTGCACTTTAGCCTTGTCATAAATGGAACGAGGACCTAACTGCACTTCGCTTTCCAAAATTTTATCATCTATTTTATCATTGCCGTCAAACGCGCGTTTGCCTATAACTGGATTTTCTTTTACGTTGATGATTAAAGTGTCGTTTTTTGATGTGTCAAAGTTTACATCGCTGAACAGCCCTGTGTCATACAAGCGCTTAAACGAACTATCTAACTTGTCTTGCGAAACCGTGGAATTTTGCTTGATATTCAAATATGAAAGCACTGTCGCTTTTTCCACACGCTGAAGACCGTTAACTTCTATTTTTTTAACCAGCATATCTGAAGCCATTGCTTCAAATGCAAATAAGCTGGTTGCCATTATACCGGCAAAAAGTTCTTTTTTCATTTTTTGTTTTACTCCTTAGTCAAACCACCGGTTAATTAAGTGCATAACGTCATTCCACGTTGCCAAAACCATAATGGCTAAAATTAACAAAAGTCCAAATTTAAAAATATAATCCTTTACTTGAGGCTTTAATTCGCGGCGGGTAATCATTTCACACAAATAAATCACCACGTGACCGCCGTCCAAAACCGGAACCGGCAAAATGTTAATCAGTCCCAAATTTACGGACAACAGCGCCATAAAATAGATGAATCCGATTAAACCGCCTGTTTTGCTGACATCACCGGACATTTCGGCGATGCGGATAATACCTCCGACATCTTTGCCGCCGCGTTGTCCAGTAATCATTTGCCCCACGGCGCGCAAGGTAGTTACAGTCAGGTCATACGCCTCATAGAAACCTGATTTTACAGCATTGCCGAAAGTCATATTGTCATCGCTCAAAACAATCCCTGGTGTGGATTGAATCCCCAACATTCTGCGCTTAGTCGGTTTGCTGCCGTCGCCAGCATCAAAAGCGGTTTCTTTCAACACAGCGGTAACTTTCAACGGACGGCGCACTTTTAGTTCAATTTCATCTTCGGTATGCGCTGCAACATAGTCTTTCAGCTGAATAAAATCTTTAAGCTCAACTCCATTTACGCTGTCGAGCAAATCACCGCTCTGCAAACCAGCTTCCGCGGCTGGACTGCCAACAACCACATTGCCGACTTCCGCTGGAGAAGGTAAAAGTTCGCCAGTTTTTTTGTCAACCGGAGCAGGCAGAGACATTAAACCTAAAATACGTTCTTTTTTAGGCTCTGCCGTGCAGCATGGCACTTCAATTTCTTTTGTAAACAATTTATAAGTCTGCGGTCGTTCAATTTCGACAACCACTTCATCTGTTGTCGCCAAAGAAATTTCATTGCTGATAGATTGAAAATCCGGAGTTTTGCTGCCGTTTATACTGATGATTCTATCGCCCGCTTTAATTCCCGCTAAATCAGCGGCTTCGCCTTCAACCACCGCGCCGACAACCGACGGATAAACTATTTTGCCATAGCAGTAAAAAATACCTATAAACACAACAATCGCAAACAAATAGTTAAACGCCGGACCTGCAACCACGATTGCCAATTTTTTCCAGCTTTTTTGATATGGGAAAGCATGTTTTTTATCTTCTTCCGACAGTTCAGCCGTTTTTTCATCAGAGGTTGAAGAAGAGGCATCGGCATCACCTAAAAACTGGCAATATCCACCTAAAGGAATCGCACAAATCTTCCACTTTGTACAATGTTTATCGGTGCGGCTCCACAGCTCTTTGCCAAAGCCTATAGAAAAATCGGAAACGGCAACGCCTAAACTGCGGGCAATGATAAAATGTCCAAACTCATGAACAAACACCAGCACACCAAGCAGGATAATAAACGGCACAATATAATAAATAATATTTTGCAAAATTTCCATTTTTATCACCTTATCTCATAATATATATAAAAAACAGATACACAAACGGAGCCGAGAAAATCAAACCATCAACACGGTCAAACACTCCTCCGTGCCCCGGAATAAGCTTGCTGGAATCTTTCACGCCGACTTTACGCTTGATGGCAGATTCAATCAAATCGCCAATTTGCGCCAACACGGCAATCAGCGCGGCAACAAACGCATACATCATTTGGTCGTTAATATTCCAAACATAACGCAGGTTCAACGGCGAATAAGTAAATGAAATATGGTTGAAACTATTTGTATAGAAAGGAATATCCATAACTTCGGTGCAAATATACATAAAGATTATGCTAACGGATATAGAAAGCAAAATACCGCCGAACAATCCCGACCAAGTTTTGTTTGGGCTGATTTTCGGAGCCAGTTTCGGACCGCGCAAATTGCAGCCGACGACCAAACCGCCGATATCCATGCTCCAAACCATCAGGAAGAACCACAATGTCATCATAAAACTGTAATTATATTGCGGGTCATAATAACCTTCACTCGGGTCGAAGCAGCGATACATCCAAATCAACGAGCCAATGCCGATAGAGATATACGGTACGCCGAGCACCACTAGCGAGCGATGTTTTTCTTTTTCGGCTATAAACCAAACAACCAGCGAAGTTACGGCAATCATGGTAAGCAACACTGCAAAATTATAGCTCCACAAAGAAACAGCCAAACTCATCACATAGGCCGCAACATACGCCGATGCCTTTTGCGTCGACAGCAGGTTAGCCCATTCCCAAGCCAACAAACCACCGACGACGACAGCCAAAACTTCAACATACGGGCTGCCGATGTACAATACTTCAACCGCCACCGGAATCATGACAATCGCTGCCAAAATTCTTTTGGTTATCGCACCTAATTTACGACTTACCATATCTTCTCTCCCTACTATTAAATTCTTTAACAATCTCTTCTAATTCCGCCTTTGAAAAATCCGGCCACAGCGTCGGCGAAAAATACATTTCGCTATACGCCAGCTGCCACAGCAAATAGTTGCTTATTCTTTGCTCACCGCTGGTGCGTATCAGCAAATCAGGCTCAGGCATTCCCGCCGTGTACAGCTGCGATGAAAAAACGCCGCAATCAACGTCTTCCAGCTGCAAGCTGCCGTTTTGTACCAATCGGGCAATTTTTTTTGCCGCCGCAACAATTTCCTGTCTTCCGCCATAGCTTAAAGCCACACATAAAGTCAAACCATCATTATCAGCAGTTCTTTCTTCTATCTCTGCCATTTTTGCAACAATATCTGCCGCCAGCATATAACGTTCGCCAATAAAAACTATCTGAACATTATTTTCTTCCAGCTCCTTAAAGCTGTTATCTAAATAATTGCGCAGCAAATTCATCAGTCCATCGACTTCAGACTTTTCTCGCTGCCAATTTTCGGTAGAAAACGCATAAACAGTCATATATTTGACACCGAGACTTTTCACAGCCTTTGCCGTATCTATCAGAGTTTCAGCGCCTTTTTTATGTCCCATAGCCACAGGAAGACCGCGCTTTTTTGCCCAACGGCGGTTTCCGTCCATAATAAATGCTATATGTTGCAAATTTTCAACAGTCACAGCTACTTATCCTATACCTGCATAATGTCTTTTTCTTTTAGCGCAACCTGCTCATCCACTTTGCGAATGGCGTCATCAGTCCATTTCTGAATATCATTAGTATATTTCTTTTCTTCATCTTCAGAAATAAGCGAATCCTTTTTCAGTTTTTTAACTTCATCCATAGCGTCACGACGGATATTGCGAACCGCAACTTTGCATTGCTCGGCATATTTGCCGCAAATTTTCACCAATTCTTTACGACGCTCTTCACTCAACGGAGGAATAGGTATGCGAATCAGCTGACCGTCAGACATCGGATTCAAACCTAAATCGCTTTCACGCAAAGCTTTTTCCACAGCCTTAGCCAAACCTTTATCCCAAACGCTTACCGACAAAGTGCGCGCATCAGGCACTCCCACCGTACCGACTTGACTAATCGGCGTCATGCTGCCATAAGCTTCAACCAACACACCATCAAGCAGGCTGGCATGAGCACGCCCGGCACGAAGTCCTGCAAAATCTGTTTTCAGAGCCTCCAAACTTTTTTCCATACGGCTCAAGGTTTCAGTTTTAATTTTTTCAAAATCAGACATTTTTACCTCTTTACTTTATTTAATTATAGTACATTTTGCCAGACCGCAGACAGCCTCGACAATTGAATTTTTCCCTTTTTGAGCAAACACCATAATCGGAATATTATTTTCCGCAGCCATGGTAATCGCTGTCATATCCATAACTTTAAGTTTTTTCTCTTCAACTTCGGCAAAACTTACGGTTTCATAGCGTTTGGCATTTGAATTTTCTCGCGGGTCAGAATCATATACTCCGTCAACCTGAGTTGCCTTCATTATCACATCGCAGTGCAATTCAGCAGCACGCAGAGCAGCGCCTGAATCTGTGGTAAAATATGGATTTCCCGTACCTGCAGCAAAAATAACAACTTTACCTTTTGCCAAAGATTTCATTGCCTCACGAAAACTATAGGTTTCGCACACTTGAGGCATTACCAAGCCGGAATAAATTTCTGCCAAACAGCCCGCGCGCTCAATCGCCGTTTTCATAACAAGCGCGTTCATCAGTGTTGCCATCATACCAACTTGGTCGGCAACGCTTCTATCCATTCCTTCGCTGGCATTTTTAGCGCCACGGAAAAAGTTTCCTCCGCCGATTACCAAACAAATCTGCACTCCCAGCTCACGCACTTTTGCAATTTCTTCGGCAAGTGCGGCTGCAATACCAGCGTCAACGCCAAAGCCTTTGTTTCCCATCAAGCCTTCACCGGAAAGCTTGAGCAAAATTCTTTTATAAACAGGTTTCATTTTCCCACCTTATACTAATCTGATTGTATGTTACGCATTTTGCCGCTGTTGTCATCAATATTTTACACGTTTTCAGCAGAATTTTTTTAAACAATAAAATAGGGTTGAAAATTTTGCGTTTTCTGTTAATGATAGAAAAAATTTCATAAAGGAGAAATGAAGATGATTTTAGATTTGTTCTTATGCGCAATCGGCGGCTATTTTGCTGGTTCAATCCCGTTCGGCTTGGTTTTGTGCTTTATTGCAGGCTACGGCGACATACGAAAAATCGGCTCCGGCAATATCGGCGCCACCAATGTTTTGCGCACCGGCAACAAAACCTTAGCTTTGCTAACCGTGCTGCTTGACGCATTTAAAGCTGGTTTAGCGGCTTATGCGGCTTATCATCTTTTGCCGGAAACGCCGTTTTCTTTTGCGGGCGCAGACACAACATTAAATGTGTTCGGCTCTTTGCTTGCTGGTTCGTTCGGCGTTATCGGACATAACTTTCCGGTTTGGCTCAAATTCAAAGGCGGAAAAGGCGTGGCATCGGCGTTTGGTTTTATTTTAATGACGCAATGGCAAGTTGCCTTAATTGCATTGGCTGTTTGGCTGGCAATGGCGTTTATTTTCCGCTATTCATCACTTGCGGCTTTGACGGCGGCTGTTTCTATGCCGGTGGTAGCATTTTTTATGTGTCCTCCGGTTTATGCCGCTTTTTACACACTTATCGCCTTGCTGGTGATTGTACGCCATCACGCTAACATTGCACGTTTGTTAAATGGTACTGAAAGCAAAATCAGCTTAAAGAAAAAGGCTTAAAACGTGGCTGACAACAGACTCTTAAATATTTTGCGTTTGATGATGACCGAAGGAATCGGTCCAGTTACATTTTATAAATATATGCAGACCTATAATAGTTTGGATAAAGTTTTAGATGCCGCTGCGCAAAAGAAAAAAATCTGTCCGGCAGCAGAGGCTGAAAAAGAGCTTGAACGAGCAGACGCACTCGGCGTTAAGCTGATTGCTTATACAGATGCAGATTATCCCGAATCCTTAAAACAATTAAACGACGCTCCACCGATTTTATATGCTTTAGGCAATGCGGATTTGCTGAATTATCCGCTGAGCATGGCGATTGTTGGCGCAAGAAACGCCTCTATCAACGGGCGGAAAATTGCCTCGCGAATCGCCTATGATTTGACCGAAAACGACGTTTTAGTAGTTTCAGGCATGGCGCGAGGAATTGACAGCGCCGCCCACAAAGGAGCATTATATGCTAAAAACAAACAAGGACCGACCATAGCGGTTTTAGGTACCGGCGTTGACGTTGTCTATCCGCCTGAAAACAATGATTTATATAAAACCCTTGCCGAGCAGGGCTTGATAATTTCTGAACTGCCGTTCGGCACCGCGGCGCAGATTTCCACTTTTCCCCGCCGGAATCGGATTATTTCCGCGCTTTCTGCCGGTACACTGGTGGTGGAAGCCAGCATGCATTCCGGCTCTTTAATTACAGCTAAATGCGCTTTGGAACAAGGCAAAGATATTTTTGCCGTTCCTGGTTCTCCTTTAGAAAATCGTTCGCAAGCGCCGAATCATTTAATTAAAGAAGGAGCGGTTTTAACAGAAAATGCCGATGACATACTTAATATATTAAGTATAAATCAAAATCGGCAAATAAAAAACGCGCAGCTAAGTTTGAAGCCTCTTGACAAAGCAGAAAATCGTGTAAATATTTCTGACATTAAAGTTGCTGAACCGCAGCCCAAAAAAGAAGACAAAGTTTCTTTAATTGAGCTTATCACTTTTGAGGGTGTGGATATAGATGAGCTGCTGCGTTCCAGCGGTTTGACGCAAGCCGACTTTTTCACTCAGCTCTTAGACTTGGAGTTTAGCGGAAAAATAGAACGGCAGGCGGGCAACCGTGTGGCGCGCTTAAAATAAGGTGTATGATAAAATGAAGTTAGTTGTTGTAGAATCTCCGGCAAAAGCCAAAACCATCAACAAATATTTGGGTTCCGATTATAAAGTGCTGGCAAGCTACGGACATATCCGCGATTTGCCAAGCAAAGACGGTTCTGTTGACCCTGACAATGATTTTGCCATGACATGGGAATTTAGTCCGGTTGGCAAAAAGCACCTTAATGACATTATTGCCGCACTCAAAGACTGCGACACGCTTATTCTCGCATCCGACCCGGATAGAGAAGGAGAAGCCATTGCTTGGCATATTTTAGAAGAACTTAAAGAAAAGAAAAAACTTAACGGCAAAAAAATTGAGCGCGTGGTATTCCACGAAATCACAAAATCCGCAGTTAAAGAAGGTATTGAAAATCCGCGCGAAATAGACCAAGACTTAGTCAGCGCCTATATGGCACGCCGCGCTTTGGACTATTTGGTAGGATTTAACCTGTCGCCGATTTTGTGGCGCAAGCTTCCGGGGTCTAAATCGGCAGGACGCGTGCAATCAGTAGCCTTGCGCTTGATTTGCGACCGTGAAAATGAAATAGATAAATTTAAGCCGGAAGAATATTGGACCATTGATGTTAATGTTTTAACCGCGCAAAAAGCGGAAATGTTAACCCATTTAATCAATTTAGACGGCAAAAAATTAGATAAGTTTACCATTAACACTGAAGAAAAAGCTCTTGCCGCCAAAGCCAAAATAGAGGCTCAGGATTTTGCAATTTCCAATGTAGAGCGTAAAAAAGCCAGCCGCTACCCTGCTCCGCCGTTTACAACCTCTACTTTGCAGCAAGAGGCAGCGCGTAAGCTGCGTTTTTCGGCTAAAAAAACCATGCAGGTTGCGCAAAAGCTTTATGAAGCCGGTATTATCACCTATATGCGTACCGATGCAGTAAACCTTTCTAAAGAAGCCATAAAAGCCTGCCGTGAAGCTATTGAAAAATATTTTGGCGCAAGTTATTTGCCGAAAACTGCTAAAGAATATAAAAACAAGACCAAAAACGCCCAAGAAGCGCACGAGGCTATTCGTCCGTCCGATGTGATGAACACGCCGAAAAAAATGGAAATAAAACTGGATAGCGACGCCTATAAGCTTTATGAGCTGATTTGGAAACGCACGGTTGCCTGCCAAATGAATCCAGCAATTTTAGACCGCGTTGTGGTTGACGCAAAGTCTGCCGACGGCAAAATTTTGCTGCGCGCCAATGGTCAAGTGATTCAATTTGACGGCTTTTTGAAACTTTATCAAGAAAGCAAAGACGACTCCGACGATGACGATGAAAACGCAATTCTACCGAATGTAGAAACTGGCGAAGCTGTTGAGAAAAAAGAAATTAAACCAGCGCAGCACTTTACCACGCCTCCGCCGAGATTTACGGAAGCTAGTTTGGTGAAAAAGCTGGAAGAGCTCGGTATCGGACGTCCGTCTACCTATGCCAATATTATTGCGGTTTTGCAGGAGCGCAAATATGTAAAAGTGGAAAAACTGCGTTTTATTCCGGAAGACCGCGGGCGTATCGTGACCGTATTTTTGGAAAACTTCTTCAAAAAATATGTGGAATATGACTTTACGGCGCAAATGGAAGAATTCCTAGATGATGTTTCCGCCGGCGCTATGCAGTGGAAAAAACTGCTTGCAGGATTTTGGGCTAAGTTCATTAAAAACATTGATGAAGTCAAACCTTTGCAGCTGACAGAAGTTATAAATAAAATTGACGAAGCGCTTTCTGCCCACCTGTTTCCGCCGCGCGAAGATGGTTCCGACCCAAGAATTTGTCCGAAATGCGGTAAAGGTCGCCTAAGCATAAAATTCGGCAAGTTTGGAGCGTTTTTAGGCTGTTCTAACTATCCGGAATGCTCATATACAAAGCCTTTGACAGACACCAAGGAAGAAGAGGAAGAAGCAGCCAACGCCAGCGCGCAAAAACTTGCCAGCGGCGAAGATAAAATTTTGTGCAAAATAAACGAACAAAATGTTTATTTACGCAAAGGACCTTACGGCTATTACGTTCAGCTTGGAGACGCAACAGGTAACACTGAAAAGCCTAAGCGCTGCTCGCTGCCTAAGTTTGTAAAGCCGGAAGAATTAACTGCCGAGCAAGCGCAAATTCTGCTTTCACTGCCGCGTGATTTAGGAAACGGCATAGAGGTGAATATCGGCAAATTCGGGCAATATATCAAACAAGGCACAAAGTCTAAGTCGCTGAGCGGCGAGGACAATATTTTCAATATCACGGCAGAGCGCGCCGAAGAGCTTTTGAAAAACGCTGTCGCTAAGCCTGAACCGCAAGTTTTGGCTCAGCACCCGACCACAAAAGAAAATATTACCTTAAATAAAGGGCGCTACGGCATGTATTTGAAATGCGGCAAAAATAATTACGCTATTCCAAAAGGTTATGCGCCAAGTTCATTGACCGCGGAAGAAGCAATTCAGATTGTCACAGCAAAAAAATAGCGTATTTTTAGAGGATTGCTGACAAAATTACTTGCAAAATTGATTATAAACAGTTATACCTTTGACAAATATTGAAAAAAAATGAGGTTTTAATGAGTAAAGAAGAATTGTTGGAATTAACCGGTGAAGTTATTGAAAAACTGCCAAACGCTATGTTTCGCGTTCGTTTGGAAAATGGTGTGGAAATTTTAGCGCACACCGCCGGTAAAATGCGTAAGTTCCGTATCCGCGTGATGGTCGGCGACAAAGTCGATATTGAAATGACGCCGTATGACCTGACAAAAGGACGCATTACTTTCCGCCATAAAGATTAAAAAAATGAGCCTCTGTGGCTCTTTTTTTATGACCTAAAATTAACAGCCACCAAAAAATCCCCAACCGCAAGATTGAGGATTTTTTTGCTGAAAGTGAAAAAACTTACCACTTGTAGCGGATATTTCCGCCAACGCCCCATGCGTTGTAGCTTGAACCAAAGGTATAGTTACCAAACGCACCAAGCGAGAAGTTTTTAATAATTTCCGCATCGGCGCCGACTTCAATACGTCCCAAAGTTTCATTTTCAACAGTCTTGTCAAAAGTTGTGTCATTAACTTTGACATTACCGCCATTAGCAATGGTTTGAACTACCGATGGTTTGATATAGCCTGTGGTCGGCAACTGGCGTTCATTGTTGAACTGATATTCATATTTGATGCCAGCTTCCAATTCTATATCGTGGATAGTGTCAAAGCTTACCTCTTTGCCGGTTGAATCTTTGATGTCGTCAAATTTGATATAGTCGTAAGTAGCCTTAATTGACGGCGTCAAAACAGAACGCTGCGAGGTTTTAACATCATAGCCGACTTCAACCTGTGCGCCTAAATTCAGTCCGTCGGTTGAAGCACTGACTCCATTGTCAGCCTTTATATCAGCACTTTGCACGCCGCCGTAAACCGCGCCGCTCATAAACAAGTCGCCGAAATATTTACGATAGTAAGCGCCGCCTAAAATGCTGGTAATATCCAATTCACTGCCGTAGTTAGAAAGAATTTCTCCTTCGCCTTTACCGCTGTTGTCATAGGTGCCGTCGCGGTAAGAGCCAAAGATTCCAAACTGACTGGAAATACTGAATTGATGGTCATATCCAAAGTCAACTCCGTACATTTTAACATCGGTTTCAATCGGTTTATCAAACGTGCCGGAACGATATACCGGAGTAGCCCAAACACGGTCTTTGCCGCCTAGGTCTTTAAAGTTGCAGACTCGGTAATTGCATTCATCGCTGTAGCAATTGCAACTGCCTTTATCCAAACGCTCAACGTTAAACAGCAAAGAACGGCTTTGCTCAATTGCTGAACGAGGCAAATCAATATAAGCAACAACTTCCGGACTCAAGAACTTAGTACGGTAGAAATACCAATCGTTAACCGTGCCGTTTTCATCGTGTCCGATACCGATTTCATAAATATTGCTGCTGGCTTTAGAAACAAACTTATAGTCATCTAAAGACTGCTCGGATTGAGTTTGCGCAAAATAGATGCGATCGTCAAGCTCCAGTTTTAAGTTTGTTGCATTGTCAAACGCAATATTAGTGGTGCCGTAAATTTTGTCGTTCACAATAATGCGGTCGGCTTTCAAGTTTGGATTATCAACATCAATGCGGATAGTGCCGTTTTCACTTTGCACCGTGTTAATGTTAAAATCTGTCAGCACACCGTCGCTCAAATTCAGCAATCCGGAGTTTTTGATAGTATTTGCCAAATCCTTATTTGCCGTGCCGTCATTTGCCTTATAGCTAATTGTCGAACTGGCGGCAATATCAAAGTTATTGTTAGTCAGGCTGTCGCCGTCATCTAAATTCAAATAAGAACCGGAGCTCAATTTAACTGCCGTATTTTCTAAATTAAGCGTCGGCTCATAGTCTATATATCCGGTTGTACCAATATTTAACTGCGTGTTGGCAATGTTATAGGTACCAGTGCCGCCAAAGGTTGAGTTAAGAACAATCTGCGTTTGCGGCTGGTCAGGAGTATCGCCAGTTATGCTGATTGTACCAAGGTTATAGACATCGTCTGACGCAGTGTTGAACACCAGCTTTGCCGTGTCAGATAAAGTGAAATTCATATTGCCTGCGGTTTCGTTATAAATAGCGCCGCCCAAACCGCCGGTGGCGCTGTTGCCATCAAAAGTCAAAGACGAGCCTTTTTTCAGACCGGCGTTGAATATAGCGTGACCGGAATTATATACCGCTCCGCCTTTTTCCGCTTTGTTGGCGCTGAAATTTATGCTTGCCGCATTGGTTACGTCGTCGGTTTGCAAAGTGATTTTACCTAAGTTATAAATCGCTCCGCCGTTTTCTCCGGCTGTGTTGCGGACAAATTGCACGGTTCCGTTATTACCGACCGCCAATTCAATGTTGCCGAGCTCATAAGTTCCGGTGGTTTGGTCTAAGTTACCGGCGTTTGCCCAAGCGCCGCCGTCAACTCCGGCCGAGTTATCGCTGAAAGAAAGCTCATAGCCGTCCGAAACCTTAAAAATCATACCGTCTTCATCGGCATAGTTATACATTACACCGCCGTATTTATTTGCTTTGTTAGCAGTAAAAGCAATGTTTCCTCCGGTCGCGTTCACGGTTAAGCGGGCAATTTCTCCGTCTGGGTTGTTAGTGCCAGTTCCGCTTGCCGAGTTTGCCAAAGCTCCACCATAGTCGGCTTCATTTTGTTTGAACAATATGGTATGACCATTTTCGGTAACAATATCCAGCTGCCCCAAGTTGTCATTAGTGATGGCGCCGCCAATACCTTCTCCCGTAGCGGACAAAGCTTTGTTGCCGGATAATTCAACATCGGAATCACGGGCAATCAGCCGCAAGCGGCTTAAATGTCCTGAATTATTTGCACCTTGAGCTCGGTTATAAATGGCACCGCCTTCAGCGCCGCCGGCAGCGCTGATAACCTGATTGTTTTTAAAAGAACTGTCAATAATACTGCTAATTGGAGAGGTATTTTCACCCTCTGCCGTGGAATTTGCAAAGGCGCCGCCATACGCTATTTCTTCTTGATACGTTGAACGCGCATAGTTATTTTCAAACACAGAACCGATGATGGTTATTTGTCCCTCGTTATATACAGCTCCGCCCAAAACGTAATTTTTGTTATTTACAGCATAGTTATTGCTAAAAGTCGCGCCTTTAATTTCGGCAACGCCTGTTAAACCATTCCCCAAGGCTCCGCCTTTAACGCCGACGCTGCCGTTAACGTGGTTGCCGTCAAAGACCAATCCGCCGTCGGTCGCCGTTAAAGTGCCGTCATTATAAAAAGCACCGCCATACACACCGGTATTGGTTGTTGTGCCGACGCCTTGCAGGCTGTTGCCGGAAAACAAAGTGTTGCCGGTAAGGGTATATGTTCCGCCCTGCGCGTTATAAACGGCGCCGCCGAATGCAGTTGCGGCTTCGGCATAGTTATTGCTGAAATTATTTTCATTGGCGGTATAAGTGCCGCTGTTGGAAACAGCGCCACCTTTTGCCGTGGTGGTCGCTTTGCTGTAATTGTTTGCGAAAACACTGCCGGAAACGAAAATTACACCATTGTTATAAACAGCACCGCCCTCTCCCAGCTCATCGCCGACCACATAGTTGCCGCTAAAATTGGTGCCGCCGTTGTTGGTTATGGTCAAATTACCGGTAACGCCGTTTTCGATACCATTATAAACCGCGCCGCCCTGAGCCGTTGTTCCTTTGGCAAAGTTAGATGTAAACGTATCATTTTCCGAAACAAAAGTGCCGCTGTTATAAACCGCGCCGCCCATGGCTTTTTCAGTGGTTTTACCCACAAACTGCGTTAACAAAGTGTTGGTCGAAGAAGTTTCATTTGCCGCATAGTTGCCGGTATATTGGTTATTCTGAGACAACAAATAGCCTTTATCCGTATCATCCAAGGCAAAGTTAGAAACCGCACCGCCGGAAATTGTTTTTTCACCCATTACATAGTTGCCGGTAAATTTGCTGTTGCTGATAACATTGTCCTGGTTATTGCTGTAATTGGCAATCGCACCGGCCGTAACCATTCCGGTCGGGTTATTGGCGCTGGCACTGTTATTTTCGAAGGTAGTATTTACAATTTTTATCAGCGGCTGCGTCCCGATTTCATCTTCATCGCCAACCACAAAAACACCGCCGCCGACCTGATTCATTAAAGCGCGGGTATTGTGTTTGTTAGAAATGATAACACCGCCGGTTACTTCCGAGATTTGTCCGGTGGAAGAATCATATTTGTAGCCGGTGTAGACATTACCGTTATCAAATATCCAGGCACCGACCTTAAATTGAGTTGGGTCAGAACCTTCCGAAAAAAGCTCCTGCGTGTAGTTTTGGTCAATAAACAAAGTGCCGATAGACTGCTTGTTGTCTCCGGTATCGGTACTGATTGTGGTTCCCATATAGTCTTTGAGATAGCCAACAGTCAGTTGACCTTTAGCATCCAAATTCCCTGTATTGCTGGTGTTGGCTGTTTGATTAGAATTCCAATCATCTGCAGCCACCGGAAACGCCGCAAGCAAAGAGGCGGCAACCAAATTCAGCATAAAGCATTTTTTCAAAACACTGCGATATTGCGCGTTTAACAAACCTAAAGTGTGGCTATGAGCTTTCATCATAAAACATCTCCCATAAATTTGCCTTATGCTAACGCAAATTTATTAAGAAATATCTAAAAGCAGCGTCAATTTTTGCTAATTGGCAATATATACGACCTGATTAAACACATTTTCTAAAAAGAACAGGCTGATAAAGCAAATCGCCATGGAAATTACCGGAGCGGCAACCCAGCCGACCATAATCTTTCCGACAATCGTCCAGTTTATACCGCGTCCGCCCTTCAAAAGCCCCAAGCCGACAATCGCACCGATAACCGCTTGCGTGCTGGAAACCGGCACCAATGGTAAAGACGGCAGCGCATGGCTTTCCAGCCAATTATGCAAAGTTACTGATGAAAACAGCAACAAAACAATAGCTTGCGACAGCACCACAATCCACGCCATAATCGGCGTCATTTTCATCAGGTTGTTGCCAACCGTCATAATGATTTTTTTAGAATATGTCAAAATACCGACGCTGACCGCCACCGCACCTAAAAAGAAAAGCACCTGTTCCGGAGTAAACGTAGCAAAACTGCCGATTTTCAGCGGCTTAAACGGACACGATTCTACAAACATTCCCACTGCGTTGGCAATATTGTTAGCGCCCAAAGCATAGGCGCTGATGGCAGCTGTCACCACCAAGCCGATACGGGTGATTTGGTCTTGCATCAACAGATGAACGTGCGAATATTTTAAGATGCGCTTGAAGATAAAATATAAAATTACCGCAACCACACCGGAAAGCATAGGGCACACTGTCCACGTGGAACAAATGCGAGCCAATGTTTGCAAATCCGTGGTTTTACCAGCGTATAAGTTCCAGCCGATAATGGCTCCAACCACCGCCTGCGACGAAGAAACGCTTAAACCAGTGCGCGCCATTGAATAAACCGCCAAAGCCGCCGACAGCGCCACCATAAAAGCTCCAGCCAAAGCATTTACCGCACCCAAACTACCCAAGGTTTTGCTAGTGCCAGCGCCGCCGTACACCGCTCCCAAAATCACGAAAAAGCAGGAAATTAAAGCTATGGTCGTAAAGCGAACCATTTTGGAGCCGACCGCCGTTCCAAAAATGTTTGAAGCGTCATTTGCCCCCAAAGACCAGCCCAAAAACAAGCCGCTGCTTAAATAAAATAAATAGCTGATGTCCATTAGATATCTCGCTTAATGGTGAAAATCAACAACGCGTCTATGCAGTCTTCGGCTTTATCTGCCACATCGGCGACTTCGCCAATCAGCATATTCAGCTGAATTTTATGCGCCAATTCCATGTTGGAAGCAAACACGTTTTCCTTTAAACGAGCGCTGGTTTTGTCGCTTTCATGCTCCAAAAAATATACCTTTTGCGCATAGTCGCGCACCGTTACAAAGTCGCGGAAAAAAGCACGCGATGAAATCGCCATATTTTCAGCACAATCCGAAACCTGCTTAACCAACAGCTTAAAGTCATCTTGATATTGTTCGGGAATATCCGGCTGTTCAATATAAAACTTGTGCGCTACTTCATCAAATTCATTGATAACTTTATCAATATTTTCAACCATTTGCAACACATCGGCGCGCAAATCTGGAATCAGGTTCTGCGCATAGAGGCTGCTTTCGATTTCGCGGCGCAAATCGTCTGCCTGAGCTTCAATGTTTTTAATTTTTTTGCTGGCACGGCGATAGGACAAGCTGCGTTTTTCTTTCAAAAATATAGCAAACGCTTCCTTAAAAAACATGGCACACTCAATCACTTTGTCGTGCATTAAATCTATTTTATGCTCCAGCTCTCTGGTGCCGGAAAATAATGAAATTTTAACATTGAACATTTTTATCTCCCTTTAATATAATTTTTCTTTGTACTAATAAAAAGCAAGCTTGTCCACTCTTATTTTTTGTTTGCAAAACTATTTTTTACCCTTGCAAATTTCAGAAATCTCAGCTATTTTTGAAAGTGATTTGAACGTTAATTATTTATAAGGACATATCTAGATGAAAAATTTTTCAATAATTCTTTCTACTGTCGCTGTTGTTTTAGCTGCAGCCGCTTTGGTTTGCAGCCTGAAATGCAAAACGACCGGTACAGCTGCTCCGACTGCCAGCGTTGAAGAAGCTCTTAAAGCCAACCCTAAAATGGTTGTAGACGCTTTGCAGGCTTACCAAATTCAACAACAAGAAGAACAAAGAAAAGCTGCTGAAGAAGCATTAAGCAAATACGTTCCAGAAATCAACTCTTCGGCAAACGCTCCGTTTGTTGGTCCGGAAGACGCTAAAGTAACCGTTGTGGAATTTTTTGACTTTTCTTGCCACTTCTGCAAGAGATTAGCTCCGGCTTTGGAAGAAGTTATGGCTAAAAACGCCGATGTTAAATTTGTGTTTAAGCCATTGTCTTTTGTTGATCCGGAAAATTCTCACTATCAAGCTCAAGCTGGTTTAGCAGTTTATAAACAAGGCAAATTCATTGACTTTTACAAAGCTTTGATGGCTGCAGAAGGCAGAGTTACAAAAGACACTGTTGATGGTATTGCCAGAGGTTTGAACATTGACTTTGACAAATATAAAGCCGATGTAGAATCTGCTGAAGTTAACAGCAACTTGGATGAAATTTTCAGCTTATCTCAAAAAATTCAAGTTAACGGCGTTCCGACTGTAATTGTTAACGGCAAACACATTCAAACTATGCGCGCCAAAGATTTACAAGCCGCTATTGACGCTGCAAAATAATTTGACATTGTCATAAAAGCAAACAGAGAGCAGCCCATATGGGCTGTTCTTTTTTGTATCTGACTTTATATGCTGAGAAAATTTGCTTTAACATTTGACTTCATAAAACAAATGGCTTAAATATATGGGTGTGTTGAATTTATGGATTATGATTGATGACCGATACCGCCGCTGTGGCTATTTCTGTGATTATTCCGATTTATAACGTGGAAAAGTTTTTACCACGCTGCTTGGATAGTGTTATTCAGCAGTCTTTTTCTAATATAGAAATTATTTGCGTAAACGATGGTTCCACCGACAAAAGCGGAGAAATTTTAGCTAGATTCGCGGCAAAAGATCGGCGGTTTTTAGTTATTACGCAAGAAAATCAAGGGCTATCGGCTTCCCGCAACAACGGACTGGAAGTAGCCAGCGGCAACTATGTGTTCTTTTTAGATGCTGACGATTATTTGCATAAACAAGCTTTGGAAATTTTTTATAAAACAGCGCAAAAAGCCGAATGTCCGATTGTGGTTTCACAAAAATTCTGCCGTATCGGCAAAGATGCGTTAAATACCAAAAACTATGATACGGATAAAGTTAATTTCAAAATTTGCAGCAACCCGCTGAATGATTTGTATAAATACCGTTTGGTTTCTGCCGTGGTTTGGAACAAATTATATCGTACCAGCGCTTTAAAAAGATTCCGCTTTATTGAGGGAATCTATTATGAAGACTGGCCGTTTACCGCCTGCGTTTTTTCTAATATAGAGCGTTTTGCGCTAATCAGCGAAAAGCTATATATGTATAACACTTCTTCCCCTTCCATTGTCCGCAGTTCGTTTTCCGTGAAAAAAATTCATGACTACATTCGAGGAATCCGCCACGTATATAATTATTTTACGGCAAAAAATAAAATGGAACAATGGCAGACTATCCGCAAAAAACGCATCAGCCTTTCTTTGAAAATGGTGCTGTCGAAAATTTCTAAAAGCAAAGAAAATAAAAACGAGCTTGAGGCATATTTCAAACAAGAGTATCAAAAGCTGGTGAATGAAGGAATTATCACCTTTTCCGATTTAACGCTGAAAAGCAAAGTCAGACTACTGCGGCTACTGTGGCATCAAAGAAACAGCTAATTAGTGCTTTAAATAAAATAAATCATACATTTTTGCAAAAATAATGTTGGTATAAACAAATATCACCGTGCTTACGGTATAGTGAAACCACTCCTGCAAATTAAAAATGCGGTCAATCTGCAAACTAAGCGCCTCGGGATAGAGCAGCGCCGCGGAAATGATTACAAAAGCAGTATAATTGCCGCGGGTCTTGTTGCCAGCTTTACGGAAAGAAGCATTATGCCCCCGCAATGAGGAAATCCACGCCAAATATGGCTTGCAAATCAGATGTGGAGCCAGCAGCGCCATAACGCCGTAAACCACCAAAACATTAACAAAAGAAGTTCCTATTCCTTTGGCGTCCGACATGTTTTCTATTGCCGACATATAGCGCTCATAATAATCCAAATAAACATCGTTGAAGCCTAAGAAAAGCGGCAGCATCGGCAAAAGCGCCAATCCCATTATCACCACAAACATCAACACCAAAGCCTTTGACGAAGGAGCCATACTGCCCAGCAGGGTTTTACTCAAAATATAGGGTTTCAGATGGTAGTAATAACGATAGAAAGCACACCAAAAAATATAGTAAGTAACAGCCCAAACCAAGCTAAGCGGATTAGACAAGCCGCCGTCTATGGATTTGAAAGTCAGCATATAAGCCATATTGACCACAAAAACACAAAGCGTAAAAAGCTTGTTATCCGCAATATAACGGTTGGCGGCACGAAAAATTGCCCCGACATACATTGTGATTTTAGGATTTTCCTTCGGCGTCATTTTAGGCATCGCCATCGTCCTGCTGCAGCATATAGCCGCCGTTATACGTTACAATCAAACGACGTCCGCCATTTTGTTCAACCTTTTGGCGCAGCCGATAAATGTGGGTTTCAATGGTGTGAGTAGCAACACCTTCGCTATATTTCCAAACGTTCAACTGTAAATCTGTTTTAGAAACATAAGTTCCTTGAGTTTTATACAAATATTTCAGAATACCTATTTCTTTTTCAGTCAGCTTGGTTACTTTGCCGCTGGGCAAATCGACAATTTCACGCAAATTAGGGCGCAGTTCGTAGCCATTAAAAGTCAAATAACCGTCCTCGGAGTTGTCTAAATTATTATTCGCCGCGCGCAAAACATCGAGAAAATTCATTAAAGTAAACGGCTTTTTAACATAAATATTCAGCCGATCGTTCTGTTTGCTTTCCGATGAAAGAAAAATCAGAGGAACCGACGGGTATTTCTGCCGCAAATCATTGCACTGTTCTTCATTTTCATCAACCAGCAACAGGTCGGGAGCTGTTTCAACAAATGAAAAATCCGGAGCAAAACGTAACACCTGCGCTTTCAAATCCTCGACAAAATCGGCATTATCGGAAACAAACAAAATATGCGACATACTGTTAAAACTCCACTTCCAAACCGCTGATAAACGCATAGCCACGGTTATTTTCTTCTATGGTCTGTCCGCCAGTGTATTCAGCATAAGCCGCCGCCAAATACAGAGACACGTATTTATGCACTGCAATTTTATTTGCCCAAGTTACAATTTTATCTTTATTATCAGTTTTATCCGCCGATGAAGCAAAATAGGAAACACCCGTGGTCAAAGGTCCAAACTCATAGCTAAGTCCCAAATTATAAGCACTGCCTTTACGATAGCCGTCAAAATAATACGGCAAACTGGCAACATCATTCAAGGCATAGTCGCCTGAAGAAGTAAAAGACTTACGATAAGAGCCACCTAAAGTCCAGCCCTTGCGGTAGACGCTTAATCCGGCAGAAACTTCCTGATTGTTTTTACGATTATAAGCATAACCAAGCGAGCTTTCCACTTCCCAAGTTCCCAGCTCCTGATGATTGTATAAGCCAGCTGCATACGATGAACGACTATCATAGCGGCTGTGTTTGTTAATCAGACCTGCTTGAGAATAACTGTCAGGAGTATATGAAAGAGCCAGCTTGGTGCGGTAAAATTCCGGCGTGGTATAGCTGATTTTCGGCGCATCGGCATCTGTGTTTAAATAAGTTGAATTGAGCGTGCGATATGAGGAGGTGCGGCTGTGACGCTGCCAATTCGGATTGGCGATAAAGTCGGTTATCGGTGAATTATTGGCTTTAAAATACCCTACTTTCGGAGCACCCACCGCCAGCTGATAAGCGGCGTTATAAACTTGTCCCAAACTAAATTCACCATAAGCTGTTTCCAAAGTTCCGTAAATATTTTCGCCCCATTTGCCCTGATTATAATCTTCTACCTCTTTACCGCCGGCAGCCTGCAAATCAAATCCCAGCTTGAATGAAGTTTCATCATCAAAGTGATAACCAGCAGACGAATATATTTCAGCGGCAGCCGGAGTATGGTTATGTTTATAGAGCGGGCGATACTTTCCGGCATAATCACTATAGCCATAAAAAGAATTACCCACACCGGAAACGTCATAAAAAAATTCTCCGGCGCAAACCGGCGACGCCATCAGTAAAAAAGCAATAACCAACAGATTTTTTTTCATTTTATATCCTTAATATTTGGTTTTAATTTATGAATACTCACACTTTATGTCAATAAAAAATCATATTTTTATACTTTTTTAAAAATAAGTCTGTTTATAAATAAAAAAATAGTGCTTTTAAAATTTGTTTTCCTATATATAATAGTGAATAGTTTAAAAGATTTCTGATTTAATGAAAGGATACATTGATGCAAAGACCGGTTATGTTACTTATTTTGGACGGCTGGGGATACAGAAGCAAAGCAACCAAAGATAACGCTATTGAAATGGGCGAAACTCCAAATTGGCACGAGCTGTTAAAAACCTGCCCACACTGCTTTGTAGAAACTTCAGGATTAGATGTCGGCTTGCCGACAGGTCAAATGGGCAATTCCGAAGTAGGTCATATGAATTTGGGTGCCGGACGCGTGGTTATGCAAGACTTGCCGAAAATCGACCAAGCTGTAAAAGAACACACTTTGGAAAAGAATCCGGTGGTGGTTGATTTGATTAACACCTTAAAAGCTAATGGAAAAACCTGTCATGTTATGGGCTTGATGTCTCCGGGCGGAGTTCACTCTCATCAGGAACATATTGTCGCTTTGTGCGAAATTTTGAACCGCAACGGCATTAAAGTTGACGTACACGCATTTTTAGACGGACGCGACACACCTCCGACATCTGCCGAAGGCTTTTTAGCCGATTTCAGTAACTCTATTAAAGATATGCCGTTGGTTAAATTGGCAACATTAGCTGGTCGTTTTTATGCTATGGACAGAGACAAGCGCTGGGATAGAGTTGAGCTTGCCTATAACAATATTGTTTCCGCCAATGGCAAGCGCTATGCTACTGCCGATGAAGCAATCAAAGCTTCTTACACTGCCGGAGTTAACGATGAATTTGTGGTTCCGTGCGTTATCGGCGATTATCAAGGCGCAAATGACGGCGATGCCTTTTTGATGGCAAACTTCCGCGCCGACCGCGCCCGCGAAATTACATACGCTTTGGGCGATGACAAATTTGAAGGCTTTGCCCGCAATAAAATTGTAAAATTCTCTGAGTGCATCGGTATGGCTGAATATTCTGTTGACCACAACCGTTTTATGAAAACTATTTTTGCGCCGGAACAGCTCAAGAATATTTACGGTGAAGTAGTTTCTGAACATGGTATGACCCAGCTGCGTATTGCCGAAACCGAAAAATATGCGCACGTTACATTTTTCTTTAACGGCGGCGAAGAACGTATGTTTAAAGGCGAAGAGCGCATTTTGATTAACAGTCCGAAAGTTGCCACTTATGACCTGAAACCGGAAATGAGCGTATATGAAGTAACTGATGCTTTGGTAAACGCTATTGAAAGCAAAAAGTTTGACACGATTATCTGCAACTTTGCCAACGGCGATATGGTAGGTCATACTGGTATCATGTCGGCAGCTCTGCAGGCTGTTGCGGCTGTTGACAAGTCTTTGGGACGCGTGATGAAAGCCATTAAAGACGTTGACGGCGTTTTATTTGTAACCGCCGACCACGGCAATGTAGAAAAAATGGTTGATGAAAAAACTGGTCAGCCTTACACCGCACACACAGTGGGCAAAGTTCAGGCCGTTTTATATAACGCTCCGGCAAATGTAAAAGGCATGGAAGACGGTAGATTGGCTGACGTTTCCCCGACTTTGCTTGATTTATTGGGCTTGGAAAAACCTGCCGATATGACTGGTCATTCTTTGCTGAAAAAATAAAAGAACGGACTTTAATATTGTGCAGAAAAAATTTTTAATTTTGACTTTAATTTTGTTAGCTGCAGCCGGAGAGTGCGCAAGCACTGCTTCGGCAGCAGCTGTTTCCGCATCGGAAGTTGCCAAAGTGGAAGCCGAGGCTAAGCGCGTTTCCAAAGAACATATGGAAATGGAGCAAAAAGCTAATAAACTTAAAGAAGAACTTAAAAATGTTAATCAAAAATTGATTGCCGCCGCAAAAAAAATTCAAAACGGCGAAGATGAAGTGCGCAAAAAGCAGGAAGAACTTGCCGTTTTGCAAAAAAAACTCAGCGAATCCGAAGAAAAATTTAATTCGGAAAACGATATGCTGATAGAAACCTTGGCGGCGTTGCAAAACTTAGCTTTGCGACCTTCCGAAGCCGTATTGGTGCAGCCGCTGTCTCCGGTTGAAGTTATGCGCAGCAGCATTTTACTGCGCGGCAGCGTACATTCTTTGGAAAACCGCGCCAGCTCCATCCGTAAAAGTATTGAAGACATCAGCAACCAAAAAGAACAAATTGCCCTGCGCCTGCAAGATTTGGAAAAAGACAATAAAAAACTGGCGCAGCAGCAAGAGGATATGAAAAAATTATCTCAGCAAAAAAATGAGATGTATGGTCAAATTTCCAGCAAAAGCGAAGAGGCAAAAAAGAAAGCTGATTTGCTGGCAAGCCAAGCGCACAACCTGAGAGATTTGCTGGAAAAATTGGAAAAGCAAAAAGAGATTAACCGCCGCCAAATGGCTGAAAAAGCCCGTATAGCCCGCGAACAAGAATTGAAGAGAATCCATAAAGAAAGCCACGGCTTAGAGGCTATTGACGAAATGGAAAACACTTATACCACAGCAACTGCAACCACAGATTTCAGCAAGGCAAAGGGGCGTTTGACCCGCCCTGCCCGCGGTCCGATTGTTACGGCGTTTCATTCCGAATTGTCTAAAGGCGTATATTCTAATGGTATAGACATTAAAACCGCAGCCAAAGCACAAGTTATTGCACCTTATGACGGCAACGTAATTTATGCCGGACCTTTTAAGAACTTTGCCAATTTGGTGATTATCGACCACGGCGACGGCTACACATCTTTGCTGAGCGGCTTAGGCGAAACCGACACTGAAGTCGGACAAATGCTGCTTGCCGGCGAGCCGGTCGGGACAATGCCTGCTGATGCCGACAGCAAGTTACATATTGAAATTCGCAAAAACAACCATCCTGTTGACCCTGATACATGGATAAAAAAATAAAATAAGAGGAACCAAACATGCTAAAAAAATCGTTGATTGTTTACACCTTAATTTTGAGTTTGATTGCCAGCTGTGCAACTGCCAAAAGCAAAACCGAACAAGATGAGCAGGTTAGCACCTATGAGCTGCTTAATTTGTTCGGAGAAGTAATGGAACGCACTAAAATGACTTATGTTGAAGAAGTCAGCGACAAACAGCTGATTGAAGCGGCAATTAACGGCATGTTATCGTCATTGGATCCGCACTCCAGCTATTTAACCGCCAAGGACTATAAATATATGACCGAACAAACTAAAGGAAAATTCGGTGGTTTAGGCATTCAAATCACCACCGACAACGGCTTAGTCAAGGTTATTTCGCCGATAGACGGAACTCCGGCTGCAAAAGCAGGGATAAAAGCTGGTGATTATATTACCGAAGTAAACGGCAAAACTGTGATTGGACAGACTCTTGACGAAGTGGTTGATAAACTGCGCGGCAAAGTAGGATCAAAAGTAAAAGTAACCTTCAAGCGCGCTAACAAAAAACCGTTCACGGTTACGCTCCGCCGCGCCGAAATTAAAGTAGACGACATTAAAAGCGCCATCAAAAATGACGATATTTTATATATCCGAATTTCTACATTTGATGAAGAGCTAAGCAAAAATGTGAAAAAAGAAGTAACCAATGCTCAAAAGAAACTGAAAAACAAACTTGCCGGTATTGTATTAGACGTGCGCAACAATCCGGGTGGACTGTTGAATCAGGCAGTAGACGTTTCTGATTTGTTTTTAGAGCAAGGAGAAATTGTTTCCACCCGCTCACGCAATGTTGAAGACACTATAAAATATTCAGCTTCTACCGGAGACATCGCCGAAGGTTTGCCGATTGTGGTGATTATCAATGAAGGAACGGCGTCAGCAGCAGAAATTTTAGCAGGTGCTTTGCAAGACCACCACCGCGCCGTTATCATTGGTGAAAAATCTTTCGGCAAAGGTTCGGTGCAAACCCTATCGCAGCTTCCTAACGGCGGCGGTATGCGTTTGACCACAGCCCGCTATTACACACCGTCCGGACGCTCTATTCAGGCTAAAGGAATTGAGCCGGATATTGAAGTAAAATTTGCAAAAGTGGAAGAAATTGAAGACAACGGCTGGAACATCAGCGAAGCCGACTTAAAAGGTGCCTTGAAGAATGAACAGGCGGACAAGAAAAAAGCCGGCGATAAAAATTCGGATAAACTTTCTGAAGAAGATAAAAAAGACTACCAGCTTATTAGAGCTCTGGATTTGGTTAAAGCACTGTATCTGTACGGACAATATGACAATACCTATGTCGGCATTCTACCCAAACTTAATAAAGAAGGCAAAAAATAATGGCTGAATGGTTTAGACGCAATGCCGGTATAGTGGTTTTCCGCGCCGATAAAAAAGTTTTGCTCTGTCAGCGCAATGATATGGTTGATTCTTGGCAGTTTCCGCAGGGCGGTATCGAATCCGGCGAAACACCGGAGCAAGCTGCCGCAAGAGAATTAGAGGAAGAAACTTCATTAAAAGGATTAAAACGAATCGAAACTTTAACAGAAGCGGCGCGCTACCGCTTTCCGCCAGCTGTGATTGCCTCTATGCACAAACGCGGATTTGACAATGCCGGACAAGATATGTATTGGTCGCTATTTTATTTTGATGGTAAAGATTCCGACATTAACCTGCAAACGGCAGAACCGGAATTTAAGGCTTTTAAATGGGGAACTTTAGAAGAGGCTGTAAAGCTTGCCGTAGAGTTTAAAAAGCCGGCTTACGAAAAAATGTATCAGGTTTTCAAGCCTTTGATTGAGCAACATAAAGCTTAAATACATTTTATATGTTTTTAAAAGAAAACCCTGAGTTCAGTCAGAACTCGGGGTTTTAAATATGAAACACTTATCAGGCAACCAGCAAATAGATTAGATATGCAACTTGCACAAAAATTGCTGCGTATAAAAAGCCAAGAGCTGCAACTGCCTCAAAATTTTTAAGTTCCGTGCCGCGTTTTTGCTGCACTTCATACAAACCGACAAAAGACATTACAAAGGCAGGAGCATTGCATGACCAAAACAGCACATCAGCCATTTTATGGTTTTGAGGTTTACCGGAGAAAAATATCATCCAAGCAAACATTGCCAGCAAAAATAAAGCCGTGCAAATCAAACTACCGTAACGGAGTTTGTTGCAGCGCTTAGGAGCCTCTAAATCTGGCGACTCGGCACAACCGCTGGCTATAAGCAAAAAATAGACTGACAGTAACGGAACTGTGATAGATAAATCATTCATAACTAATAATTTTTAATAACTAAATAATAGGCTTTATACAAAACAAATTAAGGGAAAATCTAAATTTTGTCAAGTAGCAAAGATAAAAGCAATTTTTCAGTTTTTGATAATTTTCTGTAAATTCCGCAAAACTTCAGGATTGGTCAAATGCAAAACCGTGTTATCGGCAGTACCGCTGTCGATTTTATGCTGCACTTTTTCTTTATCCAAAATATTTTCATCTTCTTTTAGAACAAGTGCGTGGCGCCATTGATAAACAGCCTCATTTTCACGCCCCACAAACCAATAAGCATCGCCCAAATGGTCGCTGATTACTGCATTTTCAGGATTGATGTCTGCCGCCTGCTCCAAAAAATATACAGCTTTATCATATTCGCCTGTTCTAAAAAGCGCCCAGCCAAGACTGTCAATAATATGTCCTTCATACGGATAATTATGGTAGGCCTCCAAAATCATCTGCACCGCACTGTCAACGTTTTTGTTATTATCCAAATACACATATCCCAAATAATTTAGCACATTCGGATTCCGGTTGCTAAGCTCAACCGCCTTTTTCAAATATGCAACCGCTTTTTCATATTCGTTTTCCTGATAATACAAAGCACCAAGCGCATAATAAATCGACCAGCTGGTTTGGTCAGGGTTCTTTTGAACTTCCAACGCTTGATGATACAATTTCATCGCCTCTTTATTTTGTTTGAGCTCGCGTTCAATATCAGCTAAATTACTTAAAAGCATAACATTGTTCGGATATTCTTTTAACATTTCACGCAAATACTTTTCAGCTGTTTTATAATCTTTGAGAGCGTTCAAATTTTCAATATTTTTCAAACGAGCTAAATAGTAAGAAGATGAATTTTTATCAATCTGCCCATAAATTCTGTTGGCATCGGCATAGTCACCCATATTTTCATAAACATTCGCTAGGGCAAATTTTGTAACTTCATAGTCCGGATTCAAATAAACCGAAGCCGCTAAATAAATTTGTGCCACCTCAGGAATATTCTCCATGCGGTACATTGTGCCAAGATTAAACATTACATCAGCAAAGCCTTTTTGCGGAGTATCTATTATGGCGGGGCTAGAAGAATCCGTATTGTCAATTTTTTGCCGCAGGCTTGTCAGCAGCAAAGCCATAGCGCCATTTTCTTTGTAATGATTAAAAATCTGCAAAGCCACATCTTTTTGATTATGGCGAATATAAAAATTAAGCATTACGTCAAGCAAACGATAGTTAATTTCCTCTGAGTATGATTTTAGAAATTTTCTATAAGTTTCATCGGCTTTTCGATAATTGTCTAAATAATCATAAATCATACCGGAGTGCATCAACTTCAGCGCATCATATCTTTTACCTTTTATTTTATTCAAGGAAGCAACCGCAGCCTTTTCCTGCTGTTCTCCGGCAAAAGTCCAAGCGTCGAACAGCGGACGAACAACTTTTTTATAGAAAGGATCGCGGTCAAAAGGCAGAATATCTTTACGCACTTTAGCATAATCGCCTTCCTTAAAATCTCTAGACGCCACAATGATAACCGGCACTAAAGATTTATTGCCGCCTTTAATGCTTTCTTCAGCATAAACAGCTGCCTCGTCAAATTTTCCTAGATACAGCATAATATTTGAAACCGCATTAGCAACATTTTTGTTTTGCGGAGATTTTTCCAAAACTATTTTATAGTACGCAGCAGCGTCTTCATAGTCATGACGAATATGAGCGACATGCGCCGCCAAAACCGCTCCGTATAAGGAATTTGAGTGTTGAATAGTCTCTTTACTCTCCGTATCTGACCTTTGTGATTGTTTTCCAAAATCAAACACATTTTGCGAGCATGCCAAAACGGCGGCAGACAATAAAATAACGGCGCAAACAGTCTTTTTCATAATATCTCTCATAACTTTTTACCTTAATGCACAATCTGTTTGTATAATATATAAAATTTATTAGCAATGTGTAAAGAGTCTTTATCGTATTGCAAAAAATGTATTTTAGAGTATGATTGGCAGTCAGGGAGAAAAAATGGAAGATTTGGAAGGAATATTGCGTTGGTATATGCTGGGCGGAGTTGATGAAATTTACGCCGAAAAACCTTTTGACGCTTTGGCAAAACAAACGCCTGACACCGCAAAAGCAGCAACACCAGCACCGATGGCTGTTTCGCAAGCATCGGCGCCGCAGCGTCCTGCCACAACTTTGCTGGCGCAAAGCAACAATAGCGCCTGCATAAACGCGCGGGAAATCTGTGCGTCTGCCCAAACCTTAGACGAATTAAAAATTGCCATGGAAAAATTTGAGGGCTGCTCCTTAAAATTTTCGGCAAATTCCACGGTGTTTGGAAGTGGCAATCCGTCAGCACAAGTAATGTTTATCGGTGAAGCTCCTGGGGCTGATGAAGATATGCAAGGCAAGCCGTTTGTCGGGCGCAGCGGTCAGCTTTTGAGCAAAATGCTGACAGCAATCGCCTTAAAACGCGAAGATTGCTATATTACCAACGTATTGCCGTGGCGTCCTCCCGGAAACCGTACGCCAACCGACGGAGAAGTGGCGGTCTGCCTGCCTTTTTTACAGCGGCAAATAGAGTTGGTTAAGCCAAAATGCATATTTTTGCTGGGTGCCAGTGCGGCAAACGCTTTATTGGATAATGCTGACAGCATTTCACATTTGCGCGGAAAAGTATTGGATTATAAAACTTCGAACGGCGAGGTAATTTCAGCTTTATGCAGCTATCACCCAGCATTTTTGCTGCGCTCTCCGCAGCAAAAATCTAAGTCATGGAGTGATTTGCTGCGCCTGCAAAGAAAATTGCAGGAAAATTGATTTTTTTGAAAAATTAAGGAAAATTAAACAATAAAGTTATATATATGTTACCATATTTAACCCTTTGGAGTGATAAAGATGCGTATGTTTAATAAAATTTTAGTTTCAGGTATCAGCTTTTTGACATTGTTTGCCTTGATGAATCCGGCAATGGCAGAAGAAAAAAAAGAAGATGAAGCTTCATCTAAGCCGGAAGCAATTTTGTTTCGTATAGAAAACATAAAACCAATTGCCAATAAAGACGGTTTAATTGATAAATGTAACTTTATGGTTACCGCTTTCAACCGTATGGATAAAGCTGTAAAAGAAGCTAAATTGAACTTTAAATGGACCGACAATATCTCGGGCAAATACGTGATTGACGGCTCGGACATTAAGGTAAAAAGTGGAAACGATGCGAAAACGGTTGTTAATACCGACATCACTCTTTCGGATATTGCTCCGCACACGCAAAAAAGCTTTGAAACAAGCGTTGATACAGACAAATGCTTTCTGTTGTTTGATAACTTGGAATACACCGTTGAATCCTGCATGAACGAGGGCGACAAGGTAGAAATTAAAAACAGTAAAGTCGTCAGCAAAACAGAAGGCTGCAAAAACAACTTTGACTATATCGACTCGAAGAATCCAGAGTATTATTCCGAATTTAAAGATGTGCCCGAAAGCGTGATTGCCAAACAGGCTGAAGACGAAAAAAACAATGAAGTTGCAAAAATTTCAGAAAATTATCAAAATTCAATAAAAGATTTGCAAAAAGCCGTCACAACTCTTGACAGCATCAAATAATTCACCCTCATTTAGCGGAGAGCTGATATGCTGAAAAAGCTTTGTTTACTGACAATTTTGTTTTTGGGTATAAATACGGCGCAGGCGCAGATGTTTGCTCCTAAGCAAAATGCGCAAAACACGTCTAATAGCCAAACGACTCAAACTAAAACAAACAGTCAGGCAAAGCCGGACAGCAAGCCTTTACTTGATGAAAACGGAGCGCCTAATTATGTTGTTAGAAACTTTGTAGATTCTGAAAAAACTGAAAAGGAATATGACAACAGCAGTCGCAAAGTTTTCAGTCTGAAAATGGTAAACGGAGAAATTGTTGCCGACAATCCGCCGCGCTCTATTTTGATATCTTATGAAGATTACAAAATAAACAAGAGCTTTGATAACTGGATACGTTGTTCTTTGCGTATTTATGTGCTTAACGACTTAACGGAAAAAATAAACAACTTCAGCTTTAAGCTCCACTGGCCGGAAATGGATACGGCTATTCAAATGAATCGCCTAAATCCAGGGGTTAGAACTTATAAAGACATTGTTTTGCTGGGTGAAGGCTGCTTCAACTTGGATAAAGCTCCGACTATTGAAGTAAACCGCTGCCGCGTTAAGGGTATGACGCAGGAACAATGTGCCGATGCGGTAAAATGGTTTCAAAGCAAAAAATAATATGGGAGCGCGAGCTCCTTTTTTTTATTGTCAAAATCTAAAAAATGTCCTATAATAAAGGTGTTTAAGGTATTTATTATAGGATGATTTTGTTTTACATATTTTGTTGTGCAATTACAGGTCTCATGTTTTCTTTTTTTAGGGAAAACGCTATAATTTACTTTAATTTCGTGTTAATTAAATTCATTCGTTAAATCCTAAAAAAATTATTATTATGGGACTTCTTATTGCTTTCATCGTGTTTTTGTTGATCGGCTGGTTTTTGAAATCTGATTTTTCGAAGCTGGGTGATATTCTTGGTCCGGTTTTGGTCGCCATTTTCTTTTGGTGGATTGGTTCTCTCTTTGCTTCTTTCAGCGAAGTGTTGAGCTTTAACTGGAGTCTTGGAACTATTTTTGCTGGCTTATGCTATATAATCGCAGGTTCGGTTATCTACATGTTGGCACGCACCTTGTTCAGCTAGTCAATGCAACACAATATATCACGGTTAAATTTTCAAATGTAAGTTTGGAAATTTACCGTGATATTTTTTATACAAAAAATGTCATTTTCTGTTAAAATTTAATTGAATATTTAATAATTCGTGATAATTTACGAGCCAATAAAAGAAAATTGCAATTTAATAAGGTTATACAAATGGAAACACAAACTCTTTCTGATGTTGCTCAAACCGCAACAGAACAAATGTCTTTATGGGATTTGGTTTGGTCGTCTGATACCATTACCAAGGTGGTAATGATTGGCTTGATTGCCGTCTCGGTTTGGTCTTGGGCGATTATTATGGAAAAATTTTCTACCTTGCGCCAAGTCCGCAGCCTGTCTAAAAAATTTGAAGAGGCTTTTTGGTCCGGCGGCTCGCTGGACAGACTTTTTGAAGCTATCGGCAATCGTCCGCGCGACCCGATGTCTTCTATGTTTGTTGCCGCCATGCGCGAATGGAAACGCAATACTTTAATGAAAGGCAAAACTGACCGCAGTATCCGCGGCGTTTCTTTGCAACAGCGTATTGAAAAAGCCATGGTGGTTTCTATGGATAAAGAGCTTGATAGTTTGGATACGCACTTGGGCTTTTTAGCGACTACCGGTTCAGTAGCTCCGCTGATTGGTTTGTTTGGTACGGTTTGGGGTATTATCAACAGCTTTAACGCCATTGCCGCAACTCAAAGCAACTCACTTTCCGCTATGGCTCCGGGTATTGCCGAAGCTTTGTTTACCACTGCATTTGGTTTGATTGCAGCTATCCCTGCCGTGGTCGCTTATAACGCCATCACCACTGATATTGACCGTTATGCTAAAAAGCTGGAAAACTTTATGGCTGAATTTACAACCATTCTGTCTCGTGAAATTGACGAAACCACTTTGAAAGCCGATATGGCGGGAGAATAATCATGGCATTTATGCAAAATTCTTCATACACCCGCCGCCAGTCCCGCCGCAAAGCAGATGTAAACATTACCAACCTGATGGACGTGATGATGGTTTTGTTGGTGGTGTTTATGGTTGCCGCTCCGCTGATGACTTCAGGTATTCCGTTGGATTTGCCAAAGGTTGGTGGAAAGAGCCTTGAAGGAAATGAAACTTCAGTTAATATCAGTGTGGATAAAGAAGGCTATTATTACATTGGCGAATCGGTGGTGAACGATGAAGATATTTTGGAGCGCTTAAAGGGAATTAAAGGCGCTAACGATGCTTTATCCGTTACCATTTCCGGCGATACTACCACCGCTTACGGGCGGGTTATCGGACTTATGGCAATGCTGAAAGAAGCCGGTTACGACAAAGTCGGCTTAAAAACCGAGGCAAAGCCTTATGCCGGTAAAAACAATGCGAAAAATAAATCTAAAAATAAGAAATAACAGCTGATGAACAAGTACTTAAAACAATCAATAGCTTTGCATATAGCGGTGTTTCTGCTCTTTATGATTGATTTGCCAAATTGGCATCATGACTTAACTTTGGGCAGTGCGCCGATTATTGTCGATTTGTCGCAAGTACGCATAGATGAAATGACTAATCTGCCGGCTAAAGCCGAGTTTGGACCGGAAGACCGAAAAGCTACGGTTGCCGAACGTAAAGAAGAAGTGCAATACACAAAAGACACAGCGCCTGAACCCGAGCCAGTAAAAGCAGAAGAAAAAGCCGCACCGGAAGAAAAACAGCAAGATGCGGCTCCGGATGAACAGCCGACAGAAGTAAAACAAGATTATTTGGAAGCGCCTAAGCCGGAAAAGAAACCGGAGAAAAAACCTGATCCGAAACCGACTCCGAAAAAACCGCCTGTTCCGGATTTAAAGGCTAAGCCAAAACCTAAGCCGCAGCCTAAGCCAGATAATAAGCCAAAAGATACTAAAAAGGCTAAGCCTGAGGAAAAAGCCGCCTTACAGAGCAGCGCCCTGAAGAGTCTGATGCAGGAAATTGACAATACCAAAAATTTGGATATTGGCGAAACCACGCAAAGCGCTATGATTAAAGAAGGTACAAAGGTGAACAATATGGGCATTGAGGGAGGCAACAGCAATGGTTCTTATTTGAGTGATTTAACCATTACTGAAACGGACGCGCTCGCCAGCCTGCTGCGCCAAAACTGGAACTTGGACCCAGGGGCAATCGGTGTAGAAAATATGCGGGTAGAAATCAGGGTATATCTGAACCGCGACGGCAGTATTAGAAAGATTGAGTTCTTGGATATGAGCCGCTTTAATTCCGACCCAAGCTATCGTTCGGTTGCCGAAAGCGCGCAGCGTGCTATTATTGCCACTCAACAGGCGTTTAAAGATGTGTTTGCCGGCAAATATTCGAGCAATTACGACAACTGGAGCACCCTGCGCCTGAACTTTGACCCGCTTGACAAAGGCGTCAACTAAAAAAGCTGTTCTAAATTATCATTGGAGCTTGATATGGAAAACATCTATCAGCGAAAGTCGTTTTATCCATTTATTTTGATGATATGTTTTTTGAATGCACTTGGTATTGTCCTGTGCTATTTTTATGGCAACACAGCGATTGTTGATGAAATGGAGCATTTGCGCGTAAGCTGGTTTATTAGTCAGGGATATTTGCCTTATCGCGATTTTTTTGAACATCATCACCCTTTGCTGTGGTTTACCTGGACGCCAATGATGAAAATTCTGCCGCAGCAATTTGAGACTTCTTTGTATATAGCCAGATTTGCGGCTTTATTATTTTCTGCCGGAAGCCTGACTGTTTTTTTCTTTTTGGTAAAACGTTTTTTCGGCGGAACTAAAACGGCTTGCCTTGCGATATGCTTTTATTTTATAATTTATGTAAGCTGGTACACGTTTTCAATTTTTAAGCCTGATACTTTTGCGCGCTTTTTCTATTTGCTGGGATTATATCAGTTTTTTGCTTTTTGCCAAAATAAAAAAACAAAAGATTTAGTGTGGTGCGGGGTTAATTTTACAATCTCATTTTTATTTTTGCAAACGCTTATATTCAGTATTTTACCTTTGATATTCCCGACAATTTGGCTGCTGTATAAAAAACAAGTCAGCTGGAGAACATTATTCATTGCCTCAGTGGCACCTTTGCTGATGTTAGGCGCGGCGCTGCTGTTTTTATATTTTACAGATTTGCTGGCAGCATATTTTCAGCTAAACTGGGTGTTTAATAGTTATCTGTTTAATGCGGCTCCTTTTTCCAATGGTCTGGTTATTTATAATAATCCACCTATAAACGCTTACGGAATATATATTGTTTTGGCAATATCCGCATCAGTATTTCTTCTTATTAAGCATAAAACAGATTTTAACGCAAATATAGTAATTATTTTACTAGTTGGCGAAATATTCCACCTGCTATATTTTTCTGCTGTGCTGCCACATTATTTTGTATACTTTTTTATTTTCTCGGCAGTTATTTTTGCCTTAATTTGCCGAGATATAACCGACATCGTCTTAATAAATACCATAAAATTGTGTCTTATTGCCAGTATTTTTATCAATGCATTTATGCTGTGTCTTTATAATAACAAAAACACGCTGAGAATTATACGTTTAATTAAAAATTCCGAGAATAAAACCGTACTGAACTGCGGTGATATATTTTATGTTTGGGAGCCTTTGCATCACTATTATTGGTTTTATCCATATATGGCAGCAATTGATAACATTTTGCATAACAGATATCCGGAATTTGATATAAATGAATATCTGCAAGCCAATAAAATTGAATATATTTCTATGAACAAAAGGGTTAAATGTGATGCAGCTTTGGAAAAAGACGCTTTGCCGCCGGATAATTATCACCATCTGCAGAATTTTATCATAAAACCGGAAATATATGATAAATATGAAGAAGTCTATGAAGGTTTCTATAAAAGGAAAGCTGACTTTTAATTTGATATTTTGTGCGGACTTATCTGTCTTTTGGCTTGACATTAACAGAAAATAAACTAATTTATAGCCAACACTTAAAATTTTATGAATAGGAGAAAAAAATGAGTGCTATTGTTGATATTCATGCCAGAGAAATTTTAGATTCACGCGGTACACCGACTGTTGAAGCCGAAGTTGTTTTGCAATCCGGCGCATTCGGTCGCGCTGCTGTTCCATCAGGTGCTTCTACAGGCGTACACGAAGCTGTAGAATTGCGTGACGGTGACAAATCCCGCTTTGGCGGCAAAGGTGTTTTGAAAGCTGTTGAAAATGTAAACGACAAAATTTATGACGCTTTGGCTGGCTATGAAGCAGAAGATCAAATTGACATTGATAACACAATGATTGATTTGGACGGCACAGAAAACAAAGGCAACTTGGGCGCTAACGCTATTTTGGCAGTATCTTTGGCTGTGGCTAAAGCTCAGGCAGAAGAAGCTGGCTTGCCTTTGTATCGTTACTTGGGCGGCACTATGGCTCGCACTTTGCCAGTTCCAATGATGAACATTTTGAACGGCGGCAAACACGCAGATAACCCTATTGATATTCAAGAATTTATGATTATGCCGGTTTCTGCAGATTCTATTAAAGAAGCTATCCGTATGGGTGCCGAAATTTTCCAAACTTTGAAGAAAAACTTGAAAGCTGCCGGTCAAAACACAAACGTTGGCGATGAAGGCGGTTTTGCTCCGAATTTGAAGTCTGCTGACGAAGCTTTGACCTTTATTGTAAACGCCATCAAAGACGCTGGTTACAAACCAGGTGAAGATGTTGTTTTGGCTATTGATGCTGCTTCTTCTGAATTTTATGAAAACGGCAAATATGAAATGAAGGGCGAAGGCAAATCCTATACCAACGCTCAAATGGTTGAATACTACAAAGGTTTGTGCGACAAATTCCCAATCTTCTCTATTGAAGACGGTATGGCTGAAGATGATTTCGAAGGCTGGAAATTGCTGACAGTTGCTTTGGGTAACAGAATCCAATTGGTTGGCGATGATTTGTTTGTTACAAACCCGAAACGTTTGGCTATGGGCTTTGAAAAAGGCATTGCTAACTCTATTTTGATCAAAGTTAACCAAATCGGCACTTTGAGCGAAACAATGAAAGCTGTTGATATGGCTCAACGTCATGGCTACACAGCTGTATTGTCTCACCGTTCAGGCGAAACCGAAGACACAACCATTGCCGATATCGCTGTTGCTACAAACTGCGGTCAGATTAAGACAGGTTCTATGTCTCGTACCGACCGTATGGCAAAATACAACCAACTGATTCGTATTGAAGAAGAATTAGGCGATATGGCTGTTTATGCTGGTAAATCTATTTTGAAAAAATAATTTCAAATAGTTTGAATGTTAAAAAGGAGTATCAAACGATACTCCTTTTTATGTTTATAAAAACACCCGCTCAAACAACCTAACGATTTTCAAAAAACAAAAATAAGCGTAGTATGCAGACAAAAACAGCTGCAAATCATCTTTGCAGCCGCTTTAGCTTAAATATCCAAATTGTCAACAAATTTAGCGCGCTCAATGATAAAACGGAAACGCTGTTCCGGATCTTTGCCCATCAGGCGCTCCACCTGACGGCGGGTTTCAAAGTCTTCCGCCCTACCCTCTTCGGTTGAGGTGTTAGGAATCACCACCCGCAGCAAAATACGGTTGTTTTTATCCATAGTCGTTTCTTTCAGCTGCAACGGGCTCATCTCGCCCAAACCTTTAAAGCGGCTGATATCCGGCTTGGTATTGCCCTTAACCACCTTAGCCAAAATCTTGTCTTTTTCCTCGTCGTCCAAAGCATAGTAGTTTTTGCCGCCGGCGACAATTTTATACAGCGGCGGAGTGGCAATATAAAGGTGTCCGTTTTCAATCAGCTTTGGCATATGCTGATAAAAGAACGTCATCAGCAAAGAGGTAATGTGCGCGCCGTCCACATCGGCATCGGTCATGATAATGATTTTTTCATAGCGCAGGTTTTCTTCGTTGTAATTGTCTTTAACGCCGCAACCTAAAGCCTCTATCATATCTTTAATTTCTTGGTTTTGCGAGATACGCTCCAAAGACGCGCTGGCCACGTTCAAAATCTTACCGCGCAACGGCAGAATAGCCTGCGTAACTCTATCGCGTCCTTGTTTTGCGGAACCACCGGCGGAATCACCCTCAACAATAAAAATTTCGGTATTTTCGGCGGCAGCTTGCGAACAGTCAGCAAGTTTCCCCGGCAAACGCAGTTTTTTGGTCGGCGCCTTGCGGTTTTGCACTTTTTCTTCTTTTTTCTTTTTGCGGGCTTCGGCGCGGTCTAAAACATATTCAATCAGAGCCTTAGCATTTTCCACATCAGAAGAAAGCCAATGGTCAAACGAATCTTTTACGGCGGTTTCCACCAAACGAATCGCCTTGGTAGAAGTCAGTTTATCTTTGGTTTGCCCTTGAAATTGCGGATCGGTAATAAAAACCGAAAGCATCAGGCAAGCATTGCTTAAAAAGTCTTCGGCAGTTGCCGCAGCGATTTTTTTGAAACCAGCCATTTCGCCGTATTCTTTCAGACCTCGCAGTAAAGCGGCGCGGAAACCGGTTTCATGCGTTCCGCCTTCCGGAGTGATAACCGTGTTGCAGTAAGAATATGAAAATCCATTTTCATCAACAGGCCAAGTGATAGCCCATTCCACACGCCCCTCATTGTTGGCAAGCTCAGATTCCCCGACAAACGCCGCGCGGTTAATCGTACTGCGCTCGCCGATTTGAATATTCAAAAAGTCCGCCAAACCGTTCGGATAGTGAAGCTCGGCTTTTTGCGGAGTTGACTCGCCGCTGGCAATCAGTTCCGGCGCACAGCACCAGTTGATTTTGATACCCTTAAATAAAAAGGCTTTGGAGCGCGCCATACGATAAATGCGGTTGACAATAAACTTGTTGTTGCCCTCAAAAATTTCAGCATCCGGCTTAAAGGTAATGGAAGTGCCGCGGCGGTTTGGGCAATTGCTGATAAATTCCAGCGCCGTCAAAGGCTTGCCGCGCGAATATTCCTGTCGATAAAGCTTTTTATCGCGGGCGACTTCAACCACCAATTTTTCGGACAAAGCGTTAACCACTGAAAGACCCACGCCGTGCAGACCGCCAGAAACCTTATAAGCGCCGCCGCCGAATTTACCACCGGAGTGCAGAGTGGTTAAAATTACTTCAAGCGCCGATTTTCCTGGGTATTTTGGGTGTTCGTCAATTGGAATGCCGCGCCCGTTGTCGGCAATGGTAACCGAACCGTCGGCGTTCATCGTCACGTCAATATGATTGGCAAAACCAGCAACTGCCTCGTCCATGGAGTTATCTAAAATCTCCGCCACCAGATGGTGCATAGCCTGAATATCAGTGCCGCCGATGTACATTCCAGGGCGATGGCGAACCGGCTCCAAGCCTTCAAGCACTTCAATGTCCTGCGCCGAATATTCAGTTTTTGCCGGCGCCGTGGACGAGTCAAACAAATCTGTCATTTTTACCTCAAAACACTTTATTTAATTGCCGCTAAACTACAAAACTTTGGCGCAAAAAACAAGCAAAAACCCCAATTCATAAACAAAAATTTACCTTTTATTAAAAAATTGCAAAATTTTGAAAAATTTTAGAGAAAATACTTGACAAAAATCGGGGGGGGGTAAACTGAAAGTTAAATAAACACTTTAATACAAAGGAGACACACTATGCCTAAATTAAACAGCCGGGAAATTGAAGAAAATAAAAACTTGGAAAATACCGAAACCACTTTACCGAGAGATGCTCATTCCGTTTTTCAATTTGATATTGAAGAAAACATTGCCGATTTGAAAAAAGATATGGAAAGCCGAAACGGGGCTGATTTCAAAATTGCCAAAACCTCGCCGTATAACTATGAAATTATAGATCCGGCATTTGAATATAACGGAGGCGGAACCGCCTATCTGCACATAGAAAAAAATTCCATGATGGTAGAAACCGCCCTCTCCGGCTTTAAATACAGTATCAATGAAAATCCTAAAGGCGGCAGCTCCGTAACTTTTGAGGGACCTGCAAACGCTTTGCTCAATCAAAATTTATTGCCGAAAATGACCTATGTTCCTAAAACGCTGAAAGCTAAATTTACGGATAACGAAACTGGCAAAGATTTAACGGATTACCTAGACATCCACTCTTACGGCATTTTGCGCGCCGAAAAAAATAAAAAAGCCAATGCTTGGGGCGAAAAAGGCAATAATCAAGATAAATACGGTTATAACATCAACGCAAAATTCAATAATGAAATAGATTTTTTGCCTCTGAGCGACAAAATCCAAGAAAAAACAAATGCGGATGTTAAAGAAACCTTAGATATCGCTTTACATAAAGTCAGATATATGCTAGATAAAAAGTCAGCGGCGGCCTTAGATAACCTTAAAGCCAAAGAGACGCCTAAAACGGTAAAAACAGCCGCCAATGTAAAAAATACTGCCAAAGATTTGGAACGATAGTTAAATTTCGGGAGCTTAGCTAATGTCACAATTTTTATATGTTAATCCGGCGCTGAAAAATCCTAAAACCGGCGAAAATGTCCGAGAAACCGAAACAGCTAAGCTGAAACAGCTCAAAAATTACGGTTTTTCTATTATAGGATTGGAAATGACCGTGCCGCAGCTTGCAGAACTGTGCGATAGAAATATTGACCCTCAGCATACGCAAGGACAGGCAGAGCAATGCTGTGCCAAAGAAATCTATGAAAAAGCTCCCGAATTACTCGGCTGGTACAAATCAAAAAATCCGGAAAAAATTGCTTTTGTAACAAACCGCGTAGACGTTGACTCCGTCGCGTCTTATGTTTTGGCTGACAGATATCTGCAGGGAAACAGCCTCGGCGTAAAAGAAAATATTGAAAAAATAAATAAGCACGATGCGTTTCAGAGAGCAAAATGGAATGGTCCCAAACCTATTGAAAAAGCTTTTAATCCCGAAGATAAAGTTGCGGCTTTAGCCTCTTCGGTTAAAGTATTTATGGTTACTCCTCAAAATGTAGAAGACGTAAAATCGTTTATTGACACAGGCAATGTTAACGAAACTGTAATGAACAATTATAGAACTGTGCAAAACGGAATTATCAGCCGCGTAAAATCCGGAGAGATTAAAACGGAAGTAAAAGGCGGAGTGGCCTATGTTGAAACAACGCTGCCTTGCGCCACCAATGTCGGCTATTCACTGGCTCCGGTTGTGGTGGCCGTAAATCCGGCTATGAAGCTGGGTGCTCAGGGAACACCTTTCCGCAAAATCAGCATTTGCCAGCATGAAACCGGTTATATTGACATAAACGCCGTTAAAGACGCTTTAAATAATAAAGAAAACGGCTGGGGCGGCAGTCCGACGTTTATTGGTTCCAAACAAGGCGAAAACTGCAATATCAGCTTATCTGAAATTCAAAAAACGATTTTTGCTAATTTGACGCCGGAATACAAGGAAAAAGTGACTGCGGCCGGCAATAAAGCAAAACAGAACTGCCGTACTTAATAAATTTTTTGATATCAAATCTAAAATCGTGCCGTCTTAAGTTTTGACAGCACGATTTTTTATGTTCAACCCTAAAAAAATACTTGCAAATTTATATATTTATGCTAAAAATATGCCCGAAGCCGCAATGGTGCGGTTTTGTAATTTCACACGCAGACAGGCGGAAGAGCCTGAAACTCATTCGCTCCGGTGCTGTCAAAAGCCGAAGTCTGCGGAGGTTTAACCGGAAAAATAAAGGATATATAAATATGACACTTCCTACTTTTACTTTGCGCCAAATGGTTGAAGCCGGCGTACACTTTGGTCACCATGCCCGTCGCTGGAATCCACAAATGGCTCCGTATATTTACGGAAAAAAAGATAATATCCACATTATCGATTTGCAAAAAACTTACCCTATGCTTTATAATGCTTTGAATGCTGTTCGCGATGTTGCTGCCAACGGCGGTAAAGTTTTGTTTGTTGCTACAAAACGCCAAGCTCAAGACATTGTTAAAGAAAGCGCAGGTCGTTGCGGTCAATTTTATGTAAACTACCGTTGGTTGGGCGGTATGCTGACAAACTGGAAAACTGTTTACAAATCAATTTCCCGTTTGAACAAGCTCAACGAAATGGAAGCTAACAACGCTTACGAAGGGTATACTAAAAAAGAAGTTATGAACCTGAAAAAAGAACGCGAAAAATTGGCGATTACTTTGGACGGTATTAAAGATATGGGCGGTCAGCCGGATATGCTGTTCGTGATTGACACACCTAAAGAATCTTTGGCTATTAAAGAAGCTAAAAAATTGGGTATTCCTGTTGTTGGTATTGTTGATACTAACGCTAACCCAAATGAAGTAGAATTCCCAGTTCCGGGCAACGATGACGCTATCCGCGCTATTCAATTCTACTGCGATTTGGTTTCTGACGCTGTTTTGGACGGTGTTCAGGCAGAAATGGAAGCTAAAGGCTTAGAAGTTTCTGACGCTGAAACTGTTGAAGCAGAAGAAAAAGCTGCTCCAAAGAAAAGAGCTTCTCGCAAAAAAGCAGAATCTGCTGCTGAATAAGCAAGCGCTTCTTTGAAGGTTAAAAAATAAAAACGGCGCGGCGGTTGATTTTTGATTGCCGCGCCGCATAAAATCTGAACTTATACGTTATATTAGAGGAATTTAAATTATGGCAGATATTACAGCCGCTATGGTTAAAGAATTGAGAGAAACTACCGGCGCCGGTATGTTGGATTGTAAAAAAGCATTGGTTGAAGCCAACGGCAATATGGAACAAGCTGTTGACTGGTTGCGCAAAAAAGGTTTGGCTTCGGCTGCAAAAAAATCTAGCCGTGTTGCCGCCGAAGGTTTGGTTGCTGTTGCCGTAGATGGTAACAAAGGCGCCGCTGTTGAAGTAAACTCTGAAACAGACTTCGTTGCTAAAAATGAAATTTTCCAAGAATATGTTGAAGATGCAGCTAAAGTTGCTTTGCATTGCAACGGCGATGTTGAAGCTATGAAAGCTTTTGTTTGCCCTAAATGCTCTGAAGGCAAAACTTTTGGCGAACGTTTGACCGATATGATTGCTAAAATCGGTGAAAATATGAACCTGCGTCGTGCTAAAGTTATCAGCGTAAACAACGGGGTAGTTTGCTCTTATGTTCACAATGCCGTTCGCAACGGCTTGGGTAAAATCGGCGTTTTGGTTGCTTTAGAATCTAGCGCTGACAAAGCAAAATTGGAAGAACTGGGCAAACATATTGCTATGCACATTGCCGCTACTGCTCCTATCGCTTTGAATATTGCCGGTGTGGCTCCTGAAGCTGTTGAGCATGAAAAATCTATTTTTGCCGAACAAGCAAAAGCTTCCGGCAAACCTGCAAACATCATTGAAAAAATGGTTGAAGGTCGCATCCGTAAATTCTATGAAGAAGTTGTTTTAGAAGAACAAGCTTTCATTATGGATCCAGACAAGAAAATCAAAGACATTGTTGCCGATGTTGCTAAAGAATGCGGCACAGACATCAAATTGACTGATTTCGTATTCTTCAAACTCGGTGACGGTTTGCAGAAAAAAGAAGAAGACTTTGCCGCTGAAGTTGCTGCTCAATTGGGCAAATAATTTAAGCAAAAACTTTTATAAAAGGTTCCGTAAAAAAACGGAGCCTTTTTTATATTTCTTCCGAACAAATATAAACTTTGCTCTGATACGGAAACTTTTTATAAATAAAGAAAATATGCAATCCAGTGCATAAAATACAGCAATGGCGGCGATAAAAATAAATCTTACATAACGGCTTTAAAAATTTTAACAAAACTTTCCACTGCAAAAAATTAACCGTATTCATTGTTTATCTCTGAAAATTCACTAGCCGATATACAAATAAAATTATTAAAAGTCAATTGCAAAAAGTCAAAAAATATGATATATGAAAACACACTATTTTATTATTATTTAATTATTTTAAACTTTTTCAAAATGAAAAATTTTCAATTTGTTTCGTTTTTAGTGCTGCTGGTTATTTGCATTGCCAGCGTTTACACTTTAACCAAGAAACCTGCCAAGAATGTGGAAGAAATAGAAAAAACTCAGTTGTTTTTGGTTTCTTTACAAAAGTCTGAAGACGGCAAGATAAAAAAGTATTACAGCCTGCAGAGCCAACACAGCAAAGTTGTGGCGGATTGGGTAAACGATGACTTTGGAAACCCGTTTATAAACTGCCGCGGCTTGGTATTTATTGGCAAAAAGCGCGGAGAAATGGAACTTTTTGACTGTCGAAAAAGTCCTTTTGAGCCAGTTTTGACGCACCAATATTTGGATAGGCACGGCTATGTTTTGGTGGATATGCGTCCACATTATAACGATGATAGTTCTGTGGTTATAGAACTGCGCCAAAAAGATGTTGACGACTTTTTAGGCAAACATTTGCTGTCGTACGATTTGAATACAAAAAAATTAACATCCTTGCTTAATTGAAAATAATACCCCGAGAGTTTTATGTTTCGGGGTATTTTTATTTGCAGAAAACACCATACTCTCTTGCCTTTTTTAAATACGAGTGCTACAAATGAGCAAATATAGAAAATGGAGAAAAAAATGAAAAAGATTATTTTAACCGGCGACAGACCAACCGGAAGACTGCATGTCGGACATTATGTAGGCTCGCTTTCTGAACGTGTAAAACTGCAAAATTCTGGCAAATATGATGAAATTAACATAATGATTGCCGATGCTCAAGCCTTGACGGATAATGCCGAACACCCCGAAAAAGTCCGCCAAAACATTTTGCAAGTAGCGCTTGACTATTTAGCCTGCGGCATTGACCCTGAAAAATCTACCATTTTTATTCAGTCTATGGTGCCGCAACTAACCGAACTGACTTTTTACTACCAAAATTTGGTTACGGTTTCCCGCTTGCAGCGCAATCCGACGGTTAAAACTGAAATTAAACAAAAGAATTTTGAAACCAGTATTCCGGTCGGTTTCTTCTGCTATCCAATAAGCCAAGCAGCTGATATTACAGCGTTTAAAGCGACTGACGTTCCGGTGGGCGAAGATCAGGAGCCGATGCTGGAACAATGCCGCGAAATTGTAAATAAATTTAACAGCGTTTACGGCGAAACTTTGGTAGAGCCTAAAATTGTTCTGCCGTCAAACAAAGCATGCCTGCGTCTTCCGGGGATAGACGGCAAAGCAAAAATGAGCAAATCGCTGGGTAACTGCATTTACCTTTCTGATGAAGCCGAAGATATACGTAAAAAGGTTATGTCAATGTTTACTGACCCTAACCACTTGCGGGTTGAAGACCCTGGGCAGGTTGAAGGAAATCCGGTATTTATCTATTTGGACGCCTTCAGCAAGCCGGAGCATTTTGCGGAATTTTTACCGGAATATCAAAATTTGGACGAACTAAAAGCTCATTATAAGCGCGGCGGTTTGGGCGATGTTAAAGTTAAGAAATTTTTGAACAATGTTTTGCAAGCAGAACTGGAACCTATCCGCACCCGCCGTAAGGTTTGGGAACAAAAAATTCCAGAAGTTGTTGAGATTTTGAAGCAAGGCAGCTTGGTTGCAGAAACTAGAGCCGCAAAAACCTTGTCTGATGTCCGCAAAGCTATGAAAATTGACTATTTCAGCAGCGATGCCCTCATTTAGTTTTGTGACTTTCTATTTTAAAGCCGTACCTCAAAATGTACGGCTTTTCTTTTTTAGGCAAAATTTGACAGAAAAAATATTGACAAAATAAAAAATATCTGATAAATACTGTACTGACGAATGAATTATTGTACGTATTATTTACGATTTGCGTACTAAAAGTCTTATTCTTCATTGTGATAATGCAGAATTCTGACTTAGCCATAGTTTTTATTTTAGGATTAGGCTTCCGCTTTGTTGTGAAACACGGTGGAAGTATTTTGAAAGAAACACTAAAATTTCTATAATTATCATTTTGCGATATTAGCTCCAAAATGCC
>CAVIDY010000002.1:97700-100661 GCA_963641885.1 Bacteroidaceae bacterium
TAATAATTACAACCTTTGGATAACACAATATGTATCAAGAAAAAATAAAACAAAGCATAACAGAAACATTTAAGCTTATATGGCGGTTTAAATGGTATGTTTGATTGTATTTGATATATTTTATTATTTCCTGTTATACTTTAATAGATATTCCTGCCGAAAATGACCCGATATTGAATTATGAATATACGCGCGGTGCATGGAATTATATCAATCAAGAGGTGTACATTGGCAGTATGAAATTATACTTTATTATTGATACTCTTATATTTCTTATTGGCACCAGTAATATGCGCAATCATCCGCTATTAGCAAAGATTATATTTGCATCTCCGTGGATAGTTATATTGTTGGGGATATTTGTTGTAATGTATGATTGGTTATTTGGTTTGGTAAGTTAAGATGACATTTCGGGCAATAATGAAATCGAAAATATATGCTGTAGAGACAACAGAAACCTTTAAGCTTCTATGGCAGTTTAGATGGTATATAGGATTATATTTGATATATTTTATCATCAATATCAGTTCATTATTTAACATTCCTGCAGCTGATGATAAAATATTCCAGACGGAAGCAACTTCGCAACTTTGGTCATACACCAATCAAGAAGTTTATGTTGGTAGTTTAAGGTTGGAAATTATAATACTGAGCTTACTTTTTCTGTTGGGAACGAGCAATATACGCAATCACCCCAAAATAGCAAAATTCATTTTTATTTTACCATGGATTTATGCGATAATACGTTTAACAAATCTTTTTTAAAGGTTTCCCTTTTGCACTTCAAAAGATTTAGCTTTGTAGCTTTCATAGCATATTGCATTGTAATTTATTCAACGAGATTGTCTTTCGCTTTTGCTCACGACGTTCGTCGCTTATCAGCTGCGCTGACCGACATACTTACGTCTATCGGCAGCTCCTCACCAAACACGCTTCTTCGCGTGTTCATATCCGTATTTCCAGCACACATAATAGAAAACACCACCTAAAAAGGTGGTGTTTTCTATTATGTGGTCGTCTTTACTCGACATTATTAGAACCTCTTTAGATGATGATTTAACAGCTATTGAAGAGGTTAAGTATGCATTACTCTAATATTAGCAACTATCTGTTTTCTATAAAAATCTTGACAATCAGCCACAAAATATTTACATATACAAAATATAATTTAATTCTATGAGGCAAATTATGTATTCTTCAGATAAAATATTACAAGAAATCATTTACTTATTATCACTTAACAATAAGCGAATGAATTTATTAAAACTTATGAAAGAGCTTTATCTGATAGACCGAACTTCTATTGATGAACGCGATACTTCTGTATCCGGTGATGTTTTTTACAGTATGCCTCACGGACCAATTCTAAGTCAAACACTTAATATGCTTAACGACCTCGTCAATAATAAATGGGGAGATTATTTGGATGCAGTTAGTGCAAAATACTATCCTGACATTCAAATAAAGCAGGAAGTGGATTTTGATAGGCTTAGCCCTAAAGATAAATCATATATTAAAGCAGTTTCTGAAAAATTTAAGAACTTTACCCCCAAAGAGCTTGAAAACTTTACTCATACCTTACCGGAATGGGTTGATCCGAAAGGCAGCAGTAAAAAAATCCGCTATCGTGATGTTATGCTTGCCCTTGGAAAAAGCGAAGAAGAAATTTCCGCAGCAAAAGAAGAATACGAAAAAATAAGTGAGTTATCTAGCCTAGGAGCATAATAACTATGGACTACAAAGGTTATTGTTTATGGGCTGATGATGTTCCTAATCCGAAAGCACCTCATTATATAGTTATCACATCTTCAGCAAATCCTGATGATATGGTAATGGTTGTTGCAATTTCTTCAATAAAATATAAATCTGATGGTTCTGAGAAATATTATGACAAATCTTGCATATTATCTGTTGGAGATATAGTTGATGACAAAGGTAACTCCATTCTTACAAAACCATCTTTTATCCGCTATGAATATGCTATTGATATGAAAACAAAAGATATTTTAAGCAAACAATTTTCCGATAAGTATAGATATAAATGCAAAATTTCTGATGAATTGTTAAAACGTATTCAAAACGGCGCAAAAACATCTCAAGAATTAGAGCCGAGATTCCAAAAATACTTTGACTTTTTCTAGCACATCTCAACAATTTTTCTCTGCGCCTCTGTATCGTAAGCAATGTAGTGTTGAGTAGTCGCAAGGGAAGAATGTCCGGCAAGCATACGCACATCGTTAAGCGTTCCACCGGCTAGGCTTATATGTTTAGCCGCGTTTGTAATAAAGGTGCGCCGACCGCTATGAGAAGAACAGCCGATAAAGCCGATATTTTTATATAAGTCGTGGAAAAAATTAACAATAACCTGAGCCGTAGTCGCTTGCCCGCGTTTGGTATTTATAACTGCCTTATCCAAATTGAAAAAATCATTTTTCTTCTGCTGCGCTAGTAATTCCACCAGCAACATTTTCAACTCCTTATGCAAAGGAATAATGCGCCCTGAATATTTTCCCTTGCTGGCGTCATTACTCAAATTTATCACATCGGAAACTTCTCCACCAGAATTGCAAACCATACTCCATTGAAGTTTCGCAATCTCCTTTGCCCGTAATCCAGCCTTAAAACTCAACATAAAAATTACCTTATTGCGCAGCGGATGCCGTGTACTCTCTAAGTAGGTTAATGTTAAATTTTGCTGCTTGTCTGTTAAAATTTTTGCCTGTTTGCCTATTGCCATTATTTCATCCTAAATTCATTATAAATAACTGATTATACATATAAATTATAATAAATTTACAAAATAGTTCAAGAACAGATTGCCTCAACATCTCGGAAAATTTAGACTCATTATAAAATATATGTTCTATAATGAATCCGTTTTTTGTGTGCATTTTTAATAATTTTATATATAGAAAAATTTTTTATTGAGGAATTTGATTATGCCTGAAACTTATTATATAT
>CAVIDY010000003.1:0-30932 GCA_963641885.1 Bacteroidaceae bacterium
GCTTTAATTTACATTATAATGTTATTAAACCATATTATAATATTAAAATCAATATTTAAATGGTTATAAAGCTATATCTAAAGTTATAGAACCATGGGCAGTCGCAATAGATTTTATAAAACTGCAAAATTTTTTCAAAAAAATACGGCGCGCACTTGCATAGGTAAAAATCGCTCCCTATATACATTTTTAGAAATGAAAAAGGAGGATTTAAAATTATGAGTAATAAAGTTATTGGTATTGACTTGGGTACAACAAACTCTTGCTTTGCCGTTATGGAAGGTAAAGACGCAAAAGTTTTGGAAAACTCCGAAGGCGCGCGCACAACGCCGTCTATGGTTGCCTTTACAGATACTGAACGTTTGGTCGGCTATCCGGCAAAACGTCAGGCTGTTACCAATCCGGAAAATACCTTGTTTGCCATTAAAAGATTGATTGGTCGCCGTTATGATTCGCCGGAAGTAGAAAAATTTAAGGAACATTGTCCGTTTAAAATTATTCCAGGCGACAATGGTGATGCTTGGGTAGAAGTTAAAGGTCAAAAATACGCTCCGTCGCAAATTTCCGCTATCGTTTTGCAAAAAATTAAGGAATACGCCGAGAGCTATTTGGGTGAAAAAGTAGAAAAAGCCGTTATTACGGTTCCTGCTTACTTCAATGACTCACAGCGTCAGGCTACTAAAGATGCCGGTAAAATTGCCGGATTGGAAGTTTTGCGTATTATCAATGAGCCGACAGCCGCTGCTTTGGCTTATGGTATGGATAAAAAAGCTTCCGGCACAATTGTTGTATACGACCTTGGCGGCGGTACATTCGATGTCTCCATTTTGGAAATCGGCGACGGCGTGTTTGAAGTTAAAGCCACAAACGGCGATACGTTCCTGGGCGGTGAAGATTTTGACCAGCGTATTGTCAACTATTTGGCAGATGAATTCAAAAAAGAAAACGGAATTGACCTGCGCGGCGACAGACTTGCTTTGCAACGTTTGAAAGAAGCTGCAGAAAAGGCTAAAATCGAATTGTCTTCGACAACTCAAACCGAAATCAACTTGCCGTTTATTACTGCGGATTCAACAGGTCCTAAACACTTGAACATCAAATTGACCCGCGCTAAATTGGAATCTTTGGTTGACGATTTGATTGAGAAAACCGCTATTCCTTGCCAAAAAGCTTTGGCAGATGCCGGTTTGAAAGCCAGCGACATTAGCGAAGTTATTTTGGTCGGCGGTATGACACGTATGCCGAAAGTTCAAGAAAAAGTTAAAGAAATTTTCGGTCGCGAACCTCATAAAGGCGTAAACCCTGATGAAGTTGTGGCTGTGGGTGCGGCTATTCAAGGCGGTGTTTTGATGGGCGACGTTAAAGACGTGTTGTTGCTGGATGTTACCCCGTTGTCTTTGGGTATTGAAACTTTGGGCGGCGTGTTCACTCGTTTGATTGACCGCAACACCACTATTCCGACTAGAAAATCGCAGGTATTCTCTACGGCTGAAGACGGTCAAACCGCTGTGACCATCAGAGTGTTCCAAGGCGAGCGTGAAATTGCCGCGCACAACAAATTGCTTGGTCAGTTTGATTTGGTAGGTATTCCGCCTGCACCGCGTGGTATGCCGCAAATTGAGGTAACTTTTGATATTGACGCCAATGGTATTGTAAACGTATCGGCTAAAGATAAGGCTACCAACAAAGAGCAAGCTATTCGTATTCAAGCTTCCGGCGGTTTGAGCGACGCGGAAATTGACAAGATGGTTAAAGACGCCGAAGCCAATGCTGAATCTGATAAAAAACAGAAAGAATTGGTAGATGCTAAGAACCGTGCCGAAGGTTTGGTTCACGAAGTTGAAAAGAACCTGAAAGAGTTTGGCGACAAAGTTGCCGAAGCTGATAAAAACAGTATTACTGCTGCGGTTGAAGCCGTAAAAGCCAGCATGGAAAAAGAAGACCTTGAGGACTTGAAGTCTAAGACCGACGCTTTGATGCAGGCTTCTATGAAACTGGGCGAAGCTATGTATAAAACACAGCAGGCTCAAGGCGCGCAAGGTGCGGCTCAGGGAGCTGACGCAGGCGCTGCTTCAGGTGAACAGCCAAAGAAAGACGACAATGTGGTTGACGCCGACTTTGAAGAAGTTAAATAACACTACTTCTGCTCAAGTAGAATATCCGTCTCAGCAATGGGGCGGATATTTTTTTGCTTTAAAATCGTGTAAGATTCTGTTTTTGGCTTGCATTCGGCAAATAAAAAAACTAAGTAAAGGGTAGATGAAATATTTGGACGAGAAAAATGGTTGAAACAGAATATTATGACCTGCTGGAAGTGAGTGCTACTGCCAGCTCTGATGAAATTAAAAAAGCATTCCGCAAGCAAGCGATGAAATATCACCCCGATCGTAACCCAGGGGATAAAGAAGCCGAACAAAAGTTTAAGCAAATCAATGAGGCGTATGAAGTTTTGAAGGACGAGCAAAAACGCGCGGCATACGACCGATACGGCAAAAATGCGTTTGCCAATGGCGGAATGGGCGGTGGCAACCCGTTTGGCGGCGGATTTGACTTTAACGGCGGCGGGTTTGCCGATGTGTTTAACGATATTTTCTCGGAATTTATGGGCGGAAGCTCCGGACGCCAGCGTTCCTACAGCCAGCGCGGCAGCGATTTGCGCTATAATCTGAATATCACGTTGGAAGAAGCTTTTAACGGCGTGGAAAAAGAAATTGTTATTCCAACTACCAAAGAATGTGAAACCTGTCATGGTCACGGTACTAAAGACGGCAAAGAGCCGGAAGTTTGTCCGACTTGCAAGGGAAGCGGCAAAGTACGCACTCAGCAAGGCGGATTTTTTGTTTTTGAAACAACATGTCCAAACTGTAAAGGCGCGGGACGCGTGATTAAAGAGCCTTGTCCGGACTGCCGCGGCGCTGGTCAGGTTAAAATCAATAAAAAGCTGAAAATAAACATTAAAGCCGGTATAGAAACCAATATGCGTATTCGTGTCGCCGGAGAAGGTATGGCAGGTGTTCATGGCGGCGAAAACGGGGATTTGTATGTGGGGATAGTGGTTGAGCCGCATAAGCTCTATGAGCGTCACGGCGACGATTTGTACACGGCGATTCCAATTTCCGTCAGCTGCGCTATTTTAGGCGGTACGGTGGAAATTCCTGCAATTGACGGAACAAAAGTTAAAGTTGAAGTTCCGGCAGGTACGCAAAATGATACGCTGATAAAAGTTAAAGGGCAGGGTATGCATCTTTATGATTCAGAACGCCGCGGTGATTTGTACGTCAGTGCGAAAGTAATTATTCCGACTAAGCTTAACGCTAAGCAAAAAGAACTGATTGAGGCTTTCCGCGCCGAAAATAAAGACGATTCGTGCCAACCAGAGCTGAAAAGCTTTTTTGAGCGGATAAAAGATTTGTTTAAGTGATTTTAGGCTAAAGCAGGTAATGGCTCAAAAGCCCCACGCGTGATAGTGTGGGGCTTTAATGTATACAAAAAAACTCCCCTCTGTTATGGGAACAGAGGGGAGAGCTGATATAACTGAATAAAAATTATTCTTGGTTATAAGATTTAGCTTGCTTTTTAGCTTCTTCAGAAGTTCTGGCAATGTTAATCAGAATAGTCTGAGAAACTTCTGGGTGCAAGTTCAATTTTACCTGGTAAATACCCAAATCTTTGATTGGTTTTTCCAAATAAACATAACGGCGGGCAACATCAAAGCCGGCTTCTTTAATAGCAGCAGCGATGTCGCGGATAGTTACAGAACCATACAATTGACCAGTTTCGGCAGCTTGACGAATCAAAACAGCGTTAAAGCCGTTCAAAGATTCAGCCAATTTAGAAGCGTTTTCAAACAATTCTTTGTTATGAGCTTCTAAAGCTGCTTTTTGAGCTTCAAAATAAGCCATATTGGCGTCTGTTGCGCGCAAAGCTTTGCCTTGAGGCAACAAATAGTTACGGGCATAACCGTTTTTAACGTTTACTTTATCGCCCATTCTGCCTAATTTTTCTACGTGTTCGAGCAAAATTACTTCCATTTTATCCTCCTACATAGCAACATATGGTAACAAAGCAATGTAACGAGCGCGTTTGATAGCGCGGGCTAATTCTCTTTGTTTTTTAGCAGAAACAGAAGTGATGCGTGAAGGAATAATTTTACCTTTTTCTGAAACGTAGCGAGACAGAAGTTTTACATCTTTATAATCAATTTTCAAGCCGTTTTCGCCAGAGAACGGGCAAGTTTTTCTTTTGAAGAATGTTTGTTTAGCCATTGTCATAAACTCCTTATGCTTCTGCAACAGCAGCGTCTTCTTCAGAAGCTACTTCGTTGTTGAAATCTTCTACTTTGACGGTCATATAACGAATAATGTCTTCGTTCAGTCTAACCAGTCTTTCATATTCTGCAACAGCTTTTGCCGGAGCAACAATGTTTAACAAAACATAATAACCTTTACGGTTCTTTTTGATGCGGTAAGCGAGGTTTTTCAAGCCCCAGTTATCAACTTTAACAACTTCGCCGCCTTCTTTTTTAATCACTTCGCTCAAATCTGAAACGAGAGTGTTAATTTGAGATGCGCCGAGGTCCTGACGAGCGATTAAAACGCTTTCATAATTTGCCATATTTTAATATCTCCTTATGGATTACTCAACAAATGACCCTTGGCTGGGTCGGTTAATGTATAGCCGAATCATCAAAAATCCGGCAAGGGACGATTGCTAATATACACAAAATGCTTGTAAAAGCAAGGATTTTTTATAAATTTTCGGCGAATCGGCAAAAACACCCTTGCAAAGTTTGGCAGGCAAGGGTGTTTGCCAGGGATTTTCCGTCTTTTTAGAATGCGTATTTAAGGTTCAGGAGTCCGGTGTGGGCGGAGTAATCGTCGCGCCAATCATATTCATAAGTCAGCCCGACTTTAGCTTTGTCGGTCAGCTTCATTTCCACGCCGACGCCTGTTTCTATTCCGAATTTGCCGTTGCTTTCCTGCGCTATGGCATACGAGCCGCCGTTTGGCAGATTAACTATGGTCGTGTTGTCGTCGTTTTGCAGGTCGTAGGTGGCGTTTACAAACGCTTTTGGCATTACATAATAGCCGTTAATCTTGGTTTCGTCTGTAAACGAAACGCCCGCAACTCCGGTTACCACATCGCTGTCGGCGCTGTTGACTTTGTTTACGTTAAAAGCCAACGTCGTGTCTTTTTCCAGCGTTAAATCATTGCCGGAAACCGTAGCATCATTGATGTTCAAAATCGCGTTTTCGGCAAGGTTTATTGTACCGCTGTTGCCAGTGATTCCGCCGGTTAAAGCGCCTTCTTTGCCTTCTTGGCGGGTGTTATATACCGTTCCGTCTTCAGGTTTGGTGTAGGTGAATTTGAAATATTGAGATTGGCTGTCGGAAAGGTCTACTTTGAGCATATTTTTATCGTTCGGGTCATATTGCGAGGCGTCAATTTCTTCACAAGTGATGTTTTTAGAGGTACTCAAATCATCGGCTTTTAACACAAAATCTTCTGCCGCGGCAAACTAAGAGTCAAGCCTTTATTTTACTGCCGATATTATAGAATTATTTGCTTAAAAATGCGTAAAAAATAATATAGCCAATCAGCCATATAAAAAAGCACGTAAAAGTAAATATATATAAGGCATAACAAAGGAGAGTAAATATGCGTGCAACTTATAAAGTGCTGACGTTGATTGTTTTGGGCGGTTTGGTCTGTTACAGCGGTCGCAGCTTGAATATGGAGCAGGGAACGGAAGCTGAACCAGCGCTGAAACTTGTGCAAAAAGCAGATTCAGCCAATGGCGAATCTGTAAAAACAGTGAAAGGAGAAAATGATATGTCTGCTAGTCACACATGGAACAGAACTAAAGAAAATTTGCATATCGCTAAAGATAATATGGCGGAAGAATCGGAAAAATTATGGGATAAGACTAAAGAAGGTTCTAAAAAAGCCGCTCACAAAATTTCAGAAGAATCTGAAGAAATTTGGGATAAAACAAAAGAAACATCTGCCGAAGCTTGGCATAAAACTAAAGAAGTTTCTGCCAAAACTTGGGATAAAGCTAAAAACGCCGTCCATGGGGCAGAAAAAGCACGGGCAAAAAATAATTAGCTGCATTTTCGGCGGATTATGCTTTACATTTGGCAAATATCAAGTTATATCAGGCGGTGATATTTAATTTTTAATACAATAATTATGCAAAAATTAAGACTTGATCAGCTGACCGAAAACAAAGTGATTGTGGTACAGCTAAAAGAAGGTCAAAGAGTTAGGCATAGCATAAGTTCTTTGACTTTTAACGGACAATACAGCAGCAAGTCTACATGGTTTGCCGGCAAAACTCCTGTCCTTGAGATTATCAACGCGATTCCTGGAGCGTGGCGGATTGCTATTAAAAACAACAAACTCGCCGGATATTATTTTATTCCGCGGGAAAAATCCGACTACAAATGGGAAATTCGTTTTGATGATAAGTAAAGCAATAAAAAAAATCTCCGCCTTGCAAATTGACAAGCCGGAGATTTTTTTATAAGCGCCTAAATTATTTTGTAAAAGAATTTTTCAGGTTGTTTAAAGAATTTTTGGTGTCTTCCAAAGCTTTTTTCTGTTCTGCGGCTTTTGCTTCACGTTCAGCTTTTTGTGCAGCCTGTTTTTCTTCTAACTCTTTCTTTTTAGCAGCTTGCTTTTCTTCTAATTCTTTTTTCTTGGCTTCTAAATTAGCTTTTGCATTTTCATTTGCTTGAGTAACGCTGTCAATTTTGTTTTGCGCTTGTTGAGCGGCAGAAACCAAATCAATTTTTGCTTCGGCAGCACCAGCGGCTAAAACAGCGGCAATAGCTAAAACCAACAATTTTTTCATATTTTTTCTCCTTTATATATAAGTTGTTAACTGGTGGTAATTTTAAAAAATATCAGCCGTAAACGCAAGCATTTTTAGCATAATACACAAATTTTGATTTTTGTTTGTGGAAAAACTGCGTTAAAAAAAAATTTGTTAAAGCGAGGTCGCTCGTTCGAGCCAATAAACAATGTAAAAAAACAAAAAAGCCTTGCTGAAAAGCAAGACTTTTTTAGTGGCGGGAGCGACGAGGCTCGAACTCGCGACCTCATGCGTGACAGGCATGCATTCTAACCAACTGAACTACGCCCCCAACGACAAGAGCTTTTATATAGGATAAATTTTTAGATTGCAAGAACTTTTTTTACTTTTTTGCAAAAAAAATATATCTTGTGGAAAAAAGACAGTTTATGTAGGTATAACTCCATTTATCTACTTGCATTGAAATATAAAATATATCATCATTTCAGCATTGTTGAATTGGAACGGATATGCCAGAATTTACAAATTTAAGAAAAAAAGTGTACCGCCGTCGGATTGAAACTATTCTGCTTGCAGGATATGCTGTGGCTGTGACCTGCGCTTTGTTTGTTTCTATGCTGAACAAAGGTGGCGAGCCGATTGCTAAGCATCAAGAAGCTGACGATACATATGATTTTAGCAATGATGTGATGACTCCGGCATTTAATGATGCTAAAGACAATCCGTTTGATGTTTTGTATGCCCAAGTAAATAATATAAAATTATTGAGTGATGATGCCGTGCTGGTTAAAAAATATCGAATTAGCCAAAACGGCAAAAAAAGCGTGGTTATGCCAATTCAACCAAAGCCGAAAATGTTTGAACAAGCCGGAAGTTTTGACGGAATTTATCAAAAAGAACGCCGCGTGATTGTGGTGAACCCCGGGGACAATTTTATTGGCATTCTGACTAATTTGGGGATGGAAAATAAAAGCGCCAACGAAGCTTATGCCACATTGAAAAAAGTTTATGACGCGCGTAATTTAAAAGCAGGTCAGCATATTGAGTTGACCGCAACTTTCGATGTGCAGTCAAAATCTTTGGAAGCTTTAGACACATTGGTTATTGAACCAGTGCGCGGTACTCGCTATATTTTGCAAATTAACGAATACGACCAATTTGAAGCACGCGTTGAGCAGGAAGAATTTGTTTATGAAGTTAAAGACATAAAAGGTAAAGTCGCCGGCAATGTCAGCGCTTCGCTTAATAAATCCGGCGTACCGTATAAACTTTGCGGACGCGTTACACAGATGTTTGCGCATTTGATTGACTTTAGACGCGATGTTAAAAAAGGCGATACTTTTAATGTTAAATATGAAGTTAATAAAACTGCAAACGGCGATGTGGTCAGCGTCGGAGACATAATTTTTGCCTCATTTACGGTCAGCGGGAAAACTTATAAGCTTTATCGCTATAAGCCTCGCGGCGGTTCGGCTGATTATTATGATGAAAAAGGCGGAGCTAAAAAGACCGGTTTGGATAAAAAGCCGATGGCTATGCGCAACGCCCGTATTTCTTCATTGTTCGGCTATCGCCGCCACCCGATTTATAAAACCACAAAATTCCACAGCGGCGTGGATTATGCCGCTCCGCGCGGAACCGCTATTTATGCCAGCGGTGCCGGAACAATTGAAATGGCGCGCTATGTGAACGGTTACGGCAACTTTATCAAAATTCGCCATAACTCGGAATATGAAACCGCATACGGACATATGCAGAAGTTTGCTAATGGTATGAAACCAGGGGTTAGAGTGAAAAAAGGTCAAATTATCGGTTATGTCGGCAGTACGGGGCGCTCTACCGGACCGCACCTGCACTTTGAAATTTTGCGCAAAGGGCAGCGAATCGATCCGCTTAAAGCTAAAGTGGCAACTGGCAATGATTTGATCGGAACACAGCTGGCAGAATTTAAGCGAATCGTGAAAAAAGTCGACAATATCAAAGCGACGGAGTTGGCTGTTACCGAAAAGAAAAAAGAAGCATTAGAGGCTAAAACCAAGGCTGTTGAAAAAAATGCAGAATTGCAGAAAATGCAAAAAAATAACGCAGCCGAAAATAAAGTTGAAAATAAAAATGACAAAACAAAAGCAGAAACAGCGCAGCCAGAAGCAAGCAAAAATGAACAGAATAAATCGGAAGAAAATGCTGTAAGCGGCAGCGCTGATGTGAAACCTACCGAAGTTATATCTAATAAAAAAGGTGTTTCACTTCCTCAAAAAGAAGATATTTTTGCCGGAAAAACAATAAATAAAGTAGCTGAAAAAGAAAAAAGTACAACCGTAAACAGCAAGCAAAAGCTGGTATATCCGACGGCTCGCCCGCTTAGAAAAACACAGGCTGAAAAAGAGGCAACGGCAAAATCTTTACAGCTGGTGCGGCAAATTTCACGCAAACCAAAAAGAAAATAAAACCTTAGCTGTGGCAAATCTTTATCTGACACTTGATATTTGCTGTGATAAAACTTAAATTTATATAGCATATAGGAGAGGTTTGGAAATGGATAATTTACCCGAGTTGAAAGATATACATTTGCCAGAAAGCGGAGTCTCTTTTTTGCCGTTGGCATATGGCTGGTGGGCTGTGTTGGCGGCAGTTTTGCTGATTTTTGTCTTAGTGAAAATTGTGCTTTGGCTCAGAAAAAACAGCAAAAAAATTTATGCCCGTTACCTGCTGCAAAAAAACGGGGCGGAAGATACGGCGGCAGCGGCGGTTTTTATGTCAGAACTGCTGCGGCGAATCTGTGTGAGCCGCTATCCGGAAGCAGTGGCGTATGCCGGACAAAATTGGGTTAATTTTTTGAATGAACACTCCAAGAATAAATTGAGTTCGGAAACGGCGGATTTGCTGATTGACGCTCCGTATGCTCCGGCGGACAGCGTCTTGTTTGCGGCTGATAATGTGGCAGAATTGCGGAAATTTTGCCTTGGGTGGATAGGAGCAAATCTATGACAATAAATCATTTTGCATGTCCCGAGGCGGCGTGGCTGCTGTTGCTGCCTTTGGCGGTTTATTTTTTGCTGCCGGCATTAAAAAGAACATACGGCGAAGCTTTGAAAATTCCATTTTTGGCAGATATTAAGCAGATTCAGACGCAAAGCGGAAACAATGCGCTTATAAGTCCGAAAATTGCCGCTGGAATCCGCGGAATCTTATTGCTGGCGGTGTGGTGCCTGCTTGTTTTTGCCTTGTGCCGTCCGCAATGGGCAGGAAAACCGATACCAGTTAAGAACGAAGGACGGGATATTTTGCTGGTGGTTGATATTTCAAATTCTATGAGCGAAGAAGATTTTGAATATCAAAAGAAAATGTATAGCCGTTTGACAGCAGTAAAAAGCGTAGTGTCTGATTTTATAGACAGACGGACCGCCGATAGAATCGGTTTGGTCTTGTTTGGCACTAGAGCGTATTTGCAAGCACCTTTGACCTATGACAAGCAATCGGTAAAAGAAATGCTGCAGACAGCCGATGCTGGTATGGCGGGAAATTCAACATCAATCGGCGATGCTGTCGGAGTGGCGTTGAAAAATTTGGCAGAATCCGCCGGAAAGCCTGAAAACAAAGTGATTATTCTGCTGACAGATGGTGAAAATAATGACGGCAGTTTGTCGCTGCCGCAGGCTATAGCTTTGGCAAAAGAAGAAGGCGTTAAAATTTATACCATCGGCGCAGGCAGCGACAATGAAGTATTTTTCGGCGGGCTGTTCAGCATACCAGTGGATAAAGGCTTGGATGAAAAAAGCTTGAAGGCGCTGGCAAAAGAAACGCAAGGCAATTATTTCAGAGCTAAAGATGTTAATTCTTTGGTGCAAATTTATGATAGAATAGACAAGCTTGAGCCAAGGGCTGCCGATGGACGCTATGTGCAGGAAGTTAAAGAATTATATCCGGTTCCGGCGGCAGCGGCGTTGCTTTTGTTTGTGCTCTGGCTGATTGTTTCAAGAAAGGTTAAATAAAATGCTTTGGTTGCAGGATTTCCATTTTTTACGCCCTTGGTGGCTTATCGGGCTGTTTTTACCGCTGCTGATTTATGTTATGGCTTATCGACAAACAGCGGCGCAATCGGCATGGCGTAAAGTATGCGATGAAAATTTGCTGGATTTTTTGCTGGTGAGAAACGAAAAACTCAAAAAAACAAAATTTAGTTCTTTGCTGCTGGCGCTGATTTCTTTGTTTTTGGTGTTGGCATTAGCTGGTCCAACTTGGATAAAAAAAGAACAACCAGCTTTGAGCGTGGAAAATCCAGTGATGATTCTGCTGAATATGTCCGGTGAAATGTGGAACAAGGACGTTTCGCCCAGCCGGATTGAACGTGCCAAATATGTCATTAAAGATTTAACAAAGGCTTTGAACAATACGGAAAGCGGATTGATTGTGTATAGCAAAGAACCGTTTATGGTTACTCCGTTGGTGGAAGATGTTTCAATTATTGACAATATGCTGCCAGCGTTGCAGATGAATATTATGCCTGAAGACGGCGACCGTTTGGACAGGGCTATTGATTTTGCGGTTTCTCGTATGCAAGAGACCGGAGTGCCAAGCGGCAACTTGATTGTGATTACTTCAAATGTGGGAGAACGCTTTGATGCGGCGCTGACGGCGGCGGCTAAGGCGGCAGAGCAGGGATTTGAAGTGAATATAATCAATGTCAGCGCTAAAATGGTGGAAAAACTGGAGATGGTTGCCGAAAAAGGAAAGGGTGTGTTTTTGAACTATAATCAGAGTTATGCTCCGCTGATTAAAAAAATCAACGACATCACGGCAAAAGAGATTAAACAAAGTAAAAACATGCAGACGGTTTGGGAAGATATGGGGTGGTATTTGCTGTGGATTCCGGCGCTGCTTTTACTAGGGTGTTTCCGCAAGGGCGCGGTAGTAGTGCTGCTTTGCCTGCTGTTTGGAACAAATGCGTATGCCAGTTGGTTTTTGAATGACAATCAAGAGGCAATGCGGGAATTTGACAAGCAAAATTATGCGGCGGCAGCAGAAAAGTTTACGGATTTGCAATGGAAGGCCGCAGCCGAGTATAAGAATGGAAACTATCAAGAAGCATATGAAAAATATGCGCAAAATGATGATGCAGTTTCGCTGTATAATCAAGGCAACGCTTTGGCAAAAGGCGGAAAAATCGACGAGGCTATAAAAAAATATGAGGAGGCTTTACAAAAACAAACAGATTTCCCTGATGCAAAGTTTAATTTGGAATATTTGAAAAAACAAAAGCAGCAGCAAAATCAACAGCAAAAACAAGATAAGCAGAATCAAGAGCAGCAGAATAAGGAACAGCAAAAGCAACAACATTCTGCGCAAAATGAAGCTAATCAGCAGCAAGCAGATGAAAAACAAGAGCAAAATAAACAAGAACAAAAAGAAAACGGCGAACAGCAAAAACAGCAGAGCGGACAGCAATCAAAAGCTGACAACAACGACCAGCAGCAGGCTGATAGTCAGCAAAGTTCTGAAAAACAGAACAAGGCTCAGCAAACAGAAAATGAACAGAAAAACAATGAAACTCGGCAGTCTGAAAGTAATAGCAATATGCAGGATAAAAAATCTGATAAAGAAAATGAAGCTAATGTTCAGCAACAAGCCGATGAAGATAAAAAAGGCGAAGAGCAACAGCAGCAAGCTATTGGGGTGAATGATAAACAGTCACCGGAAGCGCAAGAAAAAATACGTGCTAAATTGCAGAAATTCAGGCAGATTCCTGACGATAAAGGCGGTTTGCTGCGGGCGTTGATTCAAAAAGAATATGCTAAAAGAAGATATGAAAAGTAAAGCGAGGTTAATATGAAAAAGTTAGTGTTGGTTTGCGCTTTGGCGCTTATGAAAATATCAGCTGTTAATGCCGAAGCTTTGACGGCGTCGGTAGATAATACAACCGTGCCGCTGGGAGAAGTCTTTAACCTTAATTTGTCATTTGACGGTAAAAACGGCAGCTCTATGCAGCCGGATTTGAGCGTTTTACAAAAAGATTTTAGTATTTATTCTACTTCAAGCTCATCACAGATAAGTTATATTAACGGAAAAAGCTCAGAACAGACGGATTGGGACATTGGACTGATGCCGAAATATGAGGGAGAATTGGAAATTCCGGCTGTCAGCATTGGCTCATACAGCAGCAAACCGATAAAAATTAAGGTGCTGCCAGCGGGGAGCAATATCAGCGTTCCGGCAAAGAAAAACGGCAATATTCAAAATGATAATCAGCTGGCGGAAGCAAGTAAATTCAGCGTTGATTTAGCCGTAAGCGCTCAAAAAACATATGTTCAACAGGAAATTAACGCAGTGCTGACGCTGAAAGATAAGGTTGGGCTGCAATTGACTGAGGAGCCGAAATTCGTTAATGCAGAAGATTGGATAGTCAAAACCTTGAAAAAGCCGGAAATAACGCAGCAAAACGGTGAACGGGTTGTGAAATTTTACTACGCTCTGTTTCCGCAGAAAAGCGGACAGCAGGAAATTCCTACAGTAAAAGTGAATGGTTTTTATATGGGGTTTGACAAAGCAAAAAATCATCCGCTGCTGCATCAGGGGGTAAACAGTTTGTTTCAGCTGATGAATGTGGATTTTGACGAGATGTTCGGCACGCAAAAACCAGTGGAATTATATACTAAACCGGTGAAAATAGACGTGCTGCCAGCAAGGGAAGGTGGCTGGTGGCTGCCTGCGGAGGCGGTGAAGGCTAAAGCCTTTTGGAATGAGAAAAAGCCGTTGTTTAAGGTTGGGGAAACCGTATCGCGGCAGATAGCTGTTTTAGCCGTCGGAGTGGCGGAAACTCAGCTGCCTGAGCTGGATTTTGCAGATAGTGAAAGTTTTAAGATTTATCCGGAAAATCCAGAGTTAGAGGCAAAAATATATGATGATAAAGTTGTGGCTCAATCCATTAACCGCGTGGTGTATATTCCGCAAAAAGGCGGCGAGCAGATTTTGCCGGAAATTAAAATAAATTGGTTTAATGTTAAAACCGGAAAAGCTGAAACAGCTGTTATTCCGGCAGAAAAAGTTTTTGTTGAAGGCGGAGCTGCAGTTGATAACCCGCAAAATGAACAAAATATAAACGCAGATAAACAGGAGCAAAATATAAACCAGCAACCAGTAGAAAAAAGTGAAAGCCAGCCGGCAGAAAAAAACGGATTTTCTGAAGAAAAAGTGCTGACTTTGGTTATATGTGCATTCATTTTGGGAGTGTTATTCAGTCTGCTTTTGCGGCGCCGTTCAGAAAAAATATGTGAAAAAGAGGTTAAAAATCATAATACAACCTCTGTTCTGCATAAAAATTTTGCAGACAAAAATTACCGCGCACTGCGGGATAATTTAGTGCTTTGGGGACAGCAAAACTATAAAACTCAAAATATTAACAATTTGGAAGATGTGGCTAAAGCTGTTTCAGAACCAAAGTTTGACGAGCAGCTGCAAAAACTGAATAATATTCTGTATGGCGGTAAAGAAGAACATATTGAGGAAAAAGTAATTTTACAAACAATCAAGCAGGCAGAAAGCGTGCAAAAACAAAAAAGTGAAACTGAACCGCTGCCAAAACTTTATAAATAGCTTGCATAAGTGTAAAAACTATGTTCTAATACAGCAAGTTATTATAAGGATTTTGCCTATGTTTTTTGTAAAAAAAGTGTTTTTGTGCTTATTGTTTGCCGCTTTGATGTATTATGGCGGCGCCGGCACGCAAAGCGATAATACGTCACTGCAGGGAATGGGTTTTGTCAGTGTAGTAATTGCATTTGTAGTTTTGTACATTTTATTCAAAATTATGTGGTCGACGGTCAGCTTTTTCTTTTCTTTTGCAATTATCGGCGCGGTGGTGCTGTTTATTTTGTATTGTTTGGGAATTATAGGCTCGGACAGCGCCGGCGGCAAAATGGTTCAGCAGGCTTTCAGTGAAAATGAAATGCCGGCTGGATATTCACAGGATAGCAATTCTACTGAGCAAAAGCTTGCTGAATTAGAACAAGCTGCCATAAACGGCTCTGCCAGCGGAGAACTGGTAGAAGAAGGCGGTTTTTTTTCGAAAATTTCCAATATATTTGGAAAAAACGAGTCTGAATCAACACTGATAAGCAATTTTAATCCGCTGGATTACCCTGCGGTAACTGGTGTGCCGCGAGTTATTACCGGCAGTGTGCTGCGCGTAAAAGGCATAAATATTAAACTGTTGGGGGCTGATGCACCGAATCCTAATCAAACCTGTTCGGATTCACATGGACTATCCTATTCCTGCGGACATAAGGCAATTACCTGGCTGCAAAATTGGCTGAATGGTCGTGAAGTTAAATGTCATATTTTGGGAAATGTAATGCAACATCGGGCGACCGGTGTTTGTTTTTTAGGGCAATATGACGTGGCTGCTGCGGTTGTCGGTGCAGGCTGGGCGGTGGCTTATACTAAAAACACCAATGTTTATGTGCCGTATGAAAAGCAAGCCCGCGCGGAGTCAAAAGGTTTGTGGAACGGGCGTTTTTATAGACCGAGCGATTGGCGCAAACTGCAGTCAAAACAAGCAGAAGCGGCGGCAAAAGCTCAAGAAAAAAGTTCTAGTTGGTTTAATTTTGACGGGTGGTTTTAATGGAAAAAGTTTTTGTTTCTCATAGCGAAGATGATACTATAGCTTTGGCTGAAAAATTGGCGGCAATCAGCAAACAGGGCGATGTTTGGGCACTTAACGGCACTTTGGGTGCTGGAAAAAGCGTGTTTGCCCGCGCATTTATCAAAAAACTTACTGGCGCTGGCGAAGTTCCAAGCCCGACTTTTACACTATTACAGACATATTGCGCTCCGGCGTTTGATATTTATCATTATGATTTGTACCGTTTGGAGAAACCAGCTGAAATTTTTGAGCTGGGTGTGGAAGAGGCATTTTATTCCGGCGTCAGTTTGGTGGAATGGCCTGAAAGAATGGGCTCTTTTTCTCCGCGCAATATGTGGAATGTGCAAATAGAAATGACTGATGACGGACGTAAGATTACCATTTCTACAAATGATGAAAATAAACAAAAGCGGTTGACCAATGTCTGATTTATACACAGTTCACGCCTCTTTTGTGCTGTGGTGCAACAAGGGAATTTTGTTTAGGGGAAAATCCGGCAGCGGCAAATCTGAGCTGGCGCTGAAATTTATAGAAAATAAAGGCGCTGTGCTGGTTGCCGATGATGTTGTTGCCTTAAAAGCGTGTGAAAATCGGCTGATAGGCGAAGCTCCACAAAATATAAAAGGCTTGCTGGAAATAAGAAATGTCGGAATTTCGCATTATGAATTTGTTGACAAAGCAGAAGTTAGTTTAGTGGTTAATTTGCTGCCGACAAAAGAAAATTTGGAGCGTCTGCCAAAAAATAAGTGCGAAAATATTTTAGGTGTTGAAATTCCTGCAATAGATTTGTATGCTGAAGACCAAACAATTTTGGAAAAGATTATAGTTAAATTGCGCAATAATCTTTTGACTGTGGAATAGGATAATTGAATATGCTAAAGAAAAACATGGAAACGTTTTTGCAGCTTTTAGGCAAACCTTTACTTTCTTTTGTGTTGGAGCTGGGAGCTTTTACCCGCTTTGTGGCAAAATCTGTTTATAACTGTTTCGTACCGCCGTTTTATATTAAACTGTTTATAAATCAATTTTTGAATATGGGGTTTTATTCCCTGCCTGTGGTTGGGTTGACGACTTTGTTTGCTGGTATGGTTATTGCTATTCAGACTTATTCCGGTTTTTCTAAGTTTGGTGCGGAAAGCGCCGTGGCAACAGTGGTTTTGATTTCGGTGACGCGTGAACTTGCTCCAGTTTTGTCTGCTTTGATGGTTGCCGGACGTATAGGTGCGGCAATGGCGGCAGAAATCGGTACAATGCGCGTTACTGAACAAATTGATGCTTTGGTCACCTTGTCGGCAAATCCGTTCCGCTATTTGATGGCACCGAGACTTTGGGCAGGCGTGGTGGTTATGCCTCTTTTGGTTTTGTTCGGCGATATAATCGGTATTTTCGGCGGCTATGTGGTTGGGGTTTATAAATTAGACTTTAATCCGGCAAACTATATTAACGCCACTATGCAGAATTTGCAGGCGATTGATGTGATTTCCGGTATGGTAAAAGCGGGAGTATTCGGCTTTATAATTTCGGTTATGGGCTGCTATCATGGCTATCGCTCTAAAGGCGGAGCGCAGGGCGTGGGCGAGGCGACAACCAATGCCGTGGTTTCTTCGTCTATTTTAATTTTGATTTTTAACTATCTCATTACAGAAATTTTCTTTTCTAAATAAGGTGCGCCATGAGTGATAATAAAATAGAAATTCGCAATTTATATAAAGCGTTCGGCAAAAAGAAAGTGCTGGACGGAGTTGATTTGGATATTAAAAAAGGCGAATCTTTGGTGGTTATCGGTGGTTCAGGAACGGGAAAATCGGTTCTGATTAAATGTATACAGGGGCTGCTGACGCCGGATTGCGGGTCAATTAAAATTGATGATGAAGAAACAATCGGCGCTAAAAAAGATATTCATGAAAAAATGGGAATGCTTTTTCAGGGGGCAGCGCTGTTTGATAGCTTGAGCGTTTGGGAAAACGTGGCTTTCAGATTGCTGCAGAAAGGCGAAAAGTCGCACAAGCAAGCTAAAGTGGCTGCTATCCGCGTGTTGCGGCAGGTTGGTTTAGCTCCTGATGTGGCAGATTTGTCTCCGGCGGAACTTTCCGGTGGTATGCAAAAGCGCGTGGGTTTGGCGCGGGCTATTATCAGCCGTCCGGAAATTATCTTTTTTGATGAGCCAACAACCGGACTTGACCCGATTATGGCAGATGTTATCAATGATTTGATTATCGAATCCGCTAGAGGCTTGGGCGCTACGACCTTGACTATTACACATGATATGGCATCGGCGCGCAAAATTGCCGATAGAATCGCCATGCTTTATCAGGGCAAAATTATTTGGTCGGGAACAGTTAAAGAAATGGACAAGTCAGAGAATCCGTATTTACAGCAATTTATTCACGGCAGCTCGCAAGGACCGATAAAGATGGAAGTATAAACCATGGCGAAGAAAAACGTTAGTTTATTTGTTTGTCAAAACTGCGGTGCAACGTATCCACGTTGGCAGGGAAAATGCGATTCCTGCGGCGAATGGAACACTATTGTTGAAGAAGTGCAGAAAACAGATGGCTTTTCTAAAATAAACCCGCGCAAAGAAGGTAAAATTATTGATTTTGTACCGCTGAAGGGTGAACAAAGCACTTATGCGCGTTTGCAGACAGGTATTAAAGAGATTGACCGCGTAACCGGCGGCGGGTTAGTCCCTGGCTCGGTTATTTTGGTGGGTGGCGACCCTGGAATCGGCAAATCAACTTTACTGCTGCAAGTGTGTGCCGGTTTGGCAAATAAAAAAGAAAATTATTCTTGCTATTATATTTCCGGCGAAGAAGCTATTGATCAGGTGCGTATCCGCGCCAGCCGCTTAGGATTGGCAGAGAGTCCGGTTAATTTAGCAAGCGCAACCGATGTGCGCAATATTATTGCTACACTGGAAAAAACAGATGCGTCGGTTGTTATTATAGATTCTATACAAACTATGTATCTTGATGAAGTGGAATCTACCCCAGGGAGCGTGGGACAGGTTAGAGCTTGCGCTTATGAGCTGATAAAACTTGCCAAACGCAAAGGCTTTGTGCTGTTTTTGGTGGGGCATGTTACCAAGCAGGGGGAAATTGCCGGACCGCGCGTATTAGAACATATGGTGGATACGGTTTTGTATTTTGAGGGTGAGCGTGGTCATCATTTCAGAATTTTGCGTGCGGTAAAAAACCGTTACGGGGCAACTGATGAAATCGGCGTGTTTGAAATGCAGGATAAAGGTTTGGTGGAAGTAGAAAATCCATCGGCACTGTTTTTGGCAGAACGTCAAGGCAATGTTTCCGGTTCGTGCGTGTTTGCCGGCATTGAAGGTTCTCGTCCGCTGTTGGTGGAAATTCAGGCTTTGGTCAGCCCGAGCGGCTATTCAACGCCTAAGCGCGCGGTTGTGGGCTGGGATTCTAACCGCCTGTCGATGATTTTGGCGGTTTTGGAAGCCCGCTGCAGTATGAATTTTAGTTCACACGATGTATATTTGAACATAGCCGGCGGTTTGAAAGTTACAGAGCCTGCTGCAGATTTGGCGGTGGCTATGGCGGTTATTTCATCGCTTACAAACAAACCGCTGCCTGCCGATATGGTAGTATTCGGCGAAATAGGCTTATCCGGTGAAATTCGGGCGGTAAGCCAGCCGAATTTGCGTATGAAGGAAGCGCACAAGCTGGGTTTTGTCAGCGCTATTATTCCGCCGTCTTTCGGCAAGGATAAAAAAGAAAAAGGTGTAAAAAACTATGAACTTTCCTGCTATGAGATAGGCAATGTTCATCGTTTGATAAATTGGTTTAATTAGGAGCAAGACTATGGAACAGTTAAACAACTTAGATGTGGTATTTTTAGTGATTGTCGGCGTTTCGGCATTGGTTGCTATCGTCCGCGGCGTGACTAAAGAGCTGCTGTTGATTACTGGCTGGATTTTGGCTGCCGTTTCGGTTTATTATCTGTTGCCAGTAGTTGACCCTATAATGCAAAAATATATAGCCTCAGAAGTACTTTCCAGCCTTGTATCCGGTATGGTCATTTTGATTCTGTTCTGTATTTTTTGGATGCTGGCGGCAGACAAAATCAGCACGCAGATACGTTTCAGCAAATTGAGCGCGCTGGATAGAATCTTGGGCTTTATTTTTGGTATTTTCCGCGGTGTGATTATTGTTATTTTGCTCCAAATTATGATTTCATCACTGATCCCGGAAGAATCGCAAAAAGGTGTGTTTGCCGAATCCAAATACTTTAAGCTTGCTGGTGATGCATCCGGTCCGATTAAGAGCTTGATACCGGAAAAATGGTTTGAAGACCTGAAAGCTAAAGGCGAAAGTTTTGGTTTGGGCGATTCTAAAGCAGATGAAAAGTCAGAAGAAAGCAAAACTGATGATGAGGCTAAAGGTACAGAGGAAAAAACTACTGATAATACAGCTGGCATCAGCGGCGAAGTGCTGAAAAAAAGCGGAGAAGAGTTGTTTAATAAGCTGGTTCAGCCAAAGGTTGAAAGCGAAAACAAAACACAAGACGATGGCTATAAAAAAGATGAAACTTCTGATTTGGATAAGCTGATGGACGAGCTTGAAGACAAGGTTGTCTCCACAGACCAAAGTTCTGCTCCAGCTAAGGCGGAGGGGACGAAGGAGATTAAGAAAATAGACGAGAACCTATAATAACCTTCGCCCCTTGAGGGAGAAGGTGGTGCTTTAGCACCGGATGAGGGGTATTTGTATTTTGAAACAAAATTCTTAATAACAGTTGGTTATATTTATAAGTACCCCTCACCCGACACTATCGTGTCACCCTCTCCCTCAAGGGGCGAGGAAATCAAGGATTTGATTTATGCAAATCTCACATAGAAAATATATTAAGAAATTTAAATATTTGGCACGGAATATGCGGCATAATAACACTTCGCAAGAGGCAAAGTTATGGCGTTGGCTGCGCAATAATCAGCAAGGTGTTAAATTTAGAAGACAGTTTGCTATAAATAATGAATATATTGTAGATTTTGTGTGTTTGGAAAAATTGTTAGTTATAGAATTGGACGGCGGACAGCATTGTGATAATAAAAAAGATATTATAAGAACAAAATATTTAAAAAGTATAGGTTTCAAAGTAATTCGTTTTTGGAATAATGATATAGATAACAATATAGATGGGTGTTTGTTAGTTATTAAGAATGCTTTACTTCCAACAGACAATTTATGAATGATTTTTATAGGAAAAGCAATAATGGAAAAGTTTTGGTCAAGAGTTGAATATTTAGCGCAGACAGTAAAAAATCCGAACATTATAATCAGAGGGACAAAAAGCTATTACAGCAATGCGTGGACGGAAAATTTTGAAGACTATGTGGTGCGTTATTTATATGGCGACGAGCATAGTTTGAAAAATTGGACGCCGCAATGGGTGCTGGACAAGCTTTATATCGGCAACTATGTCTGCATTGGCGCGGAAGCGATTATTTTGCTGGGCGGCAATAACACGCACCGCAACGACTGGTTTTCTAATTATCCGTTTATGGAGCATATTGTTGAAAGCTATCAGCAGCGCGGCGACACGGTGTTGGGCAACGGCTGCTGGATTGGTATGCGCGCCATGCTTATGCCAGGGGTTAAACTGGGTGAAGGCTGTGTGGTTGCCGCCGGAAGCGTGGTTACCAAAGATGTTGAGCCGTATACCATAGTTGGAGGCAATCCGGCAAAAGTGATTAAAAAGCGTTTTTCTGATGAAGTTATAAAGCGGATTTTGGCGCTGAAAATTTATGATTTGCCGGAAGAAAAAATTGACTCTTTGCAAGATGTTTTGTGTGCAAACGACATCAAGGCTTTAGAACAAAAGATGAAAAGCGTTTGAGATTTTCCGTTTATATCCGGCGACAAACAGTTTACTTTTGTAAATTATCCGCTATTATGCTTTTGAATGACAAAACAAAGGATAAATATGTTTGTAAAAATAAAAGAAAAATTGAAAAACAATCATTTCATAAATGATTATGGTCAAATGTGGGTTTTTGTTAAGCCATATTGGGGCAGAGCTTTGCTGGCTATTTTGCTGACATTGCCAGTCGGCGCTATGGACGCTGTGATTGCTTGGGCGCTGAAGCCGTATATGGACGTGATGATGATAGAACAAAACACCAATACCCTTTGGATTCCGTTGGTTATTATTTTGTTCAGCGCTTTGCAGGGGCTGTTTACATTTGCGGCAAACTTTACAAACACTTGGGTGGGAACTCGTATTGCCAGTGATGTGAAAATATCGCTGTTTGAAAAACTTATGAAATTTGAAGCGGCTTTTTTTGATACAACAACTTCCGGCAATATTATGATGCGTTTTAATAATGATGTTGACGCAGCCTGTAGCGGGCTTTTGAGCAATATAAAGCAATTTTTTACGCGCTTTTTCTCATCGGTGTCATTGGTTGTGGTGTTGTTTTATAATAGCTGGCAGTTGGCGCTGATTGCGGTTGTGGTGCTGTTTGGCGCATTGTTTCCGCTGACCGGCGTTAGAAAACGCATCAAAGATATAAATAAACAAACTGTTTTTACCAGTGCTGAAGTGGTGACGCATTACAATGAAAGTTTTTGCGGCAATCGTATTATTTCATCATATAATTTATATGACTATCAAAATAACCGCTTTAATGACACGCTGCACAGGGTGTTTAAGCTCGGTATGAAAATGGTGCAGCGTACGGGAATGCTGTCGCCGCTTATGCATTTTGTGGTTTCTTTGGGAATAGCGTTGGTTATTTGGGTAGGAAGTTATTTGATTGTTAATCATCAAATCACTGCCGGAAATTTTGTTTCCTTTGTAGCGGCGCTGATTTTGCTGTATAACCCGATTAAAGGTATCGGCAACAATTTTAATAATGTGCAAATTGCATTGTTGGCAATGGAGCGCGTGTTTGAGCTTTTGAAGCAAAAAATAGAAATAGAAGACAGAGCAGGGGCTAAAGAACTGAAAAGCATAAAGCGCGGAATTTCATACAAAGATGTTTGCTTTGAATATGTAGCTGGAAAACCTGTGCTTAAAAATATCAATTTAGATGTTAAAAAAGGACAGACTATTGCTTTGGTCGGTAATTCCGGTGGCGGTAAAACAACTTTGGTTAACCTGCTGCCGCGTTTTTATGATGTGACTTCAGGGCAAATTTTGATAGACGGCACGGATATTAGAGATTTTTCGCTTTATTCTCTGCGCGATAAAATAGCCGTGGTTTTTCAAGATAATTTTTTGTTTTCGGGAACGATTCGCGACAATATTCTGCTGGGAAATGAAAAAGCAGACGAAAAAGATGTGGAATATGCGGTTTCCTGCGCTTGTTTAACCGATTTTATAAAAGATTTGCCGAATGGTTTGGATACGCAAATCGGCGAACGCGGCGTGTTGCTTTCCGGCGGACAAAAACAGCGTATTGCCATAGCCCGAGCTTTTATTAAAAACGCTCCGATTGTAATTTTGGACGAGGCAACATCTGCTTTGGATAATAAATCAGAAGCTATTGTTCAGCAGGCTATAGATAATTTGATGGCAGACAGAACGGTGTTTGTGATAGCGCATAGACTGTCGACCGTGCGCAACGCGGATAAAATAGTGGTGGTTAACTATGGGCGAATTGTGGAAACCGGAACTCATAAAGAGCTGATAGCCAAAACTGACAGCATTTATGCGTCATTGTATCAAGCACAGCTGGCATAAAATCTGCCGATAGAAATTTTTTATGCAAAAATATTCAAAAATTGGTTGACAATAAAAAAACGCTAGTGTATAAGTTCTCTCAGTTGTGTTGCCGACATAGCTCAGTTGGTAGAGCTACTGATTTGTAATCAGTGGGTCGGGAGTTCAAGTCTCTCTGTCGGCACCATTAAAAATCAAAGGGTTATGAGTTTTCATAGCCCTTTTTGATTTTTCAAAATTGCGAATAAATATTGCTATAACGGGGCAAAAGAAGTGGACGGGGCGGTTTGTATGGGGTTGTTTTTCCGTTGACCGGCAAAGCGAAATACTCTGCCGGTCTGGAAAAATGCTTTATTTTACACCGTCTTTAGCGAGCTTTTCCAAAAACTTGATTTGGATATCAGCGATTTGCTTTACACTTTCTATTTCTACATATTCGCCGGAAGCGTGCATACCTTCGCCTGTGCCGGAATGCATAATGACTATTGAGCCTTTTTCGGCAAATGCGCGTGAATCCGTAGCGCCGCCGATGTGCTCAAATTCTATTGGACGCCCCAAGATGCCCTCGGCAAAATGTTTATATTCCAAAATATACGGATTGTTTTCGTCCATAACCACAGGCGTTGACGATGAAACAATTTTATATGTTACGCCTTCAACTAAACATTTTTGCAGATTTTCTTCCAAATGTCTCAATGTGGAATTTTCGGTTAGGCGGAAATCCAACAAGGCTTCGGCGTAATTAGACAGCACGTTAGAAACCTGTCCGCCGTTTATTAAAGCCATGTGAACGGTATCAAACCAAGTGTTTTGCGGCTGCGGCAGGTTTTTAGCGTAATACGGATAGATTTGGCGCAGATTGTTCCAGCTTTGAATAAGCAGTTCGTTAGCGTCAATACCTTCCCACGGGGTAGAGCCGTGTGCTTCTTTACCGTTAGCAATCAACTTTACAAACACTGGATTTTTGCATTGGCTGACAATTTTGGCAATGTCTCCGCCGACGTCGTTATCAAGCACTATTTTGGCAGTTAAATTCGGATAGGCAGCCAAAAAAGATGCGGTTGACTTGCTGCCTTTTTCTTCATCGGTAGAAAGAATAACCCCGAATTTAAGCGGCAGCTTATGCTCGGCAACATACATCATAGAGTTCAGCGCAACGGCGGCAAACGATTTCATATCCAAAGTTCCTCTGCCATACATTCTGCCGTTTTTTTCAATTGGTTCAAACATAGAAGATTCTGCAGGAACAACGTCGATATGCCCTAAAACCAAAACATCAAAATTCAAACTGTCGGTGTTGCGCAAAAAAACAACCGGAGAAGCAGTGGTTTGGAAAATTTCCGCAATAATGTTGGTGCCGGCAAATTTTTTTATAATATAGTCTGCGGCTTTTTTTATTTCTGTTTCGTTACCGGTTTCGGTGCGAAAGCGAATTAAATCTTTTACGGTGTTTATTAAATCCATTTTTTACCCTTTCTTTTTTAATGTTTACCTTTTTTTTATTATATACATTTATCATTGATTTAAATTTTATTAAAGGGAAGAAAAATGAAAGCATTGTTGACAACATTTATGGCGCTTGCCCTTGTTTGCGTGTTTATGAAACCAGTGCAGGCGGCGGAAGAAAATGAAAGCGAGACAGGATTAGCTTTGCCTCGTATGGTTTCACTTCGTTCCAGCCTGATAAATGTGCGTTCAGGACCGGGGAGCAGATATCCTATTGTGTGGGTCTATAAACAAAAAGGCGCTCCGGTGGAAATTATTGCTGAGTTTGAAATATGGAGAAAAATTCGCGATTGGGAAGGTGCTGAAACGTGGGTGCATAGGGCGATGCTTTCGAGCCGGCGCTTTGTTAAAGTTATAAACCCAGGGGAAAATAATATTTACGCCAAACCTGAACTTGACTCTAAGGTTGTGGCAAAAGCTGAAGACGGAGTGGTTGGAGAAATAGAAAAATGTCCGACTCCTGATGGTATGTGCCTGATAAAATTTGATACCATTAAAGGCTGGATGCCGCGTGACGGACTGTTTGGGCTATATAAAAACGAGGTTATAAAATAAAACGTGAGAGCTGAAATTAAATTTAATGCAGACGGCACCTTGTTGCCGCTTATTGAAAAGTGGCAGGATTGGCTTTTGAAAGAGCGTCTGTATTCAGAACATACGCTGGACGGCTATTCGCGTGATTTGTCTTTTTTTTTAGCCGAAGTTAAGAAAACGCCGTTAAGTCTGCAGGAGCTGAAAGAGCTTGATGTGCATGATTTTAGAAAATTTTTAAGCAAACAGGCTGCCCGCAGTTTAAGCAAATCTTCTATGTGCCGCGAAGTTTCGGCGGTTAAAAATTTTTTCAAATGGTTGGAACGTAAAAAGATTATAAAAAATCCGGCAATCAGCGTTATTTCATCACCAAAAAAATCTAAGGTTTTACCCAAAGCGCTTGATGTGACTGATTCTTTTAATTTGCTAAGCGGTATTGAAGAGCTAGAGGCGGAAACGTGGCAGGGGCTTCGAGATAAAGCAATTTTAACCTTGTTGTATGGTTGCGGCTTGCGTATATCTGAAGCCCTTTCAATCAATATTGGCGATATAACAGCGAAAAGCGAGTTCCTTCGCGTTAAAGGTAAGGGGAATAAAGAACGTTTGGTGCCCCTTCTTCCAATTGTTTGGCAGCATATCGCCGCTTACCTTGCAGAATGCCCATATAAACTCAATGTAGGAGAACCATTGTTTTTGGGGGCACGAGGTGAGCGAATCAGCCCGCGTATAATTCAACGCCAATTACAAAAACTGCGTTCGGTTTTGGGATTGCCTGATACGGTAACCCCGCATGCCCTGCGGCATTCTTTTGCAACGCAGCTGCTGGCGGAGGGAACGGATTTGCGCTCAATTCAAGAATTGTTAGGTCATGCGTCCCTAAGCACTACCCAGCGCTACACAGATGTTCAAACCGAAACTTTGCAAAGAGAATACCACAAAGCGCATCCGCTTGAAAAAGAGTAAATAAAAAAGAGGTCTGAATTTACCAGTACCTCTTCTTTCAAATTCTTTTGCAGAAATTACTTTAATTTCTTTTCAACGAACTCTTCGTGTTTTTTAGATTTTTTATCAAATTTCTTCAAAACCAATTTTTCAGGATGAGTTCTTGGATTTTTTTCTGCCAAATAGAAAGAACCGGTACCGGCACTGCTTTCCAATTTAATTTTAATTTTTACTGCTTTAGCCATTTTTCTTACTCTTTTACAAAGTTATCAATTAAAACATTTAGGCGAAGTATACATTTTTTAACGGGGTTGTCAACTGTTTTTTTGCTTACATTTCATTTTTCAGCAATTTAATTGCGGTTGAGATGTCGTTTTCTTCCCAAAGTCGGCTTTTTTGCGGACAAGAATTGTCAGTAGCCGGAACAACACATAAATCCGGAGTTACACCATTTTGATGAATTATTTTGCCGGACGGGGTAAAAAACTGCTCTGTTGTTAAAACAAGCTTTCCGCCGTTGCTCATTTGTATGACATTTTGAATTGTTCCTTTGCCGAAAGTTTGGGTGCCTATGATTTTGGCGCGGGATTGCTCTTGCAGACCTGCTGCCAAAACTTCTGCTGCTGAAGCGGTTTCGCCGTCAACCAATATTGCCAGCGGACCACTATATAAGCGTCCTTCTTTGGAAGTGTAGTAATGAACGTTGGAATCGTCTCGACCGGAAGTGTAGGTTATAATCTCGTTATCGGTAAAAAAGTCGGCAACTTTCAGCGCTTCGTTTAAAATTCCTCCACTGTTGCCGCGCAAATCTAAAATTACGGCATTGTATGGTTCGTTGCGTTCAAGCGAGCCCTGCACAGCTTTAGCTGTCTGCTTGTTAAAAATCCGTATGCGCAAATATAAAACATCATCAATTTTGCGGTCGCTGTATAGGGTGTAAATAGAATTTTCTTCTGCATCATCGCTGTAATCATATTCTGAATAGTAATGTGAAAATTTATCCAATTTGCCAGTGATTTTTTTCATCATTAAATCCGGCAATTCAAAATCTTTTAAGGCGACTTTTTCCGACCATTTTGAGGTTTCATCGGCAATTTGCGCCATGGTTTTGCTCCAAGCGGCAATGTCAGCGGAATCCTTAGGCTGCGGAATAATTTTTTTTATTTGCTTTTTGTAGTAAAGATAAAATTTGTCGCTACCTTTGGAAATTACCACATCAGAATCTAAATCGGTAATTGCCTGCAAGCCGTCGGCGGCAAGCTGGGCATTGCTGACAGGCTGCAGATAGTCTTTATTGACCATGGTCAGCATTTCATTTAGCAAATTTTCATCAACAGAGGCAAAGGCTGGAAATGCTATGAGCAAAACGGCGAAAAATATAATTTTTTTCATTTTCTATTCCTTAAATTCAGCCAGCAGAATTGTATGGTCCGAGGCTTTGTTCAAAGCTCTGAAATCTTTATCGATGCGGCAAGTTTGTAAATTGTCGGCAAGCGACGGGGAGCAGAATATATAGTCAATGCGCATGCCTAAATCATTGGCAAACGAGGCGTTGGTGTAGTCCCAAAAAGTGTAGCCGGTTTTGGTTGGATATAACAAACGGTAGGCGTCGGAATAGCCGATAAATTCCAGTTTACGCAGGCGTTGCCAAACTTCGGGACGGTATAAGGCATTACCGATAAAAAGCTCGGAATTAAAGACATCATTTTTGGTTAATATAACGTTGAAATCTCCGGCTAAAATCACATTTTTATGCTGTAGCAGCAGTTCTTCGGCATGGTTTAAAAAGGCGTCCATCCATTTTAGTTTATATTCAAAGCGGGAAGTGTCTTTTTCATTGTTATACGGCGGATTGCCATTTGGCAGATACAGTGAAGCAATTACATAGTTCAGACCGTTTTTAGTGAGTTCAATTTCTAAATAGCGCGCGTTTTCATCAGAAAAATCAGGCAGATTTTCGGCGGTGACGGTCATTTTTTGTTTGCTTAAAACAGCAACGCCGTTATAGCTTTTTTGTCCTAAAATTTTGGCATCATAGCCTGAAACCTGCAAATCAAAAAACGGGAAATTGTTAAATTCTGTTTTTATTTCTTGCAATAGCAAAACGTCCGGTTGATTTTGTTGCAGCCATTGCAATAAATTAGGCAGTCTAGCGTTTATGGAATTGATGTTTAATGTGGCAATTTTCATTAGCATATCCTTTTTTCCTGACTATAATATCTTTTTTAGGAAATAAAAGAAAATTTTTGTTCTGTTAAGTGATTTTAAAACATTAGCACGTAAAATAGAGAAAATTTTGAATGAGGTTTATCTATGTATCCTGGTTTATTAAATAAAGATGACGATTATTTGAACGATTTTAAACAGAAAGTGGCTAATCAAAAAATTGCTACCTTAGAAGAACGCCGTACTGAATTGGCGCGTTCCCGCAATAATTTTTTAGGAACATTTGCCGGCGTGGCATTAGCTGGTGTGGTCGGCTGGCTGGTTTTGGCTCCTCAGTATGCCGAAACAGAAAAAGAAATTCCAATTATCCGCCGTCCGCAGACAGCTGTTAAAATTAAACCGGAAAATCCGGGGGGAATGGATATACCGAATCAGGATAAAACCGTTTACAATATTGTGGAAAAGAAGGAAGTTGATACTACGGTGGTGGAAAATTTGCTGCCCAAACCGGAAACTCCAAAATTGCCTGATATAGTACCGGAAGTTGTTGATGTTGACACTAATGCCGCAAATTTGGATCAGATTGTTGATGAAGTTTCGGCAGACAGCACCAAAGCTGCAAAGCTTGAAACTGTGGAAAGTGCTGGTGGCAATGTTCCGGCAAAACCTGCCGATTTGCTGGCGGACAATGCAAAACCTGTTGCTGCCGAAAAAATTGAAACTTCGGCAAAAGCAGAAGTCAAACCAGCAGAAAAAAATGCTCCGGCTGCTGTGGCTGCAGGCGGGTGGCAAATTCAGTTTATAGCGTCTAAAAATAAAGCCGCTGTTGAAAAATTATGGGCTGATTTGTCGGCTAAATATGCGGATTTGAAAAAAATGCCGCATGAAATTCAAACCTCTGATTTAGGCGCTCAAGGTATGTTTTATCGTTTGCGCGCTGGTTCATTTGCCGATAAAGCTGCGGCGTCGCAGGCTTGCGCCGAGTTAAAATCTAAAGGTTTGCGCGACTGCATAGCTAAGGAAAAATAATAGACAATGAGTAAAAATATACTTCCGGCATTTTTATCTGTTCAAGGATTTTATTTAAGCGATGAGGAAAAACGTTTGTTTGAACACAGCAACCCGCTGGGAGTATGTTTGTTTGCCAAAGGTTGCAACAATGTGCAGAGTAAAAAACAGCTGCAAAGGCTTTGTAAAGAGATTAAGGAAACAATCGGGCGCGAAGATGTTTTGATAGCTGTCGATCAAGAAGGCGGCAGGGTGCGGCGCTTGGTTGAACCGGAATTTACGCCAGTGAGCGAGCAGAAAAGTCTGACAACGGAAGAGCTGGCTCAAGAACACGCTTTTTTAATTTCCCATGATTTGAAAAACTGCGGCGTTAATGTTAATTTTGCGCCGGTTTTAGATGTTTATTATAATTTTACATCGGCTGTGCTGAAAGGACGCTGTTTTACAGGAGATGAAAAACAAATAGCAAAATTGGGCAGGGCGATGGTTGCAGAATTTATGGCAAATGGTGTTTGCCCATGTGTTAAGCATCTGCCGGGGCATGGACGAGCTAAAAGCGATCCGCACTTGGAACTGCCGGTAATTGATGAAAATTTAGAAGTGTTAGAGCAAGATTTTTATCCATTTAAGCAGCTGAATAAAGCGCCTATGGGAATGGTTGCGCATATTTTGCTGACAGCAGTCGATAAGGTTTATCCGGCAAGCGAATCGGCAAGGGTAATTAAAGAGGTTATCCGCAAACATATCGGCTTTGACGGCTTTTTAGTTTCTGACGCCGTGGTGATGCAGGCGCTTAAAGGTTCAATAAGCGAGCGTACACAAAGAACACTTGCTGCAGGCTGTGACGCCGTGTGTTTGGGAAATGCTGACTTTTCAGCTAATGCCGAATTGGCGGCAAGCGGTGTGGTTTTGAGTGATGAAGCGGCTGAACGGCTGGCTGTAATTCAGCAAATTATTGCCCGACCTCTTAAAAGACAAAGCTATGTACAGTCTAAAAATAAATATTGTGCAGCGCTGAAAAATATTATATCGTACAATTCAGATTATGATGCGACAGAAGTTTTAAGCCGCATTCGCAAATAAATTAAGGAGAAAAATTATGGATGGTTTCTTTGGTTGGTTTTTAATAATTGTTGGTGTTTTGGCTATTTTTAATGCTGAAAAACTGCCGGCTTTGCGCCAAATGCTGGAAGAAAAGTTTAAAGACAGCGTCGATGCAGCAAAAGCTGGTTCAAAAACAATGAAAGATAAAATTGAAAAAGTTAAGACGGATATTGATAATCGCAAAAACGCTCCGCAGACTGAAAAAGAATCTGAAGAAAATACACCGGAAGAAACAGAAGAAGCTTTGCAGTTTATGAGCAGTTATATCAATAAGGATGAAGATAAAGAAGCTGCCGCAAAAGAAAATGCTCAAGCTGCTGATGAACTGCCTGTACAAGAAACAACTGATGAGGAAAAAGCTGAAGAAGATGAAGAAAAACCGATAGACTTGAATCATTTTGATTAGATTTTTTATAAATTAGAAAAGTCCGCAGTTTATTTTGAAACTACGGACTTTTTTGCGGTAAAATAAGAATTATGGCAAAATAAAAGCCCTCTGACGAGAGCTTTTTTCAATATTGAAAATATGGCTTATTT
>CAVIDY010000003.1:30942-64955 GCA_963641885.1 Bacteroidaceae bacterium
TTTTATCTTTGCCATTGGCAAACCCATGCGGGTTGGCTGACCGTCCTGCAGATCTTCAGAAAAGTTGATTTTGTCTTTTTCAAATAAGCAGATGACAGTGCTTCCCATAAAGAATTTGCCGATTTCCGCACCTTTAGGAAAAGTTAGTCCACGGTCGCCGTATTCATAGGTTTTAACTTCTTTGCTTTTGTTAGGAGCTACGGTTCCCTCCCAAGCTGTGGAAATGCTGCGGACGATAGCAGCGCCGACAAAAACAACAGCCATACGCCCGATAGAGGTGTTGAAATAGCAGACAACACGTTCATTGCGGGCAAAAAGTTCCGGTATGTACTTGGCATTAAGCGGGCTTACAGAAAATAGATCTCCAGGAACATAAATCATCTTGTCTAAGACGCCTTCAAACGGAATGTGGACGCGGTGATAGTCTTTAGGCGACAGATAAATAGTAATGAAATCGCCGTTTTTGAAAGTTTCGGCTTCTTTGGAATCGGCTAATAAAGCCTCGGTTGTATAGTAGTGGTTTTTGGCCTGAAATAAGAATTTGTCTTCTATTTTGCCGAATTGGCTGATTTTGCCGTCTGCCGGATAAATAACCGCGTCTTCCTTAAGGTTTATCGGACGGGCGTCCGGATTAAGAGGACGTGAAAAAAACTCGTTAAAGGTTTTATAATCTTTAATTCTGCCAGCCATTTCTTTGGTGTTTATTTTATATTTTTTTATAAACTGCTCAATCATAAAAGTGGTTATCCCGCCGAGTTTGGCTCCGGCTAAAAGACCGACGGTGCGGGTCAGCAAATGCTTAGGCAGCAGATATTGACAGTCGGCTTTGAGTTTTTGCATATCCATGATAATCTCCTTATAATAATGTAAACTCAAGCTAGCTTTTTTATATTCGCTTGTCAATTATTATATGAATTTCGCCAGCTTTTTTTAATACTTTATTTAAACCTTTGATATATCTTTAAAAGAAAAGTTTAAATAAAGGAATAACCGATGAATAAGTTAAAGTATTTTACATTGTTGGCTGCTGTCGGAGTTTTAAGCGGGTATAGCGCCGAAGCTATGGTGCTGAATCCGCCAAGATTTAATGCGTCGCTGCGGGATGCAATTTTTAAGGCTGCTCATGACAATAAACCGGAGCTGCTGCAGAAATATCTGAATTTAGGCTATTCCATAGACATCAGCGATGAGCGCGGAATGTCGGCTTTGTGCCGCGCCAAAAGCGAGGGCGACGATGCCGCCTATGCCATGCTATATAAATACGGCGCCGATGAAAATGCTCCGTGCATAAAAGACGCCGAAAGCATATACCGCACTAAACAGCTGCATACGGCGATGCGCTACGGCGGAATGGCTTTGCTGGTCGGCGGTGTGGCTGGGGCTTTTGCTATGTCATCAGGCGGCGGTTCCGGCGGTTCATCGGATTATACTCCGAACAGCAACGGCACTGTCGCAGACGATGTTAATTTTAATCCGGTGCTGAACAACTATAACAATGTAACAGAGTTTTCTACCGAAGACGAGTGGAATAATAATTCTGAATTTAACGGCTCTAACTTTCAAAACTCCGTGAACTATTTAGGCGGTATCAACGCCGCTAAGGCTTTTGCAAAATATTACGGCAAAGACGCGGACGGAAATTTTGCCTCTAACTTAAGCGAAGTTTCGGTCGGTGTCGCCGATACCGGCGTTTGGGGCAACCATTCGGAATTTAAGACTGACGGCGGTTATAAGACATCCGGCACCAACTGGGACGGCGGTCCGTGTTCAGATACGAATCCGACTTTATGCTGGCATAAAACAGAGGGAGCCGAAGTGCAATGCACTTTGCTGAGCTGTGCTTTGGCGGTGTCGTTCAGAGATGAAAACGGCAATGACCTTGAGGGCAGTTCGGCAATTTCCTGCGATTTAGGCTCTGACGCAACCAACTGTTTCAATAAATGGGCGGCGGCGTATCCGTCGGACTATACGGGCTTAAATAGCGGCGATTATTACTATCCAAACTATGTCAGCAACACGCTGGGAAATACCGATGATTTGCACGGCTCGCACGTTGCCGGCATTATCGGCGCTAATATAGACGGCAAAGGCAATATGGGCGTTGCCGGTGTTAATTCTAAAATTTATGCTATCCGCTGGGATGCAAAATTGGATTTGCCTTTGGTGGATTTTCCGGACGGAAACGGCAATTCAAGCGGCGATGTCTGGAATAATATGACCGCGCTTAATCTGAGTGTCGGCACAACCGCTTCGGCCAGCTCAAATGCTTCTATGGCGGCAGCTTCGCTGGAGGGTGCGGATTCACAGCTGTTTGAACAGCTGCTTAGTAAGCAGACTACTAATGAAAACAATAAAATAGACGGAACAATTTTAGTTAAATCTGCCGGCAATGACAGCTATGAACAGCCGGATTTGTGGTCAGGCATTAAACTTAACGACAAATACAAAGACTTGCTGATGACAGTCGTGGTGGCGGTAGATACTACCATCGGCGACGACGGCACAATTTCTTATAAGCTTTCGGAATATTCCAACCAATGCGGCGCGGCATCCGGCTATTGCTTGGCGGCTCCGGGCGGCAACTACGCTACGGGCGAAAGCGGAACTAAATATATCTGGAGTGTCGGCGAAACCGGCAATGATACCTATGAATATGTTAATATGATGGGGACATCCATGGCTACTCCTGTAGTGACCGGCGCCATTGCTTTTATTAAAGGCGCTTATAATTGGATGAGCGGCGAAGAAATTATTGACTTAATGATGACTACAGCCAATAAAAAAGCTTCCGATTACTCCGCAGAAAAATACGGCGCCGGTTTGCTGGATTTGGGCGCTGCGGTTACTACCTATGTTTCGGAGAACGGAACTACCTCGTCTTTCAGCGGCAATTCGGTTAAGTCAGAGCGCATAAACATCGGCGCGGCGCATCTCAGCGTGCCGTCGGTTATGAAAAGCGCTATGCAGAAAGCTTTGCCGCAAAGCGTGACGGTTTTTGATAAATATAACCGTCCGTTTGCCTATGCCTCATCTAATTTGGTATCGGTAACCCACGGCGGCTATAAGGCGCTTAAAAACGATGTTTATCAGATTGCCAGACCGGCAAAGCTTTCGCAAGTGCAAAACGGCAATATGAGTTTTGCTTTTGCCGGAAGCGCAGGCAGCAGCAATGGTTCCGGCATGGGCTTTATGCAGGCTGACTACAACGGCGGCAGCTATAATTCAGGTTTTTATTTCAGCGAAAACACCCGCTATGAAAACGGCGGCTCGTTTGCCGAAAGCTCGGCTAATCCGTTTATGGCAATGCAAAATGCGTATGGAATTTATAACACCTTTAACTTTAACAAAAATCTGGGGCTGAAAATTGAGGCGGTTACCGGACGCAACGGATTGTATGACGGCGAAAGCAGCTATCATGACGGTTCGTTCAAAAAACAGGCTTATGCGCTTAATTCGGAGCTACAGCTGCATAAAGGCGAAAAGTTCGGCTTCAGCCTGACAAACGGCTTATTATACGAAGAAGCCGCAACCCTCGGACTGAACGGCAGCGGAGCTTTCGGCGCTCAGGACAGCGGCACTTATAACGCCGGTGTTAAAGCCTCTTGGTATGTTACTCCGAAACTAACTTTAACCGGCAGCTATTACCGCGGCTATACGCAGGGACAATCGTTTGAATCCAACCTGCTGAAAACATCTGATTTGGTCAGCGAAAGCTTTGCTTTTGACGCAAATTACAAAGTAAGCAAACAAACCGAAATCGGCTTTAATGTTTCATCGCCGCTGCGGGTTGTGGACGGAACATTATCCGTAAACTTCCCGAGCGGACGCGACAGCTATTCGGATGAAGTATATTTCAACCGCTATCAGGCAGCGTTAAAACCGGAGGCAAGGGAATATAAATTTGCAATGTATGCAAGCCATAGCTTCAGCGATAAATTAAGCCTGCGTTCGGAACTGGATGTGCGGGTTAATCCGGAACATCAGCGCCAAGCCAACGACTATCGCGCGCTGCTGGGCTTGAACTGGAATTTTAACTGAATAAAAGGTGGACGGCATGGCAAATAAAATTTGGCGGGAAAAACGATTTTTCCCGCTTTTGGCTACTCAGTTTCTGGGAGCTTTTAATGACAATCTTTTTAAAAATACTTTGATGGTTTTTATAGCGTATAAGCTGCTGGCTGATGCCAAAACCGTTAACATATATGCCAATTTGGCGGCGGGTATTTTTATATTGCCGTATTTTTTATTTTCGGCGTTTGCCGGATTGCTCGCCGATAAATACAGCCGTTCCAAACTGACGCGAATCTTAAAAATTAGCGAGCTGGCGCTGATGATTGCCGCGGCGGTTATATTTATGTTCAACAGCCCGAATTTGCTGATTTTTATGCTGTTTTTAATGGGGCTGCAGTCCACATTTTTCGGACCGATTAAATATGCGCTGCTGCCGCAGCTGCTGAAGCAAAATGAGCTGGTTGCCGGTAATGCCTATGTGGAAGCCAGCACCTATATTTCTATTATTTTAGGCTCTATTCTGGGAACGCTGCTGCCGATTTATGCCAGTGTGTTTTTGCTGATTACCTGCGCCGCCGCCGGAGTGTTTTCCGCCTATAAAATTCCTGAAACTTCGGGAGTGCAGCCTGATTTGAAAATAAGCTTTAATTTAAGCCGACAAATAAAAGAAAATATCAACCTTATCCGTTCGCATACCATTGTTTTCCGCACTATTATCGGCGCTACATGGTTTTGGGTTTTGGGCGTGTTTTTCTTAACCGAACTTTTCCCGCTTTGCAGTAAGGTTTTTAATACCGAAAAAACGGTGGTAACAATGTTTTTGGTGCTGTTTTCAGTCGGTGTGGGCGCTGGTTCGATTTTTTGCAATAAGTTGCTTAAAGGCGAAGTTAGCGTGGTGTATGTACCGATAAGCGCTGTGGGGTTGAGCCTGTGTTCATTTGCGGTTTATTGGCTTTCCTGCGGTTTTGCGACGCCGGATAATACTTTGAGCCTGACTCAGTTTTTGAGTTTGCCACGCGGAATTTTACTGAGTTTGTTTTTATTTGCTTTTGCTTTTTGCGGCGGCTTGTATGTGGTGCCGCTTAACGCCTTGATGCAGAAAAAAGCGCCAAAGAAAAGCACAGCGTCGGTGATTGCTGGAAACAATATTATAAACTCGCTCGGTATGGTTGGAATTTCTCTGTTGGCGGTGTTTTTGACGGCGCTCGGGTTTAAAATTACAACGCTGTTCTTGTTTGTGGCGATTATCAGCGCCGGCGTGGCGGTTTATATTTGCATGCTGCTGCCTGATGCTTTGGTGCGTTCAATATTCCGCTCATTGCTGAAAATATTTTTCAGAGTGGAAGTTTCCGGCGTGCAGAATCTGCAAAAAGCAGGCAGCAAAGTGCTGATTATCGCTAATCATGTTTCGCTGCTGGACGGGGTGCTGATAGCCGCGTTTTTACCGCGGAAAATTACCTTTGCCATAGACAGCGATTGGGGCGCAAAATGGTATGTGAAACTATTTAGCGGACTGGTTGATTTTTGCCCGCTGAATCCAGTAAATCCGTTAGCAATCCGCACATTGATTGACGAGGTCAATAAAAATAAAACCGTGATGATTTTTCCGGAAGGGCGAATCAGCGTTACCGGCTCATTGATGAAAGTGTATGAAGGTGCCGGAGTTATCGCCTCTAAAACAGGTGCTAAAGTTGTGCCGCTGCGCATTGATGGAGCACAGTATTCAAAGTTTTCGTATATTGGAAATATTGTCAAAACTCAAGTGTTTCCAAAAATAAAAATGTTTGTGCTGCCTGCTTGCGATTTGAAAGTCGCCGAGGGCTTGTCTATGCGCGAAAAAAGACACGCCGCGTCGCTCAAATTATATGATTTGATGGCGGCGATGATGTATCGGACATCTGATAAAAATGTGCCTTTATTCAATGCGTTGCTGCAAGCTGAAAATTTGTTTGGTTCAAAACATAAAATAGCTTTGGATATGCAGAAAAAAACACTGAATTACGGGCAGTTTTTGTTAAAAAGCTATGTGTTGGGCGCGGCGTATAAAAAGCTGTTTTTCGATGAAGAAAAAGTCGGAGTTTTACTGCCTAATAGTTTGGCAAACACCGTAAGTTTTTTTGCTTTGCAATATGCGGCAAAAATTCCGGTTATGCTGAATTTTTCACTGGGAACGGCTCAATTCGAATCCTGCTTAAAGACCACAAAATTGCGCAAGGTTATCAGCTCCCGCAAATTTATTGAAGTTGGCAAGCTGGAGCGTTTGGCAGAAAGCGTAAAAAATGCAGGTGCGGAAATTATTTATTTGGAAGATTTAGCCAAACAGATTTCTTGGACGACCAAACTTAAAGGCGTTAAAAAATATCTGCGCCGTGAAACCGTGAAAATAAACGCGGATAAACCAGCGGCTATATTGTTTACCTCCGGCTCGGAAGGCTTGCCTAAGGCGGTTTTGCTGTCACATCGCAATATATTAGCAAATGTGCAGCAGCTACGTTTGGCAGTGCCGTTTTGTTCAAAAGATGTGTTTTTGAATGCACTGCCGATGTTTCATTCGTTTGGGCTGACCGTGGGTACGGTTTTGCCGCTTTTGCACGGCGTAAAAGTGTGCTTTTATCCGTCGCCTTTGCACTATCGCATTATACCTGAATTGGCTTATGATTTGCAGGCAACGGCTATTATTGGAACAGACGCGTTTTTATACGGTTACGGACGCATGGCAAGCTCCTATGACTTTTTCCCGATACGCTTTGCGGTTGCTGGCGGAGAAAAGCTGAAAACGCGCACAGTGGAATTGTGGATGAAAAAGTTTGGAGTGCGTATTTTTGAGGGTTACGGCACAACAGAATTATCTCCGGTTATTTCCGTGAATACGCCGGTGTATTTCAAAGAGAACACAGTAGGGCGAATCTTGCCGGAAATTAAATATAAACTGCAAAAAGTATCAGGTGTCGATGACGGCGGAAAATTGCTGTTGCAAGCAGATAATGTGATGTTGGGATATATGAAAGCCGATAAACCTGATGTGCTGCAAAAGGCTGAAAGCTGGTATGATACCGGCGATATTGTAAAAATAGACGATGACGGCTTTGTTACGGTTTGCGGAAGAGTTAAGCGCTTTGCTAAAATCGGCGGTGAAATGGTGTCGCTGACGGCGGTTGAGCAAGTGGTGGAAAAACTGTATCCGAATGCCGTGTTTGGTGCGTTGGCTGTGGCTGATGATAAAAAAGGCGAAAAGATAGTTTTGGTGACGGCAGATACAGAAACAAAACTGCCGGAAATTCAACGTTTTTTCAAAGCTCAAGGCATTAGTGAACTATGGTGTCCGAAAGAAGTGCTGTATGTAGCAGAGTCTCCGTTGCTGGGAAACGGAAAATTCGATTATTTGCGTGCACAAAAAATGGCGGAAAAAAGATAGATTATTTTACAAAACAAATTATTGTGGATAACCGTTTTTTAAGCGGTGTTAAAAGAGGAAAAAATGATGAAAGTGTGCGTGAGAATATTTAGAGTCAGCAGATAAAATAATTGCTGAAAATTATCGCTTTAAAAACAAAAAATACCTGCTTTCCCGACAGGTATTTTTTTGCAGAAATAAAAGCAATTATTTCTTAGATGTTTTTCTGCTAGTGCTAGATTTTGCAGTGCTTGATTTAGCAGATGATTTTGTTGCAGATTTTTTGCTAGAGCAAGCAGAGCTTGAATTTGAGCAAGAGCTGTTGCCATAAAGCTGGTTGATAGCCATTGTCCAAAAATATTCATCTTTACCATTTGGGCAACCAGCGTTCTGCCAGTTGTAATAAGCAGCTTCGCGTATATAATTTTCATTATAATTTTTAGTCATTTTATATCTCCAATAATTGTTTATAACAATGTTGAGTATAAACGCTTTTTTTCTAGCGTCAATACTTTAAAAAACAGAAAATCAACATTAAAAAAAATTATCCCTAATTTTAGCATATTTTCTTGCATTTAAATTGATTAGTTTATATAGATATAAGATGTAAGTTTTAATACAGGCAAACTAATATTATTTTGCTGTTCTGTTATGGGAGTTTATTATGGATAATATGTTATCAAAGGAAGAAATTACGGCAATTGTTGAAGGCGATCACGGCAATGTTTTTGCGGTTCTCGGAATTCATCGCAACAAAGGCACAAAAAAGGTCTTTATCCGTGCCTATCAGCCGTTTGCTTCGTCTATTGAAGTGATTGATGAAAAGGGCGAATCCTTAGGCAAAATGGAAAAAATAGACGAGAGAGGATTTTTCCAGTTAAACTTTGACAGATCGGAAGACTTTGTTTACCATTTTAGAATTACCAATGATAAAGGACATGTTTATGAGGCGGAAGACACCTATCGTTTTCCGGCGACAATCGGCGATATAGATGAATATTTGTTTGCTCAGGGAAATCATCGCGATATTTATAAAAAGCTGGGCGCGCATTTAATGGAAATTGACGGCGTGAAAGGCGTGGCTTTTGCAGTGTGGGCGCCTAATGCTAAACGCGTGTCGGTTATCGGTAGTTTCAATAACTGGGACGGACGCATTGACGTGATGCGCAAGCATATTAACTGCGGCGTGTGGGATATATTTATTCCAGGGCTGGTAGAAGGCGAATATTATAAGTTTGAAATTAAAACTCAAGATAACAGAATTTTAACAAAATCCGATCCGATGGCGACATTTGCCGAAGTGCGTCCGAATACGGCTTCTATTGTGTATGATATTAACCACTATCAATGGAATGACGGTGAGTGGATGAAACACCGCGAAAACAGCAATACCTATGACCGTCCGATGTCGATTTATGAGGTGCATTTAGGTTCTTGGCGCCGCAAAGGTGATAACGGCAGTGAGTTTTTAACCTATCGCGAATTTGCCGAAAGATTGGTTCCGTATGTCAGCAATATGGGCTTTACACATGTGGAATTTTTGCCGCTTTGCGAACACCCTCTTGACGCCTCTTGGGGCTATCAAATCACCGGTTTGTTCGCTCCGACTTCCCGCTTTGGCACGCCGGATGATTTCCGCTATATGATTGATAAATTCCACCAAGCCGGTATTAGTGTGATTATGGACTGGGTTCCGGCGCACTTCCCGAAAGATGCTCATGGCTTAGCGGAGTTTGACGGAACCTGCCTATATGAACATTCCGATCCGCGCAAAGGCGAACATAAAGATTGGGGAACCAAAATTTATAACTACGGACGCACCGAAGTTTGCAATTTACTGTGCGCCAGCGCTCTGTATTGGCTGAAAGAATTTCATATCGATGGTCTGCGCGTTGATGCGGTGGCGTCTATGCTCTATTTAGACTATTCGCGCAAGCAAGGCGAGTGGGTGCCGAATGTTTATGGCGGCAATGAAAATTTGGAAGCAATCGCCTTTATTCGTAAGATGAACGAGATGGTTTATACTCAAACCAAAGGCACCATTACCTGCGCTGAAGAATCAACAGCATGGCCGATGGTTTCGCGTCCGGTTTCCGCTGGCGGCTTAGGCTTTGGCTACAAATGGAATATGGGCTGGATGAACGATACTTTGCGCTATATCAGCCATGAGCCGGTGCATCGCAAATATCATCACGGCTTGCTGACTTTCGGTTTGCTGTATGCTTTTAATGAAAACTTTATTTTGCCGATTTCGCACGATGAAGTTGTGCATGGTAAAGGCTCGATGCTGGAAAAAATGCCTGGGGACGAGTGGCAGAAGTTTGCTAACTTGAGAGCTTATTACGGCTTTATGTGGACACACCCTGGTAAAAAACTTTTGTTTATGGGTAATGAGTTTGCACAAGATTGGGAGTGGAACAGCGAAGAAAGCCTGCGCTGGTTCTTGCTGGATTATCCGATGTATAAAGGTATGCAAAACTGCGTGCGCGATTTGAATTTAATGTATAAAGGCAATGAAGCGCTGTATGAAGAAGATTTTGATTCCCGTGGTTTTGAATGGATAGACCATTCAAATTGCGATGACAGCGTAATATCTTATATCCGTAAGGGACATAATCCGGACGATTATTTGGTTGTGGTCTGCAACTTTACGCCAGTGGTGCGCCATAACTACCGTATAGGAGTGAGCGAGGCTTGTGCTTATCAAGAAATTTTTAACAGTGATGATAAAAATTATTGGGGTAGCGGCGTACGCAATGAAGGACCGAAACAAGCACAGAATTTGAGCGTCAGCGGCAGACCGTATTCCGTTGAATTGGTATTGCCTCCGCTTTCTACCATTGTATTGAAACCCGTCCGCTAAAACAACATAAGGAAATTAAATGAACAAAGACATAAGAGTTTTAAATGGCAGTCCCTATCCTTTAGGGGCTGCATGCGATGAAAAAGGCGTAAATTTTGCGCTGTTTTCTGCTAATGCCGAAAAAGTTGAGCTTTGTTTGTTTGATGAAAGCGGTTGTAAAGAACTGCAGCGTTTTCCGATTTTGGAAAATGATAATAATATCTGGCATATTTATTTGGAAGGCGTTAAAGCCGGACAGCTTTACGGATATAGGGTTTATGGACCATATGAACCGGCAAAAGGAAAGCGTTTTAACCCGAACAAACTGCTTATGGATCCGTATGCTAAAAAACTGAGTGGAGAAATTATTTGGCATAAAGCTTTGTTTGGTTATGACACTGACAGTGCGGATAAAGATTTGTCTTTCAGCACGCTGGACAGTGCTCCGTATGTGCCGAAGTCGGTGGTTGTTGACGACACGTTTGATTGGGGCGATGACGCTGCTCCTAAAATCGCAGATGGCAAGCGCGTGATTTATGAAGCGCATGTCGGAGGATATACCAAGCTGCACCCAAAAGTTGAGGCGGCAGAACGCGGTAAATTTTTGGGATTGGGCGCAAAAAGCGTGGTCAACTATTTGAATTGGCTGGGCGTTACCTCGGTTGAGCTGCTGCCGGTATTTGCGTTTTTCGGCGAAAAACACGGCATGTATATCGATAATTACTGGGGCTATGAAACGCTTTCATATTTTGCGCCAGAAGCCAAATATATGGTGGAAAACAATTTAGATGAATTTAAGCTGATGGTCAAAACTCTGCATGCCGCTGGTAAAGAAGTTATTTTAGACGTGGTCTACAATCATACGATTGAAGGCAACCAAATGGGGCCAACTTTGTGCTATCGCGGCATAGATAATGAGAGTTATTATACCTTGCAGGAAAATCCGCGCTATTACTTTGACAGCACCGGCTGCGGCGCATCGTTTAATTTGCAGAATCCGTATGTGTTGACATTGGTTATGGATTCAATGCGCTATTGGGTGGAAAAAATGCATGTCGACGGTTTCCGCTTGGATTTAGCCTCAAGTTTAAGTCGAGTGCGCGGAGAGTTTACTCAGGATAGCGGTTTTTTGCTGGCGGCACGTCAAGATGAAATTTTACGCAAGGTTAAAATTATTGCCGAGCCATGGGACGCCACTATGGACGGCTATCGTATCGGCGGATTTCCTCCGTCATGGTATGAATGGAATGACCGTTACCGCGATGTGGTGCGGCGTTTTTGGCGGGGCGATCGCAAGCAGGTTGGGGAACTTGCCAGCCGCTTATCCGGTTCCAGCGATATTTTCGGCTATGCCAACCGCGATATTGACAGCAGCGTCAATTTTTTAACCTCGCATGACGGTTTTACGCTGCATGACTTGGTCAGCTATAATGAAAAGCATAATATGGTAAATGGTGAAAACAACCGCGACGGCAACGACGCAAACTGGAGCTGGAATTCCGGTGCAGAAGGTGAAACAAGCCGAAGAGTTGTTTTAGAAAACCGTGATTTGCGCACCAGAGCTATGCTGGCAACGCTTTTAATGTCGTTTGGTACGCCGATGCTGGTTGCCGGCGATGAATTTGGCAACACCCAGTTTGGCAATAACAATCCGTATTGTCAGGATAATGTTTTGACTTGGATTGTTTGGGACGCTATACGGCAGCAGGATAGAGATTTGGTTCGCTATGTCCGCCGCCTGATTCAGCTACGGCAAAAAATGGCAGTGTTTGCGCGTAAAAAGTTTTTCAGCGGCAAGCTGATAGAAAAATACGCTCGCTATGATATTAAAGATATTATGTGGTATCGTGAAGACGGCGTGGAATTTCAAAATCCAGATTGGTATATGGAAGATCGCCGCAGTCTGTCTTGTTTAATTTACGGAGAGCCGGAAGCGTATTTTGTGATTTATAATGCCAATGATAAACCGATGAACTGGACGCTTCCTGACTTTTTGGCAAAAACAAAAATTACGCTGGTTTTGGACAGCAGCGAACAAATTAAAGCAGATACACCGATAGAAGTTGAAAAAATCGAAATACCAGCATGGTCGGTTTGGGTGTTGGATTTGAAAAGACCGGAGAAATAAATGCAGAACAGTTGGAATTTGTTGTTGGAAAAACTAGGCATTGCCAAAAGCTATACCGATGCGGCGCAAAATCGTAAAGAGTATGTTACAGACGATGAAACTTTGCTCAAAATGGTAAATTATTTGGGCTTTAAGCTGAATAAAATTGAAGACAGTGACAAACTGTTGGCAAAGCTGGAAAAAGAACGCTGGTTGTATGTGACAGAGCCGATTTATGTGCTGCGGCAAAATGATTTGAAGTTTGATGCCGTGCTGGCAAAAGCTGAAGCCGAAAGCATTGAGCTGGTGATAAAAAATCAACAAACCGGCGAAGAACCAACGGTGTTTTATTCTTGCAAAATTACAGAAGAAAAAATGTTGGGACACAAGGAATATGCAAAAGTAGAAATCAAGCTGGACAGTGCGTTGGAACCGGCTTATTATGAGGTTGATTTGATTGCCGGCAGCTGCAAAGCGCATACGGTTTTGGCGGTTACTCCTGATAAATGCTATGAGCCGGAATATTTGCAGAATCATAAAATTTGGGGCATGGCTGTTCAGCTTTATTCTTTAACCAGCAAGCGCAACTGGGGCGTGGGCGATTTTACAGATTTAGCAAATTTGGTGGATTTGTGTGCACGTCAGGGAGCAAATATTATCGGCTTGAATCCGCTGAATGTGTTGTTTCACGATTTTCCGGAAAACGCCAGCCCGTATTCTTCTATCAGTCGTTTGTTTTTGAATCCGATTTATATCGATGTGGAAAAAGTAGCTGGCTATAAACTTGAATATTTAGCTGGCAAAGAAACTGAATTAGAGCAGCTTCGGGCGTCGGAAAATATTGATTATACCGGCGTATATAATTTCAAAATGCAGATTTTGCAAAAGATTTATGAAGATACGTTTACCAAGCTGGAAAAATCGGCGGCGTATCAAAAATTTGAAAAGAAAAATAAAGAAGATTTAGAAAATTTGGCGACTTATCAGGCGCTTTATTCATCTCTCTGCCATTCGGTTTACGGCGGGTGGCGGGCTTGGTCGAAAGAGCTGAAAAATCCGCAGTCGCCGGAAGTGAAAAAATTTAGAGCTGAAAACCGCAAAGCTGTGGACTTTTTTAAGTTTCTGCAATATTGGGCGGAAAAACAGCTGGAAGACGTGCAGAAAGAAATTGAGCTGCGCGGTTTGAAAATTGGTTTGTATCGCGATTTACCAGTTGGATTATGCAAAGACAGCGCCGAGCTGTGGAGCGAAAATGACTTGTTTATTAAAGACTGCGGGGCAGGCGCTCCGCCGGATATTTTCTTTCCGACAGGGCAAAAATGGTGCTTGGGAGCGTTTAATCCCTATAAGCTGAAAGCCAACGCCTATCGTCCATTTATCAAAATTTTGCGGGCGGCGATGGCAAATGCCGGAGCAATCCGCATTGACCATGTGATGAGTCTGCAGCGTTTGTATATTATTCCTGATGATTCCGAAAAAGGCACGTATATTTACTATCCGTTTGCCGATATGCTGGGAATTTTAGCTTTGGAAAGCCATTTGCAAAAGTGTATGGTTGTTGGCGAAAGCATCGGCAATGTGCCGGATGGTTTTATTGAGGCAATTCAGGAACGCGGAGTATATTCGTTGAGTGTGCTGTGGTCGGAGCGCTGGAATGGTAGTGGTCCGTTTAAGCTGCCGCAGGATTTTACTCCACACACTTTCTGTTCTATCGGCACGCACGATATGGCGCCGCTTAAAATGCGCTGGTTCGGCGGAGATATAGAAACTATGTATAACTTGAAAATGCTGACGGAGGAAGAGCGGCAGAATCAATATAAGGGCAGGGAAGCGGAACGCCGCTGTCTGCTGGACGCTTTGGATTACACTCATTCATGGTCGGCAGACCGCATCAGACAATGCGATTGCTTATATGGCGAAGGCTATCCGAACGGCATTATGGAAGCCACAGAGCGTTATTTATCTTCCAGCTCCTGTGCTGTATTCTTAGCCCAACCGGAAGATATTTTCGGCGTAAATGTGCTGCAGAATCTACCGGGGACGGATAGGGATAAGCATCCGAATTGGCGCCGCAAATTACCTGTTAAAATAGAAGACTTTGAACAAAGTGATGACTTTGTCCGCGCCGTCTCCGCAATTTCTAAAACTCGTCTAGCTGGTATCTACTAGGGATTTTTGCGCTCGTGTACTTCGTTGTACACGTCGCTTAAGAATTCCGGCGCATCTACGCACGCTATCCGAGTTTTAGCGGGCGTGTACCGGTTGTGCTTGTGTACCATTTTGTACACGTCGCTTAAAAATTCCGGCGCATCTACGCACGCTATCCGAGTTTCTGTTAGCGAATAAAAGTAAAATTGAAGAATTTTGTATTCAGTTTACAGGGATAATTGAAATTGTTATTTCACTTTGCCGTCCTAAATTGTCAACAGCTTTAATTTTTAGAACACCGAACGGAGGTGCTATTTCTATAACTTCGCCGACTTTGCTTTGTCCATACAAACTATCATTTACAAACCAATACACTGTACCAGCGTCGGCGTCCAAGTCTGCCCGCAGGGCAATGGTTTGTTTGTTTTTCAGCATAATTTTGCTGTTGTTTGCTGGAAAAGTGATTTTTGGCGGCAGTCCATGTTTAAAGTCTTCCACTTCGCTGCAATCGGTTAAAAATTCCGGCGGGCGTTTAAAATTTATACCGGCTTTGCTAAAGGCATTCAATATGTCGGACGACCAAAAATTATAGCTTTTTAGCATGGTTGTCGGCGGAGTATGGCGGCAGGCGCGCAAACCGCTGGCTTTATCTATGGGAATAAGGCGGGTGATGTTGGAACTCTTGATTTGCGTTATTCCTGGAATAAAATAGGTTTCAGTGGTTTTGGCGCAAAAATCGGTTGCCAAATCTCCGGTGTCGCTGCAGATTTTTACTTTAGCCAAATTAAGCTTTGGCGGGGCGGTTAGGGAGTTATTTTGCTGATTGCTTATTTGTTCGGCAATGCGGAAGAACAGCGGCGCCGCTAGATTTTTACCAATAAAGGCAGGGTTCGGTGTACCGTTAAAGTTGCCAAGCCAAACCACTAAAACATAATTTCCGAAAATGCCGGCTGTCCATGCATCTTTAAAGCTGTATGAAGTGCCGGTTTTCCAAGCAGCCGAAAAAGCTTTGGGGGAAGCGGCAAATGAAACTTTAGCCGAAGAATGTTGTTCACGGCTGAGCATATAACGAGTTAAAAAAGCCGCTTCCGGCGAAAACAACTGTTTGGTTTGCAGCTTGTCGCGGCGTGTGAACCGCAGGTTGGAAAATTGACCATTGTTTGCCAGCATGGCATACATAGCGGCAAGGTTTTCCATAGAAACTTCAACACTTCCTAAAGCCATGGATAAACCATAATAATTTGCCGGCTTGCTCAATTTTACTCCGCTGTTTTTCAAAAGATTATAAAAATTTTGTTCACCGACTTGTTCCAGCAAGGTTACGGCAGGAATGTTGCGGCTTAATGTTAGAGCTTGGGTGGCATCTAAAATACCAAAATAAGAGCGGTCAAAGTTTTCCGGTTCATAAAAACCATAGCGGCTGGGCACATCTTTCAGTATGCTTAACGGGTGTATCAGCCCTTTTTGCAGGGCAAGAGTATAAATGAACGGTTTGAGGGCTGAACCAGGGGAACGTTTTGCCGTTATACCGTCGACTTGTCCAAAAATTTGGAAATTGTAAAAATCTGCCGAACCGATATAAGCTAAAACAGACATATCGCTGCTATCAACCAAAATTGCCGCCGTGTTGTAAACACCTTGCTTGTTATGTTCGGACACATATTGCTGTAAAATTTCCGTGATTTTAGTTTGCAGCGGTAAAGCTAAAGACGTGTCTGTAATTCCGTTTTGCTGGTTTAAAATACGACGGGTAAAATGCGGGGCAAAATCCGGCAGAAAAATTCCGGAAGCCAAGGGCAGATTTAGATAATCATTTTGCGGGTGATTGTATTTTTGCCGCCATAATTTTTTCAGGCGGTCGGCAGCAAGCGCATTGTTTTTTTGGTTTTTAAGATTTAATAAATTGCGTTTTGCCGGATTTTGCGGAATAACCGTTAAGGCAATGGTTTGTGGCAGGTTAAGCTGTTTTGCTGGCTGCTTGAAATAAATAAGCGAAGCGGCGCCGATACCTTCAATGTTTCCACCATAGGGAGCGACATTGAAATACGCCTCTAAAATTTGAGCTTTATTATAAAAAAGTTCTATTTGCAGAGCCCGTAAAATTTGTTCTGCTTTGCCGGTAATAGTGCTGGTGTTTAGCTGATAGACAATGCGCGCCAGCTGCATGGTGATTGTGGAAGCACCTTGCTTGCGTCCTCCGGTCAGCATGGCAAAAGCGGCGCGGATAAAACCGGTAGGGCTAATTCCAAAGTGGCGGTAAAATCCGCGGTCTTCATACAGCAGCAAAGCTTGCTGTGCCTCAAGCGGAATGTCTTGCAACGGAGTAAAAAGCCGATATTTATCGTCCAAACTCAAAGACAGTTTAAGCAGATTGCCGCTGCGGTCATAAACAGCGCCGGAAAAGCTGTAGCGGTTATATAAATCAGGCTTTGGAATCAGCAGTATCAGCAAAAACATGGTAGCAAAAGAACCAACGGTGAACCGCACGGCTTTTTTGCGCCATAATTTTTGCCAAAACTGATAAAATTTATTCGCCAATCGTTATTTTCCTTAAATCAGTATTAGCATGCAGCAGTGGCTGATACATGGCGTCAGCATAAACCGGAGGCAAAGCAAAGTTGCCGTCAGCTACCACTTTTACCTGATAGCTGAAACTTTGTTCATAGACAAAGGCGGTTGCATACACATTTATACGGTCTTCTCGAATTTCTGTGCTGTAGATTCCATCTGCAGTTTTCAGCGAACCTTCAACCACTTCAAAGCAGCCAGCGAGCAAATCGGTTAGAGCCACGTCATAAACAGGTTCTTTGCCTAGGCTGCTGTAAATGACTTTAACATTCAAAATGTCTCCAAGCTTGGCTTTGTTTACTGGCTGTCCGTTTTGGTCGGTTACGGCTTTGCTTACAGATAAGCCTTTGGCAGCAGTTTTGACTTGAGCCGATTTAGGGAAACCTTGCTGCCTGTTTGCATAATAAAAGGCTTGCGGAGCGCTGACGCTTAACTCTTTGGTCTGCGGCAGATAAGCGACAGTAGGGAAAGGCGTGTAAACAGGCTTGAACTGTGAAAATTCAATTTTTTTATCAGTTTCTTGATTGTTAAAAGCATTGAGCGCCAGCACCGACCAACTTGCCGAATAAGTGGTGAAATTGCCGTCGGACAAAGGTTCCAGCAAGGTTTCAATGCTGTTCTTGTCAAGGGTTTTCAGTTTGCTTGGAAAATGCTTGGCCAGCAAATAGATGTTAACGGCATTTTCCAGCGCATTAGGACGGTTTTTATACAATCCAACCAAAGTATCGGCATGCTTTTTATCTTGCAGCATTTCATAGCTTGCCGCTAAAAATTCGGCACCGAGATTTGTACGCCAGTTTTTAGCATAATTGTTTTTGTAAAACTCTTCAAGATTAAGCAGATAATTAGTGGTGATTTTGCCGTTTAAGGTCAGAATGTAGGCAGCGTACGCCGGATTGAAATCAGATACCGATGACGGCTGAGAAGCAGCAGTCTGCTCGCAATATTCCATGGCGGAATCTAAAAGTCCATTCGGCACATTAAAGCCGTGTTGCTTTGCCGTTACCAAAAAGTGTGCGGCATATAAGCTGTCGCGAGGGGAAACATCTAGGGCACTGTTGTTCCAAGCCGTAAATCCTCCGCCTAAAACCTGACGTTCACGCAAAATTCGCACAGCATCGTCAAACAAGGCATAAACATCAATTCCTTTTACTAAATCAGGAGATTTGAAGAACAGCTCGATTGCTGGGAAGGCTTTGCTTATGGTTTGCTCGGTGCAATAATGCGGGTATTTGTTCAGATATTTCAGCAGACCTTGAGCCAAAACCAAAGGCGAAACAGAAGCGGAAAGCTGTTGAATGCGGTATTCTTCGTATAAATCTTCTGCCTTATTCAAGGTGTAGGACGATTTAGCCATGCCGAAATTAAATTTATTGCTGTATGGCACGGCAGGTCGAATACTTAACGTATATGGCATAACGGCATGTTTTTTCGGCTCGCTGAGGCTTTGCGCTGTAAAGGTGATTTGCTGCGAACCAAGAATATCTTTGGCTTTGAAACGGAATTTCAGCGAGGTTTCGCCGTTTTCGTCAACGGTAAGGTCTTGCGAATTTTCACCAATAGTTTCCAAGCCTTCTGAAACATTGACAGAAACTTTTATTGGGTAATCGCTGCCGGAATTTTCTACCAAATTGCCGACGCTTAATCCAATAACAAATTCATCGTTAGGAGCCACATTAAACGGACCAGACGGCACAAGGGCAAAATCTCCGCGGGATAGAACATTTTGCTCGGTGTTGCCAAAACGGTTTTGCGATACGGCGACCGCCATTACTTTGATGCTGCCGTTAAAAGTTGCCGGAACGGTATAGGTATAGGCAGCGTCTTGGTCGCCGCTTGGCAGAATACCGCTCCAAAAAGCAACTGGTTTGTCGGTTTTGCGGGCAAACGGATTTATATTACGGTCTAGAGCTGATTCTTCTTCACCGCCGTCTCCACCAGTTGAACTTAGATTTTTCAAAAAGCGGATATCCGGCATTATCAAATCCATAATTTGTTCGGTAACTACGCGGAGGGCACGTTTGGCAAGGAAAATATCCAGCAATTCAGGCATTTTGTAGCGGGCAACTTGTAAAATACCTTCATTTACGCCATATATTACAATTTGCGCCGGTTCGGAAGTCTTGTAGTTTATAACCAAATTTTCTCCTGGTTTTACGGTTGCCGGAGTGTTTAAAGTTATATTCAAACGGCGGTTTTCTTTATTTATGCTGAAAGGTACAATGGTGTAGCTGAGCGGCGACGAATATATTTCATCTGATTGCAGTGAGCGGAAAACGGAAATATTGATATAAGCGTTGCCTTCTATGCCGCTAGGCAGAACAATGTTTTGCATAAAGTTTTTCGTGTTGGTTTTGAACCATTTATAAGCGTAAACTTTGTCGCGCTCAATGGTTATCAAGCCATAGCCGGCATAAGGGGCTGAAACTTGCATTTCCAACGTGTCTCCGGCGGAATATTCTTGCTTATTCAGCTTTACGTTCAGATTGGCGTTTTTGTCGTTTGTCTGTGTTTGGTTAGTTGCTCCGGCAACATAAAATTCGATTTTTGCCAAAGTTTGATTTTGGGAGTCTGTAATTTTCAAAATATATTCGCCGGCTTGCTCGGTTGGCAGCTCTTGATTTTGCCCTGCGGCAGAAATTGAAAACGGTATGGTTTGCAAAATGTTTTCTTTGGCAACCATTTGATATTGGTAAGTCCCGTTTTTTTGCTCAACCAGAGAAGATATGTAATCTTTTTTGATGAGCTGCAAGGTTAAATCGTTTAATTCCAGCGGCTCTAAATTGTTGTCAACGGCGATAAAATTTATGGTATGCTGGGAATTTTTATAGATATAGTTCAGTTCACCGTCAGATTTCCAGCCGACCAAATATTTTGCCGGAGAAAAAAGAGTGGTCAGGGTTGTACCGGTGCCGCGGGCGCTGCCAGTTTCTAAGCCGTCAATATTAAGCTGCAGTTTATAAAGACCTTGCTCGAAATTTTTTAAATCAAGCGAGAGCTCGGTGTTTCCGTCTTTGTCGGTTTGCACTTCGGCTAAAGAATCGTTATAGCTGCGAGGTTCTTGGGTTTGCTGCGGGTTGCGGAATGTATAGCCGGAAAAATCGGCAAATTTGAAAGTCGTCGGGGTCAGACTGTATTTTGCCTGCACCATATGTCCTGCTGTCGGATTGCCATAGAGATTCTGCAAGTTGACGGCAACATTTAGTGAGCTTTCATTGCTCCAGCCTTTAGGAGCTTCCGGTCGCCAATTTGCCTTAATTTTTAAGCTATCCGGCACAAATTCTTCTACTCGGAAAGTGCTATATGCAACAAAGCGCTCTTCATTGTTTTTGCCTTTCAGCCATAAATCAACCGAATATACTCCGGTTGGAGCGGAGGAAGATAGTGAAAATTCATATTCCATAAAACCAAACTCGTTGCTTTGGAGGGTTTTAGATGCTAAAATATCACCGTTCGGCTTGCGGATAGTCAATTCAAACGGGAGTTTTTGCGGAGTGTTTAAATTGGCTTGACGCACTAAAATGCCTAAATGTCCGTTTTCACTTGGACGATAGATGCCGCGGTCGCTGAATATATAGCCTTTTAATGAAGTTTCAGGAGTAGCCCAGCTGTCGATATAATCACCGCCGATGTCAAAGCGCGACAAGTTTAGTTTGCGGTCTTCGCGATTGATGGGTAAAAATGAAATATCATTGCCTAAAATAACTTTATAGGCAACCGCGTATTTGTCATTTTTGAACTCTGAAAAATCAGGTATCAAAGCCATTCCTTGCTCATTGGTAACAGCTTCTAAAACCGGAAGTCCGTTTTTGCCTAAGACCTGTACTTTAGCTTTGGCTGCCGGATTTTCCGTAGCGATATTAGAAACAAAAATATTGTGGGTTTGGTCAGTGTTGTCTTTTACAACAATACCTAAATCAGTAAGCATAAGCAGGCGTTTGTCGGCGAAACTGTTTCTATCGCCGTTGCTGCCTTGGACGGTTATTAAAAACACGCCTTTGCGGTTTTGAAAATAATCGTTAAGGTCAAGCGAAGAGTAGTTCGCTTCTGCCGGATTACTGGTGTTTATGGGCAGTTTTTTGTTGAAAATTTCAGAAATGTCAGCTTCTGAAAAATTATAATTTTCAAAATACGGAGTTTCAAAATTGCCAAAAGCATAAGTTTGGGTGACTAGGTGATTCAAATCATTTTCTTTTATGCGGGCAATATCAACGCTTAATTCTTTAGCGCCGCGGGAAATAAAGGCAATTTTGCGGCTGCCTTGCAGCGACATTACAGAACCGTCAAAAACAATGCCGGTTTCAAGCGGGTAAGGGGAAAAATTTGCGGCAAGAGCGGTGGCTGAATTATCTTTGCCCAGCTTAAAGCCTTCTGCCGAAGTCAGACTGTTGTCAAACAGCGCAATCAAACAGCCTTTATTTTGCGGTTCATGATATTTAAAAAAGTGAGATTTTGAATTTTCATGCGGTAGTGGTATTGCCGAAATTTCCAGCTTTTTCATTTTTTTCAGTAGCTTTTCTTTGCCGTCGGTTGTTGACCATTGTTTATTTACTTTAGGGCAGCTTTCATCTACATAGTTTAACGTCAGCGCTTTTTGCAGCTGATCGCTATTTACGGCGGTGGTAAAATCTACAATAAAGACTTGTTCTGGATTATCATTTTCACTATTGCGGACAATACGAGAGTCTGTGTTTTTAATTTTGAAAAAAGTATCACTGCTAGGAATTTTAATGGTTACTTCTAAGTTTTTATCCAAAGTTTTTTGATTATAGCTGTTGCCGAGATTTACAATGCTGATTTTAGCAAAATCTTCTTCATTTTTTATTTGCACCGGTTTGGATATAATATGCAAAACAGTGTTATGGTTAGTCAGCTTATAGTCAAAATCATAATTATCGCCGCTGACTGTTTTAATTTTTATATGTTCTTTCAGGTTGTTTGTATCAATAGGCGCCGTAAATTTAAAGCTTGCAGTAACAGATTTGTTTTTTAGGTCGCGCGGGTCTTCATAAAAATCGGAGCCACTGACACTGCCGCTGAATAGAGGTGTGCTGAATTTAAATGTTTGGTCTTTGGTCGGAGATGGAGTGTTGAAAATATTTTTACTTAAATTTACTTTATAGGAGGTGTTCGGCAGCCAGTCGGTTTCCGGAATGAACGCCAGCTGATCGCGGTTTTGCCATTGCCAGCTGCCGCGGATATCCGGATTGATTGATATTCCGTTGTTAAAATTTACACCGATTTTGTCGGCGTCTGTTACAGGTTGATTGAAATTTACATATAAGTAGTCTGGAGAAATTCTGTCATCATAAGAATAGTCGGAGGCAGCAGGGGCTTTGATTGATGATATTTTAACAGCGCGGTCAGAGTTTCCCAGCTCATAGCCGCGACTGAGATAATATCCGGCAAGTCCGCCGATAATAGCGACTATGGCTGTGAGCATTCCGGCGATAAGTGTTTTTTTGTTTACTTTATTTTCCATATGTTTTCTCCCAAATAAAACCCATATGTAAAGATAATAATTTTTTGCCGTTTATTTACAATATTTATTAACAAATTGTAAACAATTTTGACAGCAAAAATTTAAGCTTGGATAAATATAAGGTAAGCAAAAAATTGCAGAATTTTTTAGGCTCGGCGGGAATATTTCCAAATAAGACCTGTAAAAGCAATATACATCAGCATTTCACTGCTTTCTTCTAAAATTTCATTATCTATAAACGGAAATTCGGCAAGCGTCGCCACTACGGCAGCACCAATTAGTACAAGGGAATCCCAAACAAAAACAGGAGCATGCAAAATATATTGCCAAATAGTTTGATAGACCTTTTTGCTCCATATATAGTAGAGAATATAGACGCCGTACAGGTCGCGCATGGGCTCAACAATAAAGCCGTATTTCATCTTTTTCCAGCGGCAGATTTCATCAGGAGATAAATATTTTTCACAAAAATATGAACGACCCAAGTTGGTTTCCCGCATCAGCATAAGCACAATAACCAAGGACAAAGCCGTAAACAAAGCTTTGTCTTTTGGCGAGCGCAGAGCAATTATTAACGCGGCGCTCAAAATAACTAATTGCAGATTTTCTATCCAGCCGCCTTCTACAAAAAGCTGGTCATCAGCATATTTTAGCATAAACGGAATTGCCGCTATATAAATAAATTCGACGACTGTAAGCCAAGATAAATTCCATTGCAGACGCGCCGGAATTTTTTTTATAAATTCAATAAGTTTCATTTTTTTTCCCTGTTTAATAATACATAACACACTGCGGAATATACTCTTAAAATAATTTTTATGTAAGTAATTTTTTGTAGTGCGGGGGATAAAAAAGGTCAATATAAAGGTCAATATATTTTAACGTGGACACATTGATAAATAAATTGACTTAGGTTTATTGGTTATTTTATAGTGTAAACATGATTAAGAAGATAAACATAAATAATATAAACTTGACAGCGGTTTTGGTCTTGTTGACGGTCGCTTTGCTTTTGGCGCAGATTGCATTTGATATGTTTTATAGAGGCTATCCTTCAGACGAGACGGAGCATTTGCATGTTGCTTGGCTGGTGTGGAGCGGCAAAACGCCGTATATTGATTTTTTTGAACATCATAATCCTTTGCTGTGGTATTTGTTTGCGCCGATTGCCGGACTGATGTATGATAATCTGAATATTGTCTATGTTTCGCGGATTATCGCAGTGGCGGCTTCATTTGTGTGTTGGTTTTATATTTATAAAATTATCACAAAGTGGCTTGGCGGCTGGCAAATTTGGCTGGCGGCGTTTTTAGTGTTTTGCTTAGGGTATGACGACAGTCGCTATATTACGGAATTTCGTCCGGATACATTTATGAATTTATGCTTTTGGAGCGGCTTATATTATTATTTAAGCTATCTTGAGGAAAGGCGCAGCAAAGATTTAACTATTTCTTTTTTGTTGTTTACGATTTCATTTTTCTTTTTGCAAAAAATTATATTATTGCTGCTAGTGCTGGCAGTATATACTTTTATTTTGTTAGGGAAAAGGCAAATCAAACCGGCTGATTTTACCAAAGCGCTGATATTGCCGATGGTTATAACATTGGGCTTTATCGCATGGCTGTGTTGTCACGGAATGCTGCTGAAATATATAGAATTGAATTACACTTTAAACAGCGTGCTGGTGCAGTATTACGGCTTGCATAGAATACGACTGAATTTAGGAAATTTCTTGATTTATCTGCCTTTTACCAACGGGTGGGGCGCGGTTCATTTTACCCCGATTGCGACGGTTCTTTCTTGCACGGCGATTTTAGGATATGCTAATTTTTTGCAAATAAAAAAGCCAGCTGCTCTTTGCTTGGTTATTTTGTTTTTCGGAGAGCTGGGAGCAAGGCTTTTGACTTTTTCGCCGTATCCTCATTATTTTTCTTTGCTGCTGGCATTTGCTTCCGTTATAACGGCGTCGGTCATCTTCAGTAATATGTCAAAATTTAAGCAAAAAATATACAATTTGTTTTTATTTTGCTTTGTTTGTATTTTAGGCTCGCAAAACTATGCTAATTTTCAGAATGGAATTTATAGCGATCAAATAAAAGACGCTTTAGCGGATACAAAATTTATTATAGAACACACAGCTGCCGATGAAATGGTGATGAACGCGCATAATTACAGCCCTAATTTATTCCGTCCCGACAGCAATTATGTTTGGTTTTTATTAAACGATACAGGCTATGTGTATGAAACAAATTTTGCCGAGAAAAAAACAAATTTGGACGAGGTTGTTCTTAAACAAAGACCAACAATAATTTTTGCGTCGGATTATATGAACACTCCGTTTAGCGAACGCAGAGAGAAAAAGCTGTTTGAATATAACGCGGATATGATGTATCTATACCAAAAAATGAATATAAAAGACTATCCTTTAACCGATTTGCTGATTAACATTCCGCAACCTAAAGCTTATATTTGGAATATGGAACTGATAAAAAAATATTATAACTCAACAGAACGTCCACAATTGTGGATTTTAAAAGACGAATATCGACACGGGGAGAAGTAAATGCAGAAAAATTTGCTGATTTGGGATTTTGATGGTGTTTTGGCAGACAGCGAGCATTTGTGGGTGCAAAATTGGACCGAAACTTTGCAGGAGCTTTATGGCTTAAAACTTTCGGCAGCTTTGCAAAAGCAATATTTGGAAGGAAAAGCTGATAAAACGAAAGTGGAATTGTTTGCAAAAGATTTTCCGAATATAAAGCTTGATGAACATTTTTGGGATAAAATTCATCAAAATGAAAACCGGCTGATTGCCTCTGAATTGGTGCTGACTGCCGATATAGAAAAAATTTTAGATGATAAAAATTTTGCTCAATGCGTGGCAACCGGAGCTACAATAGAAAAGCATAATAAAAAGGTGAAAAAACTCGGTTTAGGCAAATATTTTGACGAGCACAACACTTTTACTGCTTATATGGTCACAAACGGAAAACCGGCGCCGGATATTTTTTTGTATGCAGCAGAAAAAATGGGTTTTAAACCGCAAAATTGTTTGGTGGTGGAAGATTCTCTCGCTGGTATAAAAGCAGCAGCTACCGCCGGAATACCTGTTATCGCGTATATTGGAGCTACTGGTCACAACACGTCGGAATATGCTGCGGCCTGCGCTAAGGCAGGGGCTTTAAAAGTCAGCGATAATATGCGGGACGTTTATAAAATTATAAAAGAACACTTTGATAACAATTAAGGAAAAAAATATGAATAAATTTTTTTTGAACAGTTTTGCAGCGTTTATGATGATGGCGGTTAATGTTAATGCCACTGAGGTGAAAAAACTTCCGGAGCCTGATTTAGAAACGCAGTCGGCGCCGTTAATGCAGCTTCTAAACACTCGTCAGTCAGGCAGAAGCTATGATGCCGACAAGCGGATTGACGATACGACTTTGAGCGAAATTTTATGGAGCGCCGTAGGTGTTAATCAATATGGCAAAATAACCATTCCGACAGCGCGCAATAATAAAAATCTGAAGGTGTTTGTGCTGAACAGCAACGGTGCTTGGCTGTATAACGCAAAAGAGAATCAGCTGGAAAAAGTTTCGGATAAAAATTTGTTGCCGTATTTGGCAGAAAAGCAGGATTTTATTTTGCAAGCTCCTGTTCATTTGCTTTATACCAGTTCTGATAAAATGTGGGGTTTTGCTCATGCTGGTTCGGCTTATCAGAATGTTTATTTATATGCTGCAGCTAAAGGGCTTAGCACTGTTATCCGCGGTTTGCCGAATGATGAAATTGCGGCGGAAGCTTTGAATTTGGGTGAAGATGAATTTACTATTGCCCATCAGCCGATAGGATATCCTAAATAGCATATTTGTTTTTGGACTTTGAGCAATTACATATTTTTTATGCAAAACTCAAAACCGAAATATAGCTTAAAAGAAAAACTGGACATAGCCGAAAGTATATCTACCGTCTTAATGTTTTTTATGGCGGTATGGGGGACTATTGCGGCATATGAAGCTGGTTTTTGGCATAAGATTATGCACATTATAGACCATTATCATACGGAGATAGTCAAAATAGAGCACACTGAAACGGTTAGAACCATAGAACAGAAAGTGTTGTATCCCAAAGTTGAACATTCAAAAAACAGCCAAAGTTCAAAGATGCATAAAAACAAATCTGGGTGGAATATTGACAAGGCTGTAAAATAGCGCTATTCTGATATTGGTAACTGAATTATTATGAACTTAAAGTATTTTGCGTATGACAATTATTAGAAATTTAGTGTCAAGTGATTCAAAGGTTAAAGATATGGCTGAGGCAAGAGCTTTTTTAAGCACTTTGGTCGGAGGTCTTCTGCAGTCAAAAAATGCGGTCGACAAGATCAAGACGCCTAGAGAGTTTTTGAAAAGCTTTTCCTTTAACAAACAGGCTTGGATACGCGATGCAATTGCCAAGTCTATGCCTGTGGCTCGCCGTTGGGCGGTTGAGCGAATGAAAAATGGCGAAAAGTTCGAAGATTTCGAAGATGAAATCTTCGAGATTGACGCCATTGAACGTCGTCTGTATCTGAATATGCAGCGGACGTTTTGGGACCATATCAAGCACCATGGTTATGATATGAACTCTATCGTGTTTGTGGAAAAGCTGCATCAGGTCAAGGAGTTTAATCACAACGAGTACAACAAGCTTTTGGGCAAAATGCGCAAGAGCTTTGTGAAGAACAACAATCATTCGATTGAGTATCTTATTAGCAAAACCACCGAGTTTGTTCGTAAGATAAACGAAATCGGACGCGCTGCGTATGAAATGTTACAAGACGGCTATCGTCTAGACTTTTCTAAATGGAGCGCTAAGATGGTGCTACAGGATGCGGTGTTTGAGGAAAACAAGCAGTTTTTGAAGCAAACGCTGAAGCACTTTGCTTCAATGAAGAACAACAAGGTAAAGCTTGGCGTGTCGGAAATTCGCTTGCTGCTCAATCAAAAGGACGGCTGCCGCCGCGAGAAGTATTATCATCAAGCAGAAGAGTGGATTATATCCATTTACAATTCGCTGCCTGCCGATACCAAACAGGAAAAAGAGGAACAGGCACAAATTTATAAGGAAATCTGCGCTTTTGTTTATGACATTATTCCGCTTACGGGACGCATTTCGGTTAATATGATTAACTTTATATTCGACCGAGGTTTCCTTAGTCCGATGAGCCGTGATTTGCTTTTGAAAATCAGACCGCGCATTAACAGCCTGAGTATGACTCCGTTGTTCCACTATCCGCTCAAGCATATGCTGGAAAATGTGTATGTGGACTATCGTTTGGGTGAGCTGAAGCAGTCGGACTGGTGCGTGCTGGAGGTTGCTGCGGCATATGAGCCGGAGCTGATGAACATAGAGCTTCAGCGCTTGTATGAACATCAGTCAAAAGAGAACAAGGACTGAGACGACACTATTAAAAAAACACCATTGCTTTAGTGCAATGGTGTTTTTTTGTATGGTTACTTGCTAATCGAGGATACGCCGGACAGATAAACAACATCATCAGTTGTTAATGACGGCAATTTCAAGCCCTTTGCCACAGCGTCAAGCAAGATTTGCTTTGGAGTATGAACAAACGCGGGCGTTGACATTTTGAGCAGAGTATTCTGAATGAAGGTTATTTGTACCTTAACATTATCGGTTTGCTTCATTGCCTTGAGCGCGTCGAGATCCTTTTTATGCATAGGTTTAAAGTCGGCAGTCGTGTTAGTGCGGAAAGCAATGACGTCAACGTGCTCGTTTTCTGAATCCAGCGGACCTGCCCAAAAAAATGTGCAGCCAGCTGGCAAATTAGCGTCACATACCAAAAGTGTGTTTGCAAGCATAAACTTTTCCATAAAACAGTAAATTTATGAGGCGTTAGTCTTAAATGTATGATTGCCTAAGCCATACAAGACATAATAAAAAAAACAAAATTATAAAATTTGTTTCAAAATTAACAAAAAAGGCTGATTTTGTCAATAAAAAAGATATTAACAAACAAAAAATGTAAAACTTGCAGAATATGAAAATTTTTGCTAACATAAGTGTAAAATCATTATTAAGGAGATTTTTGTGATGGCAAAGCATGATATTAAGCCGGAAAAACAAATGAAAAATAAGGTGATTTATTTTTTCAAAAAACCTAGAGTCTATATCAGTTTGGCGCTGATTGTTTTGGTTGGCGTTGTTTCATTTTATAAGATGCAGCAAAATCTGCAAAAGAAATATCAGGCAGGTTACGCCGCCGGCAGGATGGTGTATATTATGGTTAAAGGCTATGGCTATGCCTGTAAGGCAAATGGTTATGAATTGCAGAACTTTCCGCAGAAGTTTCAAGAACGATATAGCGAGGAAATAGAAAAAGTTGATTCGGCGTTGCAGAAATACGGCTATAATTTACAAGAATTCTTTGAACTTATGGATTTTGAATTTATGGATAATGATAAGAAATTGCAGCAAAATCTTCCACCAATTATTGCTGAGGATTTGAATGAAACCCGTCGGCAGATTATTTTGGAGGTTGTTCAAGAAAAAATAGGAGAAGAGCAGGCTGAGTGGGATGATAAATTTTATGATTATTTGTCTTTAAGCAGATTATGCCGCGATATGGATGAAAATTCTGAATATTATTTCAAAGCCTATGATGGTTCAAAGCTGCCTGTATTGAAACAGCTTATTAAAAATTTTTAAATTAGGAAAATGTCGATATGAAAATAAATTTCAAGCAAAATTCCTTTTTTAGTTGTGTTTAAGAAAAATATCGGGGGGGGTAATCGCTTTGCTGTAAATAATACAGAAGAGAAACCTTTTACTAATGATTTTATTTATGATACCCTAGTTGGTTTATTTAATATAAAAACTGAAAACTACAACAAAAACTTTGATTATTCCTCTCGGTTTTACAAATTTACAAAAGATGAAAATTTACTGGTAAATTCAGGAAGAAATACTCTTGCTGATATAAAAAAACATATTTTTTATCAACAACTACCTTTAGATATATTCTTCAATTCTGAAAAGTTAGGTTTTCATACTCGTAATTTATCATCTGTCAAAGATAGTGTGAGATATAGTGAAAATAAAGAAGTTCTTATGGAGTTTATTTTAAAAAGTAAAAAAGATTTATCAGTGCATATAAAAGGAAAACCTTATTTATCGTTTGATAAAAAACAGGGTATTATTGTATATGCAAACCAATATAAAATTAAGGAGTTTATTTTTAATAATCAAAGCAAAGCAACGGATTTAGATTTTATTATTCCTAATAAATATATAAAATCAGATGGGAAACTTTTATTAAAATTTGTTATAAAAAATCCGGTTCAGCCTAAGGACGTACAATATTGGTATGACCTAATAGTATATGGATATATCTTTGAAAAAATGAGCATTATAGAAACGGGCTGATAAAAAAACTTCCGATAAGAAAATATCGGAAGTTTTTTTAGCGATGTTTTTACTCATAGCGCAAGGCGTTTATCGGATTCAAAAGCGAAGCTTTATAGGCCGGGAAAAAGCCGAAAAGCAAACCGACAATGCCCGAAAAGCTAAACGGCAGCACCACATAAAACGCGGCTAATTCCGCCGAAATGGAGGTTAGCTTTGGCAGAATGTAGACACCAGCGATACCAAATATAACGCCGATTAAGCCGCCGATTAACGATAAAATTAAGGCTTCCATCAAAAATTGCAGACGAATGTCCCAGCGCTTGGCTCCAATCGCCATACGAATACCAATTTCACGCGTCCGTTCGGTAACCGAAACCAGCATAATGTTCATAATACCGATACCGCCGACCAGCAAAGAAATGGAGGCAATCGAACCCAGCAAAATCGTCATAATTTTAGTTGAACTCTGCATCATTTCCATAAACTGCGTCAGGTTCATAATGGTGAAGTCATCGTCTTTGGTCAGTCCCAAATTATGGCGCTGGCGCAAAAGCGCGGTGATTTCATCTTGTGAAGTATAAGTGCTCTCTGCATCATAGGCTTGCAGCATCAGCATATTTACCATATCCGGAAATTGGGTACCGGAAACTTTTTTTTGTACGGTGCTGAGCGGTAAATAAACCATATCGTCTTGGTCTTGCCCTGGACCGCTTTGTCCGCGGGTGGTGAGGGCGCCGATAACTGTGAACGGCAATCCTTTAATGCGGATAGTTTTGCCCAGCGGGTCAATGTCGCCAAACAGTTCTTTAACTACGGTCTGTCCCAAAATCGCCACTTTGTTGGCGTTTTTGATATCGGTTTCCGAAAACTCGCGTCCAAAAGCCAAATCCCATTCTTTGATTTCAAAATAGCGATTATCTGTGCCGACAATGTTGGTTGCCCAGTTGGCGTTGCCGTAAACAATTTGACCGCTGTCGTTTACCACAGGCACAGCCAAGTGAATGGCAGCGATTTTATTTTGAATGGCATCGGCATCGCCGTTTTTTAAGGTTGGCTGAGAGCCGTGACCCATACGCGCGCCGCCGGAAGTTGAAGAGCCGGAGCGAATCATAATCAGATTAGTTCCCATACTGCGCATTTCTTTTTGAATGGAAAGCTGCGCGCCGTTGCCGATTGCCAGCATAACGATAACCGCAGCCACGCCGATAATGATACCCAAACTGGTCAAAACCGAGCGCATTTTGTTTGCTTGAATGGCGCGGATAGCAATTTTGTAAATTGTTTTTAACTCAATCATTTCTGAACTCTTTTCGTATTGATAATATCTGAGTGGATTTCGCCGTCCACGATTTTTATAATGCGTTTGGCAAACAAGGCAATATCTTCTTCATGGGTTACCAAAATAATGGTGCGGTGCAGTTTTTCGTTCAGTTTTGTAAACAAATCCATAATTTCCACACTCATTTTGGTATCAAGGTTTCCAGTCGGCTCATCGGCAAAAATTATCGGAGCTTCGTTGACAATGGCGCGGGCAATGGCGACACGCTGCTGCTGACCGCCGGAAAGCTGGTTCGGCTGGTGATGCATACGCTCGTGCAGACCGACGCTGTCCAAAGCTTTGGCGGCACGCTCTTCACGTTCTTTATCCGGCACGCCGGCGTAAACCATCGGCAGCTCCACGTTTTCTAGGGCAGAAGTGCGGGAGAGCAAATTAAAGCCCTGAAACACAAAGCCGATTTTGCGGTTGCGGATTTCTGCCAGCTGGTCGCCGCTTAAATGCTCAATATTTTCGCCCTCTAGGATATATTCGCCGGAAGTAGGCGTATCCAAACAGCCTAAAATATTCATCAAGGTAGATTTACCCGAGCCGGAAGGTCCCATAATTGCCACAAACTCTCCGGCTTGAATTTCCAAATTTATACCTTTAAGAATTTCCAAATCAAAGCCGTCCAGCGGATAGCTTTTATGGATATTTTTTAACTGAATCAGCGGTTTCATTAACGCGGCATCCTTAATCTCATTTTTTGCGTGTCAGAGGCGGAAAGTTCTTTAGATACAATAATTTCATCGCCAAGTTTTATATCACCTTCCAAAATTTGCGTGTTATCTTCATCGCTGACTCCGATTTTAACAGCCACGCGTTCCGGCTTGCCGTTTTTCATAAGCCATACGCCGCGGTCTTTATAGCGTTTGGCGTTGTCGCTGTCGTCAATATAAAAGCGCAGAGCTTGGTTTGGAACCAGCATAACGTCTTTTTCTTCTGCGGTGATAATTTCCACATTGGCGGTCATTCCAGGTTTAAGTTTCATATCAGTATTGTCTATGCCGATTACAACGGTGTAGGTTACAACGTTTGAGGTGGTGGTAGCCTCGTTGCGAACCTGCGTAACGGTGCCGTAGAAATAATCATCGGAATAGCTGTCGACGGTAAAGCGTACATTTTGACCTTCTTTAACTTTGGCAATGTCGGCTTCAACCACAGAGGCTTCAATTTGCATTTTAGTTAAATCTTCAGCAACCGAAAAAAGTTCCGGAGTTTCAAAGCTGGCTGCCACGGTTTGTCCGACTTCCACGGCTTTGGAAATGACAATTCCGTCAACCGGAGCTTTAATTTCAGTATAAGATAGTTCGGTTTGGGCAGAGTTCAGAGAGGCTTGCGCTTGTTTGACCTGCGCTTGTTCCAAAGCTAGCTGCGCAACCGAGTTGTCATAATCGCGTTCGGCAGCTTCCAAGTCTTTTTCGGTAGAATATTTTGAGGCGTTCAGTTTAGAAATGCGGTTCAGAGCTTTTTTATAGTATTTAATATTGTTTTCTTCCACGGCTACCTGCGCTTTGGCAATTTCCAAAGCAGCCTCGCGCTGCTGTACCGTGGCTTTGGCGTTTTCTTGGTCGATCAGCGCCAAAAGCTGACCTTTTTTTACAACCGAGTTATAGTCGACATAAATTTCAGCGATACGTCCGGAAGCCTGCGAACCGACCGAAACGGTGGAAAGCGGGTTGATGGTGCCGGAGGCGGTAATGCTTTCCATAATATCGCCGGTTTCTATTTTTTGGGTTTTATAAACCGTGCCGCCGGTGCTGCGGTTCAGTAATTTATAGCTGATGCCGATAATCGCCAAAACGGCAATTCCGTAAATTAAATATTTTTTCATTGTCAGACCTTTCACATATGTTTATAACGCAATATAAAAATTTTTTTATTAAAAATCTATAAAATTATGGAGCAAAAAATAAAAAAATGTGCACAAAACAGTAGGGGAAAGCCTTGTAAAGCTAATGAGTTAGGCGTTTGTTCACATTTAATACTTCAACTGCTAAAAAATGCTTTATTTTTTTGAATTTTCTGTTATATATAAATCGGTTGAATTATAACTGTGTGATATTAAAGGAATAATTTTTTGAAAAAACTTTTGAAAAAAAATAAATTCAAATTTAAAAAGCAAAAGGTTATTTATACTGAAAAAAAGCCTTTTTTAGCTGATAAAGAGATTATTTTCCGCAGTAACGGGCGAGCTAAAGTTTTTAACATATCCCACCGTTTGCAGGTGTTTATGCTTATGCTTTTTGTGGCGGTGTTTGCTTGGTCGGGTTATAACTACTACTTTTATCATGTATCCGCCTCAATTATTCATCATAAAGAAAAAGAATTGGGTAAAACCCGCGATGCCTATATGGATTTGATGTCTGATGTTACGGCGCTGCAGAATAACCTGAAAAGCGTGGTGTCTTCTATAGACGAAGCCGGCGATGGCTTAAAAGAAATTAAAAATTATAAAGAAAAAGCAATGGTCGTGGAAGATAAAATCAAGCAAATTGCTGATTCCGAAAGTTGGATTGACGCCGAAAAGGTGGAAGAAAAAGTTACCAAAAAAGAAGCGTTGCTGCAAAAAGATATGATGCAGACCGAAAATGCACAATTAAAGCAAAAAATAGAAGAGCTGGGCGGAAAAATCACCAGCCTGCAAGAAACAGTGAAAGGTTTGGAAACGGCTGAAATTGCTATTTTGGATAAAATTCATAAGCTTTCAGGACGGGAAATCGACCAAATTAAAAA
>CAVIDY010000003.1:64965-94992 GCA_963641885.1 Bacteroidaceae bacterium
TAAAAATTCTTTGACGCAAATCAATAATTCGTTGAAAGTAAAAAATAAATATTTTAATCCGTTGGCAAATGTCAAAGAAGGTAAAGGTGGTGTTTTTGAACCTGCTGTTGGTATGAAAATAGAAAACCGCGAGCTGCTTAATAAGTTGTCTGCAACATTTAAGCAGATAGATACGCTGGAAAATTATAAGCAGGCAATGAAAGGTGTGCCGCTTGGCAAGCCTGTTTATCGCTATCAGCTAAGCTCTCCGTATGGAACAAGACAAGATCCGTTTAAGGCTTATTTGGCAAATCATAAAGGCTTGGATATGCGTGCCGCCGCTGGCAGCCGCATTTCGGCTCAAGCAGCAGGACGCGTTACTTCCGCTGGTTATCAGAAAAATGGATATGGTAATTTGGTGGTGGTTGACCACGGCAATGGTTTTGTGACTAAATATGCGCATATGCGTAAAATTTATGTGAAAACAGGCGACAGAGTTGCCTATAACCAAGCGCTTGGCGAGGTGGGACGTACCGGACGTGCAACCGGCAATCATCTGCACTATGAAGTTTTGTTTCGCGGAGCTAATGTTAATCCGGCCACGTTTATCACTCTTAACAGTCTGAATTAAGGAGATAAAATGAGAAGTTTAAAACGTTTAATCTATTTGAAAATTGCTCGTATGAGCCGCGGCTCTAATACGCCTGTGCCAAGCATTATCAGCTGTGACACTAAAATAAAGGGCGATATCTGGGGCGGAGATACTATTCATATCGACGGCAAACTTGAAGGCAATGTTATGTGCAATGAAGTGATTATCGGCACTCGCGGCTATATCGTCGGCGATATAAAGGCCAAATCTTTGAGCGTATACGGCACTATTAACGGCGTGATAGATACAGACGAGCTGTTTGTGGCTAACAATGCGCGCTTAATCGGCAATGCATATTACAGCAGAATTGCTTTAGAGCCGGGGGCTTATATTGAAGGCAACTGCGTGCCGCGTTCACGCCGTCCGGAAGTTCAGGCAAAAACAACAGCAGCTCAGGCGAAACCGGCAGAACAGCCGAAAACAGAGCCTAAGCCAGTAGAAAACAAACCGGCAGAATCGTCGTTAAAAGCTGTGAAATAATGGCGGAAAAAAAGAAAAAATCTGATTTTATTTCGACAGGGCAGGTGGCACAAAACCGCCGTGCGCACTTTGATTATGTGATTGACGAGGTTTTTCAGGCAGGTTTGGTGCTGACCGGAACAGAAGTTAAATCGCTGCGCTTGGGGCATGCCAATATTAACGACGCTTACGGCATGGTAGAGCAGGGTGAAGTTTATATGTCAAACATATTTATTGCCGAATATGCCAACAAAGGCTATGAAAGCCATGTGGAGCGCCGTAACCGCAAACTTTTGTTGCATCATAAAGAAATCATAAAAATCCAAAATGCGCTGGCTCGCAAAGGTGCTACGTTGATTGCTATGAAATTATATTTTGACAATCATGGCAGAGCCAAGCTGGAAATAGGTTTGGGACGTGGTAAAAAGCTTTATGATAAGCGTGAAACGGCAAAAGAACGTGATTGGAATCGTGAAAAATCCCGCCTGTTGGCGCATTGATAAAAATAAATTATAAAAAAGTCTCAGCTTATATGTGAACTGAGACTTTTTCGTTAAACTCCTAAGCCGGCTAGGATGCGACCGTCTTCTTTCTCTAAATCTGTCGGCTCGCGGTAGAATTCTTTTTGAGCTCTACCGGCATCGGTAATTTTCCAAAGCTTTTCTGTGTTGTCTGCAGGGTGATATTCTTTAATGAACCTCATGGCAACCAGATGCTGATACATTTTAAATCCGATGTTTTTAATCAAACTTTTGACATCTCCTTGTTTTGTCTCGCCGATAATCTTAAAAGCATATGTAATATCTTTCATAAGCATAAAAATTTAGTTCAACATAAAAATAAATATCTGTCTCAAAGATAAGATATTCAAATACCAATGTCAATGCGTTTGTTACTGCATATCAGTATTCCAAAAAGTTTACTGCTATATAGCACTCTTTTCGGTCATCTTGACATGATTTGCACATATTAGAAATATCGCTTAAAGTCACTGCATCCAAACATTTTCTATCTCCGCCGCAATTTGTGTTGCCGTAAAAATAACTGCCGTTTCCGATCTGATAATTTGTTGTATAGATACCGGCATAGCCCAAAACGCTGGATATTGGTTTTAGCCAATTATTAAAAAACGCCAAACAGCTATCAAGTGGAAATTCTGAAATTGTATCAAAATTATCTACACTTTTTCCTAAGTATATATCCATTACAACGCGTCTTTTTTTACTAGATTCATCATATCGCATAAAAAAATGCGTAAGATTACCGTAACCATCGTCTAAATACACCGCGCCAGATTTATATCTTGGTTTCCAAGTTTCTGGCAGCCACTTCAGACTAGAGGCATCACTATATAATTCAGCATTTTTATCAGTTATGGAAGCATAAGATTTTAGCAAATTAGGATAATTTTCTATCAGATTAAAAACAATGCTGTTATATTCATCTATCATTTTATTGGTTTTAAATTTAGTCATAGCCTTGGAATATCCAGCAATACCGCCGACAGATAACACGCCGATAATCGCCAGCACGCCCAGCATTTCTATCATTGAACGACCATCATTGTTTAATTTTATCATTTGAGCTCTCCTAAATGCAGAATTTGCAGAGAGAGAGAGAGACATTGTTTAGTTTTCATTTTTTTCTCCGTTTTGTGTTTTAACGTATTTATATTACACATATGCTTTGTATATGTCAATGATAAGTTGTAAATACAGGGAGTTAAAAATGTTTTTACCGGCAGAAGAAACTATATTCGTTTCAAATTGCTGGTTCATTAAACTACATGTTCAATATAAAAATAAAGCTACGAAAATTCGGAGCTTTATTTTTATATTCAGGAAATCTTAGTATGGTAAAAAGTTTACGGCGATGTAACATTTACCAAATTTATCCGTACCCTGATCGGTTTTGCAAGTTTTGCAGAGGTTGTTAATGTCGCTTAAAGTCATTGAAGACAAACATTTTTTATCGCCGCCGCAGGCGGCATTGCCGTAAAAATAGGTAGACACCGAACCTTCTATACCGGCATAATAAATGACATCAGCCATAGAAACCAGCCAGTTGCTGAAAATAGCCCTACAACTTTCTAAAGAAACTTGCGGAAGCTCGCTTAAATTATCTATATTCCGTCCAATATATATATCTATAATAGCCCGTCTTTTACCAGTGTCAGAGTTATATCTCATAAGCAGATGGGTAAGGTTGTTGTGACCATCGTTAAGATAGACTTTATTTGAGCTAACAAGCGGTTTCCAGCTGTCAGGAAGCCAGCCCATATCTTTGGCAAGGTTGTATAGTTCAGAGTCTTTAGTTGTTACGGAAGAATAAGACTTGATCAGGTTTGAATAATTTTCTACCAAATTGAAAGTAAGATTGCTGTAGTCTTCTATCATTTTGTTTATTTTGAATTTTTCCATAGCCTTGGAATATCCGGCAATACCGCCGACAGATAACACGCCGATAATCGCCAGCACGCCCAGCATTTCTATCATTGAACGACCATCATTGTTTAATTTTATCATTTGAGCTCTCCTAAATGCAGAATTTGCAGAGAGAGAGAGAGACATTGTTTAGTTTTCATTTTTTTCTCCGTTTTGTGTTTTAACGTATTTATATTACACATATGCTTTGTATATGTCAATGATAAGTTGTAAATACAGGGAGTTAAAAATGTTTTTACCGGCAGAAGAAACTACATTCGTTTCAAATATTCGGCAAAGTTAACAACGGCAGAGCTTACTTCGTCTGCAACTTCGGCAAATTCGGCGTTTTTGCACAAATTTGCCTCATCGGCGTAAAGCGCGCGGTTAAGTTCCAGCTGCAGCGTATACATTTTCCGTTTGGGTTGGCAATAGTTAAAAGTGATATAGGCTCCGGAATAAGGGCAATTTTCCTGCACGCTGTAATTATAATCCCAAAACTGCGAGGCGAGGAAATCACTGTATTCCTGCGGGCAGCTTTGGCTGAATAAATTGCCCAAGCAAACATCAATGCCGGAACGATCGTCAATAATGGAGCAAATTTTAGACGGCATGGAGTGGCAATCTAGCACTACGCAGAAACCAAACTTTTTCAGGCATTTGTTGATAAGTTGCTGCAGGCGGTTGTGATAGACGTCAAAAACATTGCTTAAACGAGCCTCGATTTCATTATAATCCAGCAAGCCGTCATAAAGGCTTTCCCGTCTGAAGTTGATACGGTGGATTACGCCTAAGCCGACGCGGCAATGCTTGTCATATAAAATGTCTTTTTCTTTAGGATAATTATAGAACATTTTGGGGTCAAGCTCAAGCCTGTCGCGGTTTAAGTCAACAAAAGTGCGGCTTAAATTCATTTTTAGTGCGGTCAGACCTTTTGCGATTGCACCGTGCAGCAATTCATCAACCAGTAAATCTTCATTGCGGCGCAGCGTTTTTTCATCAAATCGCACGTTCTGTAAAAATTGCGGCGGAAAAATTGTGCCGCTGTGCGGTATGGAAAGAATTAGCGGATACTGTATCTTGTCGGTGTTAAATTCATCATAAACCGACAGATTTTTGTAATTAACAGTAAAGATAACTTTTTTATCCGCCATGCAGCACCTATTTTTTAAGGGTTAAAGTTTTGCGAGGAACTTTGTGTTCAACTGGTTTGACTTCTACCGTTTTTCTTTTGTTAAACGGTTTGCGTTCAGCGGTTCCGCGTTTAAAAGTTTTTCGCCCGTCAGACTTGAACTTTTGGGCGTCGCCGAATTTGCGGCGGTGCGGCTTGAAATCTTTTTTATCTTCTTTGCCGTCTTTCTTAAAATCTTTATGCTTAAAATCGTTGCGCTTGGAAAAAGTTTTTTTCTTTTGGATTTTTTCGGCTTTTTCTTTTTTTGCGCGCTTGCGTTTGGTTGCGTTTTTTTCTACTGACCAGCCGAATTTACCGAGCTGTTCGCCCAAAGCGTAATAAAAGCCGTGGGCATAGGCAAGCAGTCCGGCTTTTTCCAAATGCAAAGCGTTATTCTCATCAATATATTGGTCATCAACATTGACGGATAAAACTTCAGCCAAAAACATATCATGCGTTGCTGGCTTGACTTCTGTGCCGAGGTGTTTAATTTCCAGCACACGGCACTCTAAAGAAATTGGAGATTCCAAAACTTGCGGCGCAGCTATTTTTGAACACGGAGCGGCAGTTAAACCAGTCAGCTCAAACTTGTTGACAGTGCGTCCGTTTTTTACGCCGCACATATCAACCTGTTTTGCCAGCGCAACGGTTGGCAGATTGATGACAAATTCTTTGGTTTTGCTGATAATTTCATGGCTGTAACGCGACGGACGCAGCGAAACATATACCAATGTAGGGTCGCTACACAAAATTCCTGTCCATGCCGCCGTCATCACGTTTGGATTCTCCATTGAGCCGCAAGAAATCAAAACTGGCGGCAGCGGCGCCATCAATGTTCCGGCGCGCCATGCAATCTTTGCCATAAATAAAACTCCCGTTACATATTAAACTTTTAGCAGTATATACCCGATTTTTTTAACAGTCAAGCAAAGTCAAGGTCTGTCGCTTTTTTACGGCAGACCTATTTTGTCAGGAATAAAACTATGAAAATTCATAGTAATTTTAATATAGCATTTTTTATGACAATTTTATATAAATCATAAGCACTGTTTTGGGTGATAAATAGTTTAATAAGTTGCAGAATATCATTGTAAAAATAAAACAATGAGCTAAGCTGTCTGCAAATGGAGAAAAAAATGAAAGATTTAGATTTAAGCAAATTGAGCTTTGAAGACGCACTGGTTCAGCTGGAAAGCATTGTTCGTGAGCTGGAGGGCGGAAAAATAAAACTTGACGATGCGGTTGAAGCCTATGAAAAAGCAACAGCCTTAAAAAAATTCTGTGAAGAAAAACTGAAAGCCGCCCAGCTGAAAATTGAAAAAATAAATGTGTCGCCGGAAGGTGTTGTTTCGACAGAACCTTTAGACAAGGTGGAGGAATAATGACAGACATCAAACAAAGCTTGAAAGAATTTTCTGCGCAATTTAATGCTGATTTGGCGCAATATCTGCCACTGCCTAACGGAGCGGAAAAGCGTGTGGTTGAAGCAATGGGATATTCGCTGATGAACGGCGGCAAGCGTTTGCGTCCGTTTTTGCTCTGTCAGTGTGCGGCTTTGTTTGATGTTGATTATAAAACAGCTTTGCCAACGGCGGCGTCTTTGGAAATGCTGCATACATATTCATTGATTCACGATGATTTGCCGGCAATGGATAACGATGACCTGCGCCGCGGCAATCCGACTTGTCATAAAAAATTTGACGAGGCAACCGCGATTTTGGCTGGAGATGGGCTTTTGACTTATGCTTTCAGGGTGCTTTCCTCTGCTTTGGAACTGCGTCCAGAAATCCGTTTGACCTTGGTTCAGCTGCTTTCAGACGCTGCTGGAGCTTTTGGTGGTATGGTCGCGGGGCAGACTTTGGATTTATACGCCGAACCAACCGGAACAGATAAAGGAGATGAGGATATTATCGCCCGTTTGGAAGAAATGAAAACTGGTCGTTTGCTGCGCTATGCCTGCGAAGCTGGTGCCGTGCTTGGGCAAGCGCCGTTGGAACAGCGTCAAGCTTTGATTAGTTATTCCCGCAAAATAGGGCAGACTTTTCAAATCAGCGATGATATTTTGGATCTTGAAGGCGACCAAAATTTGGTTGGAAAAACTTTGCATAAAGACGAATCTCAAAACAAGTTTACAATTGTCAGCCGCTTTGGGGCGGCAGAGGCTAAAAAGCTGGCGTTGAAACTTACGGAAGAAGCAATCAGAGATATTGAAATTTTCGGTAAAAAAGCTGAAGTTTTACAAGAACTTGCCCGCTTTATTATAGAGCGTAACCACTAAAAAAATCTGTTGCATGACTGCCGTTTTTATGATATGCTGAAAACATAAAATATAATTATGAAAACGGAGGTGTGTGATGCCGGAAAAGAAAAAAATTACTGCTGGTCAGCAATTTATGAAATTGTTGGAAAATGCCGCAAAAGATAAAAGTAGACTGTTAGATTTAGCAAGTGCCGTTATTAAGCACTCTCACTCTAAGCGTGGTTTAAAAAGCCGGAATTTACCGGATAGTGAATCGGCTGTTAAAATGAGCGCGTCTATTGCTAAATTTAATGCAATTGCCGGAAAAGATGTTTCTACCGATGGTATGTTGGCTATGGTTGCTAATACTTATCGGCAAGAAGGCTTTGGCTCTCCTAAAAAATTTAAAGAAGATTTTAAGAAAAAACATCCGGACGAATATGATAACAGTTCAACTAATACTGCAGTTTTAATGGCTCAGCGCCGCGCCGTGGTAAACGGATAGTTATATTTTATAATTTGTTTCTCCTTATCCGCCGATAATTCTATCGGCGGTTTTCTTTTGCGTATTTGTAAAAAAATGTGTTGATTTATCTGCTAAATTACGTATGGTAAGAGAAAAAACAAAGGAGAATTAAATATGTTGCTTTTCAGTTTGGCTCTTGCCGCCGCTATTTTTTATGTTGTGCCGAGTTACGCTAATCCGGCGTGTGCGGTTTGCACGGTTGGAGTTGCCGTAGGTTTGGAGGTTGCCCGCAACTTGGGCGTTGATGACAGCGTGATTGCTGTTTGGGCAGGCGCTTTGCTGATGCTTGTCGGCTATTGGACAATTTTGTGGTGCGATAAAAAAGGCTGGAATTTTGCCTTTCGCAACCAGTTTTTAATTGTGTTGTCGCTTTCAATGATTGCTGGTGTGTATATTAAGGATTTGACCTATACGCCAAAACCGATTTTAGTTTTTTATCTTGATCCGTTTTTGTTCTGCACATTACTGGGTGCAGCAGTATTGACCTATAGTTCGGTGTTTTATCAATGGATGAAGGCAAAAAACGGCGGACATGCCCATTTTCCATTTGAAAAAGTGGTGCTGCCGATTGCCGCGCTGGCTTTAACCAGTTATGCCGTGAACTATTTAGAGATTTGCAAGCCTCTGTCGGTTGAAACAGCTGCGGAAAATACGGCTTCAGCTTTGCCTGATGACGGTTCGGATATTTACGACTTTAGCAAATAATTAGGCATTTAAGCCCCAAAAAAGAGACTCATGCATTTTAAGTATGGGTCTATTTTTTTTAATTTAAATCTGTAAAAGAAAAAAATATAACTTTTTGATTGAATTTTAGTAATAATATGTTATTATCCGATTCGTAATAATAAGGGTTAAAAATTTAATATTCTAAATTTAGTAAAGGTTTTGAGAGATGGACTATATGGAAGTTACGCGGGATTTTTCCAGCTGGAAACTATGCTATTATTTGCTTAGTATGATGGTTTTACACAGGTGGTATTTGATTTATGTGAAAGATGTGTAATTTAACGGCTTTGATTGTTTATAATGGTGCAAATTTCAGAAATTTCTTGTTGAGTTACATGGTGCGTCAGTTCTGCGTAAGTGAAAACTTTGACTGCCAGCCCATGGCGCTTTAGCCAAAAAACAGTAGAGTTAAGAGTTTTAAACTGAACTTTTAAATCATTCCGTCCGTGAAAAAGATATACCGGCGGTAAAGAATTTACTTTTTTTGCCAAGAGCTTGCGCCCAGCAATTAAGCCGGAAATGGCAAAAACTCCGCCGATTTGGGTTGAGCGGCTGATTGCAGTATATAAAGCCAGCATCGCGCCTTGTGAAAAGCCTATGAGATATGTGTGCGCATTATCAATGCTGTATTTTTTTTGTAAATCATCAATAAAGCTGTTTATTTGCCAAGCCTTAGCGTCTATTGCAAGCTCGGTTTTGTTATATATGGCGTTGATAAGTTTGGTTTCGGTTTCCGGTTTAGTGCGCAAATTTTCCGAATCGTATTGCTGCATGCCGAACCATTGAAACTGGAGAGGATTTTTTTCGCAAACATCGGCGGCTCGTGGCATAACCACATAACTGTTTGAGAGCTGTTTGCGCAAGGTTGTGAAAGTATCAGCATGATTTTCAACGCAATCATTATAACCGTGTAGAAAAACAATCAAATTTTTTGTAGGCTTGCGCGGTTTGTTTACTTTATATTCAAACAATTTCATCTCTCCAAAATAATGGCATATTATATAGCGGCGATTATTAAAAAAATGCTTATAAAAAGAAAAATCCGCCTTTAAAAAAGCGGATTTTGGTAGGCTCTGATTTAGAGAAAGTCATCTCGGCGGGAATGGCGAGGGCGGTCTTGAGTTTGCAGAGAAACTTCGTTGCTGTGCAAAGTCGAAGACTTAGAGTTTTTCACGCCTTGTCCCAACAAGTCATACGGGTCGAAAAGGTCATTGCAACCGTTTTCAACAACATCAGAAGATGTGCGATTAACTTTATCAACCATGGTAAAAAAATTTAATAATTATAAATTAACTCTGTTAAATATATCAAAAAGCAAAGGCTTTGTCAAATTTTAAAAACAAACAAAGACACAATCAGCTAAGAATGTGTCTTTGTTTGTTTCAGAAGTTAGAATTTTGCATAACTGAGCTCACCAACAGGCTCGCCGACAGGGAACTTAATGAGCTTCTTGATTTCTGATTCAGAAGCGTTGTAATAAGCATTGTCTTGATCGCAGAGTTTCCATTCACCATTGATGCAGGTTACTACTGAAAAGTCTTTTTCTGACTTGTAGTTCACAACGTAAACTCTGTTATAAGCTCTGTCAAACTCATAGTTTCCGTCAAGAGATTTCACACCCCAAAGGTTGTTCTCTTTGAGAAAGATGAAGTGGTCAGTCACAACAATTTTCTCATACATTCCCCAAGAGGTCTTAGCCTTAGTAACGTAGACAGCCATCTTGTCCTTGTTGAAGAAACGATAGATAGCACCGTCATTTTCACGGTCAACCCGCTCATATGCACCTTCACGTAGCACTTTGCCGTTCATGTCAGCGACAGTGTACAACTTGGTGTCAGCATAGCACTTAAAGCCATCGAGGCTTGCATCGTAGGAGATGTTTGCAAAACGCGGCTCAATGAGAAGCTTACCGTCTTTTTTCAGACCAGCGCGCACCTTGGCTTCAGTTTCGCCAAAGGGCACGATAGATGTTTGGAAGATGACATAGCCGTCGAACAAATCGACTTGACTCAGAACATCGCCGATATCCTCTGAAGATTCAGTCGATGCGTCAGGCTCAGCGGTCTTAGACTTGTTGTCGTTACCACAAGAGGAAAGACTAACACAGGTGAACAACATTACCAACATTGTTACCAAAGAAAAAATAAAATTCTTCATAACGCAGAAAAATAAAAGGATTAAAAATAGTGTTAAAAATTTTCTTTATGACAAATAGGTAGCATATTCTGTTTATTTTGTCAATATTTTTTTAGAATTTTTTTGCACCATTGAAAAAAATGCTTGATTATTTAAAAAGATTATATTATTTGTAAGGTGTTTTTTGGGGCTGCGGCCATGGCGAAATTGGTAGACGCGTAACGTTGAGGTCGTTATGAACTAAGTTCATGGAAGTTCAAGTCTTCTTGGCCGCACCATAAAAAACTGACTTTGCTTTATATTTGTCAAAGGAGTGAGCTGGCTATGTTGAAAATTTATAAGACTGAAAACGGCGGCAAATTAGTCAAGCTCAAGCAATCTCGTAATGTTTCTCAAGCATGGTTTAGTTTGATAAACCCGACAGGAGAAGAAATCGAACAGGTTTCTTCTATGCTGAAGGTCGATTCGGATATTTTGAAAAATTCTTTGGATGCCGATGAACGTTCGCGCACCGAAGTTGACGATGGAGTCTTTTCGGCAATTATCAATCTACCGCTGCTGGATGAAGAGGGGAATTTTGATACACTGCCTTGCGGTTTGGTGTTTTCGGCAAAAAACTTTTTGACCATTTGTTCTAAAGATAACCGAATCCTTGGTGCTTTTAATAAAAATACGGCAAAAACCTTTGACACGCGCGAGCGCACGCGTTTTATGCTGCTGATTCTATATAAAATCACTCAGTTTTATTTGCGCTATCTGGCAATTATCAACCGTAAAACAGAGCATATTGAAGATGCTTTGAAGCAAACAACCAACAATCAGGAGCTTTTTCAGCTGATAGAGATTCAAAAATCTTTGGTTTATTTTACGACTGCTCTGCGCGATAATCATTTGGTTTTGGAAAAAATCCTTCGTATGATAAAGTCTCCGGCAACTTCAAAACTGCTGGCATTTACCGAAGATGACATTGATTTGCTGGAAGATGTTATCGTGGAAAATAAACAAGCTATTGAAATGGTGGATATGCACCGCTCCATTTTAGAGGGAATGATGGATGGTTTTGCCTCTATTATCAATAATAATGTGAATTTGGTGATGAAATTTTTGGCGGCTATAACAATTGTGCTTTCAATTCCAACCATGCTGGCAAGTTTTTGGGGAATGAACGTGGCTGTTCCGGCGGCAAATATGCAGTACGGCTTTTGGGTGGTGCTGTCGCTTTCTGTGCTGGCAACCTTGATTGTAATTATTTATTTTCGCAAAAAAGGTATGTTTTAACAAAAAAATCTGTAGACTATTTAAATTCCGTCTTTTCATCTTAAATCGTTTGGGTATACTCTATGTCAGGTTTAAAGTATGGGGAGAAATTTTGTGAGGCTTGGGCTGATTGTAATTGTTTTAACAATAATTGCTGATCAAATCAGTAAGTTTTTTGTATCTGCAAATTTGTCAGAAGATCTGCCAGTGGCGGTTACAAGCTTTTTTAACTGGGTTAAAGTTTGGAATACCGGCGTTAGTTTTTCTATGTTTAATAATCACGGACAGACCGGCGTTATTGTTTTAAGCGTGTTCGCTCTTGGCGTGGCGGCGTTTTTGTTCAGTTGGATGATAAAAGAAAAAAATGAACTGAAAATAGCTGCCTTGGCTTTGATTATCGGCGGAGCTTTGGGAAATGTAATTGACCGCGTGCGTTTTGGCGCGGTGTTGGATTTTTTGGATTTTCACTATAAAAATATGCACTGGCCGGCGTTTAATTTGGCAGATAGCTTTATTTGCATCGGTGTGTTTATTTTGATTGCTATAGAAATTTTTGAGAATAAAAAGAAAAAAACAGAGGAGGTTTAAAATGAAAAAACTAAGTCTTATGTTGGTTTTAGGAATGGTAGTATTGGGAATTTCGGGCTGCGGCTTGACCAAAGAAAAACTCGGTTTTGCCCGTCAAGGACCGGATGAAACTAAAATTGTAAAAAAACAGCCGCTGATTTTGCCTCCTGAATATAGCGTTCGCCCTAAAAATGTGGAAGTAACAGAAGATTTGAATGAAGATGAATAAATTTTATCAAATTTTGGTTGCCGCAGCATTGCTTTTGCCTTTGAACGCTGGCGCCAAAGAACTGTTTAAGGCAGAAGAGTTTTCACTGGAAAATGGTTTGCGGGTGGTGGTGATAGAAAATCACAAAGCACCGCTGATTAAGCATATGATATGGTACAACGCCGGTGCGGTTGATGAAAAATACGGCAAAGGCGGCAGCGCACATTTGCTGGAGCATTTGATGTTCCGCGGCACCAAAAAGGTTAAAGACGGGGAATTTAATTCGGTAATGCATGAAAACGGCGTCGACAGCAACGCTTTTACCTCATATGATATGACGGTATATCATGAATTTGCCGATGTCAGCCGTTTAGAAGCCTTAATGGCGCTGGAAGCCGACAGAATGCAGAATTTGAACTTTGATGAAAAAGCATTTGCCGCCGAGCAAAAAATTGTGTTTCAAGAACGTAAACAGGTGGTGGAAAATAATCCGTCGGCTCCGTTTGGCGAGCGCTTGAACATTTTGCTGTGGGGAAATTCGCCGTACGGACATCCGGTAACCGGCTTGGCTGATGAAATTATGTCATTGACGGCAGAAGATGTGCGCGATTTTTATCAAAGCTATTACGCTCCAAATAATGCAGTTTTGGTTATGGCGGGAGATATAAATGTGCCAACTGCTAAAAAATTAGCGGAAAAGTATTACGGCAAAATTCCGGCAAGAGAGATTATAAAACAAAAAATCGCGGCGGAAAATGTTAAGTTTAATGAACGATTGAAAATGAAACTTCCGCAAATTACCACGCCGAAATTGGTTTATAAATATTTGCTGCCGGATACAGAAACGCTGAATGATAAAATATATGATTATATGGTGCTGGCGGAATATTTAGGCGGCGGGCAAACCTCGGTTTTATACCGTGAGTTGGTGGAAAATCAACGGATTGCGGTTGGTGTTTCGGCAGATTACAGCTTTAACGCTTCAGCAAACAGTGTGTTTTCTCTTTCGGCTATTCCGGCTTCCCAAACCACTATGCTGGCGTTGAAAATTGCTATGCGGGAAGCAAGAGCTGAAGCTTTGCAAAATCTGACGGTGGAAAAGCTAGAAAAAGTTAAAAAGAAAATGGTTGCTGATTTGGTGTTTGCTAATGATAATCCAGAAGATGCTGCTTATTGGCTGGGCTATATGCTGACAAACGGATTTAGCTTGGCAGAAGCTCTGAATTATGCCGATAAAATAAACGCGGTTACGATGGACGGCGTGCTGCAGGCGGCGAAAGAAGTGTTTTTAAATTCATCTGAAGTGGAGGGCGAATTGTTCCCTTTAACTGCAGCAGCGGGAGAAAAACAAGATGATTAAGCATGCAAAACCAAAAAATTTAGTATATTATCTCAAGCGTTTGCTTGTTTTGCTGATAGTTATTGCCGCTTGCTGGCAGATAGGTACCCGATGCAAAGATTTAGGCAGTATAAATGTTGAAGACATTTTGAATGAGTCTGAATTAAAAAACAAGAAATTTGCGGCTAAAGTCATAGAAATCAAGCAAGGCTCTTTGTCGGCTTATTTTATGGAAGAACATTCTAATCCGATTGTCAGCGTTAATTTTGTTTTCAGAAACGCGGGTTCGGCGCATGAGCCTGAAAATAAACAAGGGCTGGCGTTGCTGGCATCGGAGCTTTTAACCGAAGGATCCGGCAAATATGACAGTCAAGCATTTAAGACTACGGCTGAAGAGAACGGCGTAAAATTAGGATTTTCCGTTTCGGCGGACGATTTTGGCGGCGCGGTAGCATTCCCTAAAGAAAATCAGACAGTTGCCGTAGATTTACTGCGTTCGGCTTTATATGAAACGAGTCTGAATGAAGATGCGGTGCTCTTAAAAAAACAGCAACTTTTAACAGCGTTGAAAATGCAGAGCGAAAATCCGCAGCAGGTTTTGGCAAACAAGTTTAAAGAAGATATCTTTGCCGGTCACCCTTATGCCCGCAACAGTTTGGGAAAAGCCGAAGACATTAAAAGCATATCTGTTGACGAAATACGGACTTTTTTGCAAAATTCATTGGCGCAAGACAATTTGGTAGTCGGAATTGCAGGTGATTTGAGCGAAGAAGAAGCCAAAAATCTACTGACTGAGTTTTTTGATAAACTTCCTGAAAAAAGTCAAAACAAAGTTTTGCAGAAAATTGAGTTCAATTCGTCTGGAGCAGAATATAATACTAAATTAAAAACTGCGCAGTCGCTGACGCGTTTTGTGACAAAGGGAACATATCGTGACAGCGTCGATTTTTATCCGCTGTATTTGGCAAATTATATTTTCGGCGAATCCGGCTTGAGCTCTCGTTTGTCAAAAGTTATTAGAGAAAAGGAAGGTTTAACTTATGGAATTTATACCTATTTAACCCAAAAAGATGCTGTTGCTTTAATTGAGGGCGGTTATTCGGCAACGCCGGAAAACTTTGCCGCTGCGCAAAAATTATTATTGAAAGAATGGCAAAAAATCAGCAAAACAGGCGTAACAAAACAAGAATTAGCTAAGGCTAAAGAGGCATTGTTGAATTCATTTTATTTGCGTTTTGCCACAATAGACGGTATATCAGATATGCTGGTTTTAATGCAAAAATATAACTTAGGTCTTGATTTTTTAGACAAACGCAATGATTATATCCGTCAGGTTTCGTTGGAAGAGGTAAACGCCGCCGCAAAGAAATATTTTAACGAACAACCTGATTTTGTTAATGTCGGAGTGGAAAATACGGAGGAAAAGTAAAAAGAATGTTTGGTAAAAGTGAATGGAAATCTTGGAATAAATTAGATAGTCTGTATCGCCGTTTTAAAAAAACGCAAATGAAAGATTTGTTTGATAAAGATGAAAAACGTGCAGACAGATATACATTGCAATTTGAAAATTTGTTGCTTGATTATTCTAAAAACCGTATAGATGAAAAAGTTATGACGGCGTTGTTTGAATTGGCTCGCGAGCGCAAAGTAAAAGAGCGGGTTCAGGCTATGTTCAGCGGCGAGAAAATTAACAAAACCGAAGATAGAGCGGTGCTGCATGTGGCTTTGCGTCATCAGGACAATACGCCTATTTATGTGGATGGGCGTGATGTTATGCCGAAAATCCGCGAAGTTTTGGGACGTATCAAAGATTTTTCCGAAGCGGTACGTTTGGGAACGTTTACCGGTTATACAGGCAAAAAGCTGACCAATATCGTTAATATCGGCATCGGTGGTTCGGATTTAGGTCCGTATATGGCGGTGGAAGCTTTGCGTCCGTATTGGGCAAAGGATATTAAGTGTTATTTTATTTCTAATATTGACGGTACAGCCTGCGCCGAAGTTTTGAATAAAATTGATCCGGAAACGACATTGTTTATTGTGGCGTCTAAAACTTTTACAACCATAGAAACTCTGACTAATGCCAAAACTTGCCGCAAATGGCTGGTGGACGCTTTAGGCGAGCATGCTGTTTCTAAGCACTTTATTGCGCTTTCCACCAACAAAGCCGAAGTTGAAAAATTTGGTATCAATCCGGATAATATGTTCGAATTTTGGGATTTTGTCGGCGGACGCTATTCTATGTGGTCGGCTATCGGCATGATTATCGCTATTGCAGTTGGCTATGATAATTTTGAAAAAATGCTGAAAGGTGCCAATGCGATGGATAGGCATTTTGCCGAAACTGACTTAGAGCACAATATTCCGGTAATTTTAGCGCTTTTGGGTATTTGGTACAACAATTTTTATGGTATTCACCGCTACTGCGTGGTTCCTTATGACCAATATCTGAAATATCTGCCAGCTTATTTGCAGCAGCTGGATATGGAAAGTAACGGCAAATCTATCAGTTTGGATAATAAACTGGTTAATTATGCTACCGGACCGGCTTTGTTCGGCGGCGCCGGAACAGATGTTCAGCACTCGTTTTTCCAACTTTTGCACCAAGGTACCGAAATTGTGCCAGTAGACTTTATTATTCCGGCTATTTCGCATAATGAAATCGGCAATCATCATCAAATTCTACTCTCTAACGTTTTGGCGCAAAGCGAGGCTTTGATGCGCGGAAAAACTGTTGCCGAAGCAGCTTTGGAACTGGAAAAAGCCGGAAAGAGCAAAGAAGAAATTGAAGCTTTGAAAAAGTATAAAAGCTTTTCGGGCAACCGTCCGTCCAACACCATTGTGGTTAAAAAACTTGACCCGTATACTTTGGGTATGCTGGTTGCCATGTATGAACACAAAGTGTATGTTCAAGGCGTGATTTGGAATATCAACTCGTTTGATCAGTTTGGCGTGGAACTCGGTAAAAAGCTGGCATTGAATATTTTGCCGGAAATTGAAGGCACTGCTTTCGGCGTGGAGCATGACAGCTCGACAACCTCATTGATTAACTATATCAAAAAAATCAGAAAGTAGAGTGTTCGGACTATGACAATCCGTGTTTTGCCATCTAATTTAGTTAACCAAATAGCCGCCGGCGAAGTGATTGAGCGTCCGGCGTCGGTTATTAAAGAATTGGTGGAAAACGCGATTGATGCAGGTGCTGATAAAATAGAAGTGACATTGGTTGGCGGCGGTAAAAATTTGATAACCGTAGCCGATAACGGCAAAGGTATTAGTCGGGAAGAACTGTCGTTGGCGGTGGAAAGACATGCCACTTCCAAGCTGCCGGATAATGACTTGTTTAATATCAACTTTTTAGGCTTTCGCGGCGAGGCGCTACCGTCTATTGCTTCTGTTTCTAAAATGACAATCAGTTCACGCCAAAAAGGCAGCGACAGCGGCTGGCAAATAAGCGTAAACGGCGGCGATAAAGGCGAGGTTAAGCCGACTGCTGTGGCGTTTGGCACAAAAATAGAAGTGCGCGATTTGTTTTATACCACACCAGCGCGGCTTAAATTTATGAAGTCGGATTCATCGGAAACGGCGCAATGTGTGGATATGTTGCAGCGTATTGCTTTGGCAAATCCGCAGATTTCATTTTATTTGGAAAGCGACGGCAAAAAGAAAGTAGCTTTAAATGCTTGTCAAGGTGAGCTGTTTGATTGTAGGCAGCGGCGCGTTGCCGATGTGATGGGTGGCGAGTTTGAAGAAAATTCCGTGGCAATTGACGCGCACAACGACTTTTGCAAAATCAGCGGATTTATCGGCGTTCCGACCTATAACAAAGCTAATTCTCTGTCGGAATTTTTGTTTGTCAATAACCGTCCGGTGCGGGATAAATTGATTTTGGGCGCGATTAAAGGCGCTTATCAAGATATGATGACAGCGGGGCGCTATCCGGCTTGCGCGGTATTTATTGAAGTTGAACCGATGTATGTTGATGTGAACGTACACCCAACTAAAGCCGAAGTACGTTTTTATGACAACGGAGCTATCCGCGGGCTGCTGGTGGGCAGCATTCGCCATGCTTTGAGTTTCGGTGGACAGAAAAGCGCCGAGACTGGCGGGCTGGAACATTTGCTTGAACGCACTATTGAGGGCGAAGAAAACGATTTGGCGCCGTTGCATACACCTCAGCTTGACAATAATTATATGCTGCGTGAACGTGCGGTTAGTTTTACGGCAACTCCGTTTAACCATGTGCATAATTTTGGCGGTGGCAGAGGTAAAAGCACTGCTTCGACGATGGCTATACCAGCGCTGGAAAGCAAATTTTCAGTACGAGTGGCAGAAGAGCCAACGGCTGAAACATTGGAAGAAGTAGGTGAACTTGGGCTTGCTAAAGCGCAATTTCACAACACCTACATAATTTCGCAGACTGAAGACAGTATTGTGATTATTGACCAGCACGCGGCGCATGAGCGTATAACTATGGAACGCATGAAGCAAAGTATGGCAAAACATGAGCAAGTGCCAGCGCAGATGCTGTTGCTGCCGGAAGTAGTTGATTTGAGCCTGTCGGAAAAAGAAAATGTGCTTGAATATGCTCCGCAGCTTTCGCAGCTAGGCTTGCGGTTGGAGGAGTTCGGCACTTCCGCAGTGTTGGTACGGGAAATTCCGGCGCTGCTCGGTGATACAGATGTAAAAAAATTGGTTAAAGATATTGCCGCCGAGATTTCAGAATGGGGCGGGGAATATGCTTTGAGCGACAAAATACATCATATTTGCGCGACCATTGCCTGCCATGGTTCGGTGCGGGCAGGGCGTCCGCTGAATATAGAAGAAATGAACCATCTGCTGCGCGATATGGAAAAAACAGAACATTCAGGACAATGCAACCACGGGCGTCCGACCTATGTTAAAATTAAGCTGGCGGATATTGAAAAACTTTTTGAACGCCGCTGAAAACTCTTGAAAATACAAGGAATGAGCTTATCTCTTTGGTATAACAGCAAAGGAGATATACGATGGGTACGTTTTTAAAATATGCTTTTTATTTGGCGATAATTTTTATTATATATTTAGTGATTTCCGGTTTTTATAATGGGAAAATCACTAAAGATTCCACGGTCAGCGAAGTTGGTTCAGAAGTTTCGCAAAATGCAAAGCGTATAATTTCGAACACTTATAATGAAACAAAGGAGGATATATCCTCTAAGGATAACAATACAGAAAAATAGAGGTTGACGCGTACAGGGCAGAGGGTTATAACAAGAGAGTAATAAAAATTATTCTCTAAATTATTAGTGTTATGGATAAACAATCTAAATTTGACATTTTACAAAATATAGCTTTAACCCGCGAAGAGGCTGAAGAATATTTTGACCTACAGGAAGAGAAGAAAGAAAATTCTAATCGAATTTTTCTGCCAACGTCTGTGGTGTATGAAAGCGGAAAAAAGCGTTTGCGCGTGCTGCCTTATTTGGATTTGCTGCAAAAAGACAAAGTTTGGGGAGTTGCTTTTCATGGAATTTTGGTAAATCGTTTGCAAATTGCAGCGAATGGTTATCTAAAATTAAAAGAAAAGTTACACGCAGAGAATGTTTTATGCAATCGCTATACCAGCTTTCGGCGTTTTCCTAGTTTAGGTGATTGGGAAAAAATTTTTGCCAAGATGCATGAATTTAATGAGGTGATGAGGCAATTCAGAAAGCACGGAATTTATGCCGATGACTTGGAAAATGGTGTAATCCTGTTGTCTGAGCGGGATATTCTGTGCAGTTTTTCGCCAGAGTTGGTTCATCTGTCTTTTGCAAAAGACAACGACACGCCGATAAAATCGCGCTTTGTCGTTTATTTGTAGATTTAAAAGCCGTCCTAATTTTTAGGGCGGCTTTACGTTTCTATTGACAAATATACAAAAATAATTTACTTTTAAGACATTAAATTTATTATTAACAAATTTTTTTAGAATATGTTTTGGAATTTATTTTGGTGTTCCGAAGATACTAAAGAGTATCAGGAACGAAAACAGCTAAATTATGTGGCATCTAAAAGTTGTCACAAGGTTATAACATATCTTGTTGACAATAAGGTTTGTTTGACGCCAGTTGCACAGCAGGCAATTATTGATCGCGGCGACAGTGATATAATTAAGGCAATGCTTTTAACTAAATCAGAATTTACTGATGAAACTTTGTTTTCAATTATTGATCGCAACGTCAAAGATGAAATTCTTTGTGCATTTGGTCAGGAGGTTTTCACTTCGTTTCCACGGACTAGCGACAGTTTGACAAAGTTCGCTTTACGTTTGGCTGAAAGCAGTGATAATATCACGCTTTTAACCAGATGCTCCAATGAGCTGCGCAAACGAAAGTTGTCTAAACTTGAGTTTGAGGAGGAACTGTTAAGAACTTTGAGTATAGATGGATTTCTTTCTTATGTTAAGAAAAATGGTCTATGCGAAAAAGCGGAAGTTCATATGATTAAATTTGCCAGCGATTTTTTGTTTAAGGAATTGTTGGAGGCAAATTATGTCTGCAATTATAAATCAGCTGAAAAAATATTGGTTGATATGGCAGACGATGACGATTTGAGGCGCTATCTTGATACTTTGCAGGAAGAGAAATTGAGTCTTTGCGCAGAGGCGGCAGAAGAGCTGCTGACAGAACATCAAGACGTGGTGAAGGAATATATTGCACAATTTAAGCTGCTGGGAAATGCGCAGAAACTTTTTATAGAGAAATTTCCGCAGCTGATTGATGAATATACCAAACATCATGGTTTTAAAGGAGATGCGGCGCAGGCAGCCTATGTGAAACAAGCAAGCCACGAGCAAATTGTTGATTATGTGCATAAGTATGGACTAACCGATAAGGCTGAAACGGAGTTGTTAAAGCGTGGCGATGATGAGGAAATTCTTGCTTATATCGCCGAGCGGCAGTTGCATAAAAAAGCGGAAGCTGAGTTGTTAAAAAGCGATAAAGGCGAACTTTTGAGCGAGTATCTGCCTAAATATCGTTTGCACGATGGCAACGATGTTGTTTTGCTTGAGCATGCTGGAAGTGGATTTTTGAAAATCTATTTGAGATATCAAACACTTTCAGCTAAAGGTGATACTTACGTTCGTAAAGGGTTGGAAAGTTTTATTGTCTCACGCGATGTTTTTAATGCTTATGCCACAAATCATTTTTGGAAACTGAAAGAATTTTATAATTCTCATCAGAGCTGATATAAAAAAGCCGGTTGTTAAATATTGCAACCGGTTTTTTATTTAAATAGCCCTAAGATATTAGTCGGGGCAGAAAATTTGAAGCTATCAATATTGGAAAAGATTGATGGGAATATAAGGAACAGCGGGAGAAATCCTGCTGTTTTTCATAATCTTTATCCAGCTAAATAAGTTTTTATAGCTTCGTCGCGTTCAAAAAGATACATTAAAGTGCGGAGGGCGGCGCCGCGCGGAGTTGCTAAATTTTTATCCTGATTTAAGATAAGCGCGGCGTCTTTAGCGGCGGTTAAAAGCAAGTCGCCGTGCACGCTTAAATCTGCTACTTTAAAGTTGCTGAAACCGGATTGTCTTGTGCCCAGAACTTCGCCGCCGCCGCGCAATTTTAAATCTTCTTCGGCAATTAAAAAACCGTCTTCAGTCTGTTTCATAATGTTTAGACGAGAGCGGGAAACTTCGCTGAGCGGGTAGCCGTACATTAAAATGCAGCTTGAAGCTTCAAAGCCGCGTTTAATGCGTCCGCGCAATTGGTGCAGCTGTGCCAGCCCGAAGCGTTCGGCGTGTTCAATAATCATTATGGTGGCGGTCGGAACGTTTACGCCGACTTCTATCACGGTGGTGGAAACTAAAAGCTTTAACTTGCCGCTTTTAAAATCTTCCATAACCGCGTTTTTTTCGCTTTCTTTCATTTTTCCATGTACCAATCCTACCAGATTGCCAAACTCTTGGCGCAGGCTTTCATAGCGCTCTTTAGCGGCGGAAAGGTCTATTTTTTCCGACTCTTCAACCAGAGGACATACCCAATACGCCTGTGTGCCGGTTTGAAGCTTGCGTCCCAAAGCACTAACAACATCATGAATTTTGCTAAGCGGCATAACCGTGGTGGTGACAGGTTTGCGTCCGGCCGGCAGTTCGTCTATTTTGGAATAGTCCATATCTCCGAATTGGGTTAAGACCAAAGTTCTTGGTATCGGCGTGGCGGTCATAACCAGCACATCGCAAAGCTTGCCTTTTTCAGAAAGGCTTAAACGCTGTTTAACCCCGAAACGGTGCTGTTCATCTACCACAGCATAGGCTAAATCTTTGAAAATCACATCTTCCGTAAATAAAGCGTGAGTGCCGATTAAAATATCTATTTCGCCGTTTTGCAAAGCGTCTAAAATTTGTCTGCGGGCTTTGCCTTTAATATTTCCGGTCAGCAAAGCTGTTTTTACGCCAATTTTTTCGCAAAGTCCGGCAATGGTTTCATAATGCTGCTGAGCCAAAATCTCAGTTGGAGCCATAATTGCCGCCTGCGCGCCGCATTCCACGGCGTTAAGCATTGTATAAAGCGCGACTATGGTTTTGCCGGAGCCGACATCTCCTTGCAGCAAACGCAGCATACGATATTCAGAGAACATATCGCTTTCAATTTCGGCAATAACTCTTTGCTGTGCTAAGGTTAATTGAAAAGGCAAAATTTCCGCCAGATGATTTTTTAAATGTCCGTCGCCTTGCAAGGCTCGTCCTTTTTGGTGTTTTAGGCGTTCACGCACAATAGCGAGCGAAAGCTGGTTGGACAGCAGTTCGTCATAAGCCAAACGGCGGTGCGCAGTTGAATTCGGCGACAAATCATCAACGGTCTGAGGGTGGTGCGCTTGCTCTAAGGCTTGATTAAAACTCGGAAAGTTCTGCTGTTTTATAAATTCCGCGTCCAACCATTCGTTCAACGGCGGCGTTAAACCTAAAGCCTGCGTCATTAGTTTGTTCAGCATTTTGTTGGTAACGCCGGCGGTCAGCGGATACACTGTTTCTATTTTCGGCATTTGCTGAGGTTTGGCGGCATCAATCACATAGTCAGGGTGTGGCATTTGCCAGCTGTTGTTAAAACGTTCCAATTTACCGGATATGATTTTTTCGGCACCAACCGGAAAAATACGAGTCAGCGTATCGCCGTAAGTTTTGAAAAAAATCAAAATCAGCTGCTCCGTGCCATCGTCAACGGCTATGCGGTAGGGCTGCTTGCGGGTTTGCGGAGCTTTATGCTCTATAACGCGCACTTTACCCGTCCAGATGTGTCCTTCGGTGGCGGAAATTAAAGGCACGTTGCAGCGGCGGTCTATTATACCGGACGGCAAATGCCATAGCAAATCCACCACGCGTTCGCCGCAAAGGTTCGCCACAAGTTTAGCATATTTATCACCCACGCCGTTCAGGGTGTTGATAGGAGCAAAAAGCGGATATAAAATAGTCGGTCGCATTGTGAATTTGTCTTTTTTTTGTTGCGTTAATGGTTGTATTGTATATATTTTATAACAAAATGTAAACAGGAAAGCGTGATTATGCGTAAAGATGTGAATGTTTGGGCGGGGAAGACGGTTTCTTCGGTTGCCGATGGTTATGAAGCCTTTGTTTTGGCGCAAATTGCCAATGCCAAAAAGCCGGTGCTGTATATTGCCAGCGACGGCGTAAGCTTGGCGCAAACGGCGGCAATGCTGCGTTTTTTACATCCGGAATATGAGGTGTTGGAATTTCCGGCGTGGGATACGGTGCCGTATGACAGGGTTTCGCCAAACAGCGCGCTTGCGGCCAAGCGTATTGAAACCTTGGCGAAAATTGTTTTTTATGAAAGCAAAGCTCCGCTGGTGGTGGTTAGCTCTGTGGGTGCCGTGTTGCAAAAATTGGCACCGGCAAAAATTTTCCGCAATGCCCGCAAGTTGGTGAAAGTCGGCGAAAAGCTGGATTTTGACAGCTTTCTGCATTATGTTTCACTGAACGGCTATACGCGAGTGGAACAGGTTATGGAGCCTGGGGAATACGCCGTGCGCGGAGATATTACCGATATTTTTCCGAGCGGTATGGATAATCCGCTGCGTATTGATTTGTTTGATGACGAAGTGGAGCGGCTGCGGATTTTTGACGCGGTGAGCCAACGCACTATCGGGGATTTGCCACAATATGAATTTCAGGTGGCGAGTGAAGTGCTTTTAGATGCCAATACTATCCGCAATTTCCGCGAGCAATACCGCGAACTTTTTGGGGCTGATGGCTTGCACGATGAAATATACGAGGCAATTTCCAACGGGCAGAAATATATCGGTATGGAGAATTGGCTGCCGCTGTTTTATAATGATGTTTTACCGACCTTGTTTGATTATTTGCCGAATGCGCAAGTGGTGGCGGGAAAGAATATTGAGGAAGCTTTAAAGGCTAAAACCGAGGGTATTGCCGATTATTATGAAGCGCGTTTGGAGGCTTTGCAGGTTAAAAGCAAAAATGATACAGAAGTGTATCGTCCTTTACCTCCGGAAAAGCTTTATATGTCGGCGGCAGATTTTACCGCCAAACTGGAAGAGCGGCAAGCCACCGTTTTAACTCCGCTGGCGGTTAGCGCCAATGATAATGTGATTGAGCTTAAAGCCATTCCGGGGCGGGATTTTGCCCATGCACGCCATATCAGCAATGCGGCTGTTTATGAAGAGCTGCGGGATTATCTATCGGAAAACGGCAAATTAAAGCGTGTGATTTGCTGCTATGCCGAGGGTTCGCGTGAGCGTTTGCGTTCTCTGATGGCGGATTACGATATTAAAAACACGGCGTTGGCAAATACTTGGGAGGAAACTCTGCAGATTTGCATGCAAAAGAAAATAGCCTTGGTTATAGCTGAATTGGCGCACGGGTTCAGAGATGATGAATACTGTCTGATATCGGAGCAGGATATTTGGGGCGAGCGTCAGCACCGCAAAGCTAAAAAAGCCAGTTCTAAAGATTTTATTGCCGATGTTTCGTCTTTGAGCGTGGGCGAATTGGTGGTGCATATTGAGCATGGTATCGGGCGTTTTCTGGGGCTGGAAAATATTATGGCGGGCGGAGCGCCGCACGATTGCTTGAAAATTGTGTATGCCCACGATGATAAATTGTTTGTGCCAGTGGAAAATATTGATGTGATTTCCCGTTATGGCTCCGATGATGAAAACGTGCAGCTTGATGTGCTGGGCGGCGCGGCTTGGCAGGCTAAAAAAGCCAAAGTAAAAGCCAAAATTAAAGATATTGCCGAAAAGTTGATAAAAATTGCGGCGGAAAGACATCTTAAAACTGCTGATGTATTTATTGCTCCGGGTGGTGCGTATGATGAATTTTGCGCTAAGTTTCCGTATAGCGAAACCGATGACCAGCTGCATGCCATTAAAGACGTGATACAGGATTTGGGCGCGGGCGAACCTATGGATAGGCTAGTTTGTGGCGATGTTGGTTTCGGTAAAACCGAAGTGGCGCTGCGGGCGGCGTTTACCGTGGCTATGTCGGGCGCTCAAGTGGCGCTGATTGTGCCGACGACTTTACTGGCGCGCCAACATTATCTGAATTTTGCTGAGCGCATGAAAGGTTTTCCGATTAGAGTGCGTATGCTCTCGCGTTTAAGCACGCCGAAAGAAGTGCGTGAAACCAAGCAGGGATTGGCTGAAGGTTCGGTAGAAATTGTAATCGGCACGCACGCTCTGCTGTCTAAAGATGTAAAGTTCTGTAATCTAGGTTTGCTGATTGTGGACGAAGAGCAGCATTTCGGTGTGGCGCATAAGGAAAAAATCAAGGCGCTGAAATCTGATGTTCACGTTTTGACTTTAAGTGCAACGCCGATTCCGAGAACATTGCAGCTTTCATTAACCGGCGTTAAGCAGCTCAGCATTATCGCTACGCCGCCGGTAGACAGATTGGCAGCCCGTACTTTTGTAATGCCGTTTGACAAGGTGATGATAAAAGAGGCAATTTACCGTGAAAAATTCCGCGGCGGGCAAACGTTTTTTGTATGCCCGCGAGTATCGGATATTGCCGAGATTTTGGAAACGCTGCAAAATTTGGTGCCTGATGTTAAAATTGCGGTGGCGCACGGGCAAATGCCGGCTAAGCAGCTGGAAGATATTATGAGCGATTTCGCCGACGGCAAATATGATGTTTTGCTTTCCACCACCATTATTGAGTCCGGTATTGATATGCCGCGTGTAAATACCATGATTATTCACCGTGCCGATATGTTTGGTTTGGCGCAGCTGTATCAACTGCGCGGGCGGGTAGGGCGCTCCAAAGTGCGCGGCTATTGCTATTTTACGGTTCCGGCTCGTAAAAAGCTTAATCCAGTGGCAGAAAAGCGTTTGAATATTTTGCAGGCTTTGGATACGTTGGGCGCTGGTTTTTCTCTTGCCAGCCACGACTTGGATATCCGCGGTTCGGGTAATGTGTTGGGAACAGAGCAGTCAGGTCATATTAAAGACGTGGGTATCGCTTTATATCAGCACATGCTGGAAGAAGAAATCGCCCGTCAAAAAGCCGGACAGGCGGAAGCAGCGCAAAATTCAGCCGATACCGATTGGGCTCCGCAGATTACAACCGGCGTGCCTCTGATGATTCCGGAAAGCTATGTCAGAGATTTGGGCGTGCGTTTGGGACTGTATAAGCGTATCGGTTCGCTTAAAGACAAAGACGAGCTGCTGGATATGCGTGAAGAACTGATTGACCGTTTCGGACCAATTCCATCGGAAGTGGAAAATTTGCTGCAAACCATAGAAATCAAACAGCTTTGCTATGCGGCTAACGTGGCGAAAGTAGACGCCGGAGCCAAAGGAATTTTGATTGCTTTTCGCAACAATACTTTTGCAGCGGCGGATAAATTGATTGATTTGGTGACAAAGTCATTCGGCGTGTTGCAAATCCGTCCGGATCAAAAATTGTTTGTTTCTAAAGATTTGTCGCAGTATAGCGAACGCATTGCGGTTTTGAAAAATATAATTTCCAAACTAAAAGATTTGCTTTTGTAATGTAGCAAAAAACAGTAAAAAAGTTTTAGTCCCGTTGAAATGTGGCAGACAATATATAAATTAAAAGTGTTCAAAATGCAGTCGGCGGGTGTTTTTAAGCAATTAAATTCTAAACCGAGATTTTGAACCGCGGGTTCAGAAAAAGCAGAGTAAAAAATTTAAGCAATTAAATACTTTTACAACGCAGGAAGAACACGTAAGACCTTAGGATTTGATGTATTGTAATAGTATTTGATTGTAAACAATATGTTTTCCATCAACCTTTTATAATCACAAATAAAGGTAGTAGAGCCGAGGAAAGCAAGTGAATATTCACTTGCTTTCCTTTATTATATTGAAAATTGAATAAAATAATGGGGGCAACGCATCGCCCCCTCATCTTACGGCATTTTCAGCCTTATTATATATGTGTTGACCGTCTAATTAATCTCTGAAAAAAAATTGCGTCTTACACATAACAAGATTATTATAGGAATAATTCTATTGCTTTGTCAAGAAAAATAATATAATCTTTAGCATTATAAATTATTTGCAGGTGACAAAATGAAGTATCGTTTAGGTTTGGATTTAGGTGTAAGTTCTATTGGCAGCGCGGTTTTGGCGTTGGATGAGCAAAATAATGTGCAAGATATTGTTGACGCCGGAGTTCGTATTTTTGAAGTGTCGGACGGAGCAGAAGAACGCCGCGCAAAGCGCTCGGCACGGAAGAATTTAATCCGGACTAAAAAGCGTTTGAACCTTTTGGCGCAAAAATTATATGAAAATCAGCTTTGGGTTTCTCCGAATCCTGAGGGAACAGATAATCTGAAATCAAAATCTCCATATAAGATTCGTTTTAACGCTTTAAATGAAAAACTGGAAAATCAGAATTTTGTCGGCAGAGCGATTTTGCACATAGCCAAACACCGCGGAGCCGGCTTTGTCTCGGCTGCGCAGGAGCTGGAAGAAGAAGTATTAGATGCCGGCGAAAAATCTAAAAAGAAACAAACAGCCTATGAATTACTTGCTAGTCATTTGAAAGAGACAAACTCTCGTACTATCGGTGAATTCTTTTGGAAGCGGATTTTAGAAAGCTATGAGAAAGATGAAAACGGCGAACATTCAAAAGTCAAACTGCGTACCGTACGTCAAAAATCTGGCATGGTTGACTATGCACTGCCGCGTTATTTAGTAAAAGATGAATTTAATCAAATATGGGATAAGCAGGCGGAATATTTTCCGCAAATGCGTAAAGACGGTTTAAAACAGGAAGTTTATGACATTTTATTCTATGAGCGTCCTGCTGCTCCGTATGCGACCGGTAAATGTATTTATTTTAGAAATGAAGACCGTTTGCTGAAAGCTCATCCGCTTTCGGAGCTGCGCCGTATTTATGAAGAAGTCAATAATATCCGCATTTTGTCAGATACAAATAAATGTCCGTTAACTTTGGAGGAGCGTGATAAAATTATAAATGAATTGTTGCTCAAGGGTGAAAATGCCGGAAGCAAGTCTATTAAAAAAGTTCTTAATTTATCGGCGCAGCAAAAAATTTCTATTGACGGCGACAAAGATAAGCCGATTAAAGCTTATTTATATTCTCGTCCAGAGTTTGCTGAAATTGAGTATATTAAAAATCTGTCAGAGGCAGAATTTGCAGAATTTATAGAATTTTTAGCGAATCCGGTAAATCCAAATGATAAAAACGGTAGGCTTTATAATGAAGACGAATTGATTTCTAAGCTTAAAGTAATTTTGAAAATAGATGATGAAAAGAAAATCAGCGATTTACTGATAAAGCTGCCAAAAGGCAGGGGAATGCTAGGTTTGTCAGCTACTAAAATTATTTTGGAAAAGTTGAAAGAAAATGTGGTTTCGCATCGTGAAGTTACTGATAAATTGGCAAAAGAAGACTCTCGTTTTATGGCAGAAGAAGAAATTGCCCGTCAAAATCAGGGTAAATGTTTTGAGTTGCCTTATTATGGCGAGATTTTACAAACAGATACCCAGCCCTTGCCGCCGCTGGTTATCAAAAACAATAAAAGCCTGAAACCGGAAGAAATAAAATGGGGCAAGATGGCAAATCCGGCAGTACACATGATATTGAACCAAATTCGCTTGGTGGTTAATGAAATTGTCAGAATATACGGCAGACCATACGATATTCATGTTGAATTGGGACGTGATGTCGGAATGTCTACAGATAGGCAAAAGCAATTTGAAGCAACTCAGAAAGCAAATGAAAAGCTCAATGAAGAAGCTAAAAAATATCTGCAGGATCATCATATTTATGTGACCGGTCAGAATATTTTGAAATATAAATTAGCCAAAGAACAAGGCTGGAAAGATGCTTATAACCCGACACAGGCAATCTCGCGGAACTTTGCAGGGTTTGAAATTGAACATATTATTCCGCAAGCCCGAGGCGGAACTGATACATATAATAACTTATGTTTGGTTAACCGTGCTGATAATGAGGCTAAAAAAGATGATTTTGCCTATGATTATTTTGTAAAGACGAAATCACCTGAGGTTTTGCGGGAAATTTTGAAAAATGCCCGTGCCAACACACCTCGTAAAGCGTGGAGATTTGAGGCTGATGCCCGCGAGCAATATGAAGATGAGGGTGATAAGGAAGAAACAACCCGTCACATGACCGATACCCGCTATGTTTCTAAACTTACAGCACGCTATTTGCGGGCGATTGTGGATTGTGCGGACGCCAACGAAGTATCGCAAAATCGTATTTTAGCAGTTAAAGGCAGTCAAACTTCTGAACTGCGCAGGCGTTGGAATTTGCTTGGCTTGGAATATGATTTGATGGGTATAAAAGTACCGAGATATTTACCATGTAGTCCGTATTGGACTGATTCTGTAACAGGAGAAGTAATTGACGGAGAGCAAAAGCCGGATATTGCAGGTAATTGGAAACTTTATACATGCAAGAAAAATCCGGAATGGTCAGCAAAACCTCGTATTGACCATCGACATCATGCTATGGATGCAATAACAGTGGCTTGTACAACTCGCGCTTTGGTAAAGAGATTATCTAATGAGGAAACATTAAGGCATCAGCCGACACCATTGCCGATGACAAGCATTGCATCTGTTGCCGATTTTCGTCGTAGAGTATTGGAGGTATTGCGAGAGGTTAAAATTTCTCACAAACCAGATCATAATAAGTTAGGAGAATTGCATAAAGATACAATTAGGAAAGTATTACAGAGTAGCAAGGTAAAGAAAGGATATTTAGTTACATCTTATGTAAAAGAGTTTTTATCTTATTTTAATAAATATAATGATTTGAAGTTATTAAATTTACCATCAAATTTAGTAAAAGAAAATAATGATATTTTAAATAATTATA
>CAVIDY010000004.1:0-93626 GCA_963641885.1 Bacteroidaceae bacterium
CACATATACTATAATCTAATTAAAATAATAATATCTATTTGATATTTCAGTAAAAAACCTAACAAATTTAAAATATCTTTCATTTATCATTCCAAGACCGCCATTTGCGCAAATTGAATCTTGTAAAGGAGTCTACAGCCGAGAAATTCTCCTAAATTTTTCAGCAATTTTTTCAACGATTTTTATAAATGAAAGGTATAAAAAAATGAAAATAAAAAACACTCCTTTGAAATTAGCCAAAGGCACTTTGGAAGCTTGTAAAGCTGTTGACGATTTAGAAAACAGCGGAGCTTCAGAAGAAGAAATCAAGGACGCTGAGGAAACTGTAAACCAGCTGAGTCAACTGATTTCACAGTTCTACCAAGTGCAGTTTAACATTACTGCGGCAAATGATAACAACAAAGGAGGCGACGATGCTATCTAACAAAGCTATTTGCGACACCATTGCTCTGAAAATTCGCAAAGATGATTTTAAGATAACAAAGCCTGATTTGTTTAACCCAAACGCAACAACTGTACTAAATTATAGAGGTAAAGGCACAATCCCAGCCTTTCAGACAATGACTGTGCAGGATAAACTTAATCATAAATATAAGCCCAAGCTCGCAATCAAACGCGAGCAGCGGGTTGGCGGTTATGAAACCTCTCTCTACATTGAGCTGTCTTTGCCAAAACTTATTTACGGCAACAATTTACAAGAAGTCTGTGATAACGACTTTAGCAAAATACTCCATAAATTAAAAGAAGTTTTGGAGCAAATGGGGGTAATTGTTGAATTGAATACCTTACGCTTTGCCCACGTCTGCCGTTTTCATAGCTGTAAGAATGTAATTCTTCCAGACGGATTAAGCACGGTGTTTATTGTTAGTGAATTGGCTAAAGAGTACATCGGACATCAATTTGACAACGGACAGACTAATTATAAAAACGGTGGTCATTGTATTCGTTTTCACACCAACGAATATGAAATTGCCGCCTATGATAAAATGATGGACATCAAGCAGCTAAAAAAATCCGCTAAACGGTGTATCGATGATGAAAGCCATCGTGACTTTCAAAATATTGATATTACCCAGTTCGGCAATCTACAAGTGTTTCGTCTTGAAAACCGCCTTAATACAGCAAAAGTCATTCGCCGTAAATTAAAAGAAGCCGGTGTCGATTATGACGAAAACAAGGATTTGACCTTTGATTTTATATATGACAGCGATATTTCACAAAAACTTAACTGCTATTTTTGGAAGCAAATGATAAACGTCGGCAGCTTGATTTTCCGCCTGAATGAAAACAGTAAAACAATTTGGGGCAAACTGTGCAATAGCCTTAAGCAGATAAAATTACTCGCAGTTATCGGCTTGTGGCAGCTTATACGAGATTGCGGAATGCCTTATGTCCGCAACATCTTAAACAAAACCCCGACAATAAGAAACCTTTTTAAGATTCTGAAAGACTATCAAGATGACGACGATTGGAAAGAAAAAATTTTTGAACAAATAGGCAAAGCCATTGCAGAAAACAAAGTCATTCAACTGCCAACATCAAAGGCTGAAGAATAAACTTGAAGTTGAGCAAAACATAAATTAAAATTAACATATTGGAGAAAAATAATGAAAAAAGAATTATTTGCGGTTGCATATACTAGAGTATCTACTAGAGAACAAGAGGAAGGTTATTCTATTGATGCGCAGCTAAACCGCATTACAAAATATTGCGCCAACCACGGAATGACCATTATAAAGACCTTCAAAATAATTGAAAGTTCCACTAGAGGAAAACGGGTTGAGCACAAAAAAATGGTGGATTTCATCGTAAAGCAAAAAAGACCTCTGGCTCTTGTCTGTGATAAAATTGACAGACTGCAACGAAGTTTTACTGAATACCCTACCTTTATAAAGCTAGTGCAGGAAAACGACCTAGAACTACACTTTATTTCTGACAATAAAAAAATAACCAAAGAGTCTAACGGACAAGAATTGTTGGGTTACCAATTTGGCATTATGATGTCGGAAAGCTATGTTCACGCCCTTTCTGAAAATGTTAAAAGGAGTATGCGGGAAATGCCAAGCAAGGGTGAGTATCCTCACCTTGCTCCGGTTGGATATCTAAATTATAGAGAAAGCCAGCATAAAACCACAATTATTGAAGACCCGATAATGGGACCGATTGTCCGTAAAATTTTTAGTGAATTTTCAACCGGTATTTACTCACTTGCCGACATAACACGCTTAGCCAATAAATTGAAATTAAAAACTGTTAGAGGAACTATCGCTCATAAGCAAACCATCAGAAGTATGCTAAGCAATCCTTTCTACTACGGCGAAATGAGAATGTACGGCAAGCTATACAAGCATAACTATGAACATCTTATCAGCAAAGCCTCTTTCCAACGCTGCCAAGAAATTTTAAGCCGTAAAGCCGTCCATAAAAAGCGGAAAATAGAAGACACTTACCGCGGGCTTATCCATTGCACAAATTGCGGTAGCTTAATTACTCCAGATGTCAAGATTAAGCCTAACGGACGGGTGCACAAATATCTGTTTTGTCCTCATTGTAAAGGCACTCGCATTAACGAGAATATAGTTGACGCTAAAATTAAAGATGACTTATGTAGGCTTAAAAAAGTGCCTAAAGAATGGTTAGAAAAAACTCTGAATAAAATTAACCAAGAATTAGAAGCCGAGCATAAAATTGAAAAAGACCGCGAGAAAAGCATAAAACTGCGTATACAAAAATACGACAAGATGCTAGAAGTTCTACTAGATAAGCTTTTAGATGATAGTATTACACAGGAACAGTATAATAAAAAAAATAATGAAATACGATATAACATATCAGAAGCTACTAATGAATTGCAAGAATACAGCCTCGTTGCTCGTCAGAGCATAATTGGCTTGAAAGACTTGCTAATCCTCATTTCTAAGATACCTGACATTTATGAAAGTTCGAATTCTGATGAAAAACGCAAGATTTTAAATTTACTCTATTCGAACTTATTTTTAGATGGAAAAAATCCTTTATTTTCAATAAGAAAACCTCTAGAGAACATCCTCTCTAGAGGTCATCGTCTTATGTGGTCGGGGCAACGAGATTCGAACACGCGACATCTTGGTCCCAAACCAAGCGCTCTACCAGGCTGAGCTATGCCCCGTTAACCGATTTAGTTAATACAACATATTTTTTTATATTGCAAGCACTTTTTTATTTTTTTCTCATTTTCGGTAAAATCAGACCGGAATTGCGGAAACTGAAAATTTCATTTCTGGTTACAATCAAATGGTCATAAACTTCAATATCCATTGCCTCAGCAACCATACTGATTTCCTGTGTCAGCTGCTTATCCGCCACCGACGGCTTGCATTCGCCGGACGGGTGATTATGAGCCAGCACGATTATCACCGCTTTATTATCCAATGCAGCCTTAATAATCTCCCGCGGATGCGCCATAGTTTTATTGACAGTTCCGGTGTTCATCAGCCTATTTCCTTTATAATGCAGCGCATCGTCAAAGAAAAACACTCTAAACTCTTCCACCTCGTTATAAGCCATAAGCTGACGGCAATAATCTTCAAACTGATCCCAATAAGCAATAATCGGCTCATTGCTATCCGAAAAACAAGCGCTTGACGAACGCAGCGCACAAGTCGCCACAACTTTCAGCAACGCCAATGTATTCACGCTTAGTCCGCAAACATCTATCAATTCATGCGCCGGAGCGTGCAACACCCCGCCGATATCGCCGTATTGAGCAATTAATTTTTTAGCCAATGGTTTCACATCTCGTCTTGGAATAGACATTGTCAAAAGCAGTTCCAAAACTTCATAATCCGGCATACTGGCGCCGTCATCAGCCAAAAATCTAGCGCGCAGACGCTCTCTGTGTCCCAAATATAGCGGCTTATCTTGTTTTTCGTCCGTCATTTAACGTCCTTATTTATAAGGCGGTTTATCCATACCTTTCGGCGAATAGGTAAATACTTCAACACCGTCTTTAGTTACGCCCATAGAATGCTCAAACTGCGCCGACCAAGCGTGATCGCAGGTCACAGCCGTCCAGCCGTTAGAAAGGATAACGCCGTCTTTTTTGCCCATGTTAATCATTGGTTCAATCGTGAAAATCATACCTTCTTCCATAATTGGACCTGTGCCTTTTACGCCGCAATGCATAACATTTGGTTCATCATGGAAAACTTTGCCGACACCATGACCGCAGAACATATCAACCACCGAATAACCATATTTATGAGCATATTCTTCAATCACCGCGCCGATATCGCCGAAATGCGCCCCTGGTTTAACCACATCAATGCCACGCATCATGCATTCGTATGTCACATCGCATAAGCGCTTGCCTTTAACTTTCGGCTTGCCGGCAAAATACATACGGCTGGTATCTCCGAAATAACCATCAACAATCGCCGTCACGTCAATATTCAAGATATCACCGTCCGCTAACTTGCGTTCATAGTCCGGAATACCGTGGCAGATAACCTGATTGATGGAAATACAGGTGGCTTTCGGATAGCCGTGATAACCGATACAAGCCGAAACCGCGCCCTTGCTTTTCATAAACTCATTGCATAAATCATCAAGCTCGCCGGTAGAAACACCTACCTGCACATAATCTGCAATATAATCCAAACATTCGGCGGCTACTTTTCCGGCTTTGCGCATACCGGCAAAATCTTCTTCGCCATAAATTTTGATACCGTTTTTATTTGTGCGAACCATAATAAAAAATCTCCCTTAACTCTTTTGTTTTACACATATAACATTCTGCAATAAAAGACAAGAGTTAAGAGAGATAATAACACGTTATATAAAAATAACTATCTGCCGTCGCGTCCTTTTTTCAAACCAATCGGCAAGCCTTTTTCATCAATAAGTCCGGCCGCCATGGCTGCTTTGCGCACCAGTTCTTTCTTTTTCTTGCGGGAGAGCTTTTCTTTTTGGGCGTGAACTTCCTTGCGTGACGGAACATAGTAGTTATCCTCATCATCACGGGCTTTTTCCAAGGCTTTAGAGACATAATTACGGGAAATAGCAGGAGAATTTTCATCACGAACCACCATTAAATCTGCCACTTTAGTAAAATCTTTATTTACCAAAGTGTAAGTATATTGGCTTGCGCCGCCGGCATAGCCGGTTAAAGTTTCGCCTTGAACAGCAATCCAGCGCTGATCATCAAATGGTTTTTGCTCCAATTTTTTAGTGCCGCCTGCCCATACTTTAATTTCATCGGCATTATGGCAAATAGACGGCTCGCCGCCAGCTTCACGCACCACTTTTGCCGTATTAGCCAGCTGATGTACATCGCCGTGAATTGGAATAAACACCAGCTTGCTGCTGTTTTTGCGGTTATTGACAATCAGCTCAATAAATTTTTTCGTTTCCGAACGAACGGCGTGACCAGTACGCTGCATCAAAGCAGTTTCAAACTTGCCAGTATTGTTGCCGGAACGATTCTCTACAATAGTAGCACCCAAGGCGGCTAAGCGATTGTACATAGCACGCACCTGTTTGCCGTTAATAGATTCAATGCAGCGCTGACGAGCTAAAATCAAAGTCATTCTATCAACCGTAAAGTCAGGGTGTCCGGCTTCGCCTTTGCTGTTGCCTTTTACTTTACCATCTTTATCCAAAGTAACTTTTTGCTGTTCGGACATTTTGTATAAACCTGATTTCATGCCTTTTTTAGATTCGGCAAAAGCACCGCTTGGAATAATATAGCGTTCGCCGCGACCATATTTGGCTAAATAAGCTTTAGCATTGGCGTTTTTCAAATCTTCGCTTTTATATACTACATCATCATAATCACGAATACCGCTGCGCTGCATAGCCATAAACGCCAGCTTTGCCCAATAACCGTCAATAAATACTGTGCGACCGGACTGCTTAGCTGCTTCCAAATCAATCGCCAAATTTTGAATGCTGCGAGAAATAACGGCGGAAATTACCTGTTTTTCAGGGTGTTTGCTAACCTGCTCCAGCGTATTGGCAACAGCGTGGTCAAAATCAACCAAATATTCATCGGTGCCGTCGCTTGATGTAGAATCTAACAAAACGTGTGTAACTGGCTTGTCTTTCAAAAATTCAATAAATTTGTCTTCTTCAAAGCCGGAACCAACTTTGGACTCGCCCATGCGGTAATCGCCTGGATCGATAATACCGGCGCTGGTGCGTCCGCGAATGGTGGTTAAAACATGGAATCCCATGGCGCCGACAGTGGAGTGAGAAACATTAAACGGGCTGACATGAACATTATCCGCCACATCTATTGTCTGTCCTTCGCTGACAGCTTTTACTTCCGGCTGATTTTCGGCTGGAACATGACCTTCTTTGAAAGCGGTTTTCAAAAGTTCTTTTGTATACGAACTGGTGTAGATTTCCGGAAACTTATAACCGGCGCGGGCTAAGTGCACCAAGCCGCCGATATGGTCTTCATGGCAGTGCGAAATAAACATAGCGTCAAGCGGTTTTTCTGCCGGCTGGTCTTTATAGTCTAAATACGGGCGGACATCAGGAATAACAGAATCCAGCCCCGTCCATTCCGGAGGAAACAAAGCGCCCAAATCTATCATTACTCTTTTTACGCCCTCACCTTCTTCAGTATGTTCAATCAGCAAGCTGTTGCCGCCAATTCTGGCTTCATTATTGCCGCCTAAAAAGTCAATTTTTGTGCCTTCTTCTACTTTTGCCATGTTCGTTACTCCGTATATTATTTAAAAGTTACTTTAATAATACACTTTTTTTGACAAAATGCAAATAAAAAATGTGACAAAAAAAATAAAAAGTTTTCCAGACTTGAAATTTTAAATTCCGCTATTACCTCTATTGCCGGAGGGAGCAGATGTTTCAGAACAAATATATCAATTTTTTATATGCCTTTATCTCTGTCGGTGCCACTGCCGGATTATGCGGATATTTAAATGATTTTGGTCTAAACACTTTTTACACCAAAATAGATTTGCCGATTTTGACTCCACCCAACAATGTTTTTCCGATGGCTTGGAGCATTCTGTATATGTTGCTGATTATTTCTACAACTATGGTGCTTAACACCAACGACAAGCCTAAAATAAAGCCCGCACTGCAGATTTTTTGGCTGAATATGCTTTTGCAAATTATTTGGACTTACGTTTTCTTTTACAGCGGAATGTTTCTTGCCGGATTTTTTGTTTTGGTGCTGCTGGATTTCATTACAATGTTAATGATAGACGCTTTTTATCATATACGCAAAACTGCAGCATATTTGCTTATTCCTTATTTATTTTGGCTTTTATTCGCCACTTATTTAAACTGGGGAATATTTGATTTGAACGGCAATACTTACATTTTTTAATATATTTTTATAAAGAACGCTGAAGATTCTGCTAGACAACCTTATAAGTTTGCGCTAGTTTAGCCCCGATAAAATGAATTTTACTTAAAACTTTTTTAGGGACGTACAATGACTAGTGTAAATCAAATCCGCAAAACCTTTTTGGACTATTTTGCCAAGAACGGTCATAAAGTTGTTCCGTCATCATCCCTTGTTCCGGATAATGACCCGACATTGATGTTTACAAACTCCGGTATGGTGCAATTTAAAAACGTGCTCGCCGGCAATGAAACCCGCGATTATACTCGAGCGACCACCGCGCAAAAAAGCGTGCGCGCCGGCGGTAAACATAATGACCTGGACAGCGTTGGCTATGATGTACGCCACCACACATTTTTTGAAATGCTCGGCAACTTTTCTTTTGGCGATTATTTTAAAGAAGGAGCTATTCCGTTTGCTTGGGAATTACTGACCAAAGATTTTGGACTGCCGAAAGACAAATTAGCTGTTACTATTTATTATAATGATGAAGATGCCTATAATTTGTGGAAAAAAGTTTCCGGTCTGCCTGATGACAGAATTATCCGCATCAGCACCAAAGATAACTTTTGGCAAATGGGCGATACAGGTCCTTGCGGTCCTTGCTCTGAAATTTTTTACGACCACGGTCCGGAAGTTTGGGGCGGCTTACCAGGAACTCCGGAAGAAGACGGCGACCGTTTTATTGAAATTTGGAACTTGGTGTTTGACCAATTTGAAGACTTGGCTGACGGTTCGCGCATTAACTTAAAGCGCCCTGGTATTGATACCGGTATGGGTTTGGAGCGTATTGCCGCTATTTTGCAAGGTGTTCATTCCAACTTTGACACCGATATGTTCCAGCACATTATCAAAGCCATTGCCGATATGGCAAACACTGACCCGAACGGTCCGTTAAAAGCTTCGCACAATGTGATTGCCGACCACTTGCGTTCTATCTGCTTTTTGATTGCGGACGGCGTGCTTCCGTCCAATGAGGGACGCGGCTATGTTCTGCGCCGTATTATGCGCCGTGCTATGCGCCACGCTTATATGCTGGGCATAAAAGACCCAATGATTTACAAGCTTCTTCCGACTTTACAAAAAGAAATGGGCGACGCTTATCCGGAACTTTATACCAGAGAAAATCTTATCAGTGAAACCATTAAAATAGAAGAAGAGCGTTTCGGTCGCACTTTGGATAAAGGCTTGAAACTGCTTGATGAAGAAGTTTCTCATTTAGGACGCGGAGACAAGCTGAGCGGTGAAACCGCATTCAAGCTTTATGACACATACGGTTTTCCGTTGGATTTAACCCAAGATGCTTTAAAGAACAAAAATATTGAAGTGGATACTGAAGGCTTTGACGCCTGCATGGCTCATCAAAAAGAAGAAGCCCGCAAAAACTGGGCTGGTTCCGGCGATACGGCAGTAGAAAAAGTTTGGTATTCCGTGGAAGACAAAGTAAACCCAACCGAATTTTTGGGCTATAACGTTACAAAATCTGACGGTGAAATTGTGGCTTTGGTGCAAGAAAATAAAGAAGTTAACGAAGTTACTTCCGGTAAATTCGAACTTGTAGCCAACCAAACTCCGTTTTATGGCGAATGCGGCGGACAAGTCGGCGACACTGGTTTGATTGTTTCAAAAGACTTTACTGCCAAAGTTATTGACACAAAACGCAAACTCGAAAAAATCTTTGTTCATGTCTGCGAATTGGAAAAAGGTTCGGTAAAAATCGGCGACTGCGCTAACTTTGAAGTTGACGAAGAAAACCGCAAGCGTATTTGCGCTAACCACTCGGTGACCCACCTTGCACACAAAGCTTTGAAAATGGTTTTGGGCGACCATGTGGCGCAAAAGGGCTCAATGGTAGAAGCCGACAGAATGAGATTTGACGTTTCGCATCCAAAGCAGATTACAGCCGAACAACTGCGTCAAGTTGAAGACATTGTAAACGAGCAAATCCGCAATGACTTACCTGTAACAACCGTTATTATGAACAAAGAAGAGGCGGTTAAACTTGGTGCCATGGCTTTGTTTGATGAAAAATACGGCGATGATGTACGCGTTGTGACCATGGGCGATGAAAACGCTCCGTTCTCCCGTGAACTTTGCGGCGGTACACATGTATGCTCTACCGGCAATATTGGATATTTCCACATTGTAGGCGAATCGGCTGTAGCTGCCGGCGTGCGCCGTTTGGAATGTCTGACTGGCGTTGGAGCTGACTCTTATGTTCGCGAAACCGAAAATAAATTACATCACGTTGCTGCAACCTTAAAAACCAATTTGAATGACTTGGAAGCTCGTATCAACAGCCTGCTGGAAGAACGTAAAAAGCAAGAGCAAGAAATCTTCAACCTTAAAAAGGCTCTTGCCAGCGGCAAATCCTCGGCTGATGAAACTGAAACCGTTAACGACGTGAAATTTGTCGGCAAACTAGTATCCGGCGCTCACCCGAAAGAGCTCAAAGCTTTTGTTGATGAAATTATGCAAAACTTGGGCTCCGGCATTGTGGTTTTGTGCTCTGATAAAGATGACAAAGCCTCCATAGTTGTCGGCGTCAGCAAAGATTTGACAGCAAAATACAACGCGGTTGATTTGGTACGCACTGCTTCTGCAGTGGTCGGAGGTCAAGGCGGCGGTGGTCGTCCTGATATGGCTCAAGCCGGAGGTTCTGATGCGGCAAAAATCAACGACGCAATCGCTAAAATTAAAGCAATGATTGCTTAATAACAAAAAGGGCGAACTTTTATGGTTAAACCAAAATTATTCCGCTCCTTCTCGGTTAATATTGAAGTGTACAGCATTCTTTATATGCTGTACACTTTGCTTGCTTTTAACTGTATTTTCTTTGAAAAAATATACAGTTTAAGACAAAGCGAGATGTTTACCATCGGCACATTTTTTGTGCTGTGGGCGGTTTTAACTGTTTGCGGGCTGGTATTATTTTGGAAATGGACGGTTAAGCCTTTATCTGTTTTCTTTTTAATATTCAACAGCGGCGTTTTCTATTTTGTAAAAAATTATCATATTGCAATTGATGAAGAAATGCTGCGCAACGTTTTGCAGACGAATCCGCACGAAACCGCAGAATTGTTGAACTTTACCTTGTTTTTTTACATTTTGGCTTTAGGCGGAATACCAGCATTTATTATCTGCCAGCTCAGTTTTACGGAAACAAGCAAAATAAAGCAACGCGGCGGTCTGCTGGTTTTATGCCTGCTGCTGTTTGCGGCAATTATTGTTCCCAACAGCAAAGACGTGGCGCAATTCGTACGCAACAACAAACCGGTAAAATATTCACTGATTCCGGTGAATTATATCGGGGCTGTAAGCTCCACCATCAAGCATAATATGCGGGCAAACCACGAATTTACACCTATCGGTACAAATTCGCATTTTACAAAATATTGGAACAATGGCAAACCGCTGCTGATTGTTTTTGTGGTGGGTGAAACCGCCCGCGCCGCAAACTTTTCGCTAGATGGATATGCACGGGACACCAACGCTCCGCTCAAACCGTATTCCGGCAATATTATAAACTTTGAAAACGCGGCATCTTGCGGCACTTCGACAGCGGTTTCCGTACCATGTATGTTTGCCAAAGACAATCGGACGGAATTTAACACCGGCAGCCAAGACTATACTGAAAATGTATTAGATATTTTTTCAAAAAACGGCTGGCGCGTGGTTTGGCTGGAAAATAACAGCGACTGCAAAGGTGTTTGCACGCGCGTTGAAACATATAGTCCATGCGAGACGGGCGCGGGCACTTGCTTTGATTCTGTGTTGACAGAAGAAATGAAAAAACAATTAGCACAGCCGGAACAAAACACCGTTTTGGTAATGCATCAAGCCGGAAGCCACGGACCAACGTATTACAAACGCTATCCGCAAGAATTTGGCATATTCACACCGGTTTGCGACACCGAAAAACTTAATGAATGTACTAAAGAAGAAATTGTTAACACCTATGACAACACCATTCTTTACACCTCGCAGAATTTGGCTGACATACTAGCCATGCTGCAAAATGACTACTCACAGTATAACAGCGTGTTATTTTATGTTTCCGACCATGGCGAATCACTGGGAGAATATAATATATACCTGCACTCGGCACCATATGTTATTGCGCCAAAAGAACAAAAGCACATTCCGTTTTTTATGTGGGCAGACGATTCTACCCTTAGCTCGTTAAAAATAGACAAACAATGTCTAAATTCAGCTAAAAATGAGGCAATTTCACAAGACTATGTCTTCCATACATTGCTGGGAATAGGCGGAATTTCGGCGGAAGAATACAAGCAACAACTTGATTTAGCGAACAAATGTAAAAAATAATAAAATTTTGACAAATTGTGCTTGATTTTGCCAAAAAACCATGCTATATAATAGGGTATTGAATTTATTATTAACTTATAAAAATTTTAGTTATGAGTATTATTGGTGCTAAGAAGTTGAATAGTTTGGTAGCTAACATGAAGGCAGATGACGCTTTCAAAGAGTTTAACAAGCAAAATCCCGACCTTGTGGATGTTTCATCTTGCGAAGCAAAGCCTAACCTTGTCAAGGTTGTGCTGCGCGTTGCAATGTTCAAGAAGAATGCCTCAGTACCGTTCTATGCGTTCATCAAGCATTCTGCGAACAACTTTGCCGCAATCGTTGACATTCAGACTGGTGCAGTTAAGATTGTCGACTCGTCTGTAATTGCCTCAGAGACAGAAGTTCTCGGCAATTTCCGCATTCAAGGTGTAACCTACGGCGTCGGCGATACTGTTAACGGATACAAGCGTTATCGTCCGCTTTCAGTTGAGCCTCGCAAACCTCGCCAGCATCTCTCTCCGCTCAGTCCGGAAGTAGTTGCCGCCGTTAGCGAGTGTGAAGATGCTGCCTATGAAGCAATGGACTTCTAGTTCACTTTCCACAAATTTTTTAACAGCGTTCGTTTTTACGGACGCTGTTTTTGTATTTATTGTTACAAATTTTATTTATTTGTAAATATTTTTGTTTTATGATGCCGTCATAGTTGAAAGTTTTTTTAAGAGGCTCATTATGAATAAAATTGCCATTGTTGGTGTAAATAACAGTTTAGGTCGTGAAATATTAAACATATTAGAAGAAAACGGCACACCTGCCGACAGCATTTTTGCCGTTGACACAAACAGTCCGCTCGGCACACAGGTTTCATACGGCGAAGATGTAGACATGGACGTTTGGAATTTGGACGATTTCGACTTTTCATCGGTTAAAATTGCTGTATTTGCCACCTCAGAAGAAGTTGCAAAACGCTATATACCTCACGCTTCTGCCAAAAAAGTTATGGTTATAGACTGCTCTACTGCTCATTCCACCGATTCAGACGTTCCATTAGTCATTGCCGGTATGAATGATGATAAAATAGCCGAGGCTAAAAAAGGAATTATCGCCGTTCCGTCGCCGCAAGTAACACAGATTATGCTGCCGCTGCAAAAAGTTGCTGAAAAGCACAAAATCAAACGTTTTGTGATTAACACTTATATGTCTGCTTCTATTTACGGGCGCGAAGCCATGGACGAGTTATTTGCCCAAACCCGCAAAATTTTTATGAACGAGCCATTAGTTGACGATGAAAAAATCTTTCATAAGCAAATAGCTTTTAACGTTTTGCCTCAAGTGGGTGAATTTATCGGCGATGAAACAAAATATGAATGGTCTGTTAATGTGGAAATCAAAAAGATTTTAGGCGGAGACATCAAAGTTCACGCCAACTGCGCCGTTGTTCCGGCATTTATTGGTATCGGCGAGTTTGTTAACGTTGAATGCACCGATGATGTGGATATTGATGAAATCCGCAATCTTATGCGCGACACCAAAGGCGTGGTTGTTTTTGACAAGCACGTTGACTGCGGTTATGTTTCAATCAACGATGTGCAGGGTGAAAATGATATTTACATTAGCCGCCTGCGCCAAGATGTTTCGGTTGAAAATGGTTTCAGCTTTTGGTGCGTTGCCGATGATTTACGTGCCGGAACCGCTCAAAACGCTTATAACATTTTGAAAACTCTGCTAAAAAAATAGGAATAAATCTATGGTTAAATTTTTTAAAACTCTGTTTATTGTCTTTTTTGCCGCCCTGCTGTTTGCTAGCAATCTGCAAGCCGCAGACAGCGCTGATTCTAAAAATTCTATAGACTTTAACAAAATCAATAAAAAGCTGGAACAAATTGACAATGCACTGAAGGGCGAGAATCTAACCGAAGACAACATCAACGAATATGTCAGCTATTTAGGAGAGCAAGAAACACAAATCAGCACCACCCGCAAAGATTTGGACAAGGATATAAAATATATTCAAAAGCAACTAGATGCTTTAGGCGAACCTAAAGAAGGCGCAGCCGAAGACAAGGTTATTACCAAACAGCGCGACAGCCTGACTAAAGAGCTGACGGCAGAAGACCGTGTGTTGAAAGAAGCTGATTTACTGATTGTTAAAATAGAAGATTTGACCACACAGGTTCTAAACGCCCGTAGCAAACGCGTGTATGGTGATTTAATTACAAAACAGTCGGCACTTATCAACCCGATGGTCTTTTTCAACAGCCTGAAATTATATGCCATTTTCTTTTGGGATATAACAAAATCTCCGGTTGACTGGTATCGCAGCATTCCAACAGAAGACCGCAACTACACTATTTTCAGCATTGTTTCAATGGCACTTATTTTGATTGTGGCACTTGCTGTTGCTATTGTTTTACGTAAATACATATTAAACCACTGGGGATATAAAGAAGATATTGAATTACCTCACTTCAGCCGCAAAGTTGTTGCCGCTATTGCTGTTGCTATTGCCCGCGGTTTGATTCCAGACGCCTTTGTCGGAGCTTGCATGATTTGGATGGTCAGTACCAAAATTTTTGGCGACAGCCTGCTGGGACATGTTTTGATGATTACAGGATTTGCCTCATTTCTAGCCATTATTGAAGCAACAATTTCCAGAGTTACATTTGCTCCATATTATCCGCAATGGCGCTTGTTCAATATTCCAAATGACAAGGCTTTGCGTTTTACCCGTGTGATTTTTATGTTCATCATTTGTAACGCTATTGCGCTTATTCAGGTGGTTGTTGCTCAAAAAGCTAATTACTCCGTTGATACTATCCACTTTTTAACAATGATTTCCTGTGCGGTTAAGGCATTTTTCCTGATTTGGATTATCAAAATAACCGTTGATACTTATCGGGAAACTCATGGAATAACTGCAGAAAACATTGAAGAAAATGAAGAAGAAACCGACACTTTAGACAGCGGATTTAAAATTATGGTTGCCAGCAACCTGCTTTTAGCCACAGCTTTTGGCTTGTCTTTAATCGGCTATCCGGAACTGTCATCGTTTATTTTACGAAACCTTATTCTATCTATGGTGATATTCGGTATTTTTGAACTTTTCCGCCATGCGTTTATTGATATTTTAAAACGTATTATATTGGCAAGCCCGTGGATGAAATCCATAAAAATAACCAAACGCAATGTCGGCAAAATAGAATTTTGGTTAACCTCACTGATTAACCCGATTTTGATTTTAGCTCTTATCTTTACTTTGCTGAATCTTTGGGGTTTGCCTGGGGACTTTATGCTGCAAATGGGTAAAAAGCTGCTGTTTGGTTTCAAAATCGGCGGCGTGCAGATTTCCTTAATTGCCATTGCTTTCGGTATCTTGGTATTCTTTGTTTCATTGACTGTGGTTAAAATTTTGAGAAAGCATTTAGCCGCCAATGTATTTAACAATATGGATATTGACGACGGCATCAAGCACTCGCTTATTTCAGGCATCAGCTTTGTCGGCTTTATCATATCTTGCTTGCTGGCGATTATTGCCGTCGGTGTAGACTTAACAAACCTCGCTTTCATCGCCGGTGCTTTATCAGTCGGTATCGGTTTTGGTTTGCAAGATGTGATTAAGAACCTTGTATCTGGTATCATTATCTTATTCGAACGCCCGTTTAAGGTCGGCGACTGGGTGATTATGAACGGAACCGAAGGTAAAATTAAGCAAATCAATATTCGTTCAACTGAAATGGAAAGCTTTAACCGCACCAGCGTGATTGTACCGAACGCCACCCTGCTTTCCAGCTCCATTGTGAACTTGACCCACGGCGACAACATCTCGCGTCAAAGCATTATGGTTGGCGTCGCCTATGGTTCAGACGTGGAAAAAGTACGCAAAATTTTGCTGGAATGCGCATTGGCTCATAAATATGTAATGAAAAATCCAGCGCCTTATGTGCTGTTCAAAGACTTTGCCGACAGCAGCCTGAACTTTGAACTGCGCTGCTATACCAATGATATTTGGAAAGGCTGGATTGTACCAAGCGATTTGCGTTTTGCAATAAACAAACGTTTTATTGAAGAAGGAATTGAAATTCCATTCCCGCAGATAGTGGTTCACTCCGGTGAAAAAGTGGCGCAGAAAAACCAGTTCTACGCTCTCAAAAACGGAGAATTGGAACAACCAGAATAATGAGACAACAAACAAGCCGCTTTTTCAAGCGGCTTTATTTTTAAGAAACACTTTAGATTTTATATTTGCTGCTATTTATTTTCAGCATACGGATTGTCTGCTTTGCGTACGGTGATTCTAATTGGTATTCCACCTAAATTAAAAGTATCGCGCAGACTATTAGTTAAATAACGCAAATACGAATCCGGCAAACCTTCCGGATTGCTGGAAAAAATATAGAATGAAGGCGGACGAGATTTTGCCTGAGTAATAAATTTAAGCTTAATACGGCGCTTGTTTTTGCCCAATGGCGCTGGATTCTGCTCTTGCACATCAGAAAACCACTTATTTAGCGGCGCAGTTGGAATACGAGTGTTCCAGCGGTCATAAACTTTGAGCACCGCGCTCATCAATTTATCCAACCCCTCTTTTTTTAGAGCGGAAATGGTCACAGTCGGCACGCCGGCAACTTGAGTAAGCGAGGTCATCAGCTTATAATTTAGCTGTTCCAGCGCCTCCTTGCGGTTGGCAATATCCCATTTGTTTACAGCGATTACCAACGCCCTGCCCTCATCTATCACGCGTCGGGCAATGGTTAAATCCTGCTTTTCCAACACTGCATCGGCGTCCAAAACCAGCACCACAACCTGCGCCATATCGGCTGCATATTTAGTGCTTTCGACAGACATTTTTTCCAGCGAATTTTTAACTTTTGACTGACGGCGCAAACCAGCGGTATCCACCAAATTAAACTTGCGACCTTTCCACTGCCAGCTTGTGGTTATAGCGTCACGTGTCATTCCGGCTTCAGGACCTGTCAGCATACGCTCATCATTAAGCAATGCATTGACTAATGTTGATTTTCCGACATTCGGACGTCCGACGAAAGCCAGCTGTATCGGGCGCTTATTGGCTTCTTCTACCGAAAAATCTTCGGGAATCTGCCCTAAAACCGCAACTTTTGTTTCTTCTGCGGCTTTTTTATTTTTTTCTTCTTCCGCTTCATGCAGGCAAGTATATAAATCTTCAAAGCCCAAGCCGTGTTCAGCAGAAAAAGGAATTGGCTCACCCAAGCCTAATTTATAGGCTTCAAAAATTCCGTCTTCCTGCTTTTTGCCTTCGCATTTGTTGGCAAGCAGAATAACCGGCTTATGAGTTTGGCGCACCAAATCGGCAAACTGTTCGTCATAGGGCTGTACGCCGTCGCGCGCGTCAAACAAAAACAAACAAACATCAGATTCGGCAATTGCCATTTGAGTCTGTTTCCACATGCGGCTTTCCATATTATCGGTTGTCGAATATTCATAGCCGGCGGTATCAATCAACTGCAGTTCCAAATCTCTAAATTTAGCCGGAGCCATTTTACGGTCACGCGTAACCCCAGGCATATCGTGAACAATAGCCAATTTTTTACCGACCAAGCGGTTAAACAATGTAGATTTTCCAACATTCGGACGTCCGATAATGGCAACAGAAAGCACCTTAAATCTCCTTATTTATAAGCTATTAAATCGGCACCAGCCGTTACAAAAAACACATATCCGCCAGCAGCAAGAGGCGCCGAGTTCAGTTTTTCATCTAAATCAACGCTGTTCAGCAATTTGCCTGTTTGCGGCATATAAGCGTAAACCATACCATTAGAAAGCGCAACCACCAAACGTCCGTCCAGCATTATCGGATTAAAAATCATTACACCCGCAGGCTTTTCACCCAAATTCAGCGGAGTTGCCCATAAAATATCGCCGTTTTCTTTATTTACTGCCAGCAAATCATTAGTATTTGAAACAATATACAGCGTATTGCCGACCAAAAGCGGAGTATTTACGCTGCCGACTTCTTTTTCCCATTTGCGGGCGCCGCTGCGCATATCAATAGCGGTCAGCACGTTGGCATTGCCTATGGCATAAACCGTTTCACCTTCAATTACTGGAGCAGCCTTTATGGTGTCCAAAAAAGTGGAAGAATAAGCTTGGCGGTTAGAAATTAAAACATCAGACCACAGCGGAGTACCTAAAGTGGCGTTAAAAGCTTGAATTTCGCCGTTGGAAAAACCGGTAACCACCATATCCAAATCAACAGAATATGCAGCAGGAGCGCCACCGACCAAAGTAGTATTTTCAAGTGAAATATCATATTTCCATTGTTCTTCGCCGTTTTTAGCATTAAGTGCATAAAATTTATTATCGACGCTTTGCACAAAAACATTGCCGTTTGCAACCATTGGGGCAATTCTAAGCGGAGACTGCAGTGATTTATTCCAAAGAATTTCACCTTTCTGCGCGTTTACGGCATAAACCGAGCCATATCCAGTAGCGGCGTAGATAGTACCATTGTTAAAAGCTATACCTGCGCCTTTTAACGATGTATCGTCAACATTATCATTTTCGGAGTGCAGTTTTGTTTTCCAAAGCAACTCACCGCTGCTGATATCAAAAGCACTCAAAAGTCCTGCGGCGTCCAAAGTATAAACCTTGTTTTTAGCAACCAGCGGCTTAGAGATTAAAAATTCTCTTTTAGAACGCCCTTTACCGAAACTGCTTTCCCATTGTTTTTGGAAAGCCGTACCAACCTTGAAATTTTGTTGTGCATGCTGAGCATTAAACCCGTCTTGCTGCCAATCAGAATTAGCAACTGCCGCCGGAATGTTTATCTGAATACCGGAGGACGCCACATCAGGACGAATTGCTGCAACAGGTTCCAATACGGCAAGACGCTCGCCTTTTGGCAACACTTTGTCACTGGAACATGCCGTCGCGGCAATACTAAGCAGCAAGCCTGCCAAAACTTTAGTTTTTGTGTTCAACATCTGCACACCTGTATTAAAAATTATTCAGCACCATTGCTGGCATTGTTCAATGAAGACAGCATTTCTTGAATTTTAGATTTAAAGCTTTCTGGCAAATCTTTAACCGTCAGCAATTTGCTGTAAATATCACGGGCGGTCTGCCAATCGCCTTCGCGGATTGCCGCCATTGCCAGCAAATCATTAGCCAAAGGCGTCCAAGAATTTTCCGCAGCTAAAACAGGTTTCAGCAAATCAGACAATTCTTGTTTTGACATGGTGTCAACTTTATAAGTTGCATATTTTATTAGCGCAATTTGACGAACTTCGGAATTTACCTGTGTGTCTTTGGATAAAGATTCAAGCATAGCCAATCCTTCGTCCTCTTTTTGCTGATCAATCAGCAAATTAGCAATTTGCAAACGAGCAAAATCACCATATATGCCATGATCGTTTTGGTTAATTTTTTGCAAAGCCGCCATCATGGCTTCCGGATCCTGCTTGCGTGAAGAATCCATATAGGTTTCCGTAGCAATTTGATTATGCTGCTGGCGCCAGCTTTTTATACGTTCAAAAGAAACTGCGCCGCAAACCGCAATTACTACCACCGCAATAATCGCCAAGCCATAACGGTTCCACAAAGCTTTGAAATTGTCGTTTTTAACTTCTTCGCTTACTTCGTTGATAAAAGCGTCGGTCAAATCAGGGTTAACATCTGTTTTAGCTTTTACCGCAGCGGCTGTTGTCTTGATGCTGCTTTCAGCTTTTGGAGCAACCTTAGTAGCAGTATTTTTCTTTGCCGCAGGTTTTCTTGTTTTTTTCTCTGTATTTTTCATAATTTTATCCCCATAAAATCAAAAATTATTTTATCCATAGCAAATATTGCGTAATAAAGCAAATTATTTTATCAGTCCTGTTTAACAATTTCACGAATAATATAACCGCGCACCCAACGTAAATCTTCAACCGGCATATTTTTACCGAAAATCATATTGCCGTTATGCGAAATAACCGAAAGATAATAGCGGTCTGTTGTCGGATTGTGCCCCACATCAACAGCTTCTATTTGGTTCTTTGGCAAAAACTCCGCGTCCATTCGCAAAAACATTATGTTATGACCTAAAATAATATCTCGGTTGGTGACAATCAACACATCTTTGCTGAAAATCGACACGATTGCAAATAAAATAACCGCGGTGCAAAAAGCCAAAATTCCGCTGAACCACCATACACCTAAAAACGGCAGAATCATATGATGAAAATAGAGCAAAACTGCAGCAATTCCGCCCACAAACAATGTCCCCAAGCATGCCAGCAAACTATAAGCATCTAAAAACAAATATTTTTCTTTGACTATAACTTTATTATTCTTCACACGGCATTTTACAGAATCCGGCACCACCTGCTCACTTTGATTTTGATACAAAGCTTTCAGCTGCCATTTTTTTGCCATTTCCTTCAAAGTTTTATTGAGTTCGGTATGATTGCGTGAAATCAAGCCTTTATCTGTTAAAAACAACGCAGGCATTTTCAGCTTTGAAGCGTAATATTCCCAAATTTTACGAATATTTTTTCCGCTGGTGCTGATATAGAGAGGAACGCGTTTATTTTTATCGGCGTGATAAAGTTCAATGACATAGCGGTTGCGGTTGATTAAACCAAGCTGATAATATTCAACTTTGAACAGCACGCCCAAATAATTATATAAATCTTCAACTTCAACCCGTTTTTCGCCAAACAAAGGCTTGTGGATTATCTTGATTTTATCGCCGTCAAAAAAAATCTTTTTATAGCGCATCATCGCCGCTGCCGAAAGCAGAATAATAACAATACCGAATAAAAATACAAACGCATCAAAAGAATAGCGCAGCGGACCGACATCTACATTCTTGCCCTGTTCCGGCAAATTAAAATTATAGCTTACATCAGCTGGTTCAAAAAAATATGACACCGCCTCAAACAGCCCCAATGCCGTAAACACCAAACCAAAAAACATTCCCCACACCGCCAAGCGGCAAGGAATCCTGTCTTTTTGCGATGCCGGCAATTTTTCTATATCAAACTTAAATTTATAGCTGTAATGGTCTGGAGCCGTGTATGTCATTTTTTTCTCCCACTGTGTCTAACATCTTAAACTTAGCGCAATAAAAAATTTTTTTCACTAATTATTTTAAAATAATGTTGGTTTTTATAATCTTTGCGACTATTATAGAACAAATTTTATTAAAAATGGTGTAACAAATGCTTAGTTCAAGTATATTTTATTCAGGCTATAATGTTTTATTCGGCGTCTTATCGCTGTTTATCGGCTTGGGCTCAACTTTTTTTGTACGCTCCTCCAAAGATTTCTGTGGACTGATGATGTTTCAACTCGGCGGACTCGGCGTGGTTTTTCTAAACTATCTGACACAAAACGAACATATTTTATATAAAGCCGGATTGAACTATAACTTTGTTGCTTTTGCCTGCATGATTATTGCACTTTTAACTTCGGTCATATGGCTTAACGCCTCTTCTGAATTGCTGAACAACAAATCCGCAAACCGTGAAATTTTGACTTGCTATGTATCTATAGGTTTGACAATTGGGCTTTATTATACATTTTTAAATTACAATCAAAGCAGCATAAACATCTTTAATTCTACCATCCTTCTGTTCAGTTTGTCTTTGGTTGGTGCCGTGGTTGCCCGCCAATGTATAAACAATTTCAGCTTGGGATATTTTTTATTGTTCTGCTCGGTATTTATGCTATGGTGCAAACTGATTGTTTCGACATTTTTCTTTAAATATAACTGGCTTAATCTCAACATTTTGAACTGGTTTTGGCTATATGTGTTTGCCGCCGCTGTGATTTTTATCAAGCTTCATATGCAGCAACAGGACTTGCAAAAAAGCTGGAACCTGATAGACAAGCTGAATTTGCAAATAGCCGCAATGATTGATTCATCGCCTTTTCCGATTATTATTTCCAAAATCACAGGCGATAAAATTTTGCTCATCAATAATAAAGCCGGAGAGCTGTTCGGTCTGACCAAAAAAGAATGCGGATATTTTAAATTGAAAGATTTTTTTGTAGATGAAAAAAGCCGCCAAGCCTTTTGGGCTAAACTAGAAAAAGAACACGAGGTTCAGGATTTTGATTTAATGGTTTGCAACCTTATCAATTCCGCGCCATTTTGGCTTTCTGTTTCAGCCAAAACCATTGAATATAACAATGAAATGGCTTTGTATATGGCGTTTCAAAACATTACCTTGCGCAAAGCCCGCGAAACCTCTTTGCAATTTCAAGCCGAGCGCGATCCTTTGACCTTGGCTTGGAATCGACGGTATTTTGAAAAACTAGCGCCGGAACGCATTAAAGAAGCGCTTAAAAAACAGCAAAATTTCAGCCTGTTAATGATTGATGCCGACAAGTTTAAAAATGTAAATGACACTTATGGTCACAAAACCGGAGACAAGGTTTTAACAGAGCTGGTTGCCTGCTGCCAAAATGATTTGCGTGAAGACGACATTGTCTGCCGTTTCGGCGGTGAGGAATTTATAATTTATTTGGATAACACCGACACTCATTCAGCCCAAATTGTTGCCGAGCGTTTGCGGCAAACTCTTGCCAATTTGGAAATAGAAAGCGAAACTGGCGAGAAATTTCATTTTACCGTAAGTATCGGCGTGGTTTCTTCTGAAAAAACCGCAAGTTTAGATGTTTTGCTAAGACAAGTGGACGACGCCATGTATTTAGCTAAACATAACGGACGCAATCGAGTGGAAATTTATGACGAGCAAAAAGTAAAGCAAATCATGAAAAAGAAAACAGCAAATAAAAGCCGCAATATGCATCCGATTTTTCAAAATGAAGAATCGGAAGAAATATCGCTTTTAGATAACTATGAAAATAAAATTTTGTAAGGAAAGAAAATGACTTGTCCATATCAGCAAATTTGCGGCGGCTGCCCTTACCGCAATTTAGATTTCACAGATTACAAAAAATTGAAAATTGAGCAATTTAAAAGAGTTATCGGTCAGATAAACCAAGATAAGATAAAAATCGGCGAAGCTGTTTTTATTGCTGACGGAACACGTCGCCGCGCCGAACTAGCTTTTAGGCACAACCGCGGAAATTTGGTGCTTGGTTTTAATGAAAGTAAAAGCCACGAACTGATAAATGTGGAAAGCTGCCCGCTGCTGACAACAAAAATTAACAGTCTTATCCCGCAGCTACGCAAATTTTTAAGTGAATTTTGCAATATCAAAGTTTCGGAAAAGCTCAAAAACAAAAAATTCCGCACCTACAACATCGGCAGCGGCGATGTTTGGCTGACAGAAGCGGTAAACGGCATTGATGTTTTGCTGGAAATAAACGAGCCTTTGGGCTTGGAACATCGTATGGCTTTGTGTGATTTTGCCAATGGCTTGGACGATATTGCCCGCGTTTCAGTGCAAGTCGGCAAGGGCAAACCTGAAACAGTGATTGAAAAAAGCCGTCCATATTTGAACATCGGCAGCTATCAAGTGTTTATACCCGCTGGAACATTTTTACAGGCTTCCGGAGCTGGCGAGCAGGCTTTGATAAATTTGGTACTGAAATACATTGGCGAATCGCAAGGCAATATTGCCGATTTGTTCTGCGGTGTGGGGACTTTTTCGTATCCGCTGGCGGCGAATCCGAAAAATAAAATAACAGCAATTGATTCTTCGGACGAATTATTGGATGGTTTTCAAAAATCGGTTAACCACAATACTATTCCAAACATCAAAATAAGCCGCAAGAATCTGTTTAAATATCCGTTAGATGCGAATGAGTTAAAAGGATTTGATATTGTGGTTTTTGACCCTCCGCGCGCCGGAGCAGCCGCTCAGACCGCACAGATTGCCGCTATGGCTGATGATGATAAGCCGCAAAAAGTTATTGCCGTATCATGCAATCCACACACGTTTGTAAATGATGCAAATACATTGATTTCCGGTGGCTATCGTGTTATAGAAATAACACTTGTCGACCAATTTGTTTATTCAACTCACAGCGAATTAGTCGCTTTATTTGAAAAATTATAGGAGAAAAAAATGAATACAGAACAGCATAAATTACAGCAGATGGCAAATGCTATCCGCTTTTTGAGCGCTGAAGCTATTGAAAAAGCCAAATCCGGACACCCTGGAATGCCTTTGGGCATGGCTGATGTTGCCGCCGTGTTATTCGGAAGATATATCAAAATCAATCCGGCTGCTCCGCGCTGGTTTGACCGTGACCGTTTTGTTCTTTCCGCTGGTCACGGCTCTATGCTGCTGTATTCGCTGTTTTATTTGCTGGGGTATAACGATATTACTTTAGACGATATCAAAAATTTCCGCCAGCTTGGTTCAAAAACCGCCGGACACCCTGAATATGGTCATTTAGCTGGTATTGATATGACAACCGGACCTTTGGGACAAGGAATTTCCTCGGCTGTCGGCATGACGTTGGCAGAACGCCGTATCAACGCTGAGTTCGGCGATGATTTGTGCAATCACTACACCTATGTAATGTGCGGCGACGGCTGCTTGATGGAAGGTATTTCTGAAGAAGCAATTTCACTTGCTGGTTTATGGAAGCTGAACAAGCTGATTGTCTTTTGGGATAACAACAATATCACGATTGACGGCACGGTTGACAAAGCTAATGGCACCGATCAAATCACGCGTTTTAAAGCTGTAGGCTGGAACACAATCAGCGTAGACGGGCGCAATCATAAAGAAATTGCAACAGCCATTGAACAGGCACAGAAATCTGACAAGCCGACCTTAATTGCCTGCAAGACAACTATCGGTTTTGGCGCTCCGCATAAGCAAGGCACTTCTAAAGTGCATGGTTCTCCTTTAGGTGCCGAAGAACTGGAAGCTATGCGTCAAAATTTGGGCTGGACGGCGACTCCGTTTGAAGTGCCGACCGAAATTATGGCGGCTTGGCGTGCGGCTGGTCAGCGCTCGGCGGCTCAGTATGCCGAATGGCAGAAAAAAACCGAAAACAATCAAAAATTCATTGATTATATCAATGACAAACTGCCGGCAAACTGGAACAAAGATTTAGACGAGCTGAAAAAGAAAACCATTAAAGAGCAAACGGTCGTTGCCACCCGCAAGGCTTCGCAGCTTTGCTTGGAAAATATTATGGGGCGTATTCCGCAGGTTATCGGCGGTTCGGCTGATTTGGCGGCGTCTAACCTGACTTTTGTCAATGGTATGAAGACCATAACTGCCGCTGATTATAACGGCAACAATGTGATGTATGGTATCCGCGAACACGCCATGGGGGCGATTATGAACGGTATGGCGCTGCACGGCGGCGTTATTCCATACGGCGGAACTTTTTTTGTGTTCTCCGATTATATGCGTCCTTCTATGCGCTTGGCGGCGCTGATGGGGCTGCGCGTGGTTTATGTGTTGACGCATGATTCTATCGGCGTGGGCGAAGACGGACCGACGCATCAACCAATTGAACATTTAGCTTCGTACCGCGCAATGCCGAATATTTACACTTTCCGCCCGTGCGATGTAGTGGAAACCGCCGAAGCTTGGGAGATTGCTTTGGAAAGCGAAAAAACGCCGAGCATTTTGGCGCTTTCCCGCCAAAGCGTACCGACTTTGCGTACAGATTCCACTGAAAATTTGAGCAAACGTGGCGGCTATGTTATTTCCAAGGCGCAGCGTGAACCGCAAGCTACGATTATTGCCACCGGAACGGAAGTTTCTTTGGCTGCGGAAGCGCAAAAACAGCTGCGTGAAAGCGGAATTGAAGTGAACGTTGTTTCTATGCCTTGCTGTGAATTGTTTGACCAGCAGCCGGAAGACTATAAGCGTTCAGTATTGGGCAGCGCACCTCGGGTTGCCGTTGAGGCCGCCGCTGTTTATGGCTGGGAGCGTTATACTGGCAAAAGCGAAAATGTGATTGGGCTAAATAGCTTCGGCGCTTCCGGCAAAGGCGATGAAGTTTATAAACATTTCGGCATTACAGTTGAAAATGTAGTTAAAAAAGTTCGAGAACTTATCTAGAACACTAATTATTCTAAAGCTCCATGGTTGTATTTCCATGGAGCTTTTTTATTTACTTTAATGTTTGACATATTGCTGATTTAAACACAACTCTTTCAACGTCATTCTTCGGCGTGAACGAAGTGAACTGTCCGGAGAATCCAGAAATAAAAAGTCTATATTCTTTAAGCGGATATATTGTACTGGATCCTCTGCGAATGAGCTAACGCTCAAAGCAAAGGATGACAATATGAGTGTGTTGCAGTCCGGTCGCAGTATGATTGAAATGCTCGGCGTGTTGGCAATAATCGCTGTTTTGAGCGTGGGTGGCATAGCCGGATATTCCAAGGCAATGTCTATGTGGAAAATGAATCGCTGGAGTTATGATTTTGTGGTATTGATTCAAAATTTGCAAACTGCCTATTTAAACGCCGGAAACTTTGGCAATACAGCTGCCAACATCACCAACACAGTTGTGAGCGCCGGATTGGTTCCTGATGGTATGTTAGATAAAAATTCAAAAGATATTTTCGGCAACCAAGTAAATGTTTTAACTAGGGTTTGGAACGGCAAATATGGAGTGCGGCTGAATTTGCAATATAATATGCCTGCCGGAAGAAGCGCGGTCGAATGCTGCAATAAACTTTTTGAAATGGGACAACTATATAAAAGTTTATGGATAGTTTGGATAGAGCAAACTGGCTACGGCGTTTGCGGCACCGGCGCCCCAAAATCATATTTTCAAGATATGGGCTGCGATACCTATAACAGAGCTAAAGTTTTGGAAAAATGCAAGGTTTGCGAAACCCGAGACTGCAATGTTTTAACGTTGTTGGAAAACTCAATATAATGATATAGATATAATTGAAAAAGTGCTTGCATTTTGCAAATATTGTGATATACAAAACAAGCAGTTAGGGATATTTGTATCTTTAACTGATTATGTTTAACAATGTGGGAGACCAGCCATTGGTCTTTACCACTAACCTATAATGAGGTATTATAATGGCTAAATCTAAAAAGAAAATTTTAGGTCTTATCAAGCTGCAAATACCTGCCGGAAAAGCTAACCCTTCTCCGCCAGTTGGTCCAGCTTTGGGTCAAAAAGGCCTGAATATTATGGAATTTTGTAAAGCATTCAACGCTCAAACTCAAAAAATGGAACCGGGTGTTCCTGTTCCTGTAATTATTACAGCGTATGAAGATAAGAGCTTTACGTTCATCACTAAATTGCCTCCGGTTTCTTATTTGATTAAAAAAGCTGCCGGCGTGCAATCTGCTTCTAAAGAACCGGGAAAAACTGTTGCCGGTCAAATCACTATGGCTCAGGTAAAAGAAATTGCTGCCACCAAATTGCCAGACTTGAACTGCCCGACAGTTGAAGCTGCTATGAATATGGTTAAAGGTCAAGCCATTTCTATGGGTATCAAGGTAACGGAGTAAGTCGATGAGCGGAAAAAGATTAGTAAATGCATATAAAACTCTTGATAAAAATAAAGAGTACAGCCTTAAAGAAGCTATTAAAATCGTTAAGGAAAATGCAAAAGCAAAATTTGATGAAACCATTGATTTAGCAATCAATTTAGGTGTTGATCCAAAACACGCAGACCAAATGATCCGCGGTGTTTGCCAATTGCCGCACGGCAATGGTAAAACTGTTCGCGTTGCTGTGTTTGCTCAAGGCGAAAAAGCTGATGAAGCTAAAGCAGCAGGTGCTGATGTTATCGGTGCTGAAAATTTGGTTGATTCTATCTTAGCCGGTAAAATTGACTTTGATAGATGCATTGCTACCCCTGATATGATGGGTATGGCTGGTCGTGTTGCCCGCGTTTTGGGTCCTAAAGGCTTGATGCCAAACCCTAAATTGGGTACAGTTACCGCAGATGTTGCCACAGCTGTTAAAAACGCTAAGGCTGGTGAAGTTCAATATCGTGTAGAAAAAAATGGTATTGTTCACGCTGGTGTTGCTAAAGCGTCTTTCTCTGAAGACAAAATCTATGATAACGCTAAATTGTTCATCGAAACAATCATTAAAGCTAAACCTGCTAGCCTGAAAGGCACCTATTTGAAAAAGATTTCAATCAGCTCAACAATGGGTGTTGGCGTAAAGGTTAACGCTGCAGAATTATAGTTTTTAACTATATTAAAAAATACTTGCTTTTTGATAAAAAATTTGTTAAAAGGCAAATCAGTTTAGGGCAGAATAGCTTTTTAGAGTTTTTTCTGCCCCACTCTTCAGGAGCGCAAGCTCTTGAAACTGTCCAAGACTGTGGGCGGCTCTCGATACCGAAGGCTTTTTGCTTGTAACTAAAGCTGACGGTGTCGTGAAGCCTTAAATATCCTGCATAGACGGGGGTGAGTTTTAGAATTAAATTTTTCTCCTGGACAGATTTAGGTTCCGCAAGATTCTTTTTTGAGAATATTGCGGGTTTGGTAACGGTTTAGACCTTTGTGGTCTGAATTTAACATTTTCGTTTGGAGACAATAAGTGAACCGCGAAGAAAAAACAGAGTTACTCAACACGCTGCATGAAGTATTCTCTAACGCAGAATCAGTTGTAATCACCGAATATTTAGGTTTGACTGTGGCTGAAGCTGATGAATTGAGAAACAAAGTGCGCGATGCTGGTGCCTCTTTAAGAGTTACTAAAAACCGTATTGCTCGTCTTGCTGTAAAAGATACAAAATTTGAAGGCTTAGCAGACCTGTTTAAAGGTCCGGTTGCCATGGCTTATGCCAGCGATCCAATTGCTGCCTGCAAAGCTTGTGTTGAATTTGCAAAAAATAATGAAAAATTGGTTATCGTTGGTGGTGCTTTGTCTGACAAAGCTCTGACACTTGATGAAATCAAAGCTTTGGCTGCAATTCCTTCTATGGACGAATTGCGCGCCAAATTGGTTGGTCTGTTGCAAGCTCCTGCTGCCAAGTTGGCAAGAGTTACAAAGGCTTACAGCGAGAAAGAAGCCGCCTAAGTTTCTTTTCCGTTTTTATAAGGCTCTTGCTTGTTATATTTTTCGCTCACGTACCATTTTGTACGCCACGCTTAAAAATAACTGCGCAATATCTCTTCTAAAAACAGAAAAAGCTTACATGTAAATGGTTTTTATTTAGAAAATTTTAATTTAATTTATTTGGAGAAAAAAAATGGCAGATTTGGCCAAATTAGTAGATGAATTATCAGCTCTGACAGTTATGGAAGCTGCTGAATTGTCAAAAATGTTAGAAGAAAAATGGGGCGTTTCCGCTGCTGCAGCTGTTGCTGTTGCCGGTGCTGCTGGTGCAGGCGCTGCCGCTGCTGAAGAAAAGACAGAATTTGATGTAATTCTGGCTGAAGCAGGCGCTAACAAAATTAACGTTATTAAAGAAATCCGCGCTATTACAAACTTGGGCTTGAAAGAAGCTAAAGATTTGGTAGACGGCGCTCCTAAAACTGTTAAAGAAGGCGCTCCTAAAGAAGAAGCTGAAGCTATCAAAGCTAAATTGGAAGCCGCTGGCGCTAAAGTTGAATTGAAGTAATTTAACTTTTATTCAAGTTTCAAAACTCTCAATCGCAGGATTGAGAGTTTTTTTATATACCTTACCGCCTACCTGATGCCGTCATACATATTCCACGCCCACATGCGCAACTATAAGGCTTGTACTAGACTAATACCTCCGATTTACCGAAGAATAGCGCTAGGCTATACTAATATTTATATAACTGATTATTTACTTCAACACCTTGGTTATAAGCAAAAAGCCTCCAAAACGGAGGCTTTAATCAAAAAATGGAGTATTATTTTTTACTTTTGCAAGGCTAGATAGATTTCATGAGCAGACTTAGCCGTACGAATCTGCCGACAAGTTTCCTCATTTTTTAACACTCTTGACATTACGGCTAAAGCCCGCAAGTGGTCTTCACCGCTCTTTTCCGGTGACAATAAAAATGCCACCAAATCAACAGGGTGATTATCTAAAGAATCATAATCTACACCATGAGCCAAACGAGCAAAAACAGTTATTACTTTATCTAGTCCGTCAATGCGAGCGTGAGGAAAAGCCACGCCATCGCCATAACCGGTGGAGCCCAAGTTTTCACGTTCTAAAATTGCCTCAAAAATCGGATTTTTATCCATATTTTCTTTTTCTGCAACATAAGCTGACAATTTTTCAAGTAAACTACGTTTGCTTTCTGCTTCAACATTAGCCAAGACCATGTCTTCAGACAAAATTTCACTAATTTCCATTTTTACCCCTTGCCGTAAAAAAATTATTCCGCAGGTTCAACCCAACCAATGTTACCATCTTTGCGGCGATATACCATACTGATACGATTGTTAGCGCTGTTGCGGAACATCAAAGCGTTTTCATCAGCCAAATCCATATACATAACAGCTTCGCTGACTGTGCAAACTTTGATGTTAGCATCTGTCTCGGCAATAGTTAACGGAGCAGATTCATCAATGCTCATTTCATCTTCGGTTTCTTTAACAGGGAAAACAGCAGCGTGAGCCATTTCCACAATACCGGTTTTGCCTTTGTGGTCATTCAATTTTGTTTTTTGACGGCGCAAACGAGTAGCAATGTGTTCGTTAGCATTATCAAAAGCAGAATACGGATCTGCAGCAACACCAGTGCCTTTCAATACAATATTTTTTGCCGGATGCACGGTTACTTCAGCTCTAAAATCTTCGCCGTCTTTAGAGAAAGCAACACTGCAGCTGATTGGAGCGTTAAAATATTTGTTTACAGCGTTTTCAACAGCTTCTTCAACACGACCACGCAATCTGTCGCTGATGTCAACTTGTTTTCCTGTTAATGTAATTTTCATGATTTACCTCATTTTGTTAATTATTTCGGCACAATCGCCTTTGTAACTTTTTATAGTATAACACTGTTTAAGCAAAAGTAAACAATATACTTTTTATAGCGAGAAATTATCACCCAAATATACTTTACGCACTTCCTCATTAGCAACGATTTCGTCAGGAGTTCCTTCCATCAGAACCGTGCCCCCGTGCAAAATATATGCCCTGTCAATAATATCCAGTGTCTCACGCACGTTATGGTCGGTAATCAGCACCCCCAAACCGCGGTTTTTCAGTTGCGAAACCAAAGTTCTGATTTCTCCCACCGCAATAGGATCAATACCAGCCAAAGGTTCGTCCAAAAGAATAAAGTTCGGTTTGCTAGCTAAAGCGCGGGCAATTTCCAATCGGCGGCGCTCACCACCGGACAAAGCCAATGCCGGAGACTTGCGCAAATGAGCAATAGAAAACTCACTCAAAAGCTCTTCCAGCATATTTTCCCGTTCGTTTTCATCTTCTATTACAATTTGTAAAATAGCCTTAATATTATCTTCAACACTCAAAGTACGGAAAATAGAAGCCTCTTGCGGCAAATAGCCAATACCCATGCGGGCGCGCTTATACATCGGCATATCAGTAATATCCTTGCCGCCAACATACACATCGCCGTAATCAGGCGTTATTAAACCGGTAACACAGTAAAAGCAGGTGGTTTTGCCGGCGCCGTTAGGTCCAAGCAAGCCGACAGCCTCGCCTTTTTTAACATGCAGCGACACATTTTTCAGCACCGTGCGTTTTTTATATTTTTTGCCGATGTTGAAAATTTCCAGCTCTTCGGTTTCATTTGTCTGATTTTTTACCATTTTCCGATTTCCTTTTGCTGTAAAACGTACCGGTAATTCTACCGCCTGTTTTTTTGTTTCCGCTAATTGTACTTATCTGTGTTTGCAAATCTGTTTCAGCTTTGCTGCCGTTAATAACATTGCCCTGCTGCTCTATTTTTACTTTTCCCAGCAGCTCGACTTTTGAGGTTTTGGGATTATATACTCCTTTATCGCCGTAAGCTTTTCCTTTTGGAGTAACAATACGCACATTGCCGTAGGCTTCGGCTTTTTGCAGCTCGTTAGAAGTATTATAAAAAGCAATGACTTTGTCTGCGTATAAAATGTTGTCGCCCTGCCGGATAATTACATTGCCCAAAGACACGCTTTTATGCGCATTTTCAAAATAGCGGGTTTCCTTTTCCGCTGTCAGAGTACCTTGTGAAGTTGTAACAATATGCTTGCCCTTCAGCACCAAAATATTATCCAGCTTAAAAAATTCAAACCCCTGCGCCTCTAAATCGCCCCAAGTTCCTTCGGCGTTGATGCGGCTGCTGCCGTAGCCATAGTTTTTGTTAAAATCATAATCCGCTTCTTCGGTAGTTATTTTATTTTTATTTTCATCTGTCGCCATAACCTGCTCGCGCAGTTTCAAGATTCCGGCGTCTTGATTAAAAAATCCGGTTTTAGAAAGAATATTTATAATTCCTTTTGCCGAGGCAATTTCTGCTTTAGGATTATTTATTTTAACTTCCTTTGATCCAGGGGCTAACTCATCAACGCTGTCGGCTATGATTTTGCTGACACGATTGGCGGCATCGGTTGCGTAATAAACAGTTTGTTCAATATGCAGCTTTTCCATTTCATTTTTGCGAGGAACTGTTATATCATCTTGCAAATCCACGCTTTTTTTGATGTTCGGCATAACCACCATCACCCCGAGAATCGCCGCTGCCAAACACGGAAATCCCAGTTTGACAAAGCGCAACCAAACCGAAGTTTTCGGTTTGTCGTCAGGCTTAGCATTTTCAAAGGAACGCTTGCCGTCAAAATAGTCATCTATTTTGTGCGAATCAAACATTTATCAGCTGACTCCGGCTTTCAGGCAATCATGAATATGAATAACTCCCACTGGCTTTACACCATTTACCACAAACAAGTTGGTGATTCCGCGACCAGTGTTGTTCATTACATTAACTGCTTCGGCAATTAAAGCATCGGGAGCAATGGTTTTTGGATTTTTGGTCATTACCTTCGAAACTTTTTCGCTAATCAAATCAGGAGACATCCAGCGGCGCAAATCACCATCGGTAATTATTCCGACCAAATCTCCGTCATTATTAACAATGCCGACGCAACCCAGCATTTTTTCAGACATTTTAATCAAAGCATCCTGCATAATAGCAGTGTCTTTCACCAATGGCATTTCATCGCCAGTGTGCATAACATCGGAAACGTGGCGCAAAATTGAGCCGAGCTTTCCTCCTGGGTGGCGCAAATGAAAATCATCTTCCGTAAAGCCTTTGCGCACCATCAAATCAGCCGCCAAAACATCGCCCATTACCAAAGTAGCGGTAGTGGAAGAAGTAGGAGCTAATCCAAGCGGGCAAGCCTCGCGGTTGCTTGGAAGTTTCAAAACATAGTCGCAGTTTTTACCCAATGAACTTTCCGGATTTTTAGTAATAGCAACCAACGGCACGCCAAAACGGCGGCAATATACTAAAATATCCGAAAGCTCTTTAGACTCACCGCTGTTGGAAATAGCAACCACCGTATCATCTGGCGTTATCATTCCCAAATCGCCGTGACTAGCTTCCCCTGGGTGTAAAAAGAACGACGGAGTTCCGGTTGAAGCAAATGTAGCGGCAATTTTACGTCCGATATGACCTGACTTTCCCATACCGGTAATAATCACGCGTCCTTTAGTTTTTTGCAAAACATCAACAGCCGTTGTCAAAGTACCGTCAAGTTCATTTTCCATGGATTTTAACGCTTCAATTTCTCGGTCAATTGTCTGCTTTGCCACTTCTATATCTTTATTTTCAGCCACATTAGCCTCCTTGTAGTTCATTATTTTGGTATAATAAAATTTTTGTCTGCAAATTCAAGATTTTTTTATTTTTTATGCTCTTATCAGGCTTTTTGCTCCCATTTTCCGCTGTCATTTTGCTGCCAATAATAAACTTCGCAGCCGGAATTTTTGTATTCTTTCCATAAAAAGCGCGCCTGCTGCAAAGCAACCGCGGAATTGCCGTCAAAAATGTTAAATACGCGTTCGTAATTTTGCAAATCGACCGCTGCCTCTTCGGCTCCGTCGACTAAAAACAAAAACGCGGCGCTGTTGGGGTTTTCAGAATCCGCCGAAAGCCATATCGGCTGCTGATCGGCAAAGCCGTCTTTTTTTGAACCATGCGGCAAAAAACTCTCATCATTATATGTCCATAGCAGCGAATTGATAAATTCAACACGCTCTTCCGTTCCAACTTTTATTTTTATGCGTTTGCCCGTAGAATATGCTTTTTGCAAAAGCAGTGGCAAAACCTCGTCCAATGTTTTTTTCTGCAGATGATAAAAATCTACTCGCGTCATTATTTAGCCTTTACCTGTAAAGAAACGCCGTAAGCGCCTTCGCTGTCTTTTAATTGCAGCAGTAGCGCATTGTTTTTTGCCTGTTTTATTTTTCCACGCATATCTTCAATGCCAAAAATTGTTTTACCGCCGGCGGAAATAACTCGATCGCCGATTTTAATTCCCTTTTCTTCAGCTTCCGAATTGGCTGATACATTAGTAATTGCCAATTCTTTGGTGCTTTCATCATAATACGCAGCAAAACCCAAAGCTTTGAAATCCACCGCCTTGCCGATTTTATATTTATCCAAGCCAAGTTCCTCAAAGCTGCGCATTGGAGCACTGACCAGCGGCTCTTTGCCGATTTTAGTTTCAAGCGGTGCATTTTTTATGGTTACTTTGGTTTCAATAATCTTGCCGTCTCGGCTGAATTGTAGCGGCACAACAGTTTCCGGAGCTAATTTTGCCACATCTAAGGAAAATAGACGAGGATTTTTGAGGCTAACATCACCTAGTGCCAAAATTTTATCGCCGACTTTTAATCCGGCGGCAGAAGCTGGTGAATTTTCGGTCATAGCAGAAACAACCAAAGCATTTTCATTTTTACTGCCTTTAACGCGTACATTCTGGACGGCAACGCCCAACCAGCCGCGAATCACTTTGCCATGCAGCTTTAATTGACTCACCACCCACTTTACCACATTTGATGGAGTAGCAAAACCAACTCCGACATTTTTACCGTCTTCCGAAAAAATCGCCGTATTCATACCAATAATTTTACCGTCCATATTGAACAACGGTCCACCGGAGTTGCCTTGATTGATTGCGGCGTCTGTCTGCAAAAAATTGTCATATTGCCCTTTATCAATATCTCTTTCTTTTGCCGATATAATTCCCAAAGACACACTGTTGCCCAGCCCAAAAGGATTGCCGATAGCAAATACGGAATTTCCAACTCGTATAGCGTCCGAATCGCCGAAATGTCCGGCTTCTAAATTAAGAGGCTCTTGAACTTTCAGCAAAGCTATATCTGTTTTTTCATCAATTCCAACCAATTTGGCGACAAAACTTTCACCGTCCGGCGTCTGCACCATAATCTTTTGCGCATTTTCCATTACGTGAGCATTGGTAACCACATAGCCATCGGCGCTGATAATGATACCTGCGCCCAAAGCCTGCTCGTCATCGCTGACATCAACCGCAATACTGACAACTGACGGATTAACCTCTTCAATCACATCTTCTAGCAACTGCTGTTCCGCATATGCAGGCAAAGCCAGCACGGCAGCAAACAAAAATGCCACAAAAAACTTTTGCATATTTTTACTTTCTCATTGTTGCATTAAAATATTTGAAAAACTGCGAATTCGGCGACAAAACAAAAGAAGTTTCGGCATCGCCTAAAGATTTACGGTAGGCTTCCAAGCTGCGGTAAAATTCATAAAAATCTACATCTTGTCCCACGGTTTTATTCCAAATTGCCACTGACTCTTTATCGCCTTCACCGCGCAAAATCTGCGATTGCTTTTCCGCCTCTGCCACAATTATTGCCGCTTCTTTATCAGCAGTTGCCCGAATATTCTGCGCCTGCTGCTGACCTTTAGCGCGAAACTCCTTTGCATCGCGCTGGCGTTCGGTTTTCATACGCTCGTTAATGGCCTGCATAACCTCAATCGGCAAATCGGCGCGGCGAATCCGCACATCTGCCACACTAACGCCGATTGCCTCGGCATCTTTTTTTACGTTTTTACTGATATCAGCCATAATCTGCGTACGCTGCTGTGACAGCAATTCCGTCAAAGTAACGCGTCCCAAAACCTTACGAACCGAAGAATTAACAATTTCTTCCAGCTTGCTGCGGGCTTGAGTTTCGGTTTTTACGGTTTGATAAAATTTAAGCGGATCAACAATTTGATAACGGGTAAAACTATCAACGTCCAAACGCTTTTTATCATTCAAAACCACTTCTTGCGCCGGCGGATCTAAATTAAGCAGACGGGTATCATAAAACACCACATTTTGAATCATAGGAATTTTGAATTTCAGCCCAGGTTCTTTGACCCAGCGCACAGGTTCGCCGAATTGCAGAACAATCGCCTGTTCCGGCTGATAGACAATATAGGCTGAGTTCCAAATCAAACCCAAAGCTACAAGCCCTAAAAAAATATATAACTGCGTTTTAAATAAACTCATTTTCTTAATCCTTTGTTTGCGATTGCGGGTTGTTCAGCGGTAAAATCGGCAGCAAGTTGCCTTTTTGCGATGGATCGACAATTACTTTGTTGGACTTTTGCAAAACATCTTCCATTGTTTCCAAATACATTTTTTTGATTGTAACTTCTTTACCTGACTTATAAGCAGTGTAAACCGAAGAAAATCTATCCGCCTCACCTTGCGCTTTGTTAATCATAGTTGCCTTATAAGCTTCCGCGTCCTGCAAAACTTGCGCCGCTTTACCGCGTGCCTTCGGCAAAACTTCGTTACGATAAGCCTCTGCCTCGTTTTTGAAACGTTCCATATCCGCTTTAGCACGCTGCACTTCATTGAAAGCGTCAACAACTTCTCTCGGCGGATCGGCTTTTTGCAGCTTAACGCGCACAATCTGAATTCCGGCGCCAAATTCATCTAATACCCGCTGCAGCTCGTCTTTGGTATCATCTTCCACCTTGCCGCGGTCGCCGGTAATAATCGGCTGCATTTCTGACTGACCGACAATTTCCCTTAGCACAGACTGCGCCGCCACGCTCACAGTGGCGTCCGGACTGTGCATATTAAACAGATAATCTTTGGCGTCTTTAATTTTCCAAACAATAGTCAAATTGATATCCACAATATTTTCATCTCCGGTCAGCATATGGCTTTCCGTAAACGCATTATTGAGGTAATAGCGGTTTTCCGCCGAACCCAGATTGATACTGCGTTCCTGCGTCACATTTACCTTTATCACATCTTCTATCGGATACGGCAAATGATAATGCAAGCCGGCGTCGGTAGTGTCGACATAGCGCCCAAAACGCAAAATCACGCCTTGTTCGCTCGGCTGCACCTGATAAAATCCTGAAGACAGCCAGACGAGAGCCAACAGGAGCAAAGCATATTTGAAATAGCCGCCAAAGTTATCTTTTGAACCTTGCATTTTGGCAATCTTGCTAAAATCCACAATCTTGTTTTTCTTAAACATTTCACCGCCTAAAGACCAGCCGTCTTCATCGCCGCCGTTATCCCATGGATTTATTTTTTTTTGCCATCGTTTTTCTTTTTTTTTCACCATCGTTTTTCCTTTTTATTTTAAATAATTCTTGCAATAAGATAGCCTACATATTAGATAAAAACAATTAAGGAACAATGAATATCCACACCATGGAGATAATAATGACACCAGAAGAAATCAAAATAATCTGCAATAAATTTTATCCGGTTGAAAATTTAGCGAATCTGAAAGAAATTGGCAACCGCTTGATTCTGGAGTTCAAAAACCTAGCGGAAAATACAAATAAAACCACAGAATTGAAGCAAATTCTCGCGGCAGCTCTGCCAGACAAAAAAATCTCCATTGTGTTTGTGGAAGATAAAAACGCCAATCTCGGCACCAATGCCATTGAAAAATGGCAGCTACCGACGGTTAAAAAAATTATCGGCGTAGCCTCCGGCAAAGGCGGAGTCGGCAAATCCACCACCGCGGTAAACTTAGCCTTAGCCTTGGCGCACGAGGGTAAAAAAGTTGCTCTGGTTGATGCCGATATTTATGGTCCCTCCATTCCGACAATGCTGGGTTATGAAGGACAGCCGCTGCTTTCTGATGACGGGCGAACCTTTAGCCCGTTTGAAAACTTTGGTATTAAATCAATCTCCATCGGCTCTTTAATCAGCCGCGACACGCCGATTATTTGGCGCGGGGTCAAAATCAGCGGAGCTTTGGAGCAGCTGATGACGCAAACCAACTGGGGTGAAATAGACATTATGGTTATAGATATGCCGCCAGGAACGGGAGATATTCAAATTACTCTGTCGCAGCGTGTGGAAATGAATGGCGTGGTTATTGTATCAACCCCGCAAGACATTGCTTTGATAGATGCCATTAAAGGGGTGAATATGTTTAAGAAAACCGGCACACCGATTTTAGGCATTATTGAAAATATGAGCTATTTTATTTGTCCGTGCTGCGGCGAGCGGTCGGATATTTTTGGACATGAAGGCGCTAAGCAGACAGCCGAAAAAATGGGTGAACCATTTTTAGGCGAAATTCCGCTGGATATGGCAATCCGCCAAAACGCCGACCAAGGCACTCCGATTGTGATTTCCGCGCCGGATAGCCTGTATAGTCAGGCTTATTTGGATATTGCAAAGAAAATAATTCGGCGAATCGGGTAAGATTAGTCTATATAAAGAAAACAAAGTTTGGTTTGATAACTTTTTTATTGACTTCAAGTAATTATGCAGTTATAAAAAAGGCGAAAATTACCGAGAGTCTGCATGGGGCAGGCTTTAAATAACTAATAATTAACCGGAGATTTTAAAATGAAAAGAACTTATCAGCCAAGTAAATTGGTACGCACCCGCCGCCACGGCTTTAGAACTCGTATGGCAACTGTTAGCGGTCGCAAAGTATTAGCAGCCCGCAGAGCTAGAGGTCGTAAAAGAATTTCTGCTTAAAGTAGCAAAAATGAGTGAATTTCTGATTCTGAAAAAAAGAAAAGATTTTCTCAGAGCCGCCAAGGACATCACTATGGTTTCTAAAAATGTGATGTTGCAGGCGGCTCGCCCTTTATCTGCCGATATTCCGGCAGAGGATAGCCGCAAAGCGCGAATCGGTTTTACGGCTACTAAGCGCTTGGGCAAAGCTCATATCCGCAACCGCACAAAACGCCGTTTGCGCGCTGTAGTGCGGGAAATTTATAAAAAATATGCCTTGGATAATGTTGACTATGTTTTGGTCGGGCGGTTTGATACTTGGTGCTGTCCGTTTGAAGATTTGAAACGTGACGTTATTTGGACTTTCCGCAAAGCTAATAAAATGATTTTACAGGGTGAGGAGAATGCTGAAAAAACTGCTCATTCTGCCGATTAAAATTTATCAACTCTGTATTTCTCCTTGGTGTCCAGGGGTTTGCCGTTTTAGACCAACCTGCTCGCAATATATGATTGAAGCCATACAAATCCACGGTGTTTGCAAAGGATTATATTTAGGAATAAAACGCATTTTGCGCTGCAATCCATGGGGAGGCAGCGGTTATGACCCTGTGCCGCCGAAAGAAACAAAGCATAAGTCGCTATAATCGCTTGCTTTTTGCGCTATTTTATTTTAGATAGAATAAGATTTGTTTAATGGGAGCTTATTATGTCAAGTGATGATTTCAAAAGTTTTATAACTGCCGTGTTTTTGTCGGCACTGGTAGTTTTAGGCGTTAACTACTTTTTTCCACAGCAAACAACAGAAGCTGAAAGTGAAACTGCGGCAATAGAAGAAACGCAAACGCCGGTTGCCGAAGAAATGCCTCAAGCAAACGATACGGCTGTAACCATCTATGCTCCGGTTGATGAAGTGTTGAAAAATGATGAGCGCCTGAAAATCAGCAACGGCGTTATCAACGGCAGCATTCGCTTGAAAGGCGCACGCTTTGATGAAATTTTGCTGAATAAGTACAAATTAACCTTAGATGCTGACAGTCCTGATGTAGAATTGTTCTCTCCGGCAAAAACCGAAGATGCTTATTATGCCGACTATGGCTGGCTTTCTACCGACAAAACTTTATTGCTCCCGAATAAAGACACGCTATGGACTGTTACCGGAAATCAAGAATTGACACCTGATACTCCGGTTGTACTGGTTTGGGACAATGATCAGGGCGTTAAATTTATGTATACCATCAGTCTTGATGCCAACTATCTGTTTGACATTAAACAAACCGTCGAAAACAACAGCGGTCATGAAATTACAGTTTATCCGTATGGATTGTTCAGCAAAACCATTAAAGATGAACAGCAAAACCGCAGCGTTGTACATGAAGGCTTTACCGGAATCATTGACGGCGACTTGAAAGAAATTCGCTACAGCAAACTGGACGCCGAAAAAGAGCCGGAAACCTTTGAAACCACCGGCGGCTGGATTTCTTTAACCGATAGATATTGGTTCAGCGCTTTTATCTTTAACGACACTTACAAAGCAAAAGTTACCTTGCGCAAAACCAATGGCAACACTTTCCAGCTGGATTTCAAAGGTCTGCCGATGCAAATTCAATCCGGCAGTTCGGCAAGTTTCAGCTCACAAATGTATGCCGGTGCGAAAGAAATCAAGCTTTTGGATAAGTATTCAAAAAGCATTAAAAAGTTTGACTTGAACGTTGACTTCGGCTGGTATTACTTTTTAACAAAACCGTTCTTTTACATTTTGGACTATTTATATCATTTAATCGGCAACATGGGCTGGGCGATTTTGTTGTTTGCGGCTTTGCTGCGTCTGCTGATGTTTCCGATTGCCAACAAATCGTATGAAAGCATGTCTAAAATGAAGAAACTGCAGCCGAAAATGCAAGAACTGCAAGAACTTTATAAAGACGATAAAATGGCTCTGCAGCGCGCCACTATGGAGCTTTACAGCCGCGAAAAAGTTAATCCGGCTTCCGGCTGCCTGCCGCTGTTTATCCAAATTCCGATTTTCTTCTCGCTGTACAAAGTGCTGAATATAGCCATTGAAATCCGCCATGCTCCATTTATCGGCTGGATTAAAGACTTGTCCGCTCCTGACCCGCTGACAATTTCGACTTGGGCGCATATTTACGTTCCGTCTCTGTTGGATATCGGCGTATGGCCTCTTATTTATGGCGCAACTATGTTTATTCAGCAAAAGTTGAATCCGGCTCCGGCAAATAAGGATCAAGCTCGTATGATGGCTTTGATGCCGCTGATTTTTATGATTATGTTCGCACATTTTGCCGTCGGTTTAGTGATTTATTGGACACTCAGCAACATTCTGTCAGTTATTCAACAAAAGTATATTATGTATAAAAACGGGGTGAAATGAGCGAAAAATTTACTAAAGAAGAGCTGGCTGCGGCTACTGCACAATTTACCCGCCCCTGCAATTTTGTAATCAGCGTAGCAAATTTGGTGCAGCTGCCGGAGTCTGATTTTAATGAAGTCGCTTTTGCCGGACGTTCCAACGTTGGAAAATCCAGCCTTATAAACGCGCTGTTTAATCAGACTAAACTGGCGAAAACTTCTAGTACTCCAGGGCGCACCCAGCAGCTAAACTTTTTCAACTTTGATAATAAGCTCTATTTGGTTGACCTCCCTGGGTATGGTTATGCAAAAGCTCCGGAAAAATTGGTAAAACAATGGCAAGTGGTGCTGAAAACCTATCTGCGCGGTCGTCCGACTTTGCGCCGAGTATTTCTGTTGATTGATTCCCGCCACGGATTAAAAAAAGAAGACCGTGAGATAATGAAACTGCTGGATGAATCGGCAGTTACTTATCAAGTGGTGCTGACTAAGATTGATAAAATCTCAGAAAAAGCGTTATCAGCTGTCAGCTTGGCGATTACTGAAGAGCTAAAAAAGCATGCCGCCGCCATGCCTGAACCATTGGCTACCAGCTCTGAAAAGAAAATCGGCTTGGATATTCTCAAAGCCGAAGTTTGCTCTTTTATGAAATAAAATTCTAGGTTACTTCAGTAATAGCACGCGTATTGCCCAAACGGCAAATTTGCACCACATGCAGTTTGCGTTTCATTTCATCTAATGTTTGCGCAACATTCACTGTACCCTGTGTAGAAGCTTGAATACGTTTGATAAATTGCAAGTAAGCCTCTTGCGAGCTTTCAGCGTGGATAGTGGCAAAACAGTTATCGTGACCAGAACCCATAAGCTGCCAAATACCGCTGGCGTTACTGGTGGAAATTTCGCCGCCGATGATGGCATCAGGAGTAAAACGCACCACCAAGTCGATGATTTTTGAATAATCCATTTCGTTGGCTTGGTCGGTACGAGACATCACCAAGTGAACGCGGTTCGGGTGCGGCACAATCAATTCGCGCGTATCTTCCACGGTAATAATGCGCTTGTGAATATCCAAAATTTTCAGCAGGTTATTCAAAAAGGTAGTCTTACCGGTAGAGGTTGCACCGCTTACTAGAATATGCTCGCCGCGTTTAATATATAAAAGCAAGCGTTCGTAGGCGTCATCAGGCACTTTAATATCTTTCAGCGGATTTAACTTTTGCAGAGCATGTCCTTGGCGCATACCGTAATCTTCCAAACCAAACGCCACGTCATCAGCATGCAGACGAATCGCCAATGCCACACCGCCTGTTAAATCTTCTTCATCATACATCACGTTGCGTCCGCAAATCGCCGAAAAACGGTGGTCGCCGGGGATTGTGGCATATACCAGCGGAGACCCCTGCAAAGGATCAAATTTCAACTCATAGGTATTGGCAATGATGTAAAGCAAATCCGTCAGATATTCTTTAGAAAGCTTTTCATCTTTATACATTACCCATGGATAGGCGCGTTTTCCGCGCATACGCAACCAAATTTGCCCAGCGCGGTTAATGGCAACTTCTTCCAAGTTGTCTTGAGTATACCAATAGGATAAGGGGCGTAAAACAGATTCTAAAACTGAAAAATCACTCATTTTTTACCTCCTATAACAAAGACGGAACATCATCGTCTTCCGGTGTAGAAATCGGTGCAGTCTGCTGAATATCGGCAGGAACACCGCCATTTTGCTGCTGCAAGCGCTGCTGAGCACGCAACTGCTGCTGACGAGCATTAGCCCTCGGCGCGCCGCCAGTCGGACGAATATCCTCTTCGTATTCCGAGCCATAATAGGAGTTGCCGGTGCTGCTGTCGTTACCCATAAATGTATCCGGATCAGTAGTTAAGCCTGTTTTGGTTTCATAACCGTTTTCACCGCCATTTCCGCCGTCTTTACCTTTTTTGTCATCTTCTTCAGTTCTGAGCCACAAATCCTGATTAGCAAAAATTATGATACGCGTACCAGCAGGAATATAGGTTACAGCCCTAATGTTGGCTTTTGAAGTAATTATCTCATCAAAAATAGACTGCATCTGCGTTAAGAAGTTTTGACGGGCATCTTCGGCTGCCTGACTTTTTGAATCGGAAGTGGTTGAACCATTAGAAGATTCCGTGCTGCCGTTGCCTGCCGCCATCATATAGGCGGTTGCACTTTCCATTGCCGTCATTAACATCGGAGCAGAATATTTTTTCAGCAGCTGCTCATCTAAATATCCGATTGCTCCAGCTCGACCTTGAGCATCGGCGGTTTGCGCGCTGCCCAAATTAAACTGCGAACCATCAGGACGAATCAGGCGTTTCCAGCTGATACCGATTTTAACTGCACCGCCGCTGTTGCCGCCACTGGAGCCTTCACCACCCATACTGCCGATAACTCTTGAACCAGCTGGAATAATAATGTTTCTGCCTTCTTCAGAATAAACGTTGCGCTCAACTATCGCCGTAACTGGAATATTTGAACCTAAACCATCCGAAGCATAAACTGAACGCGCCAAAACCGCCGGAATTGGTTTATCTTCCAAAATCATATTGCTCATATCAACACGCCAGGTTGAAATATTTTCCTTTTTTCCGCCCCACGCACCACCGTCTTCATAGCCAGTAAAGCTAGATGCCTTATACTGACCTTTTACTTCGCCGACAGCCATTCCGTGGCGGCGGGCATTTTGCAGCTGCGACAAAGCATTTGCTCTTACCGGATCATAGCGTTCACCTGCACCATAGCCACCTCCGGGTCCTAACGAACTTGGCTTTGAACCAATACCATAAGCATTGCCGCCGCCGAAAGTTCCGGCAGGCACAAACATATTTTTAGCCGAGGCGTTTTTAATTTCTTCAACGCCAATCGGATTATATTTTGTATCAACAATCATACCGTCAGGAGTTCTGTAACCAATGTGGTTGCCATTATCATCATAAACCTTATTGTCATCATAAATGCTACCCAAGATGTCACCGTCCGGATTCAAAGCTATGCCTATCACTCTCCGGTTAAAACCACCAGTTGAGCTTACATTTGTAACAGTACCGTCTTCACCCATCGGTTTTTCATTTTGAATTTGGACTCTTTTATAGTCTGCCCAATCTTGTCTAGAATCAACAACTTGTTTTTGTTCGCCAAACTGATAGTATTGCAGCGGATACGCTTTGGCAATTTCATCGCCGGTGGTATTGCGAATAATGCCGGTTTCTGACAAATAACCAATGTTTTTGTTGTCATAATCCAAAACGTTACCGTCCATCTGCAACTCGCCGACAGCATTGTTGCTGGCATCGCGCACCGTATAGTCGCGGTTGCCGCGCGCCGCTACATTGCCGGATTTATCAAGCACAAAACCTTTATCCATTTTTCCCATACGGCTGCCGGAAGTGTTAAGAATAGTACCATCTTTCAGGATATATCCGTACACAACAAAATCTTCATTATACATATACATATCATACAAAGCATAGCCAACCTGCTCGCCATTATGCAGCACGCTTCCGTCAAAATATATCTGACCAACCACATCACCTTTGGAATTTAGTACCTGACCGGAATTTTGCACCAATCCCATAAAGGTATTGTCATTGTTAAACGCCACTTTATAGCGCATAGCGTTACCTATGGATTTTTTAGATTTTGAAACAGCATTGCCGTTTGGTTGAATTGAGCCCAATATCTGATTGTTGTTATCGGCAATAGTACCATTATTTAAAATTTGACCAATGATATTATTATCAAAATCAATAACCGGATTTGTCTGAATCACTCCGTATTGCCATTGATTGTCGGCATTAACAATAATTCCACGACGATTAACACAGCCCAAATTTTTACCTTCAAAATCAACGCCTTTGCCCAAGTTAAGCAAACCGACAAAGTTTCCTTCAAAATCAATTAACCCTTTGTCAAGCACTGAATAACCAATATACGAGCCGACATCGGAAACAGCTTGCCCGTTCGGAAGCACCCTGCCAATCGGCACATCTCGGCTGTTTACAACCTCGCCGCGTCCGTTCATTACACCCAGCATTGCGCATTTATCGTTGTTTATGCTCAAAAACGGCACGGTTTTACCCACAACAGAGTTATTGTTATCACTGACATAGCCGCCATACAAAACTTGCCCAAGCTTATTTCCCTGCAAGTCATTGACCTTGCCTTCCGAATCAGCATATCCCAGCAAATCGCCATTAGACGCAACAACAACGCGACTGCTGCCAGCATAGCCCCGCAAAGGCATAATGTTTTGAGTTAATCCGCCTGCCGAATCCACCACATAATTGCCTGGGACAACCTTTGCCGCCAGTTCACCATTTTCATTAAATATAAGATTATCGTTATTGAGAGTGCCTAACTTCTGCCCTTTAAAGCCAAGCGCATATAAAATATCCAGCATTGAGCCGATATAACCATTTTTGCCGATAAGCACTCCGTTCATATTCATCTTGGCGTCAGGCATATCACGATAAAGTGCGCCGTTTGGCGTTACATATGAATAAATCTGCCCTTCCAAACCGTAAATCGGCGACATCAAGTGGCTTCCGCCGTTTATTTTGTTATCTGCCGCAAACACATATCCGAACGGCGAAACTTTTTGCTTATCCGAACCTGACACCGCGGTAGCGTCTACTTCGGCTGCCCCATACGCTTTATCCAAGCTGCTGTATGCCAGCATATTTTTAACTATACCGCCGGAAAGCATACCGTTGCCGTCAAAAGCCAAAGCTCCGTGCATACGCCCCAAAACTCCGCCTTTTAACGATATATACAAGCCATTGTTCATACTTTGACCGATAAGCTGTCCAAAAACGCCGAATATCGGACCGGTCTGCGTCAACTGACCGATTTTTTGATTGTTACGGTCATAAACATAGCCGCCGGCTCCGATTTTACCGATAACTTCTTTTTCTTTAGCTACTAAACCTTTAGGCAAAACACGCCCCAAATATTGACCTTGATTATCGTTGGCTGTGGCGGAAAGCGGAACAGAAAAACCTATTACCTGATTATCTTTATTTACAATATTGCCGTCGGCGCGGTAGCGTCCGACTTCGGCTGTGCCGTTTACCACGGTGCCGTTATAAGTTATCACCCCCATGTATCCGCCATTTAAATCAAAAGCATAGCCAGTGCGCACAACCCGTCCGATAATGCCTTTATCCGTAGCATACACATATTCGTTAGCATGCACAGTGCCAATTTCTTTGCCTTCAAAATCTATAACCTTCCCTGCCGGAGAAATACTGCCGATAAATTCACCGTTCAGCGAAACCACCATTTTAGAAGACATCAAGCGACCATCTAAGGTATAACTATCAGCATTTTTGCGATAAGCGTAACCATTAGCAGAAACAAAACCAACTTCGCTGCCGTCCAAATTGGTATAGGTTCCGGCGCCAGTCAAGCGTCCCAACGGATTTCCTTCAGCAGAATAGACCAACCCCGGGAACAAAATTGAACCAATAACATTATATTGTTCATCAATAACCAAACCATTCGGCAGAGCTTTGCCCAATGGCTTACCAGTTAGGCTGCGCACAACGCCGTCGCTGTTAATTTTACCGAGCGGGCGGTTATCGTTGCCGACAGCCACGCCTTGTGGAACTACACCACCGATGATTTCGTTATTGTCATCTACAATCAAGCTGTCCGCCGTGATATAGCCGATATTTTCTCCATCGGCATTGATAACCATACCGGTAGAAATCACTTGTCCCATAACGTTACCGTTAAAATCAACTGCAGTAATTTCAACAGCTTGAGCTAAATTACTTTTCAGACCAAACAAAAACAGTGCAAAGACAACTAATTTAAAATATTTTGATTTGCCTAATTTCATTAGTTCCTCCGATTCTTTGCGACTTCAGGCAACAGATAGCCGGCTACATTTTTATCTGCGTCAATGAAAGAGCCATTGCTCTTCATATATCCAATTTCTTTTCCGGTATCAACTATGACCTTGCCATTTGCCGCCAAACGTCCGGCATAGTCGCCGTTGTTAGAAAGCACAGTGTTGCCTATGCTGTAAACATGCCCCAAAATATTGTTTTGATTATCAACAGCCAGACCGTCTGTCAGCAATTTGCCGATAACGCTGCCACCGCTATAAACTCTAGCGTCAAAACCGACAAAGCCTTTTACCTTATCATCATTGCCGATAACAATGTCTCCGCTCACAACCTCACCCAGTAATTTACCGTCAAAACCAGCAACCTTTCCGTCTGCCATAACCAGTCCCATAATTGCCTTTTGATTACTCATAAAGCGACCATCAGGCAAGATTTCACCAATTATATTGCCACCAAAATCAATAACCATACCTTTAGGCATCGGCGAGATATTGTCACTGGTCACGCCGCCTGGGAGCAATACGGAAACAACGCTGTTGTCTCTGCCGACAACTTCACCGAACGCATTTGAAAAACCAACATATTTACCAAATAAATCTATCATTGCGGTTTCCGGCAAAACTTCGCCGATAATACGTCCGTCACGCACAATATGCCCATCAGGAACAACTTTGCCGGTTATGTCGCCTCGTTTATATTCGTTTCCATCTGCATCTTCTATTTTTTCTTCTAATTCAACCACTTCACCTGAAGACACAACATAACCCAAATATGCTCCATTATAGCCTCGCACTCCGCCTTGACGCACAATTCCGCCCAACTGACGACCGTTTTCATCTATAAAGCGACCTTTAGAGTCGGTTTTGCCAATTACACTGCCTTTAATATCAACAATGTTCATATCATAGTTAACAAAGCCCAAAGGCTGACCATCCATATCAACCACGTATCCAGTCTCCAAAAACTTTGCTGGCACGCCGCCATATAGACCTAAGCCGCTGCCTTTCAAGGAATCAACAACTTCACCTGTGCGGTCATAAACGTTTCCGTCCGGAAACAAGTGTCCCAAAATGCTGCCGTCCGCGCTGATAAGAATATTTACTTCAGGCGCTGCAAAACCAATGATTTGATTGTTGTGACCAGCAATTAAATTGCGCAAAAACAACCGAACTGGTCCTTGCCCCGAAACCGTTACTCTGCCGTTTTTATCAAACAATCCAAGCAGTTTACCATTAAAATCATAAGCATAATAAGCATTGGAAACTTTGCCTACATAGCCCATATCTTTATCGTAAACTTCTCCATTGTGGTTGGCGCATCCGATAACATTATTTTCTTTATCGCGCAAAGCTCCGTTTGCCTCTAAAACGCCTAGACTTTGCCAATTTACCGACATAACCTCGCGCTGACGCACCAAATATCCTTTAATCTGCGGTTTTTCCAACGCCAAAACTGAACCATCGGGATTAAGGCAGCCTACTTCCTTGCCATAGGCATCGCGCACATACCCATCTGCGTTTGCCTCGCCGATGTAATTGCATTCATCATCATACACGCTGCCTGTTTCAATTATTTTACCAGCAAATTTGCCGTCTTCTGTCCAAGCGGTGCCGTCGGCAAAAATCTGCAAGCCAGTTTCTTCGCCTTCTTTGCGGATAACTCCATCTTTATCCAAGCGGTAATCATAGCGGCAGCCCCAATCTGCAATATATCCAGCATGAACGCCGCGCGCTAAAATCTTTGCTCCGTTTTTATCAACCACCAAGCCGTTCGGCAACATTTTGCCCACAACCTTATTTTGGCTGACAATCTCTCCGCGATTGTTTATTTCGCCCAAAATTTTACCGTCAGGAGTAATCGGCAGCAGCTGCTTATCCAATAAGCCGCCTATTTTGCGCACGCCAAACACACGAATATTGCCGCTGACATCGACAACACCCAATTTTTTGCCGTTTTTGTCATAGACCACGTTGTTTTTATCAACATAGCCCATCACATTACCATTTTTATCCAGCGCTAAATTTCCGTTATCACCAACTCTGCCGATAATATTGCCATTTTCATCAATTATATTGCCATCGGCATCAATTCTGCCAACCGTATTGCCGTTAAAGTCACGAACTGTACCGTCCTCGTCGACATAACCGATGACGTTGCCATCTTTATCATAGGCAATTCTTATAGCTTTTCCTTTTTTTCCGGCTATAATGCGTTCGCCGGAATCTTTAACCGTACGCACCACGTTCCCGTCTTTATCAGTTCGACCGACAATATTACCTTTACTGTCTCTAACCGTGCCGTTTTCGTCAATATAACCAATCACATTGCCGTTTTCATCTATCGCCAAACGCTTTTTAGCGCCAGCTTTACCGATAATATTGCCATTTTCATCAATAACATTGCCGTCAGCGTCAATTTTACCGATAACATTACCATTAAAATCCCGAACCGTGCCGTTGTCATCAATATAACCGATGACATTACCGTCTTTGTCATAGGCTAAACGCTTTTCAGCGCCAGTTTTGCCAATAGTTTCTGTTATCATCTTATCGCCGATGACATTGCCTTCATCATCAACATAGCCGACAACATCACCGTTATTGCGCACAACACCTGCATCATCAATATATCCGATGACATTGCCTTCTTCGTCTAAAGCCAAGTCATGCCATTGATTTTCGGTTCTACCAATTATTTTGCCGTTGACATCAACCACACTACCGTTTTCATCTGCCTTGCCGATGATATTGCCGTCAAAATCCCGAACAACGCTGTTTTCATCAACATAACCGATTACATTGCCGTTTTCATCTAAAACCATTTGTGAAGTTGAACCGCGAGTGCCAACTTTTTGCTTTTGGAAAACATTGCCGTTTTCATCTGTGTAGCCAACCACGTTGCCGTTTTCATCAACAACCTCGCCGCTTGGCATTACGACTCCCAAACGATTGCCGTTTTCATCAAAAGCGACCTCGCCTGATTTTGCCACATAGCCAATAATGTTGCCGCTTTTATCTACAACTTCGCCTTTTTCATTTACCCGACCAATGACATTTCCGTCTAAATCAACAACAGTGCCGTCTTCCAGTACTTTTCCGATAATATTGCCGTTGCTGTCATAAACATAGCCAGTACTTACGGCTTTACCGACTATTTTGCCGCCTTCGCCTATAATTGTGCCGTCAGCCATCATTGTTCCGATGACTTTTCCATTCTCATCGTGAGCCAAGCCGTTTGCATCAACATAACCTGACACATTGCCGTTTTCATCTAAAACCAGTTTTCCAGTTGAAGACACGCCGATAATATCGCCGTCTTTGCTTATAATCATTCCATCGGCGTTGGTTCTACCGATTTCATTTCCCTTAGAATCACGAACAATACCGTCCTCACCGATAATGCCGATAATTTTGCCGTCCGGTCCAACCGCATAACGCACCGCGCTACTGGTTTGCAAATCAGCTTGCGAAACTGACGCCGAACCTGTACCGGAAGAACCACCATCGCAGAAATTACAATCTTCCTTACGTATTGCTGTACCATAAACCGGCACTTCATCATGCTTTGCGTTGCTGTCAGAAACATTGGTCTCGCGCCAGGTAATTTTAAAATTATTCTGTACATTCGCTGCCACACTAGGATTCCAGCGCATGGTCACAGTACAGGTAATTTTACCGCGCAGCTCTTTATCGTTACAATTATTTTCAAACTTGAAGCCTTCAAAAGCAGCCTCTTCCAAATCTACGGAAATAATGCGAATTGCAGCTTTTCCGTTAGTACCGATGGTCAACACATTAGTGGCTTCATTGCCTAAAACTACCTGTCCCATATTTATAGGGTTCGGCGTTAAAGTTATCGGACGCTCAACTTCAGTACCTTCATCAAACTCTATTTCCGCCTCATTATTTGTGGTATTTCCACCCATACCCAAATCGGATTCCGCATCAATGGTATCTTCCACTTCATAGTGCTGCTCTTCTTCAGGAGTTTCGGTGGTCAACAGCATAAGACCAAACAAAAACACCAGCAGGGTTATGATACCGACAATCAAAATAATCCTGTTGGTTTTGCGTACATATCTATCCGAATGTGTTAATACCTCTTTTGCCATTTTCCCTGCTTTACTGAATCCTTACTACACTGCAAAAAACACCACTGCGCCCCAGCTGACTACAAACATTGTCGCCGCTTTCCAAGCTTTTAACCGGACCGACACGCAAATGAAACAGCTCTTTGCCTTGTCCGTCCGCCGGAGTGTCTACCGAATAAAACGGTTCAAACCCGCCAAGCAAAGACGAATAGCGTCCGGACAAATCTTTCCAAAGATTTTCCAAATTGTTCACATCTGAATCCGTGCCCAATTCAATGGAGAGATTCTCGCCTTTCTGCCCGATAAAGGCGCTGCCGTATTTGTAACCGGAATGTGAATTTTTAGAAGTTGTGCAATCCGGCATACTCGGCAGACAACCTGTTACGGCGTTTCCACCGCCGACTGTTCCGCCCAAACTGCCTGCCGAACCATTAGCTCCGCTAAAACCATTAGCTCCGGCTGCTGAAGATGAACTTCCGGCTTCGACGTTAGCATAATTAGGAACGGAAATCATACCTGACATGGCACCGCCAGCAGAAATTTTATCGTCTGTTCCTGCACCAGCACCAGTTCCGTTAGCACTACCACCATAGGCACCGCCTGAAGCTGCATTGCCTCCTGACGCACCTGCACCGCTTCCGGATTTAACCCCGCTCGGAATTGCCGGCGCCACGTCCCAATCATTGGAATCATCGGCGTATGTAACATATTGCAAGCCTTCTTCATCTGAACGGCGCAATTTGAGACAAACCATACGCTTGCCGCTACGCATAACCATATCGCCGACACCCTCGACAATAATCAAACGATTGTTTGGTCCTTTGGTTCTGAAACCAACCGGAGTTTCTACACGTTCAACAATCAAAGTCACAATCGGGCGCTGAGTCATATTCAATGCTTTTTCACCCAAATCAATATAGGTGAAAATATCGTCTCTCCAAACGCGCTCCGGTGCAATCACAACATCATCAGGATTAGGCACATAAATTTCTATGTCAAACCGGAACTTTGTCGGGTCAATCGGCAGACTTTTCAGCCAATCTTCCTTCAAGAAACGCCTAGTATACGTTGCATCGGCAGTTTTATTGTCGCCGCGAAATGCCGAAATACCGGAACCTCCGGCTACCACCCCTGAACTGCTACTGGGACTACCTCCCGATGCGCCGTTTCCCCCGACAACATCAATATCAATAATCGAATTGGTCAAACGTTCGGTGTTGACTGCCTCGCTTTTAATATAAAACACATATTTATTGCCGGAACGTCCGTTAATTACAACGTTGCTGTCCACGCCAACCTGACTTCCGCTGCGCGGATACAGCATAACCGTGTTAGGAGAAGAAATCTGACCATCAAAAGAGCCTCTGTCGCCCAAAGTAATTTTTTCTATCAGCTCCCATTCCGGAAAATTGACTAAAGTAATCATACCTTCACGCACGCGAATCGGCAGCACCAAATCCGGCGTCCAATAATATTTAGAATATGCCGGTTTAGTTTGTCCTTCGCCCAAATTCTGCAATGGATCCTGCCATGCGCTTTGCACCATGCCGATAGAGTTAAAGCCGGCATAGTTCAGGTTCATCGGCTGATAATTGCCTTGTGACTGGTCGGCATATTGATCCAGCGAATCCGTATTTTCGAGCAAATCGCCGGCAAATGCCTCGGCTCCCCACAATAAACTTATCAAAACTGTCAATTTAGCTAAATTTTTCATATTTTTTTCCTTAACAGGTTAATCTTTTAATTGCTTTGTTCCGTAAGAAATCACCTTGAAACCGACCGGATTTTTTAAGCGTTCTTTATATTGTACGCGCCGCGGCTGATATTGAACTTTCAGGCTGGCACGGTAGCGAATGGTTTTTGGTTTATATGAAGACGGCAAATAGTAGTCAACGCTATATTCAACCTGCCATGTTTTATCTTCAATTTCATTAACCGTCAAAATTTTTACCGAACTGGTCAAGCCGTCTTGTTTCATACGCTGCATAAGCTTGCGTCCGGTGTTTTTCAAAAAATCTTGGTACACAATGGAAGAAGACATTTCCTGCAAATCGCCGCCGTTTTGCCAACGAGATTCCATTTCCTCGGTATCTGACAGCAAAGTTGTACGCAACAAAATATATTCGCGTACAAATGTTTCGGTAATTGATTTTTGAGAATCCATATCGCGGCTATATGGAACAATACGGTAAACCTGCTCATCTTTACTGCTCAAAGTTAGCAAATACGGTTCAACCCGATACAGCGGCAGAATATTAGAGATTGTCAGCAGCAATATTAAATTGCAGCATATGCTGATGGCTGTAACCACAGCAAACGCGCGAGCCGTCCACAAATAGCGCTTTTCACTGGCGTTTACGACCAAACTGTCTTCATTGCGGTTTACACGGCGCATAGCGGGATGCGCTCTGGTTCGCACCTGCGCTCCGGATTTTAATAACCTCTGCTGTGTATTATTTGTCCCCAGTTGGTCTGCCATTTTCCGCTACTCCGTTAAATTGTTTCTAAAAACCATTCCGGCACTTCTTTAATCAGCTCAACCTGCATGCAGGCGCACGGCGATAATTTCAGCTCGTTAACATCTTTACCTGGTCCAACCGCTTCCGGCTCATAATAAGAACCAAACAAGCTGCAGGCGGATAAAACTAACAACAGCCCAATGATTAACAAAATTTTTTTAGACATCTTTGCCTCTTTTTTCAATATGTTATTTTCAGGCATAGAATCGACTATACCATAGGGAAACCCTAGCCTTGCGACGTTTTAAGCCAGACTAAGGATACTCCTTTGGCTATTATACTAAAATAAAAAGATTAAAATTGCTTAAACAAAAATTATTCTCTGATTTCATCTTGGTTATATTTCATAACAGTAAAGCCAAGCGGATTGATTAAACGGGCAAACACGGCTCGGCGCTCAGGTATAAATTTTGGCGTTATAGAAGCACGCATTTTTGTTTTTTTCAGAGTTAGAGCGCCGCTTTTTCCGCTACGCGAACGCGACAGATTATAAATAGTAAAATTAACAATCCAAGCCGGACTGGTTTCACTAATGCGATTAACGCTGTCTATGCGTACTTCGCTGGAATATTCATTATCAAACATAGCCTGCACATTGGCGGCATTTTGCCCCACAAATTCGCGGTAAACCAGCGGCGCCGATAAATATGCCACAATTCCCCCCGGTCCCCAGCGCGTACGCATTTCCTGCTCATCGTTAATCACGGTATTTCGCATTATAACATATTGTTTTATAAACATTTCATTCAGCTGTTTGATTGAAGGCATCTTAGGCGTTATCGGTTCATAGCGCACCATTGTTTCAGAATCATTTTGGCTGATGATTAACAACGGCTCCACCACAATTTCCGGCGCCAAGCGGAATATGACCAGAGAAGCGCTCAAAAACAAGCCCAAAGATAAAATAGCGCAGATAATCACCAAACGAGAAAGCCAGCAGAAATAAATTTCTTTGACCGAGTTGCTGTTAATTTTGTCATCGGTAATGTATTGAAACTGCATTTCTTTTTGCGGAGCATTTTTATCCGTCAGCAGTTTTTGTTCCATTCTTTTATCTAATTCCAACGTTATTCTCCATTTTTATCTTTTATATGGATATACAGCGCAATACGGAGGGCGCAGATTTTCCATCTGTTTTTTGAAGCTATCGTTTCCTTCGCTGTCGTACTCATCAGTTAAAGCCATATTCGCTCTCGCTGTTTTTATCTTTTCTTCCAGTTCGTCCAAATCATCATCGGGGGAAACTGCTGCTTCTTCATTGGCATCTTTTTTCAAAACCGCCAAACCATTTTCCAATTCAGCTTTACCGGAAAGAACCAGCTCGGTTTCGCCAGTGATTGAACCAATCAAATTTTCCAAACGGCGCATATAGCCTTCTTTATAGGTTTTCAGCGTATCTTCGGCTTCTTTGTAATCGCTAGCTTTGCTTAAATCAAAGTCATCAATATTGACAATGTCATGATTCAAAGAACTGAAAATTTCTTTAAGTTTTTCTCTAATGCTTTTAACTTGCTGAGCCTGTATATCAACAGCATTTTGCGCCCGCGCGTCCAGCTCTTTATAACCTAGATAGTCTCCGATTTGGTTATGTTCAAACAGCATACGCGAATACATAAAATAATCACGCGCTGCATTTTTATCTTTGTTTATATTGCCGGATTTTTCCAAATTATATACAGCTTTTTGAATATATTTATTAAAGGTGAGATGTCCGCCTTTAACAATTTTTAAACCGGCAACCAGTTCTATTTCTTCAACATAATCCAAAAGCTGCCCCAGCTCGCTGGCTTTAGACCAATTTTGCGCGCTCAAGGCATTACCGACTTTGATTGACGCATCTGCTTCAACATCTTTTCCGCCAACCAAATTCAAGCACTTGTATGACGCATAGTCGGCTTTTGCATAGCCATGCTCGCCAACCGTAACCGGAGTATTATTCATCAGACATGGATAAATGCCGGACGCAGCCGTAACATCAGCCGCTTCGCCGTTTTTGTGGAATAACTCATTAAAATCTATTGCTTTTTCAACATACGGACGATAAGAAAGCAACTGTTCCCAAATCTTTGGCAAATCTAAGCCACTTAATAACAAACTATTGCCAATAAGCGTAACATCAGAATTGTTTTCCGGAATTTTATTTACGCCGGTTTTGAAATATTTAAGCACCGTATCATAGTCATCCATATCAAAGTGGAAAACTTCACGCAGCGGAGCCGAACTGAAAGCTGAAGGAGTTTTCGGAGTGGTAAAATCGCGCTCTCTTTCCACAATTCCGACAAAATATTCGCTGTCTTCAGCTTCTTTGCCAGTTACAGTATCGGCAAAAATATCATTAAACTGCTCCAAATATTGACTGTAAGTACTATCGTCCGGCGCCATATTCAAATTTTTAAGTTTTTCCAGCAAATCTTGATGGATAGATTTTATTTTTGCAGCACCAGCGGCTGTGTATTTAGAATCGCCTAATCCGATAATTTCATTTTTTGCTTCTTCAACATATTGTTTAGCTTGCGCTCTAGCTTTTTCTAACAGCCGATTAGCAATTATCATCACCGGATTTGAAACCAATTTGCTTTCATTAGCTTTTATAAATGCCGCTTTTACCTCGGTATATGATTTTGCAGCCGCTGTGATTTCTTTATCAGCTTTAACAGCTGCTTCGTTATACTTAATAACATAGTCAGCTTTTGCCTGATACATTTGCGTATCAGTGCTTTCCAATTTTTTGCGGGTATTCTCAATTTGCTTTTTCAGACTGTTTACTTTTGGCTGCAGCTCCTTAATTTTCTTTTCTGCTGCGGCTTTAGTTTTTTTGCTGTCTTCAATATTTTCATTAAATCCTTTGCGTTGCTGCGAAATAGTATTGCCTCGTTCCAATTTTTTACCAGCTTTAATGGCGTCTTCTGATTTTTCCATTGAAACCTCTGAAGAACTGGCATCTGATTTTGCCTGATTCAGCTCATCAACCATATCGCTGTAGGTTTCGCTTAATTTATCAAGCTGCGCATAAATTGCTGATTTTTGAGCTTTTAATGAACTCATAGACTTGAAATAATCATCGGTAATTGCCTGTAAATCAGCCCGCGTCTGAACCAATTTTTCATCTAGCACATCAGAGCTCAAACCTGTTTCAAACGATTTTACCATATTGTTAATTGCTTTTGCAGTTTCCGAACGCTGCTGCTCCGCGTTAACTCCTACATACGGATACTTGGCGTTAATTGCCAAGGCTACTTTTGACAACTGGCTGATAATAGGCTGTTTTTCTATATAAGCCTCAATATTTTCATATTTGCCGTTTAAATAGCCGTCATAAAAATATTTTTGATCGTTCCATAAAGAATAGCCGCTCTTAGTCCGCCCGAAAGTTGAACTTTTTGAAACAAATTCCTTATTTATCATTTGAGAGGTTTCCCGTCCTAAGCTCCAATTCATCAAAGCATTAGCACGTCCTTCGGCATAAATTTCTTCTTCCATTGACGGCTTTTTATACATTTTGGAGTTTTCACCGTTTTCATCTTTTTTATAATTTTTATCGCCTTGAGCGTTCATATCTTTGAAAGAAACTAAACCGTCAGAACTCAAATCATCATTTTCAGAAACATATTCACCGGAATTTGTACCATTTTCATAGCTGTTTTGATTTTCCTTATCTATTTTTTGATAGATTTTCTCCTGAAGAGCGGCAAGCCAGCCGTTTATGCCGCCGTTCTTTTTAGATAGGTCGCCGCGACTGATAATATAGCATTTTTTAGAGCTGTCTTCGGTGCAGGCAACGTCATAATCACCAATGCTGGCGGCGGTGTCCGTAAATAATTTTTCCGGCGAATAATGACATTGATACTTATCACTGTTTTTGGTGCAGTTTACACCATACCAAGCGGCGGTAGATGAAGTATCCGTAAAATAATTAGTCAAATACCTGCCAACGCAATCCAAAGACATTTCTTCGTATTTACCTGTTTTTTTCTTATATGCCAAAAAATTATTATAAGTTTCAAATACTCCGCGGTATTGCGGCAAAGCCTGTTTATAATTATGAGCCATAATGGCTTCATTCATAGCCTTTTTTGCCTCGGCAATTATTTCCAAGCTTTCAAATTCTTTTTCTTTTCCGGCAACAGGAGATTCCAAACCAGCGCCGTCAAGAGTGTCAAATTGCCCTTCTACCGATGCATCTCTTAATGTTATGACCCGATTTCTTGAGTTTACCGCTAATTTAGTAGTTTCATTAAAAATACCTAAAAAACTTTGCTTTTTTCCTTTTTCATCATTTTTTTCTTCGGCTTCGCGGATTTTTGCCGTACCACCGATACTGCGGACAGCATTATATTGCGAGTTCATCGCTACCAAAAATTCATTGTAGCGCATAATCTTGTCATATAAACGAACGGCAGTCAAAGCGTTGCGCCAAATGCAAACCTCGTCTTCTGTGCCATTTGTTTGGCAGTTATATTGTTCCAAGCCTTCTTCACTGCAATCTTCTCCAGCAACCAAGCATTTTTCTATGGTGTCAAGCTCAGCTAAAATTGTGCGAACTTCTTTATCCATTTCACGCGCGGTGATATACATTTCCAAGGTAGTATCCATTGAAAGCTGTTTAACGTTGCTTTCATAAATCTTTTTTTCGTTGCCGTTTTGCGACGGATATTGCAAAAACAGCTCAATAAATGCTTCTTTTACTTTAGCTTCATCTTTAATATCGGCAGCGGCAGTCAATTTACTGTCTTCAATGGTGCGCGATGCCGAAACAACTTTTTTGCGTTTGGCAAGATTTTGCTTTAGATAATTCAGTTTGCTTTTACCAAAAGTCAGTGCATAAGATTTGAAACTTTGAGTGATAGTAGTAATCAACTGACCGCCTGTCAATTTATCGTGCATAGTATTGACCTGATCAATCGTCGTGGTTACAAAACTGATAGTAGCAGGCGTGCATTGGAAGCAAATTTGCGGTGCAAACGGCAGCAGCGGAGTGTAGTCGGGAATAAGCGAAGCGTTTGCAGTTTTGAAAAACAGCAATCCGCTTACCAGCATAAATATTTTGCATATTTTTTTCATAGTTTTTCTCCCGATTAAAAGCCGTAATTACTTACCTTGTCTTGAACTGTGCTGTTTGCCTTGTCTTTAAGCTTGTTTAGCAAACTCTTTTTCTTGTTGACATAATCGTCCAAGTTAAAGGCTGTAAAGTCCTTGCTGTAGTCATTCAATTTATATTTATCATTCCACAAAATTATTTCTGACATTGCATTAAAACGCATTTGCGCCAGCAAAAGTTCCGTATAGCGGGCAGCAATTTTGGCATTTTGAATATCGGCGCCGATTTTCATGCTCATACCGCCGAAAATACCATCAGGAGCTGCAACTTTTTCACCGTCTTTATTTTCTCCACCGGTGGTGCGCACTAAATAGTTTTCCGAACTGTCCGCAATAGTTTTACCTTTTGCCGAACCTATTATCAGCACACGCATTAAATTTTGCAAAGCTAAATAATATTCCTTTTGCCGCTTATATCTGACTCTGGCAATGGTTTCAGAGCTTTCTTTCTCATATTTGCCTAAAAAGAAATCTTTATAATCTGAAGCATACATTTCTTCCGTTTTTTCATTTTCCTCATCTTCTTCAGCAGCGGCAAAAAGCGCATCCGTGGCTTTTTCCATATAAGCCTTACCGCCTTCTTCCAATAGTTCACGATTAAGCTTGGAAGCTTCATCGGCGTACTTTTGGATTTGCTTTTCCATTGTCTGCATTTTTTCATTCTGTTCAGGATCTTTATCTTCCAACGCTTTCAACTGCATGGCTAAATCAGCCTTTTCCTGAGCGATTTCCTGCAAACGCTTAGCGTCTGTTTTAGTGCTAGGCAGTTGTTCTTCAGCATCCAACACAGCTATTTTTGTTTTAATTTCCTGTTCTTTTTTACTCCGTTCCTGCGCCAAAGAATATTTATAGTCGCTCAGCAAAGAATTTGCCGTTGCCAAATCCAGTTTGGTGTTAGCATATTTGCTTGTTACATTTTTAATATTTGTCTTAAAATCAAAATCCAGATTTTTCGCATTGCTCTTTACATTATCAATTATGTTTTTGGAATCGCCTTCCATTTGCGTGCGAATATCATTAAATAAAGCCTTACCTTCTAGTCCGCCTGCTTTTTCAACCTTTGCTTCCAAGTCAGACATAGCTTTATTATATTTTTCTTCCCATTTTTCTTTAATTTTTTGCACTTTTTTATTCATATTTTCCAGCTGAGTAAAAAAGTCAAGCTTGGAAATTGCATAAACTGGCTGGTTTTGCAGGACAAATACGGCGCTCAATATTAAAAGAGCAAAGATATGTTTTGAATTATGTTTCATCTTATATTCCTTTCTCTTTAAGGCTTTTTACCATCGGTGTCAGTACCTTCTTCGCCTGACTTTTTAGCTTCTTCCTCGGCTTTTTTCTTAGCATCGGCTATTGCGGCTTCTTCCTCTTCTTCCGCCGTATTAGCCCGAATGCTCAACAAACCGGCAACTGCAAGCTGACCGCTGAAGTTTGCTTCCGTATCCAAAATGGTTTTCCAGCGTCCGGTAGCACGGTTAGAAACAACTTTATAAGCATTTTCAATAAGGCTTAAATCAGTCATTTCCTCTTTTTCTTCTTTTTCCAGCTCTTCATTTTCGGCAATTATAGCACGGCGCAAAACCAATGATTTTGCATACATAGCCGCCACGTTTTCAACTTGCAAATCATTGATAAGCTTTTGATGTTCTTTTGCTTTTTGAATGTCGTCGCTGACCAGCTCTTTCTGCGTCATTTTCTGACCAACTTTACGAGCCATTTCCGGCGTTGCCACCGCTCCCTGCAAACCTTCGGTGATTCCTTTGATTGAAAAAGAACGAACCTTCACACGCTTAATATAGTCGTTAGCATAATCAAGGGCAAATGTTTTACCCATCTGCTTCAATTCATTCAATTTATCGCGGCTGTTTACAAGTTGTTGCAAATACATCTGCTGCCCTGTATAGGTTTTCAGCGTTTTGTTAATTTCTTCCTGCACATTCAAAATTTTATCTTGAATAAGTGTTGTCGGGTCTAAATCCGCCTTAGCCATGCAAGGAGCAAGGGTCAACACAGTACCGCAGAATATGACTGTTTTTATGTTCATTTCCTTTCTCCTTACTTTAACGCCTATTTGGCAGTTACAACAACTTCATCCAAGCAAACCTTGCAGCCGCCGTTATAGCATGCAACTTTTCGACCGCTGACATTATAGATGCCTGCCGGACACTCGCTGTCGCCGCACATACCGGTTTCCCAGTTGCTTATGCTGCCGCTTTGCTCTTGCAGAGTTCCGTTATCGCACATATCCGCATCTTCATATTTTTTGCATTCGCCGCGCATACAAACCATATAGGTTCCGGCGCTGCCGTTTATCGGATATACGTTATCCGGACAAGTGATAACTTTTTCATGGCAAGTATCATCATTTCCGCCAGTACAGATTGTTTGCGAGCAATTATTGCCATCTTTCCACGCAACACTCCGGTTCGGATTATTTTCGGTTACCGCTATCTTGGTAGAAGTTGATTCTTGGTCTCTTTTACCATCTTTTGCCGTACTTGCGTTAGAATTTTCATCTTTTTTCTCACTGCCGTTTGCAGCGCTGCTTTCTTGTTCGGCAATGTCTTTAATAACTTTAGGGTCAATGGACTGAATCCCGCTGATTGCCTCATTTTTCAGACGCTCAGCATATAAATCGCGCATAGTGTTGATAACGTCTGTCAAGGTGCTGGTCGCATTAGCTATCGCCACGTTGTCTTCATGTTCGGTTTTAGTTTTGCTGGTAGCGTCGCCAAGTTCATTTTGGATATTTTCATAATTAGAAATCGCTGCGCCTTTGGCTATTGCCTGCGCCATCATCGTTTTCAGCTCTTCATAGCGAATCTCGCTGAAACGCTGTAAATTTTCCGCCCGAACCGAACTGTCTTTATCATTTATGCTGCGAGCTATATCGTTAATGCAATTATACAGCTTAGAGCTTTCTTTCAGCATATCCTCGGCGTTTGTTTTACAATAAATCGCCATGGTATTAGGAACAATCTGCCGTTCATTGAAAACGCCAGTATAGTTTGTGGTGTCTTCTTTTTGTTTTTTATCCGCCGAAATGCCAGTTGAAGTTCCTGATGTAGTTTCTGTACTGCCGCTATCCGCCGCAGACGCAGAGCCCGCCGTGTTTGAAGAACTGCTGGCGCTTCCGCTTACTTCTGAAGCAGAAGGAGTGCCTGAGCTAGTTGTGACTGTGGTTGTGGTTTTGCCGTAAGCATCTGAAACTTCGCTGCTGGCGTTGGCGGCTTCGTCAACTGTGGACTGCAGCGGCGATTTGCCATTTAAGTCAATGTCAGCTCCGCTGTTATTATTCCAGCCTTTATTATAGCTATCTCCTGTGGTGCTCCATAAATCGCTTACCTGCGCGTTTACCAAAGACATAGGAGATGCACTTAAAAGCAATGCTGCCGAAAAAGCAATTATGATAGTGTGTTTTTTCATTTCAATCTCCTATTTGCCTAAATTTTCCGTTGGGTCATTTTTCTTCAGCAAATCATTTATCGTCTGCTCATTCATTTTTTGCTCTAATTTATCCAAATTTTCTTTAATTTGCTTTGCTTGCTCTTCTGCGGCTCTTTGTTCTTGCTTTTCTCTTATAGCAGCCTCTTCATCGGCATCATCTTTCATATTGCCGGCTATATTGCCCAAAGAACCTTTGGTGTTGTTATAAATATCTTTTATTGAACCGCCGTTTTCGATGGTATTAACACCCGATGAAACGGTATCAACCGCAGAAACGCTGTTCTTTTTAACCCAGCTGTAAGCTTTGCTCCAAGCGCTTTTCTTAGCCAAACCTTCGCTTTCTTTTTGTTTTTGATCAGCCTTAGCCTGAGCTTTTTCAGCTTCTTCTTTTTTACGCTGCAATTCTTTTTCTGCCAGTTTTTCGTTAATTTCTTTGCGTTTTTCTTTTTTAGACGCCACAGCCTGCGCATTTGCCGCGCCAGTTTCCAAACTTGCGCCAACGTTTTTAACCATTCCGCCATAGCGGTCATATTCACCGTTTTGAACTTTACCAAACAATTCTCTTGCTGCGGAGGCATAGCCTCCGTTTTGAATTTGCTTGATTATATTCATATTGCTTTGATATTCTTGATAAATTTCATCAATCTGCAATTTTATGGTTTTAGCAGATTGAGCCAAACGTGCCATATCTTGGGTCGGCAATGGAAAAGCCGCCGCGTTTTCAGCGTATAAAATTAAAGAGAGGCAAAGAAAAACGCCGCTTCGTTTTATTATTCTGCATAAATCCATAATAGCCTCCTTTAATCCTTAATTCTTATTTAAAAAGTGTACCTTATTTTTGCGCAAAAGTGAAGACTTTTTGAAAAACCTAGGCAATATTTAAATATTTTGTAACAAATCCGTCTTCGCCATATTCTTTTATGAGCTGCTGAACCAGCAAAACATTCTTCCGACCGGAATTGTAAATACGCAGGTATTTACCCAAGCCGCTCAGATCAACGTCCAAAATTACAGACTCTCCGGTTACCGGACGCGATAGCAAAATTGCATACGGGAAGTCACGATAGCTTTTACCAAAAATAAAGTCAAGCTCACTTTGTGTTAAATTCCAGTTAGCATAATCTTCAAGCTGCGCCTGCGGATTGCGGAAGAATATTACAGTTTGGCATTGACCACGGATAACCTCGCCCACGCCCAACTTATCAACAATATTCGGCTGTTGGAAAGCACAGAGGTAGGCTTGGCGTTTTTTACGTCCTTCCTGCAGACCGATAATGAAATAGTCGCGGAACATCGGGTGTTTAAGCATCGGCGCCGTTTCATCTATCATAATCAGCGACGGCACGCCGGTTTCACCAGTTTCGGACTGTATACGGTGCATAATATAGCTAATTACGGCAGGAGCAAGGTTTTCATCTTCAAATATATGTGTAAAGTCAAACGCCATAAAACGGCGGCTCTTCAAATCTAAGCTATCATTCTGTCCGTTAAAAATTGCGCCATATTGATCAGGGTTTACCCAGCGGAACAGTTCTCGCCGCATATTTCCGGTTGGAGAAAAACAGCTTTTATACAAATTTTTCAGCAACCGCTCTTCCGGACGCAGATAGTCAAACGCCGTGGTAATAGCACGGGCTACCTCGCGTTCTGCCAAAGCATCGTCCACCATAGTAATAGATTTCAGCCAACGACGTAAAAACGAGCGGTTTTCCGGCGTGTTAGCGCAGTCAAACGGGTTCAGAGACACATTTTTTTCGTCGCCGTCAAAGCCGACATACGCGCCTTTTATGGCTCGGGTAAAGATTTGCGCACCCAAGTGGCGATCAAAGAAGAACACGCGCAAATCGCCGTGCCGCATAGCCTGTCCGGCTAAAAAGGTCAGCAAAGTAGTTTTACCTTGTCCGGTCGGACCGATAATGCAGCAGTGCGCCACCGCAGACTCTTCGCTGGAAACGTGGAATTGGAAGCGGTACGCCGAACCGGACATGGTGCGGAACACCGTGATGGCGCCGTTGCCCCAGTCGCTTTTGCCAAAACCTTCCGCTGGGTGGTCCATGGTTACAGCCATGGCAATCACCCGCGACAAATAGCGATAGGTTCTCGGGTAAGTGTCATAAGTCGGAAACTGCGTAAAGAACACAGCTTGGTTCACCCAGCCTTCACGCACCGGAGTAACGCCAAACGCACGGCAAATACGCTGCACCTCAGACTCGCCAAAGTTAATTTCTTCTTTGGTTTCGCCTTTAATAATGATTGTCATAGCGTATTCGCATAAAGACTGATAGTTGTTATCGCTATCATCAATCGCCGCCAGCGCTTCGCTATATTGTTCGGCAACGTTTTCAGAAAAGCTGGTTACACGCGCCATTCTTTGCTGCTGAACTAAAAGCAAGCGTCCTTCAGAGCGGAAAAGCGGACGGATATTGTGCAGAATCACCAGCTCACAGTCAATGGCGTTCAAAGAATAAATCATACTCTCGTCCATGGCTTCGCCGCTGACACGGATACCCATGGCGATTTCATACAGTTCTTTTTCACCGGAGAAAAATTTGATAATTCCCTCTTCTTTGGTAAAATGGATATGGTCGGCGGTCAGCATCTCGCAAAGTCTAGCACCTTCGGTGTTGCGGACTTTAGGCTCCGGCTTGGAAATTGGGCTGCACAGACGCGAAAATACATAGAACGGGCTGTCGGTTGCCTTGCTGTCTTCGGTTTCATACATTGGGCTGACACCGTATTCACCCATAGTCGAAAGCAAGCTCTGCGACGCATAGTTCAAATCTTTTAAGGCGTCTTTGCGGTCGATAACCGACATTATTATATAGTGCTTATTGCTATATATGCGGTTCATATTGTTAAACCAAATCTGCGAAATGGAATCCAACAACTGGTTGCCGAAATCTCTTTTTTCTTTTTCCAAGGAAATTCTTTCGCGAATAGTAATCACGCGGCAGACAATTTGCATATTTGCCATATCGTCAATCCACGATTTGCGGGCTTCCATCATAGAATATACTTTTTCGCCGGTCGCCGAGGCTAGATCAACGCCTTCCACTTTGAAAACACGAGCATAGGAGTTGTTGCTGCACTGAATGGTCACACCGTCTGACATCAACTTGGCAAAAGGCAAAAAGTCCGACACGCGGGATTCACGAGGCTGCGGCAAAACCCAGCGTCCAAAACGAGTTGAAAGCAGCACGGCAAACGACGCCGCCGAAGCGATACCGATAAGAGCCACCACAATCTGCACATTGCTCAGCCCTTCTACAAATATACTCATAAAATCATAATTATTCATGGCTCAAACTTATTTCCTTGTACTGCATATAAATTTTGGCTTATTTTGTTGCTGCGCCCGTACGCCTGCAGCATGGTTGACAAATGCGGTTCTTTTATTCCGGCAACCACCAGCGCGGCATGCGCGGTAATTATACTTGTAATAAAAAACAAAGGGTTAACATCAGCAACACCAATACCCATAAAAAGCATAGGAAACTGAATACCCAAATTTATAATTGCCGGAACCATCGGGGCAAATAAAAATTTAGGCGGCTGAGCAACGGCTTTTAAAATTTCTTCACGCATTATCTCCTCCGTATTCTTTGTTTCAGATTAGTTATCACCTCAACATCTTTCACCGAATTTGCCGCGGTTTGCAAAACTTGGCGGTAATCATCGGCGTTTTTAACTATCAAGGCATTTTTATTTTTGGTGCGGTCAACCGTATCTTTATACATTTGCGCCAACTGCGCCTGCGCATCTAAATCAACCTGTTTTTTGTTGCTGAGCAGGTCTTCCATTTCTTGGCTGTTTTCAATGTTGGCGTTTGGATTGCGGGCAAGCACATTATCTATTTGGCGCATTTTTTTCAAACGGCTTAAATTATCTGCATTCAAGCGGTATAAATTGGTGTTTTGCTCGCCGGCGGTTGCTTCCGCCTCGCCGTCTACTGTGGTGTCGATATAAGCGTATACCGAAAACGGCAGCAGAAAAAAAGAAAATATCACAGCAAATAATAATTTCATTTGCACCCGCCTTATTTATGCCCGCTATTAACCTGATTAGTTTTGGTATCTTGACCAGTTGACGTACTGCCGCCGACACCGTTAAAACTAACTCCGCCCAAGGCACTGAATGAACCATTAACTTGAAGTGATTTATATATTATACCACTCAGCAACACAGTTAGAATAAACGTACTCATCATAATATAAGCTAAAGTTTTCCAGCTGACTTTATTAAATATCGCTGCCACGGAAAAAGCTATTAACCCTAAGCCGGCGATTAAATAGCCGCTTTTAGCCAACCCAACGCCAAGAGATTCTCCCAAGCTTGATAATTTATCAAATACGTCAGCATGAGCTTCTGACACAGAAACCAAAATAAAAGCAAAAACCGATAGAAGAAAAACACTGCATTTATTTTTTGTAAACATAATCTTTCTCCTACATATCGCCCGACAAATCGGCGGTTTCTATACCATGGTCTATCAAACCAGCAGCCGCTGCCGACATTACAAAAATACCGATGGCAATCGCCGCAAACCATTTCCAGTTAAAACTGCCAAACATCCCCGCGATACAGCAACAGGCAATGCCGATGGTCGCCGCCGGGGCAACTAGCTTTGTCAAACCGCCGAAAATATTTTTACCAGCAGTATTCAGTGCTTCAAAAACGGCAAAAGCGTCCGATGTGTATAAAAATACAGAAAGAATCAGACACAGTGTATATTTGTTATTATACATAAAGTTCCATATTTTCATAAACATCTTGAACGCCTCCTTTAAATAATAAATTTTTCTTTGAAGGAAGGCGCTGCAGCACCTTCCTTCAAATGGTGAAGATTAGTAACTATAGTTACTGTCCCAAACTGATTGCTGACCATCACCCAATGTATCACCAAACTTATTACCGGCAGCCTTATTTGTATTAGCAGCGTAGTTTACGATAGCGCCGGCAGCGGCAACAACAGCCAAACCGAATGCCAAAGCGGCAAACCATGCCCATTTAATTTTACCAAAGATAGCTTGGAAAGCCAAAGCAACCAAACCAAAACCACCGATAACAAACACAACCATTTTGGCGTTTTTGAACAAGTCTACCAATTTGCCTGCTGCTGTACCAAATACAGTTACAGCCAAAGCATCACCCATCATTACCAAAGCAAACAAAAATGTCATTGTGGTAATGCTCAGGATATTTGATTTTAAAAATTTCATTTTAGTTCTCCTTAAGTCGAATTCTATACAATTTTATGTTAACGCATTTTTATAAAAAATTCCAGCTTTTTTGAATTTGTGCAACTATATGTTTTTTCACAATAAAATTGGCTGTAACAAAAAATTCACACTAACAAAATTGTTTCTACGAGTTTTTTATAGCATCAAATTAGTAAATTTTTTGATAATAAAACTCCGCCAAAACATCTGCTCAGGCTTTGCTTTACTTTGTTTTCGACTATTAACTCTATTTTAACAAAATTAGTTGTATTCTGCGGCTAAGACGGGTGTACCGTATGCTTTTTGTATGCGGATTCCTGCATTTAAGGGTTTGAAAATGCCAAGATTTGGTTGGAAATGCTTTATAGGCAGCTTTTTGTTTTCTTTAGTTGTGGTGTTTACCGCGGCTAAAGTCAGTTTTTTGCTGCCCGAAAATGAACAAGATTCCGCAGAAGCAAATTTTGACGACCTGCGCGCAAAAGATATTGAATTATTTGCAACTTCTGAAGAAACAAACCCGATTGCCGAAAAATTCAAACAAATAAACAGCACTCCGGCGAAGCAAACACTTGATATCGCCGCTGTGCAAGATACAAAATCTACAGAAAAACCAATCGTTACCGCCACCGCGGAGCTGGTTGCCCAGTCAAGTGGAGAACAAGTCCTGCAGGCAGACAGCAGCAGTGAGATTTTATTTGCTCCGGAAGATGATGAGCTTGACAACTCGTTGCCCGAAAAAGAAGATAATTCTTTGGAATTAGCAGAAAATTCCGATAATGGTAAAATTTCCTCTGAGCTTAAAAAGAATCCTGAAATTGCAGATGCTGAAAACGAAGAGCCTCTGAAAATTGCTGATGCCAGCGAGGCTAAAATGTTCAGTATTCCGATAATGCACAATTTCAGCGAGCCGAAAAAAGATGTAAAAATTTTATCAGAAGCCGAAAACAGCCAAGTTGCCTTAGCTTCTGACAATGTGCGCCTGCAAAATTTGGGAACCACCAACCGTTTGGCTATGGCAAGCGTGGAAACAAACACCGAAAGCAAACTAACCACCGGCATGGAAGAGCCGTATTCCGACCCTTGGGTGGCTGCTTCAACCGGAAACGCGCATATTTCCAAAAACCAAATGAGCGCAAAAGACGATGTGGCTCCGACCGCATTGGCGATAGAAACTCCTGAACCAGCAAAAACTGAAAAAGAGACCAAAGTCGCCTATAAAATGATGAAGAATATTCTAATTCCTATTCCGGAAGATATTGCCAACGATGAAAATTTAACGCCACAGCTTTCGTATTCAGAAGAAAATAAAAAATTGAGCGAACGCCTGAAACAAAGCGGCGAGCTCGGTGACACGGCGGCAAAAGACGATGAGCCGAAAAAAGATGCCAACACCACGCCGCTGCCTAAAGCAGAAAATGCGGCTGAACAGAGCACAACTCCGCTTAACAGCTCGCCAAGCCTGACTGATAGTATTGCAGCGTGGTTTTCATCTAGCAGCAAAAAATCAGACGAAGAAACCGCGGAGAAAGTTAAAAAAGAAACAAACTCCGGTGAATCCGCCTTCAGCAAGCTGCTGGGGTTGGGACGCAAGGATAATTCCAGCATTGCTCCGTCCGAGCTGAAATTGGCGTTTCAGCCGAACCGCGCGGAAATTTCGGGTCAGACTTTGGAATGGCTGAAAGCCTTTTCCGACAACGCCGTAAAAAATGACGATGTCTTTATTGAAATCAGAATTGACGGCACTGGTTCATATGAGCTGCAGCAAAAGCGTCTGAACCTTCTGTATTCTATTTTGGTAAATAATGGTGTGGATTATAACAAAATTAACATAATTTTTACCGATAGAGAACCAAACTCTTTTATTATTAGGAATGTAAGATACGCCAGCGAAGAAGATGCGAATAAAGCCCGCAAAAAGGCTTATAACCCTTGGTATTAACTTCTGCTTGCTATTTTTAATGCAACATGTATTATAGGAAAATACGATGAGATACAATTTTGAAAGAAATATTATGACTAATAAACTTACGGCATTAAGTTTATTCCTGTGTCTTTTTGCACTGAGCGGCTGTATCAGCAATAGAAGCTATTTGGAAGAAGAATGTGAAAACGGAATTTGCACCAGCGAACAGGAATACCGCGAAGTTTGCACCGAAACTCCCGACGGTTTCAGCGTGTGCGAAGATTCAACCGAGCCTGCCACTGGCATAAACTATACACGCACGCAGGCGGATTTCCGCAAATATGGCGAACGCACGCCGCGCGACCATCGTATTACCCAAGCTGGCGCTGGTAACAATATTTCCGCCTCGGTACCGCCTAGCATAGATAATGAAGTTGTCGACTATGAAGCCGAAGTGATGGAACGCGACGGCAATGCAGCAGCTGCTCAGGGCGGAAATTATGCTCAAGGCGGTCGCAATGCCGCATATATTCAAGCGCAAAATCAACAGTCGCAAACCGCTGGCGAACAGCCTTCTGAAGAAACTAAAGCCGAAGAAGAAGATCAAAACAAAGACTGGCTGGCAGAAGAAGGTCAAAGCCTGAAAGAACTGCTGACCGCTTGGAGTGAAGAATCCGGCTGGCGATTGATTTGGAAAACCAATCGTAACTATACCTTAAACGCAGGCGCTATGTTTAGAGGCAACTTTGCCGATGTGTCGTCTGCCCTTGTACGCGCTTTTGCCCGAGCAAGACCAGCTCCGGTGGCAACATTCTATAAAGGTAACCGCGTCTTGGTAATTGAAACAATGGAGGACGAAAATGCGTATGACTAATTTGTTAAAACTGGCTGTTATCGGTATTTTGGGCGTTACCGTAGCTTGCTCTGTTTCGCCGGAAATGGACGAGAGCATGGCGCGTCAAACCGAAAACGCCTTGGATTTGAAACAAAAAGCCGCCGTGCCGGGCGACCCTATTCCAGACGATGTGGTCAGAGTTAAAAACGATATTTGGTTGGGCGATACCAGCAATATTGAATTTGAAGGTCAACCTGTTCCGGCTTATTTGGAAACCAAAGACGGCATTACTTTAATCAGTAACCGCCCAATTACCCTTTATGAAATCGGCAGTATGATTAACAAAATCACTTCTCTTTCCGTGCGCTATGCTCCGGAATTGGAAGAAAATGCCATTTCAAACGCCGATAAGAACCAACCGGCAATGAAAGACATCGGCGTGCAATGGACTGATTCTACGAAAATGATTGTAAACTACAAAGGTCCTATCAGCGGGCTTTTGGACGAAGTTTCCAATCGTTTCGGAATTTGGTGGAAATATGAAAAGAATGAAATTTATTTCTATAAATATATCACCAAGACTTTTGTGTTGTATTCTTTGCCGACAAACCCGTCACTCAGCGTATCTGTAGGCGGTTCGGGCGGTTCTTCAAGCATTTCGCAGAGCAGCTCGGTTGATGGTATGGATATGTGGGGCAACATTCAGAGCACTATCAGCTCTATGATTACATCTGATTCAAACTTGGTGATGGATAAAGGCGCCGGTACAATTACCTTGACGGCAACACCGACAGACATCAAGCGTGTGGCAAAATTCATTAACGAGCAAAACCAGCGCGTGTCTAAGCAAATCGCCATCAGCGTAAAAGTTATTCAGGTAAATATTAACAATGCTGATAAGTATAGCTTGGATTTGTCTGCAACCTTTAACAAACGCGGATCTATCAAGTCTATCAGCGGAAACACAGCCGGCGAGATTGACAACCCTCTGTCAAATTTGACTATGGGTATCAGCTCCAGCCGCTGGAGCGTTGACGCTGCTATGCAGGCTTTATCTGAAGAAGGTCAAACCAACTTGGTTACCAGCGGTACGGTTACGACAATGAACAATAAACCAGCGCCGATTCAGGTGGTTAAAACGCAGAACTATATTTCGCAAATTACCAAAACAAACAGCGGTGATTCCAACACTTATGATATTTCTGTAGAAACAGAAGAAATTGAAACAGGTTTCACCATGAGCGTTTTGCCGCGCATTTTGGATCATGGCCGGATCTTGATGTTCTTCAACCTGACACTGTCTGACTTGCTGTCTTTGGATGCAGTAAACGTTTCCGGAGGAAGCTCGTCTTCGTCTGACGACGACAGCTCTTCGGATGGCGACAGCGAGTTTATTCAAAACCCAGTTATCGAAACCCGCGGATTTACACAGGAAGTGGCAATGAAGTCCGGCGAAACCTTGATTTTGGCAGGTTACGAACGTGTTGAAGATACAACAGACAAAAAAGGTGTTGGCAATCCGAAAAACACTTTACTGGGTGGTTCGCAAACTGCTGAAAAAGATAGAACTGTGTTAGTAATTATGTTAACTCCGGTGGTTTTGGAATCTCCTTTATTGCCGGAATCCAGAATGAACTGACTTTTTGGGGAGAAGGCTCGTGGCTGATGATTTAGAAGAAGAAAAAGCATGGAAGTCGTCCTTTAACGAAGGAGGAGTAACTTATGCTGCCAGCTTGTTTTGGCAACCTTTAATCAATGAAGACAGCCCGCTGCCTGAAGTAAAAGAAGCCGCTGAAAACATTTTGGAAGGCGCTGATTTATACGTCGTCCGAAAAGGCAAATCATCTCAGTTTGGTTTGGCGGCTTCATCTCAAGGCTTTGTAAAAGGCACACCGTCTGCGGCGGTATCGCTGGTTACGGCTTTGGGAAACGTCACATCATTTTTGGGCGTGTTCAAGGTTGACACCGGCTGGTGGTACATCTGCTTTAGAAACGATGTTATTCTGTCGGACGGTGATACGCTTTTTGTAAATGAAAAAGACGCTAAAGACCAATTTATTTCAATGCTTGCCGTACCTGACTGGGATGCTTTGTATGCACCTAAGGAATGGGGCATAGAAGAGACTAAGCCTGACGCTTTGGCAACGTTGATTAACCGCGGCTTGATTGTAAATCTGGATAAAATCAACGGCAGCAACGATATGGTTATGCTGGGCGTGGTAATTGTCGGCTTTGCCATTATTTTGTGGTACGGTTATTCCACTTTGCAAAATATGTTCTTTGCCGCACCGGAAGCTCCGGTAATTGCTCCGGTGGAACAAGTTGAAGCGCCAGCGCCGGAACCGTCTGAACCTAAGCCGTGGGAATCGGTTAAGAATCCGGTTGACATTATGCGCGAATGCTACAATGCCACTAAAAAAGTGGTGCAAGTGGTTACTCCAGGGTGGTCTTTGGAGGGCATTACCTGCAATAGCGGCGGCTTGGTTACCAGCTGGAGACGTGAACTTGGACGCATTACCTGGATGGAGCAGGCTTTGGATATTTCGGGCGTTACATTTACTTCCCGCGTTATTTCCGAAGACGGTAACACCTTTATGGTAACAGTGCCGATTGGAGAAATTTCTACACTGAACTCGCCGCCGGAATATTCGGAAAAAGAACTGCGCGACATTATCAACGATTTGAACCAAACTTTGGATACGCAAATTTCAATGGCAAAAACCAGCTGGACTTCTCCGCGCGGAGCACTTTATAATATTATGACGTTTGGAATATCATCTCAACAAGACCCGCTGACTTGGATTGAATTGTTAATGAAATTTTCAGGTTTATCTGTTAAAGAAATTACATATGATGTAAATAGTGGTACTTGGACTTACAAGGGGGAAATATATGAGTTATAATTTGAAAAATAAGAGTATTGTCATGATTGCCGTTATGTTTGCGGCAATGGTGGCTTTCAGCCAATCCGGCTATGCGCAGCTTGACGCCGAACCGGTAGAAAACAAGGCTGCTCAAGACAATCAACCTCAGGAACAGTCCGACGACTTATTCGGTTTGGATGAAGCTGAAAACAGCAATACCGATGCAAACAAGACAGATGCGGTAAACGCTGATGAAGCAAGCGTTCAAAGTGAAAATAACGGCAACGCCGCAACCGACGGCGCCGAGGCTGAAAATTCGGACGACAATTCAACTGCAGACAATGCCGCCGCAGAGCAAAAAGCTGAAAATAACGACGTTCAGCTTTCTCCGAACAGCTTGGATAATGTTTCTGATGCCGATATCCGCGATGCACAAGGCGATATAGCTCCTGGAGACACCCCTGCAACTGGAGATGAAGTTCCTGCCGCCGATGCGCCTAAGTCTCCATTTGAACGTTTCGGCAATACCATTCTTTCAAAAGTAGACAACAGTTTGTTTAACCAAATGTCCAACATTGAAAAGCAAACCACCATTTTGAACCTTGAATACAAACGCGAAGAGGTCCGCAGCCGCATTGATGCTTTGCGTATGCAGCGCCTGAAAGCTAAACAGGAAGAAGCTGCCCGTTTGAAAGCCGAAGAAGAACGTTTGAAAGAAGAAGAAATCCAGCGTAAAATTAAAGAGCTTGAAGCTCAGGAAAAACTGAGAAAAGCTGAAATGGAACTTGAAAAAGTACGCCAAGCCCGCGTTTTGAATGAATATATGAATGAAATGCTGGTGGTTAACCAAAAGTGGGTAGAAAAAAATGCCGCTTTGCAAAATCAGGTAAAAGAACTGCGCGATGAACGCAAAACTTTGATTGAGGGCTTTGAAAAGCAAATTACCGATGTACGCCGCGAATCCGGCATAGTTTTGCAAAAATCTGAAACAGCTAAGAAAGCTCATGAAAAAACTGTGGCTTCTTTGGAACAGCAGATTACAAGTTTGAAAAAAGCAATTCTGCAAAATGAAGAAACCATGCAGCAAATTCAAAACGGCAATGCCGCTAATCCGTTTGCTTCAGGCATTGAAGAAAATGCAATTGATATGTCTAACGAATATGCCATTATGGATATAACCGGAAAAGGCAAAGACATTGTTGCTAAAATTTTGAACAAAGACGGCACAACCTTTATTGTTCACGTTGGCTCTATGCTGAAAGGCGGAGAGGTTGTAACGGCAATTACTGATAATTATATTGCTTTTGACAACAAAGGAGCTAAAGGTTATTTGTATACAGGCGGTACAGTACGCGAATATGAGCCGGAAAAATCATTCAACGGCGCAGATAAAACTCCGCTGTCTGCCAAAGGCGCCATTAACAGAAACGCCTCTGTACGCAACGTCCGCGGTGCGCCTGTTTCGGCAGCGCAAGGAAACGGCAATTCCACCCCTGCCCGCGCCGGAGCTGTTAATACAAACAACAGCCGCGACTCAGCATCGACTTCTACGGTGTCATCTGCGCCTAGAGCAGCCAATGTTCACTCTTTAGGTCAAGGAATGTTTGTTAAATAAAAAAAATGACTGAAGAAGATGTAAAAAAAGTACAACCTTTGAGCAGCGCCGAACTTGTTGGTTCCGGCGCCTCTAAGGTTTCGTCTTCACAAAATGCAAATTCTCAAAGTGCAAACGCCGCTCCAGCCGCTAATCCGGCGCCAAAACCGGAAAAGGCTGGGACTACGACATTAACGCCGCCTCCGGTGAAAAAAAGTTCGGACATTGAAGAAGAAAAAAGCGAAAAGAAAGAAGGCGGCAATATCTTTGACACGCTTTTTGCCAATAACAACAAGGTTTTAACAGTTGAAGACGGCGACTTAAACATTAACAGCGAAACCCGCCGTATGTTGGTGCTGTTTTCGGACGGTACATATTTAATTGATGAAGCTCACCGCTTTGACGGTCAGGTTTTAAACTTTACAGCCATTGCAAAACGCCGCAAACTGCTGATGCATGCTCCTAAGTATGTATCAAGTCAGGAAATTGCGGCAATTTACGCCTATGCCACCCGTGGTTCCGGCGAAATCAAGATGACAGCGCAGGAATCTGTCGACTACCAGATGCAGATTGACTTCTTGAGCGTTATCAACCGCGCCGCCTCTAAAAAAGTTTCTGATATTCACGTTATTGTTGCTGATTCAACTTTGATTATGTTTCGTGTAAACGGTATGATGGAGCGGGAACTGGAATATTCGCAGGAATGGGGCGAAGCCTTTGTGCGCGCCGCTTTCGCATCGGCAGATATTTCTGACGCAAACTATGCGCAAAACGAGTTCCAAGGCGCTCAAAAGTTGGGTTCTACGCCATTGCGCGGCACGGACGGCAAACTTTCTTTACCGCACAACGTGCTGGCTATTCGTTTGCAATTTAACCCTGTCGCTTTCGGTTCGCAATATTTGGTTATGCGTTTGCTTTACGCCGATGACAACCCTAACGGAAACGGCGACTTAAAGTCATTGGGCTTGGGTGAAAGAGAGCTTAACCTGTTTTACCGCCTGCGCGCCACCGCTGTTGGCTTGAACATTGTTGCCGGTCCGACTGGTTCCGGTAAATCAACAACCTTGCAGCGTAATATGATTAAGCTTATTCAGGAGCGTAACGGTGAAATTAACGTTATTACCGTGGAAGACCCGCCTGAATATCCGATTCCTGGCGCACGGCAAATGCCGGTTACCAACGCCAACACCGAAGAAGAAAAAGATGAAGAGTTCACAAAAGCGCTGTCTGCCGCTCTGCGTTCCGACCCAGACGTGATGATGGTCGGTGAAATTCGTTCTCTTTCCGCTGCCGATTTGGTGTTTAAAGGCGCTTTGTCTGGTCACAGTGTGTGGTCAACCTTGCACGCCAACTCGGCGCCGGCAATTATTACCCGTTTGCGCGATATGGGTGTTCAGCCATATATGTTAAACGACCCTGAAATTATGAAAGGTTTGATTTCTCAACGTTTGTTCCGTAAAATCTGCCCTTATTGCCGAATTTCCATTAAAGAACGTATGAATGATCCGTCATATCAGCGGCTAAAAACCGCCTTGGGCGATTATGGCATAGAAAACACCTATTTACGCGGTCCAGGGTGCAAATATTGCGGACACAAAGGAGTTATCGGGCGTATGTCTGTGCCGGAAATTATTATTCCTGATGCGCACTTTTTGCAGTTAATGGTAAACGGAGACACCAAAAACGCTATTGACTATTGGGTCAGCGAATTGGACGGACGCCCTTTGCGTGAAGCTGCGATTGAACGTATGCTTAAAGGATATATTGATTTGGATGAAATTGAACGTTGGTGCGGACTATTAGACCAACGACCAATTTATTAGGAGTGAAAAAATGCCTGACGTCAAAAAACAAAGTCCATTTAACAAAGCTATGCGCAATAACAACCAATGGCTGTTGGCTTACGCTAAAATCATGTGCTCCATGGGAAACACCAAACGTTTGAAAATTTACCGCAAACTGGCGGCTTTGCTGCGCAACCGTTTCTCTTTGATGAACTCATTGGAAATGATTTACGGCGGTTTGTCCGAAGACGGTAAGCACCCGTCCGACCCAATGGCTATTGCCGTGGCAGCATGGGGACACGCTTTGCAAGAAGGTCACCCATTTTCGGACTGCTTAAAAGGCTGGGCACCAAGCCGTGAACGATTGATGCTTTCCGTGGGCGATGTGTCTGACTTGGAAAGCGCTTTGTTAAACTTGATTAAGGTGACCGAAGGTTCTACCCGTATGATTCGACCGATTGTCAGTGCTATTGCCTACCCAGGCTTTTTGATGATGATGTCGGTGGTAATTTTGTATGCAATCGGTGTGTATATGGTGCCGCCTATGCTTGACGCCGCTCCAAATACCCGCTGGACCGGAACGGCTAAAACCTTGATTGACCTTTCCGAGTGGATTCAGAAAAACTGGCTGATTGCCTTTTCTATTTTGCCCGTGATGGGGTTGCTCATTTATATCACTATTGGTATTTGGACTGGTCCGATAAGAGTAAAAATTGACCGCTGCCCGCCTTGGTCTTTGTATAAAATTTTTACGGGTATTACCTGGCTGCTGGCTTTGTCAGCCCTAGTAAAAGGCGGTGTGCCGGTTTCAGTAGCCCTGACCTCGCTTCGCCGAGATTCCAACAAATATTTAAGAGAAAAAATCGATGGAGCATTGTTCCACATTAAAAACGGTGACAACTTAGGTCAAGCGCTGGATAAAGCTGGTCACGAGTTTCCAGACAGGCAAATTATAACCGACTTAAAAATTTATTCCGAATTGGATAACTTTGAAGAAGCTTTGGATAAATTGGCTAATGAATGGCTGGAAGAATCAGTGTTTTTAATTGAACAACGTGCCGAAATTATGAACATGGTGGCAATGTTAGCCGTTTCCGGTATTATTGCTTGGGCTGTATTCGGTACATTTGATATGCAAGACCAAATTACCAGCGCAATGGGCAGATAGGAGGTAAAAATGGCAATTCATCTTGATTTGGAACGAGCCCGACTGAATGGAGTATTTGGATTTGCCATTTTGGCAGTACTGCTGGGATTATGCCTTGTCTTGAGCCTTACATTGCTGAACAATCCGCATAAAAAACTACAGCGGGCAGTTTTTGAAACAGCGGAAAGAGTGCATACTTATTACCGCGACCGCCCAGGGTATTGGAAACTTTCCACTGCATCGGCGCGGGCGGACAATTTGCTGCGCAATGATATGGAGCAATATAAAGCCTATGAAGTGCAAATTGGTCAGGGGAGCGACGGCGCGGCTGGTCTGCCAAGCGATATGAGCTTTGACATCACTTTGAAAAATTTAAGCAAATCCGCTTGTATTTCACTCAGCGAAATGCCGCTAAAAGAGCAAGATAAGCTGCTTTTAATGAAAATTAGCATTATTAACAGCAACGGCGTGGCTGAATTTTCTTGGGGAGGAGAATATAAACTGCCAATAGAGAAATATTCCGCCCGTAAGTTTTGTCAGAACGGAAATAATACAATTATGTGGACATTTCAATAATTATCATATGCATAATAAGAAAAAACTTGACAGCAGGTCACCTGATGTGATATAAAATCATCATAATGAAAAAGTGTGTACGAGAAATCGGCGCACTTTTTTGTTATATGAAAATTTAGTCAAACTCCAAAAAAGAACCTTTTGCTTTAAGCAAGCAAAGGGTTCTTTTGTTTTAAATTTATGATAAGGATATAAAAAAATGAGCAGAAGTATAAGAAAAATACCAATATTGCCGATGAGCCCGCAACAAATATACGAAATGGAACAAAGAGCCGTTGAATATCTAAAATGGGCACAAAAACAAAACTGGGACGGTGTGGCATCAGCTTTTGTCGATGGGGCAAAACAAGGCGTTGTAGTAGGATTAGAATCCGCATTAAGCGGTCGCACACTCGGCGGATATGAATGGTTAGATAAAAAATTTGATTTAGGTAGAGAACGCCGCTTGCAAGAAATGCAGCAGCTGGTAGAAAGCGCAAACGCGGGAACAGCCTTTCAAATAGCAAATATGGCTGCCGAAGCAGGCGGAGGAATGAAAGGAATAGCGGAAAAGACTTGGAATTTGGGAGCTAAAGCAGCACAAATTGCGCCAGTGATTAAAAATTCAAAAGTCATTGCTCCGGTAGTTGGCGGCGCCGGATTATCGTCACTGGTGGAAAATTCGTTTAAATATGATTTTTCTGATTTGAAAAAAATCGGACTTGGTTCTTTGGAAGGCACAGCCGCGGCAGTGGCTTTGATAGCATTACAAAACGGCGCGTTTGACGTTATTAAAAAATTTTTTCCTGAAGCCAATTTAGCCGGATTAAAGGGCGGCATAGACAATGTTTTGCAAAATGAAAAAGCAATGGCTACAGTGCAAAAAGGCATGGAAGTAAACTCTGATTTGGCACAGACTGTTGCCAAACAAACCCCTGCAGCCGCACAACGGATAAATCAAAACACGGAAAATGTAGTAAATCAGGCATTAAAGCAGCACATAGATGTTCCGCAAACGGTGGCGAATCGTCAGGAGCAATTTAACAATTACCTACAACAGCACTCTGCTGATGAAGTGTTAGATGCGACACCTGTTGTAACCAGATACACAGCCGGAGATGGTATACAAACTTTAAAAAATATTAGAAAAAATATGCAAAAACAAGAACCTGATTTTAAAATGGCTATTGATAAAAATGGAAATATTGATTACCAGCATTTTACAAAAGACAACCAACGTGTAGAATATTTGCATACATTACCTGAAACGTATAAAAATCCCGATAAAATAGTTTTTGCTAAAAATAATAATGATTTACCAAGGGAATATAGAATGAAAGAATATTATAACCCCAATAACAAGCAGAGAGTTTATGATATAAATATAAAGTCTGATGACGGGACGTTAATAACAAAATTTGCAAGAGAGGGAAAAAGAGGAAAAAATTACTACAATAACGTTGAAGATATGGGGCTAACATCCCAAGCGTCTGAGACTGCCCGAGGGCCAGGTCAAACGTGGACAGCTCACATCCCTGACTCACCCCGTATTGTTTATATAACACCGAAAAAAAATGTTGTCAACCCTAATTTACCACATATAAGTGAATTATATAAAAATTTACCATATAATCAGCAAAAAATGCTGCATGAGGCGTTTAACCGCGCTTTGCAGCAAAACAGCGCTAAAGCCGGTAGTTTTGGAAATTTGCAGTCTGCGGTAAATGAACTGGATAAAATGATTGAAATCCAAAGTAAAAACGGAGTTAATCCGGCAGAAATTACGGATTTACTTAATATAAAAAATTATTTAAGCCAACATTTGGGCGAAATGTACAGGCAAGAATCGCAAAAGCTGGCAAAAGCAAAGCAGCTGGAAAATGTTTATCAAGCCGGACAGCAATCTGCACCATTGCCGCAATCAGCTTCTAAAATTGAGCAAGCCGCCTATGCGCAAGGACAATTTGAAAATATGGCAGCAAATTCGGCTAATCAAAATTTAGCTCAGCAAGTATTGCAAGAACCGAATATAAATAACCGATTATCTCAAGAAACAAATTTGTGGTTGCAAAACCAAGAGGCAGCATATCAAAGAAACCAAACATTGCAACAGCAGGCGCAGCGTTATATGCTTAATGAACAAAAGCCAAGAAACTATATTGAACAGATAAAATATTATTTGGAAACAGACGCCGGACGCAAGGCTTTAGACCCGAATTTTGACGGCACAAATAAGTGGTATAGCCATCAGCCGAAACCATATTTTTTGAACTCCGCTGTTCAAACATATGAGCGCAATGTCGATTTGGATAATACAGATATGACTAAAAAATAAAATTAGCTCTATATACACTAACCCCACCAAGGCGCAAAACCATGGCGGGGCTATATAGTTTAGAAAATTTTTCACAACTTATTTTGAAGCAATATCAAACAAAGGCTTGCCCTGCGCCATGCGGGTCATCTGCATTTCAATGGTTGTCGCCACGTTGATTTTACCAGTTTTAATAATATTACGGGTTTGGTCGCCTTGAGTTGTGTTAGGATTAGCAAACAGATATTGCACTACCGGACGCTTTTGCCCAATACCAACCAGCTGCTGATGAATAACTCCCAGCAAACCGCGGGAAAGCAAGTCGAATGCCAGCTCTTCACTCATTTCACCGCCGGAAGCATGTTTTACCAAGGCATCAATAGCATCGGCAACATTGTTGGCGTGAATAGTTGAAAGCACCAAGTGTCCAGAGGTGGAAGCGCGCAGACATTCACTGGCGGCTTCCGGAGTACGAATCTCGCCCACCAAAATATAACGCGGTCGCGAACGCAAAGCTGAACGCAGCGATGCACCCCAATCATCATTTTGCGGCTGGGTTTGCTTGCATAAGCCGATAGAGCCGTTTGCGGCGCGATATTCACCGTCTAAAGGCATTTCGAACGGATCTTCAATTGTATAGGCAAAGCCGCCGTTGCGAATCAAATATTCGCGTAGCATACTGGATACGGTTGTGGTTTTGCCTGAACCAGTGGCGCCGCCCAAAAGAATCAGCCCTGACGCGTTGCCCAAAGTGGATAGATACTTAATCAGCGGCAGCGGATAGCCCAAACTTGCCAAATCAGGAACTTTTTTAGGCATTTTACGCATACAGAATGTTATGCCGTACATGGAAACCGTACGTTCCACGCGGAAAAAATAGTCCTCATAAATTACCGAATAGTTTGATTTTCCCTGATATGTTTTTTCCAATAAGCTGTAAAATTCCTCAAAATCTTCCGGTTCCAGCGGCACCAAACCAAACTCCGTGCGTGTATCCGGCACAAACATCTGCTTGTCCGGAGTTATATATATATCAGAGTGGTACGAGTCATTTATTCTAACCATATTCGTGTTCCTTTATTCTTTAACTTATTTAAGATTTTCGGGATTGAGCCCTTGGAGCTCCGGCAAAACAAACAAACCGTCTTTGCGCACCAGCTTGTCATCAAACCAAATCTCCCCACCGCCATGTTCAGGTGTTTGTATTTTTACCAAATCCCAGTGAATTGACGATTTATTGCCGTTGTTGGTTTCATCGTCATATGAGTTTCCGATTGCCATATGAAAAGAACCACAAGTTTTTTCATCAAACAAAATATCCAAAATCGGATGCGTAATATAAGGATTTACGCCCAAAGCAAACTCGCCCATATAGCGGCTGCCGGCGTCTAAATCCAGCATTTTTTGAAACTTGTCGTCATTGACCAGCGAAGTTCCTTTGACAATTTTGCCATTTTTAAATTCCAGCCGAATATTGGAATAAAACACGCCGTCATACATGGTGTCGGTGTTAAACTGCACATAGCCATTGATGGAATCTTTTACCGGAGCGCTATAAACCTCACCATCAGGAATATTCATTTTGCCGTCACAGACAATAGCTTTTATGCCTTTAAGTGAAAAGGTCAAATCAGTATCAGAGCCTTTAATATGCACGTTTTCAGTTTTATCCATCAGCTCTTTCAGCGGCTGCATGGCTTTGCCCATTTTGCGGTAATCCAGCAGACAAGCATCAAAATAAAAATCTTCAAACTGTTTTAAGGACATACGAGACATTGCCGCCATGCTGGTATTAGCCCAGCGCAAAACGCACCAGCGGGTTTTCGGTAAACGCGTGCGCATATGCACCTGCTCTTGAAAAATTTTGCCGAACATATCCATATATTCAGCCTTGACATCTGATAACGCAAACACATCGTCATAACCACGCACGGCAACATAGCAATCAGCCTCTTCCATCAGATGTTTATGAATAGCTGTGTATGCCTCTATCTGCTGCTTATTTGCCCCTTCTATCAAACTTTTTTCAAACGAAGCATCGTTATAAAAATAAAACGGAACTGCTCCCAGCTTGATTGTTTCTTTTATCAATTCATTAAAAAAATCTTTAGTGCTGGCGCCAAAAGCTTCAATATAAATTTTCTCGCCCTTTTGCAACCGTACGGAATTTTTCAAAATATTTTCCGCTAATTTTGATATTCTTGCATCAATTTGCATAGCAATCTCCTTGTTAGGATTAAATTTACGGCAAAATATTTAAGAAATTGCATATATTCCGCACATTCTTATTGCTCAAGTGCAAAAAATATTCTATTTATGTAGCATATTTTGAATTTATATTGTAATTGAGTGAATGATGAGCTTTAAAAATTTGATTAAATACGCTGCCGGCAGTTTTTTAGTTTTGTTGCTGGCAAGTTCTTATTTTTGGTATTCTTACCCCGAACTGAAGATATCCTTTTTTTTGAGCGGCAACGGTGCGCCAGTTTTTAACTTTACCGAAACACTTTATGACGACAGTAAGCAAAATGTGGAATTTACTCCGATTTTAAGCGAAACTCCGACACTATATTCCGTACCATTAAAAACTTCGGAATTAAAGGCTTTAACGATTGATATTTCTAATTATGACGGCGCTGTAAGCGTTGAAGACGTTTTTGTCGGAGGACAAAATTTCAAACACTTATTGCCAGCAGACAACAAAAACGTATTAAACTCCGCTTCTAACCTTGTAAGCTTTATTATACACGGCAATGCACAAATCAACGTCTGCGAAAATTGTCTGCCGCTTCCAGTTCACAAACAAGTAAATTACACTTCTTTATGCTTTACGGCGCTGGGTTTTCTGTTTTTATATGCTCTTATATTTGCCGGTTATATTTTCCGCGCTAAAATTAAGGAAAAATTACTCGGAATTTATACTTTCAAGAACTATGCTCTTATTTTGCCTTATGCCAAGCCATATTGGTTCAGAGCCCTGCTTGCCGTGGTTATAACTATTCCGGTTGGAATGATGGACGCGGTTATTGCTTGGTCGCTCAAGCCGTTTATGGACGTGGTGCTGGTAGAAAAACAAACCGGCTGGACTATGTATATTCCGCTGATGATTGTGGTATTTAGCGTGTTGCAGGCGTTGTTCACCTATATGGCTACTTATATGAACACTTGGGTTGGCAACAAAATTACGCTGGATATTAAACGCCTGCTGTTTCAAAAACTGCTGCGCTGCGATGCTTCATTTTTTGATTCCGGCAATTCCGGAGATGTATTATTTCGCTTTAACAGCGACGCGGAAATTGCCTGCAGCGGCTTATTAAGCAATATGAAACTTTTTACTACTAGATTTTTTTCTTCGCTCTCGCTGATTGCTGTTTTGTTTTATAATTCTTGGCAGCTGGCAATTGTGGCAGTAGTGGTAATGTTCGGTGCTTTAATGCCGTTAACCAAAGTGCGCAAGCGCCTGAAGAAAGTTGTTAGCAAAGACGCCAATGCCATGGCAACTTTGATGACGCATTATAATGAGGCTTATAACGGCAACCGCATTATTTCGGCTTATAATCTTTATGATTTTTGCAAAGCCAAGTTTGTCGATACGGTAAACAATATATTTTCATTAAGTGTGCAAATGGTGCAGAAAGTCGGCATAATTACTCCGATAATGCATGTTATTTCATCATTCGGCATTGCTTTTGTAATTTGGTACGGCAGCTATTTAATTGTTAACCACGACATCACTGTTGGTAACTTTGCCTCTTTTATCACCTCTTTGGTTATGCTGTATAACCCGATTAAATCTATAGGCAACAACTATAACGGCGTGCTGTTTTCGTTGATGGCAGTGGAACGAGTGTTTCAAAAGCTAAACACAATTCCGACAATCTGCAATAAAAACAACGCAAAAAAATTGGAACACTGCAAAGGCGACATCTGCTATAAAGATGTTAATTTTGAATATATTGCGGACAAGCCGGTGCTGAAAGACATAAACTTAAACATTAAATCCGGACAAACCATTGCTTTGGTCGGTAATTCAGGCGGTGGTAAAACTACCATTTCTTCGCTGCTGCCGCGCTTTTATGACGTGAAAGATGGAGCCATCACATTAGACGGTGTAAATATTAAAGACTTAGATATTGACAATTTACGCGACAATATAGCTGTTGTATTTCAAGATAACTTTTTATTTGGCGGCACAATCCGCGAAAATATTTTGTTCGGACGTCAAGATGTCAGCGAAGAGCAGCTGAAAAAAGCTATTCATTCGGCTTGCTTGGACGAGTTTATCAGCACGCTGAAAGACGGGCTGGAGACGCAAATCGGCGAACGCGGCGTATTGCTTTCCGGCGGTCAAAAACAGCGCATCGCTATTGCCCGCGCTTTTATTAAGAACGCGCCGATTTTGATTTTGGACGAGGCTACTTCGGCTCTTGACAATAAGTCGGAAGCGGTTGTACAGCAAGCGATTGATAACCTGATGAAAGACCGCACAGTTTTGGTTATTGCCCACCGCCTCTCCACAGTCCGCAACGCTGATTGCATTGTTGTGATTAACGACGGGCAGATTGTAGAAAAAGGCACGCATGAAGAATTGCTGAAAAAGAAAGGTGCTTATGCAGCTTTATACCGCACCCAGTTAGCGTAAAAGTTCAAGACCGGAGTTTTGCTCCGGTCTTTTTTTGATTATTTAGACAATGTAAGTTTGCCGTTTTCCAGTTTGGCATGTCCGCCCAATGGAATGGTTAAAATCGGGGTTGCATGTCCGAAATCAACATTGGCGATAACCGGCAAATTGTTCAGCTCCTGCTTATTGTTGATAATAAATTCCAAAATCTCGCGGCTGATTTCCGACTTTTTCTGGAAACGTCCGATAACTAAAGCTTTAACATTTTTGAAGTCCGGCTGATAGCACAGAGCCTGCAAGTCACGGTCAAACGCGGTCGGATTGGTAGTTTCAAAATCTTCCACAAACAAAATCGTGTCTTTTTCAAACGCCGGACGGTATTCAGTCCCCAGCAGCAGATTAAAAGTGCAGAGATTGCCGCCTTTTATCGTGCCTTCGGCGTTGCCGGCGTGAATAGTCCAGTAGCCCTCGTTTTTGATAAACTCTCGGTTTTCTTGGTCTATAAACCACAAGTCATCGCTCCATTCAGCCGCAGGCTCTACTTTTACCGGCTCATCGGCAAACAGCATTTTTTCCATGTATTCCAAAGTATATTCACAGCCTTTTTTCATACCTAACGAACTGAAATGCGGACCATAATAAACTTCCAAACCCGTTTTAGCCGATATAGCGTCCAGCAAAGCGGTAATATCTGAAAATCCACAGATAATTTTCGGGTTTTGGCGAATGATGTCATAATCCAAATGTGGAATAATCTGATTAGAATTAAACCCGCCGATAATCGTGAAAATCGCCTTAACCGACTTATCCTTAAAAGCGGTCATAATATCTTCCACACGGTCGGCAATAGAGCTGGAACCCATCATATTCCAGTTGTCATCGGTGGTATGCGGCGCATATTCAACGGTTAAGCCTAATTTTTGCAGTCTTTCCGCTGCAATCTGCCGTGTATCCTGTCCAATAATTTTCAGTCCGCGGGACGGAGCCACAATCATCACTTTATCGCCTTTTTGCAATTTCTGCGGAATAATTTTTTGCATATTTTATCCTCCTTTTTTACGAATGACGCGGTTTACAGCCGCAATAATCCTGATTATACAAATTTAACTCTTCTATCAGCTGCTGACGCAATTCCTGCATGCCGTTTTTACGTCCCTCAATCTGCCGATATGGAAAACCGACGGTTTGACTTGCCTTGTCCGCCGCAACATTGACCTGTTCCAAATTTTTATAGCGCGATACGCCTAAAACCGAAGAAACTGCCGTATAGCCGTTGGCTTTGGCATATTCCATCACCCGCTGCAGACGCATTTCAAAACAAACCGAACAGCGTTTGCCGCGTTCCGGCTCGTTTTCCAAACCTTTGGTCAAGCCGCACCAGCGCTCGTTGTCATATTCCAGTTCTATAAAAGGAACGCCGTACAGTTCGCAAACCCGTTTATTTTCGGCGCAGCGTTTGTCATATTCCTCTTTCGGGCGGATATTCGGATTATAAAACACAACCGTAAAATCCGCATCTTCTTCCGCTAAAGTTTTTATCACAGCGCAGGAACACGGCGCACAGCAGGAAAGCAGCAATAATTTATTTTGCAACTGTGATAACTTGCCGTCTTCATAAACAAGTTCGGAAACAGAGGCATTAGGCATTATCCGGCGCACCATGCTGCCAGCTGTCCAATTCAACAAACGTGCCACCGCACTATGCGTGACAATAACAATATCTTCTGCCTCGCAAGTATTGCAAATATCATCAAGTGCCTGCATTGCCCTATCGCGAATCCGGCGTTTACTTTCTCCTCCTTCATAATGCGCATCTAAATAAGCAGGGTCGGGATTAGTCCAATCGGCAAATTCCGCCCAACGGCGCACCATTTCCATAGACACGCCCTCGGCAATACCGAAATTACCTTCAATCAAACCATTATGAATCTGCGGTTTAAGATGCAGATGATGACCGATGATTTGCGCGGTTTCAAAGGCGCGGCGCAGCGGGCTGGTATAAAGCGCTCCGGCGTTAAAATTTTCCAGCTTTGCCGCGGCAATTTTGGCTTGCAGCCGTCCCGTTTCCGTCAGTCCAGCGTCAAGTTTCTGCCCTTGGCAGATTCCTTTGGCGTTGTATGCGGTTTCGCCGTGGCGCACGATGTAAAGCCGCTTTTGCATTACAATTTTCCTTTTAAATATTTACCAGTGTAACTGCGGGCGACTTTAACAATTTCTTCCGGTGTTCCGGTTGCGATTATCTCTCCGCCACCGTCTCCGCCCTCCGGTCCAAGGTCAACAATATAATCGGCAGTTTTTATCACATCTAAATTATGTTCGATAACCACCACGGTATTTCCTTGTTCTACCAGCATTTGCAGCACTTGCAGCAGTTTTTTGATATCTTCAAAGTGCAGTCCGGTTGTCGGCTCATCTAAAATATACAGAGTTTTGCCGGTAGCTTTTTTGCTCAGTTCCTTAGACAGCTTAATGCGCTGCGCCTCGCCGCCGGAAAGCGTCGGCGCCGATTGCCCCAGCTGGATATAGCCCAAACCAACGCGGCGCAATAAATCAAGTTTGTTTTTAATCGCCGGAATATTCTCAAAAAAGTGATAAGCGTCGTCTATAGTCATATCCAGCACATCGGCAATGGACTTGTCTTTGAACTTAACCTGCAGGGTTTCGCGGTTATAGCGCGTGCCGTGGCAGCTATCGCAAGGCACATAAACATCGGGCAAAAAGTTCATTTCAATTTTCATCACGCCGTCGCCTTTGCAAGCCTCGCAGCGTCCACCAGCAACGTTAAACGAAAACCGTCCCGAAGTATAGCCGCGGGCTTTAGCTTCCGGTAAACCGGCAAACCAATCACGGATATTGGTAAACACTCCGGTATAGGTAGCAGGATTAGAACGCGGCGTACGTCCAATCGGCGACTGGTCGATATCTATCACTTTATCTATATTTTCCAAACCAATCAGTTTATCATATTTTCCGGTTGGAATACGGCTGCCGTTCAACTCTTTATCAATAGCCTTGCATAAAGTTTCCAAAATCAACGAAGATTTGCCGCCGCCGGAAATACCAGTCACACAAGTAAAAGTGCCTAAAGGAATCTTCAAATTAACATTTTTTAAGTTGTTAGTTTTGGCGCCAGTCAGCTCCAAAAATTTTCCGTTGCCTTTACGGCGAATCGACGGCACGGCAATATATTTTTCACCAGTAAGATATTGGGCGGTCAGGCTGTTTTTGTTTTTCAGCACTTCGGCAACCGTGCCTGCAGCCACCACGTTTCCGCCGTTAGAGCCTGCCCCCGGTCCCATATCGACCAAAAAATCCGCCGCTCGCATAGCGTCCTCATCATGTTCTACCACAATCACCGTGTTGCCGATATCACGCAAACGCGTCAGCGTTGCCAAAAGTTTATCATTATCCCGCTGATGCAAACCGATAGACGGCTCGTCCAAAACATACATAACGCCGGTTAATCCCGAACCAATTTGCGACGCCAAGCGAATCCGCTGCGCCTCGCCGCCGGAAAGGGTGCCGGATTGGCGAGACATTGTCAGATAATCCAAGCCGACATTATTCAAAAAGCGCAAACGCTCCACAATTTCTTTAATAATTTTATGGGCAATTTCCTGTTTTTGCGGCGTCAACTGCGCTTCCACTCCGCTAAACCAATTCAGCGCCTGCTTGATAGACATATCAGAAGTTTCAATAATATCCTTGCCGCAGATTTTAACTGCTAAAGCCTCGGGTTTTAGACGCTTGCCGTGACAACATTCACACGGAGCAGCCGACTGATAATGCGCCAATTCCTCACGGGTTGCCGCCGAATCAGTTTCCAAGAAACGGCGCTCCATATTTGGAATCACTCCTTCAAACGGCTTATCAGTCACAAAACGAGAATAAACCATCGGCACGCATTTGTTGCCGGAACCGTATAAAATTGTCTCTTGAGCATACGCTGGCAAATCTTTCCACGGTGTTTTATTGGAAATTTCCAAATATTCACACAGAGAATCGAGGGTCTGCCGATAAAACATAGAGTGGCTGCTGACAGACCACGGAGCAATCGCCCCTCCCGCCAAGCTCAAATTTTCGTTCGGCACAACCAATTCCGGATCCATATACAAACTTGCACCCAAACCTCCGCAACACGGGCAAGCACCTTGCGGATTGTTAAACGAAAACAGCCGCGGTTCAATTTCTTCAATTGTAAAGCCAGACACCGGACAAGCGAATTTAGAAGAAAAAGTTTGGCGCTTTTTATCCGCCATATTTTCAGCATAAAGCAATCCGTCGCTTAATTTCAGCGCTGTTTCCACCGACTGGCTGACACGGCTTTCAATTCCGGCTTTAATAATAATGCGGTCAACCACCACTTCAATGTCATGCTTTTGATTTTTATTCAGCTCCGGCAATTCTTCTATATTATAAATTTCATCATCAATATTTACGCGCTGGAAGCCTTTTTTCTGCAATTCGGCAAATTCTTTTTTAAACTCGCCTTTTTTACCGCGAGCAATCGGAGCTAGCAAAATCAGCTTAGTTCCTTCCGGCATAGCCAAGATTTTATCAACCATCTGCGACACCGACTGCGCCTCAATCGGCAGTCCTGTTGCCGGAGAATACGGAGTTCCTGCTCTTGCCCACAACAAACGCATATAGTCATAAATTTCCGTTACCGTGCCGACGGTAGAACGCGGATTGTGCGAAGTTGTTTTTTGCTCTATGGAAATTGCCGGCGACAATCCTTCTATTGAATCCACATCAGGTTTGTTCTGCAAATCCAAAAACTGACGGGCATATGAAGACAAGCTTTCCACATAGCGGCGCTGTCCTTCGGCATAAATTGTGTCAAACGCCAAAGACGATTTGCCGGAACCGGAAAGTCCGGTAATCACGGTCAAACTGTTTTTAGGAATATTTATATCCACATTTTTTAAGTTATGCTGGCGGGCGCCCCTAATTTCTATATATTTACTTTCCGACATTTTATAAACTCCAAACAGCCGATATATATACACCAATCCCCAACACTTGGCAATAGGCTATTAAACTATTGCAATTACAAATTTACATCTATATATTAGGCTCAAATAAATAAAGGGAATATGGTCGTAATGCTGCGCCGATTATTTACATTTTTCAGCTTTACCGCAATGTTTTTGCCGGCTGTGGCAAAGGCGGACAATGTTACCGTTGCTTTGGTTGTGCCTAAAGCCGGTTCATATCAGCAGCAAGGCGCGGAATTGACTAAAGGCGTGCAGCAGGCTGTTGATGAAATAAACAACGCGGGCGGTTTGCTTGGAAAAAAGCTAGAACTGCTGGCTATTGATGATCAATGCAATGATAGTATTGCAGTTTCCACCGCACAGATGCTGACGATTTTAAAACAAAAAAACATTAAACTGGTTATTGGTCCGTATTGCGCCAACTCGTTTGAAGAAATCACCGATATCTACGCCAAAGGGCAGCTTTTTCAAATTATTCCGACCACGGTTAACTACACTCAAGCCAAAACCATTAAAAAAGGCTTGGTAAAAATGCTGGGCTATACAAATCAACAGGCTAAAGACTTTTTTGACTACTACAACAGCAATATGGCGGGCGAGCAAGTCGCGGTTATTTATAATTCCGGCGATGCAGAAAGTATGGAAGAGGCTAAAGCCATTGAAAATGAATTTAGAAAGCACGGCAAATCTGTCGTTTTGGGTTCTTATTTTTATGAGCTGACCAATAAGGATTATAAAAAACTGGCGGAACAAATTTTAGCAGACGGCAATACGGCAGCCTTTGTTTTAGGCTATCCGAAAAATATCCGCAAAATGTCATATGCGCTTAAATACCGCAGCAATGATATGGCGGTGTTTGTCAACAAATACACAGCAGGCGGCGAATTTTTTGAATATATGGACGGGTTGGCTGAAGGCGTTTATTTTATGGCTCTGCGCGGCAAAGAAGAAGATCCGGAGTTTGCCGAAACCTTGGTGAAACTCCGCCTAAACGGCTTTGACGCAGACGGCTTGTCGCTTTACGGTTATTCAGCGGTTAATTTGTGGAAAAGCTTGGTTACAGCAGCAAAATCTTTTGACTATAACAAAGTATCCAATCAGGCGGCTAAAGGCGTAAAAACCGAATTCGGCAGCCAAATGTTTCATAACGGCGCACCCAGCACCAGTGAATCTTATGCCATTTACCGCTACGAAAACGGCAATATGAATAAAGTTTATTAGTTTAATAAGGCTGCAGCTCCACCTAAGTATTAGCAAATGTACTTTCTTTTATTACTTGATTGCATCTTTGAGCTATCTCGACAAGAGAAATATTTTTATCTTTACGCTTATCATAAAGTACGATGCCGGTTGTTTTATTTACACTGGTTGACTCTGAATCTCTCACCCACATAATAGCGTTATTTAGCCGACATCCGTCCAAAGAACAGAAAATCGGCATAATAAAATTTAAGTCGCTATGCATAACGACTGTTACAGAAAGGGGTTCTGACGCCCTCGGCAGACTATTGTCTGCCTAATTTTAGTTTAATGTAGCAATTTTATTTTGTAAAGGAAAAAACAACAAAGGGCGGAGCTTGAAAACTACGCCTCACCATACTATTTCAATAACAGAATGATGATTTTAAGCAAATAAATTATAATGCTCAAAACTTTGTGCAAGTTTATCATCTTTCACCTTTCAGCTCTTCTGAGCAGCTGCGAAAGAAGCTAACTCACGACACAAAAACAAAAAATGTTTGACATTTTCCTGTTTTTATGTCATACTTCCAACATAAGGATGGGAAGTTGTGTGATAACTTCTTTCTTGTGTTGAAAAACGTCTAGTGGTGTGAACACCAGACGTTTTATTTATATATAGACAGGACTAAAAAAGTCAAATTCAAAATAAATACACCTATTTATATTTTTTTCAAATTTGCATTATTTTATTTTTACACCTATATATTCTCTAAAATAGAAATAGGATAAATAAAGATGAATGATGAAGAAATTATACCACCACAAATGCTGGGAGAATTAAATTTATTATTTATACAGCATAAGGCTCTGCGCAACAGTAAAGAATTACAGCTGCAAATTATTGAGTGGGCAAAAAGACTTTTGGCGGAAAGCCGTAAAGAGTGGAGCGATATGCACTCTACGCTATTAGATGCGGTTATTCAAACAGATAGAAGAGCTGAAGCGCAGAAAAGAAGTAAAGAACGCGACAAAAAATATGCTCCGTTCCGCGAATATTTTAAGAAACTGCAGCAAGAAAAATATCTGCAGGCACTGCACAGCGGCGGCAAATTGACTGCCAACGGCTTTGTGGAATGTTTTTTGAAAAACAGCTCTCACGGCATAGAGATTCCGTATGTCAGACAAAATCAAAAGAATAAACTGCGGCAGCTGGCTCAGCAGAATAATCGGGAATTTAAAAAAGCTTTTGCAGGCTAAAGCTGATTTTTGCCGACTATAGCGGATTTTCAAAGCATTTTGTTTCTGTTAAAGTTCAGTCATAAGATTCATTCAATAAAACAAAGGAGGATAATATGACTGAATTTTCAAGAGAAATTATTTTTGGTAAACGCCCGATACGCAGAACAGACCGCAAACCAGGCGAAAGCGAATGGTATTATTTAGACCCGCGAGGTGCAGGCACTTTTTCAGATATGAAACAAATTGATGTACCAACCGAAAACACACCGAATCCGTATGCTAACGAAATCCAAAACTATCTCTATAAAAATGATGAATACAATTATAGAGAACTGTACGGAGATACCCCGCCGCCTGCTCCTCAGCCCGCAACTCAGGAAAATAATACACTAAATCAAATAGGAAAAAATCTTAATAATATTTTAAAAAGCAAAAGTTTTGGCAATAATGCCAACACGTTATATAACTGGAGTGTTGATGGAGTTGAAAGACTTATATCCCCGCAAACAAATAAACAAAGCTATCAAAACCTATCTTCTCTAGGACAAGCAGAAGCTGAAGCTCAAAGATTGCAACCAATTCCAATATCTGATGTAAATAAGCATCAATATGTAAGTTGTGTTGGTGCTTTTGATAGTTCATTATCAGCAAATGCTACAATGACTGCTGGGATATGGAAAGAGATACGTGATTTATATAAAAAACTTTATAAAGAGAGGGAGAAATATAAAAATTATACTAAATCGGAAATTATTCAAGATAGCTTCAAAGATTTGGGAAATGATGCAATAGGGATTGCCAAAGGGCTATCTGCGAATAATATAGAAGAATGCAATTACATATTGCCGCCACAAGCTCGTAGAAAATAATAATATTAACAACCTGATAATAGTTGATTGACAAATCGGCTATTATCAGGTTAATATGTATTTATCAAGTTATGCAATCAAAGGATTTGTTATGCAGAAAGTTTTAGGTTATTTAGCTGGCGGGGTAAAAGTATTAGATAAAATTGCTTATTGCATTTTATTTTTAAATATTTTCTTTATATTTTTTGCAGTTTTCAGATTTGATTTGTTTGAAACAGATGTCAGCAAATATACAAACCTAAACTTAGCTAAAAAGAATATAGATATTATCTTCGGTTTTCTGTGCCTGCAAAGTATTTTGTTTGTATTTAAAAATAAGCACCCAAAAATTGTAAATATAGAAATTATCTTGTGGATTTTAATGTTTCTGTTAATTCCATATTTTATTTATCAAATTCCATCTATACAGCAAGCTTATAACTTTGGAGCATAATATGAAAAAATTGTTTTGGTATATATGGTTATTTTTTCTACTTCTGATAATCGGGCATTATGTATATGCTCTGAATATCAGCAGCAGCGTAGAAATAGTAAATACGGAACACAAATTTTATTTATGCGTACTGGGGTTATCGGCGGTTAGTCTGACGAATCTGAAATATGGGAAAGCCCTGATTTATTTCATTTTATTTTTCATGGCTCATTGTTTAGCAGCTCTGCCGGAAATGCAAACGATACTGATTTTAGACGACTGCAA
>CAVIDY010000005.1:0-65405 GCA_963641885.1 Bacteroidaceae bacterium
AATGGCAAAAGAAAAATTTGAACGCAGCAAACCGCACTGCAACATTGGTACAATCGGGCACGTTGACCACGGTAAAACAACCTTGACAGCAGCCATCACCAAAGTATTGGCAGAAAAAGGCGAAGCACAATTCGTAGATTATGCAAACATCGATAAAGCACCGGAAGAACGTGCACGCGGTATTACCATTAACACCTCACACGTTGAGTATGAAACAGAAAACCGTCACTATGCACACGTAGACTGCCCGGGACACGCTGACTATGTTAAAAACATGATTACTGGTGCCGCTCAGATGGATGGCGCAATCTTGGTAGTATCTGCAGCTGATGGTCCGATGCCGCAAACTCGTGAACACATTTTGTTGGCTCGTCAAGTAGGCGTACCTGCAATTGTTGTATACATGAACAAAGTAGACCAAGTAGATGATCCTGAATTGTTGGAATTGGTTGAAATGGAAATCCGCGACTTGCTGTCTTCTTATGGTTTCCCTGGCGATGAAACACCGATCATTAAAGGTTCTGCATTGGCAGTATTGGAAAACGGCGATCCGAAAATTGGTCACGATTCCATTATTGAATTGATGAAAGCTGTAGACTCTTACATTCCGCAGCCAGCACGTCCAATTGACCAGCCGTTCTTGATGCCAATTGAAGACGTATTCTCAATTTCTGGTCGTGGTACAGTGGTAACTGGTCGTGTAGAACGCGGTGTAATCCATGTAGGCGATGAAATCGAAATCGTTGGTATTAAACCTACACAAAAAACAACATGTACAGGTATCGAAATGTTCCGTAAGTTGTTGGACGAAGGCGAAGCCGGCGATAACATCGGTGTATTGCTGCGCGGTACAAAACGTGAAGAAGTAGAACGCGGTCAAGTATTGGCAGCTCCTGGTTCTATCACTCCGCACACAGATTTCGTATCTGAATGCTACATTTTGACCAAAGAAGAAGGCGGTCGTCATACTCCGTTCTTCTCAAACTATCGTCCGCAATTCTATTTCCGTACAACCGATGTAACCGGAACTATTGAATTGCCTGAAGGTACCGAAATGGTAATGCCAGGCGATAACGTAAAAATCACCGTACAATTGTTGCACCCAATCGCAATGAGCGAAGGCTTGCGTTTCGCTATTCGTGAAGGCGGTCACACAGTTGGCGCTGGCGTTGTTTCTAAGATTTTGAAATAATCTCGCCGAGTACGTTAAAAAAATCTCCCTTGTTCTTTGGAATAAGGGAGATTTTTTGTGGCAGACAAACATTGTTTTTTTCTTTTATAAAAGAAAGTTGGATGACTTTTATAGTTATCCTTGGCTTTGAGCGTCAGCTCATTCGCCGAGGATCCAGAATTATAAAAGCAATACTATTAAAAGAGACAGACAGTATGTCCTCTCTTTTATTCTCCATCACGACCTAGAATGACGGGGGCTGGGGACGAGGGAGCAGTATTTGTTGCAAGTTCTTTAAGCGGACAGACCATACTGGACACTCAGCGAATGAGCTGCGCTCAAAGCTAAGTATGACGAGTCTTGGTGTTTTCAGCTTTAGAACTCAAAAACAATTGCAGACAATTTATAAAAAAAATCAATACATTTAAAAAAAAGAAACCTCCGGAGAAATATACCGGAGGAAAGAATTGTAAGGCTGATAAAAATATACCAGTGAAACTTAACTTCTTTTGCGAAACTAAAGAAAATAATTAAAATGGGACAGGCGATGCTCTAATCATAAAAGTCAATACTATATTTGAAATATAAATAATAACTTAAATGATGTTTAGAGCTCTTATCATGGTAATAGAATCTTAATATACATAGCAGCTTTAATGGCTGATACAGATATAAACTCTATTTAGGACTACCTCTTATCATGGGCAAACAAATTAAGTTTAACTATAATTTATATCACTCATGGCCTATCTCTAGATTTTGCCCAGAATAAACGCCTAGGCTTAAAATTTAATATATTCATAATTATTTCTTTATGTTCTCTTTATAACATAGAAAAAATCGGTTGTCAACGCTTTTTTGTATTTTTTTGTCACTTTTTTTAAAAATATTTAAACCACAAAGTTTTACTTGACAAAAAACTATAAAATGGGTAAACTAAATAAGTTTTTGAATTATTTACTATTAAAATTATTGTATATGAATTACTTTAAGAGAATGTACATGCAGTACATGGCTAAGAAAGGTAGGTTTTCTGAGGGAATTGTCATCAGCTTGTGCGAGGTTTACGAGTACGAGACTGAAGAGAAGAAAGCTTGGGAAGCTGAGATGGCGTGGAGTTTGCAATGGTGCAAGGCTGAAGGTCAAACTTCTGAAAAGGAGCTCCGCCGCATTCTGCGCATCTTCTTTGTTAACCATGCATTTGTGGACGACAAAATTGTTGTCCATATTTTGTCTAACCGTCACCGTGTGCTGCCATTGTTTATGGCGTGCCTGAAGAAGCGTAAAATGGCATTGACCAAAGAAGAAAGCAGTGTCATTTCTCAGCTTGCTGTGGAAGACTTTAAGCGCTTGTTCAAGCCTTTGCATCCGTGGATAGAAAAGGAACTTCTCTCGTCCGGCGATACCGCAAAAATCAAGTGGTATTGCCAGCGTTTTGTTCTTTCTTCTGATGCTGAAATGCATCTTGTGTTGTTGGCAACGCAAAAGAACTATCGCGACGCAGATCGCCGAGATTTTGACTATGCCAGCTTGCTTGCGGGATATGTCAAAGCACATAAGTCTGCGTTTGACAATGAGTGCGCTTATGATTTTCTGCAAAAACAGGCAGGGTTGACGGATTTGAAAAAAATCGTTATGGCTCGTCGTTCTGACAAGTAGAACTATTAAAGCGGTATCTTATCAAAAGATACTGCTTTTTTGTTTGACTTTTTGTTAAATTTGTCTATACTAAAAACATCGATTTATTATTAACTAAATTTTATTTTTATGACAGATTTTGAACAGTTACTTTTGGCAAAAGGTGATGCTGACTTAATTTGCTCTTTTGTTATAGATTACCCCGAAATTCTTAGCGATGATTTTAAAAGTGTCTTTGATTCATATATTGAGGAGGCTAAAAATCGTTTCGCTGCAAAAGAAAAAATGGCATTGTCTAACCTCAAAAACGGCAGCAAACAGAATCATCAAACGTCTCAAATTGCCAAGCCGGATATTGTCGGCAAGCAAATGAGTATTACTGATTTGCTGAAATATCATGAAGGGGACGAGCATATAAAGACGCGTATCCTTTCATGTATGATATGGAACGATGTTTATACGGTGGAAGATTTGCTGGAAGAAGGCAGACATGGTTTGTCGCGAATGCGAATGATGGGAAAAACGTCAATAGCTGTTTTGGAAGAATGCTTAGGCAAAATTGGTTACAGACTTAGTGACCATTAAATGCAAAAAATCTCGTTATCTTTGGATGGCGGGACTTTTTTGTAAGACGTGTTAAAATAAAAAGTATTGACAAAAAATACTGAAGTGCTAATATATTCTTCTAAAGGTTGTTATTTTGTTCAATTAAATTGTTGCGTATGAGAAGGATTATTATCGTGATGTTAATCATTTTAGGGTTGGCATCGTGTTCAGAAAATATTTCGCATCAAGATGGTGAAGTTTATACCATCGAAGATGTGACAGCTACTTCAACAGATATAACTTTAAAGTTTGAGGGCGTGACTGAGCCTCAAACATTTTCTGTTGAGGCTTGTCAAGACAGTGAAAACTATCCGGTCTATAAAAAAGGTGACGTGGTGGAGATTGAAAATTCTCGTCTTAGCCATGTGCAATCTCATAATATTTGGGCAATTATTGTTCCTTTGTGGGTTTGCGTCGTCATCATTTTTATAGGTGGTCTGATTTCGTATCTTGGACGTTTAGTAATGAACAGTTAATTTTTTACATAGTATAAAAAAGGAGTGTTGAAAAATGCTCCTTTTTTGTTTTAAAAAGATGTTGACAAATGCCGATATTTTAAGTATAAACATAGCAAATTTAGTGAATTTTTACCCATGTAGTCGTAAAAAATTCAAGCTCCGAGGAGTCCGTCAGCCAGCGAGGTTTCGCACACTGACGTAAATTTGTTTGTATTAACAAGGTGATAAAGGTAAAACAGAAATGTTTGAAAATTTGACCGATAAGCTGAGCCAAGCTTTTTCTAAGATAACCTCCAGAGGAGTGCTGTCAGAAAAAGATATTGACGACGCTATGCGTGAAATCCGCGTGGCGCTGCTTGAAGCCGATGTTTCGCTGCCGGTGGTCAAAAACTTTATTGCCAAAGTAAAAGAACAAGCCTTGGGCGAAAAGGTGGTTAAATCTGTGCAGCCGGGGCAAATGGTTGTCAAAATCGTGCATGACGAACTGGTAAAACTGCTGGGCGACGGCGATGAAAGCTTAAACTTTAACGCTCCGGCTCCGGTTTGTTTTTTGATGGTTGGTCTGCAAGGTTCGGGTAAAACCACCACAACCGCTAAAATTGCCGCTAAGCTAAAGAAAAATAAACGTATTTTGCTGGCTTCGTTGGACGTATACCGTCCGGCGGCGCAGGAGCAATTAGCGCAGCTCGGCAAGCAAATCAGTGTTGATACGCTGCCGATTGTTGCCGGAGAAAAGCCGCTTGAAATTACTAAACGCGCTTTGTCAGAAGCCAAAAAAGGCGTGTATGATTTACTGATTTTGGATACGGCAGGTCGTTTGCAGATTGACGATATTTTAATGCAGGAAGTTGCCGAAGTTAAAAAGCTGGCGCAGCCGGTTGAAACTTTGCTGGTAGCAGATGCTTTAATCGGTCAGGAAGCTTGCAATGTGGCTAAAGAATTTAACGACAAAATTGGTATTACCGGTTTGGTTCTGACCCGCATAGATGGTTCGTCCCGCGCCGGCGCCGCTCTTTCTATGAAAATGATTTCCGGTGCTCCGGTAAAGTTTTTGGGAACGGGCGAAAAAATCGATGAATTGGAAGAGTTTCATGCTGACCGCATAGCCGGACGTATTTTGGGGCAGGGCGACGTGGTTTCTTTGGTGGAAAAAGCCATTGAAAACGTTGATAAAGCCGAAGCTGAAAAAATGGCTGGCAAAATGCTTAAAGGCTCGTTTGACTTAAATGATATGCTTGAGCAAATGCGGCAGATAAAAAAATTGGGCAGTATCGGCAGCATTATCGGTATGCTTCCGGGGCTGTCTAAGTATAAATCTCAGATTGAAGAGTCCGGCATGTGCGACAATCTGATGAAAAAACAGGAGGCAATCATTCTCTCAATGACAAAAAAAGAACGCTTGAATCCTGATTTGATAAAAGCATCTCGCAAGAGAAGAATCGCACAGGGCGCCGGAGTAACTGTTCATGATGTGAATGTTTTGCTCAAATCATACGAGCAAATGTCCGGCATGATGAAAAAAATGGGCAAGTTCGGCTCTTTGTCGGCAATGTCTAAAATGTTTAAGGGAAACCCAATGGGCGGCATGCCGTTCGGCGGATTTAACAAAAAGTTTCCGTTTTAAGCGGAAGTTATGGTTTGTAACAAAGAAAGGAAAATTATAAAATGTCAGTACGTATCAGACTCTCTCGCAGTGGTTCTAAAAAACGTCCTTATTACCGTATCGTTGCAGCTGATCAAAGAGCTCCTCGCGATGGTAGATTTATTGAAAAATTGGGTTCTTACAATCCGTTGCTGCCTCAAGATCACGAAGCAAGATTGGTTGTAGACAAAGAAAAAGTTGCCGCTTGGTTGGCAAAAGGCGCTCAGCCGACAGACAGATTGCAAAAATTGTTTGCAAACTTGGGTTTGTGCGAAGCTCCAAAAATTGTTCCGCAGCCTAAAAAATCTGCTCCAAAAGCAAAAGCTGTTGAAAGAATGAAAGAAAAAGAAGCTAAAGCTGCCGCTGCTGCTGAAGCTGCTTCTTCCGCTGAATAATTTTCAGCAATGTAACAATTAGGTAGTTATTTTGAGCCTTAGATTGGAACTTTGATGACTGAAAAACGCGTATGTCTTGGAAAAATTGTTGCCGCACATGGTTTGCGCGGCGAGGTGAAAGTTCATAGCTACACCGATAATCCGGCCGATATTGATAAATATGGTTTGGTCGAAGATAAAGAGGCTGCGCATAAATTCAAAGTCAAAGCGGTTGGTCCGCACAAAGAGGTTATGCGCCTGAAAATAGAAGGCGTAAATGACCGCAACGCTGCCGAAGCATTGATTGGCACAGAATTATATGTCAACCGCGATGTTTTGCCACAGCTGCCGGAAGAAGAATATTATTTAAGCGATATTGTCGGCTTAAAAGTATATCTTAACTCTTTGGATAAGGAAATTGGCACGGTTGCGCGTTTCAGCAACTTTGGCGCCGGCGAGATTATAGAAATAAAATTGCCGCACCGCAAAGAAACCGAAATGCTGCCGTTTACCAAGCAGTATGTACCGACTATCAATCTGGAAGAAGGTTATATTATTGTTTCGTCTGCGACGATGATTTTTGCTGATGATGACAGCGGGGAAGAAGATGGCGCTGAATGTTAAAATTCTGACCATTTTTCCGGAAATTTTCCCCGGATTTTTGGGAACGTCCTTAACCGGACGCGCCTTAAAAGACGGAATTTGGAATTTAGAAGCTGTCAATATCCGCGATTACGCGTTTGATAAGCATGGTTCGGTTGATGACACTCCATGTGGCGGCGGTGCCGGAATGATTATGCGTCCCGATGTGTTGGGCAATGCGATTGACCACAATTACAGCGGGGGTAAAATCATCTATATGAGCCCAAGGGGGCAGGTGCTGACGCAGCAAAAAGTGCATGAATTGAGCAAAGAAGATAATTTAACGATTATCTGCGGTCGGTTTGAAGGAATTGACGAGCGGGTTCTGGAAGAATACAACATCGAAGAACTCAGTATCGGCGATTATATTTTGACCGGCGGCGAGCAGGCGGCAATGATAATGCTTGACGCGGTTGTTCGGCTTTTGCCGAATGTGCTGGGTAATGCGGCGTCCACAGAAAACGAAAGTTTTGAAAACGGTTTACTGGAATATCCGCAATATACCCGCCCCAAAGAATGGAAAAACCGCAAAGTACCGGAAGTTCTCTTGAGCGGTCATCACGAAAACGTGGCTAAATGGCAAAAAGAGAAGGCTCTGCAAATAACTAAAGAAAGACGTCCGGATCTGTTAGAAAAAGCTTGATTTTAGACAGATTTGGGTTTATAAGGTAACAAATTAACAAATAAAGGTAAAACTAATGAACATTCTTGAAAATATTGAAAAAGAGCAAATTGAAAAGCTCATGGAAGGCAAAAATATGCCGACATTTAAGCCAGGTGATACTTTGCGCGTTCATACTAAAGTAAAAGAAGGTGATCGTGAACGTATCCAAGTTTATGAAGGTGTATGCATTGCTCGTAAAAACGACGGTTTGAACTCTTCTTTCACAGTTAGAAAAATCTCTTTCGGTGAAGGTGTAGAACGTGTATTCCCGTTGTATTCTCCAAACGTAGCAAAAATTGAAGTATCTCGTATCGGTAAAGTTCGCCGTGCGAAATTGTACTTCTTGCGCGCTTTGCGTGGTCGTTCTGCTCGTATTGCCGACGATTTGTCAGTATCTGTTAAAGACGCTAACGCTGGTAAATAATTTACGGTAAAATTTATAAAACCGCTTGAAATTGTTTTTATGTTTCAAGCGGTTTTTAGTGTATAAACAGCAATAATCAGCTGCTAAACTTTTTCATAGCTTTTTCAAAGCTGCCTTGCTTTACGGCTTCTTCATAAAGACGGACTTTATAGTCAATTTTTTTCAAATATTTTTGAAATTGCTCAATCTGTGCCAAAACTTTAATCTGTTGCTGCTTAAACATTTCCAAACGCTGGGGCAGGGTGGAATCGCCTTCGCGGAACCAGTCAATATATTGCTTAATTCCTTTAAGCGGCATACCGGTTTCTTTCAGGCATTCAATAATAGAAAGCCAGCCTAAATCATTGTCCGAGAACATACGCAAGCCGGAACTGCTTTTGTGCACAAACGGCAGCAAGCCTTCCTTTTCATAATAACGCAATGTATGAACGGTTAGTCCAGTTTTGGCGGCAACTTGCCCGATGGAATAATACATCTTTAAATTCTCCGTAAATTAAATATTTTTTTGTGTATCTTTCAAAAAAGTCTTGACTTAGAGTAAACTCTAAAGATTAGACTGTCAAGTGTTAAAGAAAAAATTAAGGAGGAAAAATGTCTAGATTACTTATTTTAGCTTTGGCTGTAATTGCTGTTTTCGCCGGCTTTTCAGCCTATCAAAAAGCACAGGCACAAGTTGCCGAAACAGCTGACGCTGCACCAAAGAATAATGGTAAAATCTTAATCGCTTATTATTCTTGGTCGGGTCATACCAAAAAAGTTGCCGAGGCAATTCAAAAAGAAATCGGCGGAGATTTGTTTGAAATTCAGCCGGAAACCGCATATTCCGATGACTACAAAACAGTTGTTGACCAAGCTAAAAAAGAAATTAACGAAGGTTACCGTCCGGCTTTGAAAAACAATGTCGCAAACATTGCTCAATACGACACCGTGTTTATAGGCTCGCCAAACTGGTGGGGCACAATCGCTCCTGTGGTCAGCACTTTTGTTGAGCAAAATGATTTATCCGGCAAAACAGTGGTTCCGTTTATCACTCATGGCAGCGGTGGCGAGCAAAACACCATTACCAATTTGGAAAAACAGTGCAAAGGCTGTTTGGTGCAAAAAAAAGGCTGGGTAGGCTATGGCTCTCGCACTTGGGGAATTTCCGGTTGGCTGGAAGAAATCGGCTTCAAAAAATAACCGATTGTAAATATTAAAGAGGCGGTAGTTACACCGCCTCTTTTGTGTTTGAGATTATCTAAATATTTAGCAGATAGAATCAAACTCTTTCTTTAACGAACGGTCAAACAAGCCGCGGATAGTTTTTTCTATGTCTGCATTTTCAAAAATAACTTTATACAAAGCCTGACAAATCGGCATATCAATATGTTCTTTATCGGCAATGGCTTTTACTGCGCGTAAAGTGTCTACGCCTTCCGCCAATTTGCCATAGCGTTCGCCTTTGGCAAACATTTCGCCAAACATACGGTTATGGCTGTTTTTAGAGAATAATGTCGCCTCATAATCGCCAAGGTGAGCCAAGCCATACGCCGATGCCGGATTTCCGCCTTTAAATTTGATTAAACGCCCAACTTCTATCGGTGCGCGCGCCATTAAAGCGCCTTTTAAACCATACCAGCCGAGTCCGTCCAAAATACCGGCAGCGATACCGATAACATTTTTCAAGGCTGCGCCGACCTGATTGCCGATTAAATCTGTGCCGTAATAAAAACGAATGAGGTCGCTTTGCATAAATTTAATAATACGGTCTTGAGTTTCTTCATCGTAGCTGTCAATCACTGCTGCTGACGGCACTTTGCGCATATAGTCTTCTACATGCCCCGGACCGCCTAAGGTTGCAATATGAATATTTTGTTTGATTTCTTCTTTGAAAACTTCTGCCAAAATTTTTGCCGATGGCTCTTCCAAGCCTTTCATTGCCAGTAAAAATGTTTTGCCCTCCACATTATAGCCGTTGATTTGTTTGGCTAAGCTGCGCAGGTTTTGACAGCTGATAGAGATGATAATAAAATCATTTTTCAATGTTTCAGCCATATCAGAAGTCATTTTCATATTGTCGCTTAAAGTCAGATATTCATTTTTACGGGTTGTTTTAAGCTCTTCAAAAGACGGAGCGCCTTCCATGCCATAAAGCAGCACGCCGTCGGTATGGCAGTAGTTTGCCACATACCAAGCTAAAAATGTTCCCCAACGACCGCAGCCGATTACAGATACTTGTGTCATAATAACCTCACTTTAATTTAATCACATTCAGCATTATCAGCCAAAGCATATAAATTGGCAATCTAAACTAGCAAGAAATCAACAGCTAATTATTTCAAAAAATCTTTATGTAAGCGACCGCGAACAGCTTGCACATAGTTATAGTCTCTGAAAGAATCATAAGCATGATTAAAACTGTCTGTTCCGTAAATGTAAAAAACTTTGTTGGCAATATTGCGGATAGCAGAATCAATAGTTTCAAAAGCGGCATTATAGTCGCGGTCAAAATTATTGCGTTTTTTATGCTGAACAATGTCGTGATAGGCGGAAATAGCCTCAATGGTTTTGTTAGCAAAATCATTATTACCTTTTTCTTGAAACAAGTGCATAATCTTCATGGTTGTTTGATAAAAACACTTGTTAACCAAAATATTTCTTTGTTTTGTGTTGTATCCGTCAACAATCATTCGCTTCATTTCTCCGCAAATACGAAAAGTAATATAGCAAAGTATAAGGGGCTTTGCAAGCCCCTTATAAAATTATTTTAAACGCGCACGTAAATCTTTGATTAAACCATCAATTCCGGTCGGCGATTTCTTTATATACGCAGTATATTCACTGCGTGCGGTCTGCGCCAAACTAACGTTTTCTATAATAATGTCAACAATGCGCAAACGTCCGTTTGTTTCTTTAACCCGCCATTTTACCGATGCCGGCGCGCCTTCTTCCATCGGCACTTGAGTATTTACAAAAATTTGGTCGGCAGATTTTGAATTTTCTGTACCCAAAAACTCAAAGTGCTTGCCTTTAAATTCATTGAAACGTTCCGACCAAGTTTGAATATTAAGTTTGCGATAAACATCAATAAAATCAGTGCGTTGCTGAGGAGTAGAAGTTTTCCAATAGCGCCCCAAAACAAACTTGCCGATAAAATCCAAATCCAAATCTTCATTAAAAAGCTTGGTGAAACGAGCCTTTTTTTCTGCTTCCGAAACATTGGAATTTATCAATTCTTCAATACCTTGCTGTGTCGTCTTTTTTATAAAATCTTCGGCAGCTGCGCCATTGACGGCGGCATTAGCCTGAGAGCAAAACAAAGTTAAAAATAAAAAAGCAAAAAGTTTTTTCATTAGTCCGATTCCTTTTTTAATTATTCATCATCTTCATCAAAGTCAAAATCATAGCTGGCAGCTGAATTTTCGGTATCCGAGTTTTGGCAAGCGCCGATTTTCAGACGGTTTTGCACATATGCGGATTTTACCATGCTGTATGGGTCAACAGCGTTGGCGGTTAAGTTGTCCACCAGCTCCAAATTTTCTTCACGCACGCTGACAAAGCCCAAAGCGGTTAAGCCGTAAATAAAGCTGTAGCGTTTCCAGTCTTGCCCGAAATTGATATATTGGTTAGACCAATAGAGCGGGTCGGCGACGGCATCGGCAGCCATACCTGTTGCAGCTCGAGGAGTGCTTGGACCCAGCAGCGGCAATACCACAAACGGACCATCAGGCACGCACCAAGTGGCTAAAGTTTTATCAAATCCGGTTTTATTTGCTGGCAGATTCCAGCCCGATGCCACATCAAACATTCCAAGCAAGCCCAATGTGCTGTTTACGGTAAAACGTCCTAATGATTTGCCGGAATCTGCAAAGTTTCCCTGCAGTGAATGATTTATGGTTGTAGCTGGTTCTCGGAGATTGCTGAAAAAGTTGCTGACGCGTTCGCGTACAAATTTTGTGGTTATGGCGCGATAGCCTTTTGCCAGCGGTTTCAGCACATAATCGTCAACTTTCATATTGAAATTAAACATAGCGCGGTTATAAGTTTCCATAGCGCTGTCGTCTTCATCAGCATAAACCGATGAACAGCATAACAGAACAGCGCCAGCGGTTAATACCGTAATTTTTTTTGAATAAAGCATTTTATCCCCTTTAATTTTCGCTTTAATATATAGGCAGAAGCATTGAAAATCAAGGAAAAAATTAGATTTATCATCGCAAAAGCAAAGTAAAGGCAAAAATTGCGGATATACATTATAAATACATAAAGCAGCAAAAAACACCGAGGACTAAAAAGTCGGCGGTGTTTTTGTTTAGAGAGACTCTAAAAGCGGATTGTCGGTTATTTTTGCATAATCATACATCGGTTTTGAGTCTGTAGCTTTAGGACTGAACTTTTGCGCCGTCTGCGTAAAAATTTGATTTTTACGGTGTAAGAGTTCAACACATTTTTGCAGGTTGATTTTTTGTTTACGGCGCTTTGCCAAAAACTCAAGCGTTTTCAAGAACAAATCAACAGGTTTCATGAGCGTAAAATTCGCCGGAATATCCTCCAAAATGCGGGAAAACGAGATTTCACGTTCTTTTATTAGCACAATGGTTTCGTCCAATCCTTGAACCACGCTGGTCAGAATGCGGCGGGTTTTGTTATAGGCAGCCTCGTTAGAAGCGTTGCGCGGCAGTTCGTCAAAAAGCGATGAAGTATATTCATCAAGAGTTTTCGACTTCAGCTTATCGTCAAACAAATAAGCGTCATAGCCTTGCTTGCGTGCCTCGTCTAAATCAGCAATTTCCGGCTGGACAGAGTCAATATCAACAGCCAGACACACTGGCAGCATCAACGGCAGTTTGTCGCGGTAAAAATGCAGCAGAGTGGCAAACGCATTCAATGGCTTGTCCGGCTTTGTCAACGCGGCGCAGTCCCAGTCAATGTAGGTTTGCAGCAGTTGCTTTACCTTATATTGCGGGTATTCTACGTGGTGCGGCTGGTGTTTGCGGTGAAATGATTGAATTTGCTGTTCATTCAGCCATGGCGGCAAATACAAAACCAATTTGTCGCAGTCGTGAAACCAGCCTCCGAGCGAATATCTGCCGGTGAGTTCATGTTCACGCTCCAAAAAAGCCAGCTTATGCTCCAGTGTATAGGCAATGGCAGGAATCCTCCAATGACCATCAGCTTTCCATTGGCTGCTGACTTTGCTCAAAATCCGTCGTAAAGGATTGTTTAAAAAGTTTATAGCCATAATAATAAAAATTAAAAATTACAGATTATTTGCAGTGTATAATATATTTATAAAAAGTCAACGATTTTGTCTAAGTGGAGCCGTGTTGAATAACCGGATAAGAGATATTGACAATGCTGTCATTCTTATATATCTTAGAACAAAAATAGAACAGTGAGGCAAATATGTCTACAATAGCTTTGGTGGATTGTGATAGCTTTTTTGTTTCGTGCGAGCAAGCGGATAACGTAAGTCTGCGTGGCAAAGCCGTGTGCGTTGTTTCGGGCGGCAACGGCTGCGTGGTTTCGCGTTCGCGGGAGGCAAAGCAAGTCGGCGTTAAAATGGGACAGCCGTGTTTTATGGCAAAAAAAGAATTTCCGAATGTTATTTACATTAACGGAAGACATGAACGTTATGAGGAATATTCCGCTAAAGTGATGGCTTGCCTCAAAAATTTTACGCCAGATGTTGAAGTTTGTTCCATTGACGAAGCGTATATGAATCTGCACGGCTTGGATAAGCTTTATAAAAAAGATTTTGCTTCACTTGCGGCGGCTATCCGCCAGTCCGTTTGGCAAAACTGCCAAATTCCAGTGTCAATCGGTATCAGCTCTTCTAAGTTATTAGCCAAACTAGCCAGCGACAAAGCCAAAAACAACGGCGGTGTTTGCTTGATAGAGCAAGGAGATATACAAAAAGTTCTAAGCGAAACGCAGTTGGAAGATGTCTGCGGATTTGGGCGTCAGCATACGGCAAAAATGAAAATGTCGGGCATTTTTAACTGCCGAGAGTTTGTGGAGCAAACAGATAGTTGGGTGCGTAAAAATTTAGGAATTAACGGACTCAATTTGAAATATGAATTGCAGGGTTTTACGGTGAATAAACTGGAAACCTCTCACGGCTTGCCTAAGTCCATACAAAATACTTCTGCACTTAGTAAATTTACTTCAGATATAGATGTTTTGCGTTCGTCGTTAAAGTATCATGTGCATGCCTCCGGTAAAAAATTGCGTGAGTATAATTGCTTTTGCAAAAGCGTAGGGGTGATGCTGCGTACTAAAGATTTTAGAGCTTACAGCGAATATGTGAAACTACCGCAGCCAACTAACGGCGAGCGAGAGATTTTTATGGCGGCGCAGAGTCTTTTGCCGAAAATATATTTGCCGGACACGCTCTATCGCAGTACCGGCGTAATGTTGGAAAATTTGCAGAGCGATAAGGATTTTCAGCCGTTGCTATTTGCCGAACCAGAATATAAAGATGACAAAATAAGCCGTGTTTTAGATGAGCTGGAGCAAAAGTTTGGCAAAGACGTGGTAAAAAACGGACTGTTTTGAAAATCCGGCTAGCTGAATATAAAGAGATTAAAGACAGCCATGTCTTTTAGCCTTTACTTTACATATTTAATTTGTTAAATCTTTTAACAGAAAATATTAACGTGTTAATTGAAGGCGGTTTTATATGTCGGACAGCGGATTTATAAATTTGGAAAATGATAAGGCAAAATGCAAATTGGCGCTGTGGGGTGCAGATTTGCTGTCATATCAGCCTAAAGGCGAAGAAAATGATGTTTTTTGGCTGGGAAATTTGAATAAGTTTGACCATATTCAAGCTATCCGCGGCGGTGTGCCCGTTTGTTGGCTGCGTTTTGCGGCGGAAAAATTGAATGATAATCTGCCGCGCCACGGTTTTGCCCGTATTTCGGATTGGCAAGTACAAAACATTGTTTCCACTGCTCAAAAATCGGAAATTGAATTGTTTTTACAGCCTGATGCCAAGTACAATCTGCCAGTAGACGCCAAGCTTTTTATTAAAGTTTCAGATAAACTGGAGTATGTTTTAGAAACCACAAACAACGGCGCTGCAGAGTTTGCGTTCAGTGAAGCTCTGCATTGCTATTTTAAGGTTAGTTCGCTTGGAAATGTTGTAATAAAAGGTTTGAAAGGGCATAAATATAAAAGCTCTTTAGACGGTAAAATTTATGAGCTCGCCGAAGATTTGCAGATTGACGGCGAATTTGACGCGGCGTTTCATAATCATTCCGGCAATATCGAAATTGTTGACGGTGGCTATAAACGGAAAATCTGCATTGAAAAACAAGGCTCAAATTCTACTGTGGTGTGGAATCCGGCTAAAGATTTAGCTGAAATGTCGGCAGGGCAGTATAAACAATTTGTTTGTGTCGAGCCTGCAAATCAGGGAGATTGCTATATACGCTTGAAACCGCACGAAAAGCACCGCATAGCCATGGCTATACATGTTGAACATTTGTGAGGATTTGCCATAAAAACGCCGGTCAGTGCCAGTTTTTTATTTTATATTTTCAACAAAATCGGATCATGTACCGGCGGCTGTTTGTCGCGTATTTCAATGGCGGCAAGCAAATCTGCTTGCGCTTGTGCAAATTCACTTTCATCATTATAGTGCACAACGGCAAGCGGGGTGCGTCCGGCTTCTGCTAAGTCTCCGATTTGCGCAAATTCGGTGTAGCCCGTGCTTAAATCCAGTTTTTGCCCAGGGACAGTGCGTCCGCCATGCAGTTTTATTATGCTGACGCCGATAGCGCGGGTGTCCATTGCGCAAACATAGCCGTTGGTTGCAGCATATATCGGTTTTTGATATTTTGCTTTAGGCAGCATAGTTTCATATTTTTCAACAAAAGATTTTGAGCCTCCGAGAGCTGCTACCATTTCTCCGAATTTTTCCAGCGCCGCGCCTGATTTATGTACTTTTTCCAGCAATTCCAAAGCTTCATTCAAAGTACGGCAGCGCCCGCATTGCAACAGCAATTCTGCACCAAGTTCTTTGGTGACGGCGTCTAGGCGCTTGTTAACATTTTGATTTTTTAAATAGTCGACGGCTTCTTTAATTTCCACGGCATTGCCTGCAGACCAGCCCAAAACCTGATTCATATCGGTTAAAACGGCTCGGGTTTGCGTGCCGGCGTGGTTTGCCACATCAACAATAGATTGAGCCAACGTTTTAGCGTCTTCAAAATTACCCATAAACGCACCATTGCCGCATTTTAAATCCATAACCAAATATTGCAGACCAGCGGCAAGTTTTTTAGAAAGAATGGATGCGGTAATCAACGGAATAGATTCGACAGTGCTGCAAACATCGCGGATAGCGTAGATTTTTTTATCTGCCGGAGCAAGATTCGCGGTTTGTCCGATAATAGCACACCCAACTTTCTTTACGGTTTTTTTGAACAAATCTATAGAGGCTTGGGTGTTGTAGCCGGAAATGGCTTCCAGCTTGTCAATGGTTCCGCCCGTATGTCCCAAACCGCGACCGGCAATCATCGGCACATAAACATCGCAGGCAGCAAGCAACGGAGCCAGCATCAGGCTGACTTTGTCGCCGACGCCGCCGCTGGAGTGCTTGTCCACAATCGGCTTGTCAAATCCTTCCCAGTCTAAAACATCGCCGGAATCACGCATAGCCAGTGTTAAAGCCGCGGTTTCAGCAGCGTTAAATCCGTTTAAAAACACAGCCATAGTCAATGCCGCAACCTGAATATCTGCAACTTCTCCGGTTGCCATTCCTTTGATAAAACAGTTGATTTCTTCAGTGCTTAAAGTTTCGCGATTGCGTTTACGGCGTATAATTTCTTGAGGTATCATAGCAATCTCCTTAATATTGTGCTAAATAGTTTTTGATGAGAATTTCTAATTTTTTAGAAGATTTTTCGACTTGCGCCAGCACATCTTGATGATTTTGCACTTCAGATGTCAATCCTGTGCCTAAGTTGGAAATAACTGAAAAAGCTAAAACTTTTATGCCTTTATGCACTGCGGAAATAACTTCCGGCACGGTGGACATTCCAACGGCGTCAGCTCCAAACATTCGAAACAGTTTGACTTCGCTCGGTGTTTCATAATTTGGTCCCATAGCAAATAAATATACTCCTTCAAATAGTTGAATATCCAAAGTTTTTGCCAAATTTTTTACAATGTTGCGGGTATTGGCATCATAAGCGTTGCTCATATCTGGAAAATACGGATCATCGTGCGGACCAATCAGTGGATTGCGGGCGCTGAAATTGATGTGGTCTTTAATCAGCATAAGGCTTCCTGCTGGCATATTGACATCCAGAGATCCGGCAGCGTTGGTGATAATCAGCTGCTTTACGCCCAAAGCTGCCAGCAAGCCGATAACCTCGGCAATCAGCTGTGGGGCTATTCCTTCGTATAAATGAAAGCGACCTTCCATACAAATTACCTTGTGCGAGCCGATTTTACCAGCGGCAAAACGTCCTTTATGTCCGGCAACCGTGGTTTGCGGAAAATCAGGAATATCGGCATAGTTAATATAAATTGGATTTTCGACTGCTTGGCTAACGCCGTCTAAGCCGGAGCCTAAAATCAGCGCCGTGTCGGGGCTAAAGCCGTTTAAGCATTGTTTGATGTAGTTAAGCGAGTTATTCAGCATTTTTCATATCTCCGGCTTTAAAAAATTTCGGTAAAAGTTCATACAAGCGGAATAAGGTGATTTTTCCATTTAAATCTGCGCTTAAAACCATTGTGTTTTCATCGCCGAATTCTAAAATTTTTTGCATACAGTTTCCGCAAGGCAAGATTTGCGCGGTGTCCGCCACAATTAAAATTTGGCTTATGGCTGTTTCACCACCAGCGATCATTGCCGATATAGCTCCGGCTTCGGCGCAGGTTCCGCAAGGATATGAGGCATTTTCCACATTGCAGCCGCCAAAAAGTTTCCCGCTTTTGCTTAAAATTGCCGCGCCGACCTTAAAATGCGAATAAGGAGTATAAGCATTGAGTCGGCATTTTAACGCCAATTCAAACAATTTTTTTGTATTTTCCATAGTTTTACCCCGTTTGTGAAAAAAATATTGATTTATTGTAGGGATAAGATACACTAAAAGTCAAGTTTATCTTTTTATCCGGTGGGAGAAAAACGGTGGTTAAGAAAATAATTTTGATATTTTTAGGAATTGTGATAGCGGCTGTCGGCGGCTTGTTTGCTTATATATCTATGGTGGATTGGAATACTCACCGTCAGGATATTGCTGATAAATTTTCAGAAATAACTGGTAAAAAAATTGAATTTTCCGGTCCTATCAGCGTAAAGCTTTTTCCGCAGCCGACCTTGAGTGCTAAAAATGTTAAAATTATCAATCCTAACCGCTCGACCGAAGTTTTGGCGACTATCGACAGCTTGAATACCGACTATCGACAGCTTGAATACCGAAGTGTCTTTGCGCTCGCTTTTGAAGGGAACTCCGGATATTCGCACCTTATCTTTGGTCGGCGCCGAAGTTTGGGTTAACATAAATGAAACTGGCGAGCTGAATTGGCGAAATTACAGCAAATCTTCATTCAGCGATTCTGATCGAAACACCAGACTTCAGAGCTTAAACATTCAAAATGCTTTGGTGCACTTTGAGAATGCTGTTGAAAAAGTCCAGTTTGATTTGTCACAGTTTAATGCTGATATACAAGCCGATACTTTAGCCGGACCATATCGCTTGGACGGCAATTTTATGAAAAATCAAGACCATTTCGGCGTGGCGCTGAGCTTGGGGACTTTTTCCGGCTTAAACGATGTTTCGGTAAACTTTGCCATAACCCATCCGAAATCTGAAAGCTTTTTGCGCTTTGACGGTACATATATGCCTAACGAACAGGCATATAAAGGAGATTTTAGCGGTGGTTCAAAGAAAACGGCTGACTTTGCTAATGTTTTGTCCGGTATAAAAATTTTAGATGAAATATATAATGTGCCGCTGCAATTTTCGGTTGGTATTGAAACCGACAGCGAGCAGATAAAGCTTTCAAGTTTCATTATTAAATATGACAATTTTATGGAAGGCGCAGGCAGTATGCTTATTCCGTTGCGCATTGAGACAGGACAAAACCGCAATGTTGTTTTGAAATATCAGCTGGTTAATTTGGATATGCGTCCGCTGCTTTCTATTTTTCAAGCTGAATATAAAAACTTTGTAGAAAACGGCAGTGTGTACAAGCCGGACTTTAATATAAATATAGATGCCGACATCAGCTCCGAGCGTGTGGTGCTGAATAATGAAGACGCGGGCGCTTTGGAAAGCGTCAGCCTGAAAGGCAGTTGGAAAGACAACACGCTTTCGTTAGATGAATTTTACGCCGCCTGTGCTGGCAATACGGTGCTGACCATGGAAGGCAGCTTGGTTGAAGAAAATCAATCTCCGCAATATTTTTTGAAAGTGTCGGCAGACAGCAAAGACTTTTTGGCGTTTTTGAACAGCATGGGTTTGAAAATACAGGCTTATACGCAGTCAACCTACCGCAATGCCAATGTTTCTTTCAGCCTGAGCGGTAACAATAACGCGGTTTCTGTAAATGATATTAAATTCAGTATGGATAAAATGAATATCAGCGGCGTTGCTGGCGGAACATTTAAAGAAGTCGGCAATATTTATGAAATGCAGCTGGCTGCAGATACGCTGAATTTGGATAACTATTTGCCAAGCTATGAAAAGTCGCAGGATTTTATGACTACGCTTCGGGCAGATATTCAAAATTTGAGCTTTTTGAAATGGATTACTTTGCATGCCAATTTACAGGCAGAAAACTTAATTTTCAGAAACGCAGCTATGTCTGATGCGTCGTTGCAAATTGAAACAGACGTCGAAAGCGGCAAGCTTCATGTAATTGAAGCATCGGCAGAAAATATGGAAAATACCGATTTCAAACTTAGTGCCGATATTGATAATTTAGGCGGTTTGGATATCAATTTTGCCAATTTGAAGTTTGATGTGCAGTCAAAAAACTTTGAAAATATAAAAGACAAGCTTAAATTGCCGCTGCCGGATTGGAAAATTTTTGCCTCTGGCAACTTTAGCGCCGCCGGTGAATATAACGGAAATCTGCATGATGGAAATTTGCAGATAAAAGGCACGGTCGGCGATGTTAAAGTTGAATATAGCGGTGAAGTAAAACAAGATGAATACTTTGGATTTTCCGGAGATATTGATGTAAAAACCACCAATTTCGGCGAGTTTGTAAACAATATCGGCGGCACGCTCAAGTCGGCAAATTCGCTTCGCGGAGCTTTGAATTGCAAAAGTAAAATTATCGGCACCAGCGCGGATTGGAGTTTTGATGAAACAAACTGCCTGTGGGGAATTGCCAACTATCAAGGCAGCGGTCGCGTTCAAACCAATAAGAACAATTATAAAATTAAAGCAGTTGCGAAAATTGATGATTTTAATTTAGAAAATATAACTGATGTTCAATATGCTTTGAATACTCCGGCAATCAACCGCCAACAGGACAATAGCTTTTATGCCCGTCCGGAAATTAACGGTGATACATTTTTGTTTGATATTTACCGCAATTTAGACTTGGATATAGAGCTGACGGCAGATAAAGCCGGATATCGCGGCAAAACGTTTAACCATCTGCATACCAATATTTTGAATGCCGAAAATATTATGCAGTTAAAGAACCTTACTGCAGTTTTCAATGATATGGATTTTAGCGGCGATATTTTGATAAACTATGCTCAAAAGCCGGTTGTCAAGGGAACTATGAAAATAAGCAATATTGATTTAAGCAATACCGGCGGCAATATCTATGGTTTTAACAGCGGCATGTTGAATTTGGACGGCAGTTTCGAAATGCCGGCGGCATCGCTGAGCGATTTTGTCAGCAACTATACCGGAAGTTTACGTTTTGTCGGAACGGATATTTCTGTTAATGGTTTGGATATTGCCAAAATAGAACAAGACTTGTCGGGGCGTGAATATTCTAAAGGTTTGTTCCAGCAAATTCGAGATAATCTGCAATCAGGAGAAACTGTGTTTTCAGAATTTTCAGGTGAAGTAAAAGCCGATAGCGGAAATTTGCTTTATAATAAATTTATACTGAAAACAGACGGCGCCGACATTGCGGTTGACGGCACTTTGAATGTTTCGGAATGGAAAATGAATAACACCTTCACGGTAAAACTAAGTAATTTGCCGGATATTCCTCAATTTTCATTCAGCCTGTCGGGGTTGATAAACAAACCGTCTTTGGATTTGAATATTGAAGAAGTGGCTCGCAAATATGATGCTCATTGGGAACAAATTGAGGCGGAAGAGAAAGAACGCAAAGCCGAAGAGGCGCGCCAGCTTAATCTAAAAATGAGCGCGGCGCAGGAAACAGTTAAACAAGTTTCTGAAAAAGCCAATTCTTTCGTGCCGGAGCTGGAAGAACATCAAAAAAACAGTCTAGATGAAAATTCTGTGGCGTGGTATCAGGAACGGCTTGCGGAAATTTCCCAAATCAACCAAACTTTGGATAGTATGAAAGCTCAAGAGCATCTGCCGGACTTTACGGAAAGCGATGTGCAAAAAATAAATGATTATTGCAGTCAGACAAGTTTGCGTCTTAGCAATCTTCCTATTGAAATTTCAACGCATTATCAAGATGATGTGCTTAACAGATTTAGAAAAATAGCACCGACTCTGATCGAAAATAACCAAAAGCTGGACGACCTTAACGCCCAATATCAGCAGATGCTGAAAAATAAGTTTGAAGAACTGTCTCAAATCAAAGCTGAGGCTGCAATTTCGCAGAGTCAGGAGCTTAAAGGTTATCAATCTGAATTTGAGCGTTTGAACAAGATTTTGCTCAAAAAGTATAACAGCATTTCACTGCAAACTAAAGATGTTGAAAAGGTGCAGAATAATATTCCTTTACTTGAACAAAGAACTGCGATTTTGCATAAAAAGTTAGAAGAATATTCGGATGATATGCAAAAAATTGAAGATGTTTTCACCAAAAGTTAGAAGAATATTAGGATGATATGCAAAAAATTGAAGATGTTTTCACCAAAACTCAAGGTCTGTTAAATGAAATGTTAGCCGAGCAGCAAAAAATATATGATGAGCAATTGGCGCAAAAACTGGAAGAAGAAAAAAAGAAAAGAGCCGAAGAGGGAGATTCAAAGGATAATTCCGAAGATGAACTTGTCGCCGAAAGCGGTGAGGTTTCGGCTCCAAAAAATAATCAGCCGATAATAAAAGTTAAAAGCACTCATATAGATGATGATGCGCCGCAAATGGTGATAAATGTGGAGCCGACTCAGTCAAACAAACCTTCTTTGCGTAAAATAACCGAGGATGCAGCCGATGCCAAAGTTGTGGTCAGCGGCACTATCAAAAAGTCTTATGAAGAAAAAACAACAGAAACTTCAACAAACAGCGGACTGTTGAAAGAGGCAGAAGGCGCGGTGCAAAAACCGACCGGAAGAATAATTGTGAAATAAATCTCAACAAAGCTTGTTAAATATTTTTATCATGTTAAATTAGATACACTATAATAATTATGGAGATGTAAAATGACCAGAAAACCTGAAGTTTGTGTACTGCCAGTGGCAGGACTTTCGACCCGTAATCTGCCGACAACAAAAGTTTTGCACAAAGGCTTTATGACGCTGGATAATATTCCGGTGATTCAATATGCCGTGGACAGTTGCGCCGAAGCCGGAATTAAAGAAATTGTTTTTATTTACAGTGACGATTCCTGCAAGCATTTGTTTGAAAAATATTATTCACCGGCGCCTGAATTGGAAGCTCATTTGAAAGAAAAGAATAAATTGGATTTGTTAGAAAGAGTCCAAAAAATTATTCCAGCCGGAATGAAGTTTTCATTTGCCTGCCAAAGCGAGCCAAAAGGCAACGGACACGCTATTTTGATGGCTAAAGAAATTATCGGAAAACGCGACTTTGCCGTGATGTGGGTTGACGATGTTTATATCAATTTGCACGGCGACGGAGTTTTGAAACAGCTTTGCGATGTTTATGAGCAAAAAGGTGGTATTGTTGAAAATATTATGGAATGTCCGCGTCAGGAAATGGTGCGTTACGGAGCTTTGGTTGGTGCTAAGCGTGATGGCAATGTGGTACGCGCTACAGGTTTGGTTGAAAAGCCGAAATTGGAGGAAGTTCCATCTAATTACGCCTCTATGGGACCATATGTTATTCCAAATGAAGTTTTAGATGTTTTACCGGAAGTAACTAAAGGTACTAACGGAGAAATAAATTTGACCGATGCTTTGAATTTGGCGGCAATGCGCGGAATGCCTATTTACGGCGTGCTGTGCAAGGGCTTGCGTTTTGACTGTGGCACCAACGCCGATTTGCAGCGTTCAAATCTCAAACTCAGTTTAATGAACAGTGGAGAATTGAGAGCCTATGCTCGTGAGCTTTTAGACACGATGGATATATAAAATAAGCATCTTTAAAACACCTCAAGTATTGAAAAACTTGGGGTGTTTTTTGTTGTTTAATAAAATAAGGTATTTTTGTTAACTTTTTAAAGTCAAAATCCATTTTAAGGCTGTTTTTTTGCCCGTGGACGCAAAAGCGCTGTTTTATGTTGGGTATAAATCAGAGAAAAAACTTTTTATCAGCGCTTAAATTTGCTATGTTTAGACAGTTTAACAAGTTTAAAGAAAAGAGGTATAAAGTGACAGAAGAAATTGAAAATACAGATGTCATAAAATCTGATAACATTGCCCCGACTATGATTTCGGAAGAAATGCGCCGCTCATATTTGGACTACGCCATGAGCGTGATTGTGTCCCGTGCATTGCCTGATGCCCGCGACGGTATGAAACCGGTGCACCGCCGTATTATTTACGGAATGTATGAAAACGGCTATGATTGCACCAAGCCATATCGTAAATCGGCGCGTATCGTCGGCGATGTTATGGGTAAATATCACCCGCACGGCGATAGCTCAATTTATGAAGCCATGGTGCGTATGGCGCAGCCGTTTTCTATGCGTTTGACTTTGGTAGACGGACAGGGTAACTTTGGTTCTATGGACGGAGACGGCGCGGCTGCGATGCGTTATACCGAAGCCAGACTGGCAAAAGTTTCTTCCTGCTTGACCGATAACTTGGACGAAGACACTGTTGACTTTATGCCGAACTATGATGAATCATTGCAGGAGCCAACTGTTTTGCCGGCTCGTTTTCCAAACTTGCTGGTAAACGGCGGCAACGGTATTGCCGTTGGTATGGCAACCAACATTCCGCCGCACAACCTTGGCGAAGTGATTGACGCTTGCTGCGCCTATATTGACAATCCTGAAATCAGTATAGAAGAGCTGGTAAACATTGTTCCAGGACCGGATTTTCCGACTGGCGGCTTGATTTTGGGTTACGGCGGAGCTAAACAAGCTTATTTGACTGGACGCGGTTCTATTATGATGCGTGCAAAATGCACCATTGAAGAAATCCGCAAGGATAAAGAAGCCATTATCGTGCACGAAGTTCCGTATCAGGTAAACAAAGCGGCTTTGGTTTCGCACATTGCTGAGTTGGTTAAAGATAAAAAAGTTGAAGGTATTTCTGATATCCGCGATGAGTCCGACCGTCAGGGCGTGCGCATTGTAATTGAAATCAAGCGCGACTTCCAAGCCGATGTGGTGTTAAACCAGCTGTATAAGTTTACAGCTCTGCAAACCAGCTTTGGTATGAATATGTTGGCAATTAACGGCGGTCGCCCAATGATGATGAACTTAAAAGACATCATTTCCACCTTTATTGAATTTCGTGAAGAAGTTATCCGCCGCCGCACGATTTTCCGCTTGAACAAAGCCCGCAACCGCGCGCATGTTTTGGTTGGTTTGGCGATTGCTGTGGAAAATCTGGACGAAGTGATTGAACTGATTAAAACCGCTCCGACGCCGCAGGACGCTAGAGATGCTTTGGTCGGTAGAGCTTGGGCTGCTGCTTCTATTGAAGATTGGGTTAAATTGATTGACGAGCCGGATAGAAAAGTTGAAAATGGTTTCTATCGCTTGTCAGACGACCAAGCAAAAGCCATTTTGGATTTGAAATTACAGCGTTTGACTGGTTTGGAACGTGATAAAATACACGACGAATTGGTTTCTTTGGGCGAAGATATCAAAGAATTCTTATCTATTTTAGCCAGCCGTGAAAAACTTTACGGCATTATGCGTGATGAGCTGGTCGCTGTTAAAGACGAATACGCAACTCCGCGTTTGACCAAGATAGAAGATATCGAATACAATCAAGATATTGAATCTTTGATTCAGCGTGAAGAAATGGTGGTTACCGTAACTGAAGCCGGCTATATCAAACGTGTGCCGCTGAACGCCTATAAAGCACAGCGCCGCGGCGGCAAAGGAAAATCCGGTATGACCACGAAGGAAGAAGATTTTGTAACCCGTTTGTTTGTGGCAAGCACTCATACTCCGGTGCTGTTCTTCTCGAACAAAGGTATTGTTTATAAGATGAAAGTTTATAAACTGCCTTTGGGTTCGCCGACTTCTAAAGGCAAACCGTTTATTAACCTGCTGCCGCTGGTGCAGGGTGAAACCATTACTGCTATTATGAAACTGCCGGAAAATGAGGCTGATTGCGAGAACATGTCTATTGCTTTTGCAACTGCTAAAGGCAACATTCGCCGCAACAGCCTGATGGACTTTGTCAATGTTCAATCTAATGGTAAAATTGCGATGAAATTGGACGAGGGCGACAAGCTTATCAATGTTGCTTTGTGCGATGACAGCAACGATATTATGCTGGCTGCCAAGAGCGGTAAGTGCATTCGTTTTGCAGTGGAAGATTTGCGTGTGTTTGTCGGTCGTAATTCTACCGGTGTGCGCGGTATCAAACTGCAGGACGATGATGAAGTTATTTCTATGTCTGTTTTGAAACACTGCACCTATAGCGTAGAAGAACGTGACGAATATCTGCGCGTTTCTAATGCAATGAAACGTATGGAAATCGAAAACGGCGGTGACGCTTGCATTTCTCCAGATCAGACTGGTTTGTTGAATTTGCTTGACGTGGCTAAGTTTGAAGAAATGCGTAAAGCCGAAGAGTTTATTTTGACAGTGACTGTAACTGGTTATGGTAAACGCACATCTTCTTATGAATATCGTGTAACTGGTCGCGGCGGGCAGGGTATCGCCAATATGGAAATGTCTCCGCGCAACAAAGAAGTTGTAAGTTCTTTCCCTATTGAAGACGGTAAGGAAATTATGATGGTAACCGACGGCGGCAAGCTTATCCGTATGCCAGTTGATGATATCCGCGTTGCCGGACGCAAGACCCAAGGTGTTATCTTGTTCCGTACGGGCGAAGATGAAAAAGTTGTTTCCGTAACTTGGCTGGATTCTGATGCCGATGCAGATGAAGAAATCGACGAAGAAAACAACAGCGAAGTTTTGGACGGTGATTTGAACGATGCTGCCGATGATGTCGCAGATGATATGGTTACCGAACCGGAAACCACTGACGATGAGCAATAAAAAAAAACTCATCTAACCGATTTTCATAAAACTTGTACCGGCTGCCATAAAGGCAGCCGGTATTACTTTTAGAAATTAAAGAATATATAAAAATATAAAGCCCCGAAAAACGGAGCTTTATAATAGATTTAAGAATACTTATTTTTTATGCAAGGCTATTTTCAAAACCTCTGAAACATTGCTTACCGGAATAATTTTCATTCCTTTTTTCACGTTATCAGGTATCTCAGCCAAATCTTTTTCATTTTCTTTTGGAATGATTACGGTTTTGATACCTCCGCGCAAAGCGGCAAGCAATTTTTCTTTTAATCCGCCGATTGGCAAAACACGACCCTGCAAAGTTATTTCACCAGTCATGGCAACATCTTTTTTCACCGGAGTTTTAGTAAACACCGAAACCAAAGTTGTATACATGGCAATACCGGCAGAAGGTCCGTCTTTTGGTGTAGCCCCTTCAGGTACATGAACATGAACATCTGTTTTTTCAAACACTTCAGGGTCTATGCCTAAATCTTTGGAATGGGCGCGAACTACGGAGTAGGCGGTTTCAATAGATTCCTTCATTACATCGCCAAGCTTACCGGTTTGTGTTACTTTGCCTTTCCCTGGCATATCCACGGCTTCAATAAATAGAATATCTCCGCCGACTTCAGTCCAAGCCAAACCAGTAGTAACACCGATATGGTCTTGTTTTTCGGCTTCGCCGTAGCTGAAACGCTTTACGCCTAAATATTTTTCCAAATTAGCTGGCGTAACTTCTATTTTTACGCATTTGCCTTTTTGCAGTAAAATATCTTTTGTTGCTTTGCGGGCAATGGTTGCCAGCTCACGTTCCAAGTTACGCACGCCGGCTTCGCGGGTATAATAACGGATTATATCGCGGATAGCCTCATCGCTAATTACCAATTCAGAGCATTTAACAGCATTTTCATCAAACACTTTTTTCAATAAATGGCGTTTGGCGATTTCTATTTTTTCATCTTCAGTATAGCCGGACAGCTGGATAATTTCCATGCGGTCAAGCAGCGGACGTGGCATATCCAATGAGTTTGCAGTTGTCACAAACATCACGTCAGACAAATCATAGTCAACCTCTAAATAGTGGTCGTTAAATGATGAATTTTGTTCCGGATCCAAAACTTCAAGCAGGGCAGAGCTCGGATCTCCGCGCCAATCGTTACCCAGCTTGTCAATTTCATCCAGCAAAAACAACGGATTCGAGGTTCCGGCTTTTTTCATTGACTGTACGATTTTCCCTGGCATAGCCCCAACATAAGTACGGCGGTGACCGCGAATTTCTGCTTCATCGCGCATACCGCCCAACGAGGCACGTACAAAGTTACGATTAGTGGCACGGGCTATGGATTTGCCGAGAGAGGTTTTACCAACCCCCGGAGGACCGACCAAACATAAAATCGGAGCTTTCATACTGCTGGAGCGAGATTGTACGGCTAAATATTCTATAATCCGCTCTTTAACCTTTTCCAGTCCGTAATGGTCTTCTTCTAAAACTTTAATAGCTTTTGATAAATCTTTGTTTAATTTCGTTTTTTTATTCCAAGGAATATCTAAAAGCCAGTCTAGATAGTTACGAATAATAGCGCTTTCCGGTGAAGAATTACCCATATTTTTCAGCTTTTTAAGCTCTGCTAAAGCTTTATCTCTTGCTTCTTTGGTAAATTTCGTATCGTTTATGCGCTTTAGATAATTGCCGAATTCATCACCGTCTTCGCCATCATTAAGTTCTTTTTGAATAGCTTTTATTTGCTCATTCAAATAGTATTCTTTTTGGCTTTTTTCCATTTGCTTTTTAACACGGTTTTTGATGCGGTCTTCTACTTCCATAACCATCATTTCCGTGTCAATAAGCTGCAACAGTTTGTTTAGACGTTCTTTTAAATTTTCTGCCTCCAGCAAATATTGCTTGTCTTCAGTTTTCAAAGCCAAATGCGATGCTATTGTGTCGGCAAGTTTGTCGTATTCTTCAATTTGTTTAACTGATTGCACCACATCAAGCGGAATTTTCTTATTTAGTTTAACATAATCTTCAAATTGGCTGACTACCGCTCGAGCCCAAGATTTTAGCTCCGTAGCATCTTCTTTTTCTGCCGGATAAGCCACAACCTGAGCCGAATAGTAAGTTCCTTCGTTTTGAAAATTTTTAATTTTGATGCGTTCTATGCCTTCAACCAAAATCTTTACAGTTCCGTCCGGCAGTTTCAGCATTTGCAAAATATTGCCTCTTGTGCCTACCTTATATAAATCATCGGCTTCCGGCACTTCAACATCTGCTTTTTTCTGCATTACCAAAACAATGTCAGAACCTTTGTCGTTGGCATGCTGCACAGCTTCAATAGATTTTTCCCGACCAACAAAGATCGGCACAATCATTTTAGGATATACCACCACATCGCGCAGCGGCAACACTGGTAAAACTGTTTCTTTTTTCTTTTCCACTATATTGTTTTCCTCATTTTTTTGCATATCAGCTAAACTCCGTCCAATACATCTTTTTATTATATAAGGTTGCTTTTAAAGTTCTACAATAGCACAAAGCAAATTTTCCCCATTTTGTTTTAGTTTAAAGCAATAATTTTAATATTATCGGTTAAATATTTTTCAATCCCGTCATTTATTATTTTAAGTAAAATCTTAGCTTCTTTCTTGCCGATTTTTTCTTGAACAGCCCAAGCCAGCATTTGTACGTCATTCTTATTTATATAGCAGTCAAATGCTAATATCATATTGGTTTTAGATGATAAATAAGCTCCGTTTTGCGCCTCGGGATATTTTTCGGAAAAGTCGAAAAATATTTTATCAGCAATGTTTTTTAGTTTTATTGAATCCATATTCCACCTGTTAAATAAGATATAATTCTTATTTTAAGCAGATGTCAATAGTTTTTTTCTTATATTTTCTTATTTTTTACTTTTTAACTCGCTTTTTTCTAATTTATTCTGCAAATATTTGTTAATTTTATTATTTGCATTATTAACCGCCGTGGTCAGCAGCTTTTTTATCAAAGTGTCAGCTATTTGCTGTTCATCTTTATCAGCGGCAAATAAAATGAAATGTGTCTGTTCTTGCTGAATTGGCACAAAATCGCTGTCAAACGCCGCGTCGGTGCGGAGTTCTACCACCATTTGCATTTTTCGGTTTGTTTTATCTATTTTATCGACGGCGGCTTTATTCAGCAGAGGAGTAACTACAAAATCAGCTAAATTTTTATCATCGGTAACATAGTAATAATCGCTGTGCGAAAATTGCTCTTTCAACCAATCCGTATAATGGTTATTTTCCGTTTTATCCCAAAATTTCATATCGGCTATATATAAAAGTTTCTTTTCTTTTAAGTTTTGCGGCTTAAAAGCTGTTTTATCTTTTACTTCTGCGGCAACGTCTTCGGCTATTTTGTTTTCGGTTTCTGGATTTATGTGCGCCGGTTCTGCGGCTTTTTTATGTTCTTCCACCAGTGCCGCCAGTTCTTTGTCGTCAATTTCTAAATCGGCGGTCACTTTAACACACACACGATTCGGTTCAGACAAAGTAGTGGTATGCTTTACATTTTGCAAATATTCATCAATCAGACGATAGGCGATAATATCAACTACCGCAGGAGAAAGATTGCCGCTGTGCTTTTGAATAATGCCTGAAGTCTTTACGGCTGTAAGGCTGGCTTTGTCCACCGCGCGATATTCCATGGTTTTTGCGTCGAAGCCATCCTGTTTTTCGTCGCAGGCGCTGGCTTCCACGTTTTTAAATTCGGCAGCCACCGGCAAAACTTTTAAGCAAGCCAGCAAAGCTAGTGCAAAAATATATTTATTGCCTTGCATATTTATTACCACCAGCTTCTGTCGCCGTCAGTTTGGTGTATAACCTCGGTCCATTCACCAATTTTTATACCATCGGTACCGGAAAGTTCCAAAGTGTATTTAATTGCAGGAACTTGCTTGGTCGGAGTGTCAAACCAATCAGCCATAGTTGTAATTTTATATTCAGCATCTTTGATATTATCGGTTAAAATAACCGTATTCACATCGCCCAAACGCTTTTTCATTGACTTAGTGCCTTTATCAGCGCCTTTAGGCAAATCATCGGCAGCCATTTGGGTGTCGGCAACAAATACCTTTACCGGCTTATCGCCGAACACGGCTTTAGCATCGTTTAACATGGTGTTAACCGTACGGTTTGCCGAAATCACATATATTTCCGGTAATTCAGGAATAATTGTTTGTTGCGGCTCGGCTGTTTCCACTGCGTCATCAGGACAGCAACGGCGTTTTTTGTGTGCGGAAACAACTTCGGTTACGCGTGGTTTCAAAACTAACGGCTCGGCAGCAGCTTGCGGACAGTTATTATCTATACAAGCATACGAGCAGGGCACGCTAACCATTTCAGGATATACTTCCTGATAAGTTTCCTGCATTTCAACAGGCTGCGTTGTGCAGCCGCCAAAGGCAAGTAAAGTTCCCAGCAACACAGTTTTTTTCATCTTTAAGCACTCCTTATTTAAACTTAAATTTATTTTTACACGGCTACCCTTAAAAATACCTTAATATTTGCAAAGATTTGCTTGAAAATTCGGCAGAGTTTGCCTATGCTGTTTCTTAGTTTTAATAAAGGATAATAACCTATGCTAATTACATTTTTGGCCGTCATTGCTCCGTTTTTAGTGCTGATTCCGCCTTTGCAGCGCAATCGTTTTTTTATTTTGTATTTTGCCATGATGATGCTTTCGGCGTATATAACCGAAAATCATTATTTCAGGGTGGTTATGTTTTCACACAAAGCCTTTTTGGTGTTTATTGTTTATCATTTATGCTGTATCAATTTGGCAACATTTATTGCCTATGGCGCCGATAAAAGAGCTGCTGTGCGCGGCGAGTGGCGTGTGCCGGAAATGCAGCTGCACGCACTGGAGTTTTTAGGCGGATGGTGCGGAGCAATAATTGCTCAAAAGTTTTTTCATCATAAAACCAAAAAGCGTAGCTTTCGGGCAATGTTTTGGCTTATGCTTGTCTTTGAACTTGCAGCCGTTTATATTATCTTACGTTATTTGAAATTGATTTAAGGAGATTAAATTATGCGCAATACTTTAATTTTGCTTTTAGCCGGAACATTCTTGGCTTCAGCTCCGGCGTATGCCGAGCAGATTTTGCTAAGGAACAATAACAGCAAACTGACTTTGAGTATTTATAACCAAAATTTGGCGTTGGTTAAAGATGTGCGTTCGGCAGATATAAAAGCCGGAATGTCAGAAGTTGTGTTTGACGGTGTAGCGCAGCAGATTCAACCTGAAACTGCAATGCTTTATGGTCAAGATATTAAAGTTTTAGAACAAAATTACAGCTATAACGTAATAAGTTATGAAAATATGATAAATCAATCTGTCGGACAGGAAGTAAACACCATTAGGCAAAATCCGCAGACCGGCGAGAATATTTTTGAAAAAGCCGTGTTAATCGGGGCAGCTTATGGTCAGCCAGTATTGAAATTTCCGTATGGTATTGAAACCAACTTTAACGGCAGAATTGTGTTTGAGCAAATTCCTAGCGGCATCAGCGATAAACCGACCTTAACCGCCAAAATAAATAATAAAAAAGCTGGTAGCAAAAATCTGTTTTTGGCATACCTGACTGGCGGATTAAGCTGGAAAACCGACTATGTCGCCACCATTGCCGATAAAAATCAATTGGATTTAACCGGCTGGGTTACCATTAACAACAATTCCGGCGTTGATTATAACAATGCTAAAATCCAGCTGATTGCCGGCGATGTCAATGTGGTGCGCCCAAGTATGCAGCCGCGTCTGCTGATGGCAAAAATGTCGATGGCGGTAATGGACAACGGCACAGAGGCTGCGGCAATGGGGTCTGTTGCTCCGGAACAAATCAGCAACTATGAGCTTTATACTTTGCCTGCAATTACCTCCATAAAAGATAAACAAACCAAGCAGGTTGGTCTAATTGAAAAATCAGAAGTGAAATATGTAAAAGAATTTAACTTCAGTTCTCCGCTGTATTTTGGCGGCAGTTATGAGTTTGAAAAACAGCACCCGAGCATTACCTATGTTTTGGAAAATGTGCAAAAATCAAACTTGGGTATTTCTTTGCCTGCCGGCACTATGCGCTTTTATGAAAATGATAAAAACGGCAATCTGCAATTTATCGGCTCGGCGGATATAGCAAACACTGCCAAAGAAGAAACTCTGCGTTTGAATTTGGGTGATGCCTTTAATTTAACCTTAAAAGGCAAAGTGTCTAAAGTTTCTGAAAAAGAAGTGGAACGCAAGCCGCAAAATCAATGCTACAATGTCAAACTGCAAAAAACTTATGCGGCAGAAACCACTGTCAGCAACGCAGATGCCTCTGAAAACAGCGTGATTATCAGCCAAAGCTTTCCTGATAACTATAAAATCATTAAAGAAAGCATAAAAGGCTCGGTTAAAAACGCTCAAACCCGCGAATGGACGGTTAAAGTTCCGGCAAACGGCAAAACAACCTTGTCTTACACGGTTGAGATTCCGCAAAGCACTCGTGTTTGTGACTAACAAGCTTTTTACAATAGTAAAACACCCTGCCAAATTTAACGGCAGGGTGTTTTTCTTTTGTTAAGTAAAATTTAGAATCTGTACTGCAGACCTGCGGTAACTTCTTTAAAGTTATTGGTGTAGCCTGAACCAATGTAAGAGTATCTGCCGACAACGCGGGCGCCCCAATGCTGGTTAAAGTCATATTGCAAACCCAAACCTGCGCGGTAGCCGACTTTATTATAAGAACTTTTTGGAAAGCCTTTGTATTTGCCGTGGAAAATACCAGCGCCGACTGTTCCGAGCGCGCTCAGCTTAGAGCACATAATCGGATATTTGCCGTAAGCATCTAAAGCATAAACAGAAAAATAGTTTTTACCGCGTTTATCTTCCAAAGTACGACCTTTAATTTCTCCGGATTGCTGATATGTAAATTCCAAATCCCAATTTTGATATAGCTGCATACCGACATTGGCTTTGCCGGAATGGAAATATTTTTTCATTTTTTTAGCTTGGTTGCCTTGTTTAGCTTTAAAGAAAGAATAATCTGCACCGACATACGGACGATATTCATTCATATTCCAATTCATAGCCTGGGCGTTAAGCGAAAAAATACAAGCAACACCAGCCAACAATAATGTTTTTTTCATGTTTTAATCTCCATTTATAAATGTGTTAAATGACAAATCAAGTATTTCGCAACACTTTCAAGGTTGTATATAACAGTGAAAAAACGAATTTAAATAGAGACAGCTAAAAAAAATCACGCTACACTGTTTTTCATTAAAGGAGGTTTATATGTTTTGCAGCCCTAAAAAAAATTGTGAATTGTGCCCGCGCTTGGTGGAGTTTCGCCGCGGCAATCAGCAAAAGTTTCCATCTTATCACAATGGACCGGTCACGCCTTTCGGCTCGCTTGACGCGCAAATTTTGGTGGTGGGGTTAGCCCCTGGGCTGAACGGCGCCAATCAAACCGACCGTCCTTTTACCAATGATTATGCCGGCGATATTCTTTATCCGGCGCTGAAAAAATACGGTTTTGCGCAAGGTGAATATAAAAAACGCAAAGACGATGGTTTTGAATTGTTCAATGTGCGCGTAACTAATTCGGTGCGCTGCGTTCCGCCGCAAAACAAGGTTAATGCCGCCGAAATTGCTGCCTGCCGACCGTTTTTGCAGCAAGAAATTGCCTCCATGCCTAATTTAAGAGTTATTCTTTCGCTGGGATCGGTTTCGCATGGTGCGGTTTTGCAAGCCTTAGGCTATACTAAAGCCAGCTACAAATTTGCTCATGGAGCGGAGCATTTTTTACCAAAACATAATTTGATATTGCTGGATTCGTATCACACTTCACGCTATAATATCAACACCAATGTTTTAACGGCGGAAATGTTTGATAAAATTATTGTCCGCCTCAAAGAATTTGTCTGACTTGAAATTTCTGGCGTCTTTTCCCATATTTTGCAAGAAAGGAAAAATAAATTGAAAAAATTGCTGATGTTGTTTTTTTGCACTTTTATGCTTAATTCGTCCTATGCGCAGGCGGAAGAAAGCCGTAAAAGCACGGATAATACGACTATCGAGCTTTTTTCTGGCGACAAATCCGAATACATTGCGCGTTTTGCCATTAAGGACGGCTGGCATATTTATTGGAGCAATCCGGGAGAGATAGGGCGTCCGACCACAATTTCCAGCAATAGAGCCGACAGCGGGTTGAAAATATTGAACCAATCAGCTCCGCAAATTGTCAAAGCTTTTGATATTATAGATGAATATGTTTACAAAAAATCGGCATATTTTCACCTTAAAGTGAAGCAAAACAAAGATGTTGAACTGACTTTTTCTTTTGTGGAATGCAGCGATGTCTGCAAGCCGCAGTCTTTAAGCTTTGATTTGCAAGAATTGCCGCAAACGCCTAAAGAAGTTTGGAAAGATTTGCAAACAGATTTGAAATCTGCGCTGCCTCAAAAAATAAATGTCAGCAGCCCGACTTCGCAAAATAAAATAAAGCTGGAGCTGCCGCCGCATGCGGAAATTAGCTTTCTGCCAGTGCAGAGCGGGGTGGTGGCGGAACAGTCTGTAAAAATCAGCGAAGAGCATAACAAAACCTACATCAGCTGGGAAAAAGACCAAGAAGCTACTGCGCCGTTATCTCAAGCCTTGGTGGTGACGCCGGACAAGTCGTATGCTTTGGAAATTGACTATCATGACGAGCCGAGCCTTGGACTCTGCTACATTTTGTTATTAGCGTTTTTAGGCGGGTTGGTATTGAATGCCATGCCGTGCGTTTTCCCGATTTTGTCGCTTAAAATATTCTCTTTATTAAAAAATCGAAATGAGCCAAAGCGCTTTGCCCGCGCGTTAGGCTATACGCTTGGAGTTTTTTCCTGCTTTATGGTTCTGACAACGGTTTTGGTTCTTATAAAACAGCAGGGGGCAGCTATCGGCTGGGGATTTCAGCTGCAATCGCCGTGGTTTGTCGGTACTATGGCGGTGGTTTTCGGTATTTTGTTTTTATTTATGATAGATGTGCTGCATTTTCCGAATTTCAACACCGATAAAACCTATAAATTATCAGGCATAAACGCTTTCAGTACTGGCTTTTTTGCCGTTTTAATCGCCAGCCCTTGCACTGGTCCGTTTATGGGCGCGGCAATCGGTTACGCTTTTATGCAAAGCAATTTGCAAACTTATGCTGTTTTTGCAATGCTGGCGTTGGGATACGCTCTGCCGTATGCTTTGATAGAGCTGTTTCCGGCGGCATTGGGGCGTATTTTACCGTCTCCGGGAAAATGGATGCAGACGGTGAAATATGTGTTGTCTGTGCCTCTGTTTTTAACAATGCTCTGGCTGTTCGGCATTTTGGCAACGCAGCTTAATTGGGCAAAGCAGGAAGAAACTGCCGAACTGAATTGGCAGCCGTATGATGAGGAGCAAATCAGCGCGGCTGTTGCCGACGGTGGACGCGTATTTATAGATTTTACAGCGGATTGGTGCTTAACTTGTCAGTTTAATGAAAAAATTTTATTAAATACCGAGCGTTTTAAACGTTTTGTCGCTGCTAAAGATGTTAAGCTTTTCCGTGCGGATTTAACTGAAGATAATGAAAAATATACCGCCGCGCTCAATGCTTATGGACGCGACGGTATACCTGTTTATGTTTATTATGTTAACGGAAACTATGAAATTTTGCCGCTCTTTTTCAGAATAGGTAGTTTACAGTAGTTTTATTCTACAAACTGTAATCTCAAAGCGCAGTCGCTGTAGTCTCCGGTAAAGCATTTCGCACATTGTTGGTCTACATCAGAAAATGTCATTGTGCGGATACAAGACGTTCCTTCGCCGCAATATTTGTCGCCATAAAAAAGTTTTGCCGAAGAGGCATTTGTTCTTTGATAGATATAAGCAGCGTACAGTGTGTCTGCATAGCCTTTGGCTAAGGAGTTAAAGAGCTCTTTGCAGAATTTATCTTTTTTAAACCCAGGAGCAACGGTAGACATATTAAACATTACTTCAATATAGTTGTTGTTAACTCTGACAAAATCGCCCATGCTGTCGGACAGCCAAGTAGAGTTATATTTCCAAGACAAAGGTATAAGCTCTAATGATTTCAAAAAACTATAATAAGCACTTAAATTGTTTGGGTTGGCAATAGCAATTTGTTTTATCTCGTCAAGATGTGAAAAAAATCCAAACATCAGATTATTATATTCATCAAGCGCTCTATTGGTTTTATATTTTTTCCATAGCCTTGGAATAGCCGGAGATACCTCCAACGCTCAATATTCCAATAATAGCCAGCACGCCAATCATCTCAAGCATTGATCGACCGGAATTGCAAACGCCTTTGAGTTTATTCGAAAAATCTTTTTTATTAGAACAGAGAATTGAATTTGCTGACTTATTATTCATTTTTCTTTCCTTTCCTTGTTTTAAAGCTTGTTATAATATCTTTTTACATATATAAAATGTATATGTCAAACATATTCCGCTAGTAATTCTTCAACAAATTTCGGCAAAGTTGTTCCGGCTTTACCGATAATATGTCGGTCAAACAGATAGTTGTTGGAGGTTGTTTCCAAATTAAATTCGCAGGTATCTGCGCCGCACATCTTGGCAATCTGCACAAAGCCGGCTGCCGGATAAACCACGCCGGAAGTGCCGACAGATATAAATAAATCACAAGTTTTCAATAGCTCATCAACTTTATCCATATAGAGCAAGTTTTCGCCGAAAAACACAATATTGGGCTTTAGCATACCGCTAATGCCGCAATGTTCGCAGGTTTCATCAGCATGCACATCACTCCACGTTTCCATAATATGTCCGCAGTTCAGGCAGACAATTTGGTTTATTTGCCCATGAATAGGATAAACATTTTTATTGCCGGCTTTTTCATGCAGAGTGTCAACATTTTGCGTTACCACGCTTATTTGCGCCTGATAGTTTTGCTGCAGCTTGGTAATTGCCAAATGAGCGGCGTTGGGCTTGGCTTTATAAAGCTCGGGGCGCAGTTCATTATAAAAATCGTGTACATATTCCGGATTGCGTTCAAATGCCTCCACAGTGGCGACGTCTTCAACTCGATGTTTGTTCCAAAGTCCGTTTTCCGCCCGAAAAGTCGACAAACCAGATTCCGCCGAAATACCAGCTCCGGTTAAAATCAGAATATTTTTATATTTCTTAGCCATTGACAATTTCTTTATAAAGTTCTTCGTTGCTCGTAAATTTCAGGTCGCTGTTTTTAATGTTGCGGCGATAAGTATCTAAATTTTGATACATTTTATCAATTTGCGCAATCAAAAGACCTTTTTGCGGCAAATCTTTATCCAGCAAAATTTCGGCAAATCCTTTGCTTTGGAAATTTTGGGCGTTAGAAGTCTGTTCTCCGCGGCTGGCGTTGCTTGGCAGCGGCACTAAAAGCATTGGAATATCTAAGCTCCAAAATTCAAAAATAGCGTTGGAGCCAGAGCGGGTTACCACAATATCGGTGGCGGCAAGCAGGTCTTTAAATTCTTTATCTACGAACTCAAACTGCGCATATCCTTTGCGCTCTAAATCTGTTTTTTGCCCTTTGCCGCAAATGTGTATAACTTGATATTTTTGCAATAAAGCGTCAATATTTTGCAGTACTGCCTTGTTAAGGCTTTGCGCGCCCAAGCTGCCGCCCACAAACATCACAATCGGCTTATCAGCAGTAAAATTGCACATTTGCAGGGCTTTGTTATTGTCTCCGTTTTTCAAACGGTCGGACAGCACCGGACCAATGTAGCAAACTTTTCGCGGCGTGCGCACATATTTAACCGTATCTATAAAGGTTGTGAAAAAATTGCTGACAAAGGGCAGTGACATTTTATTAGCCAGCCCTGGGGTTAAATCTGACTCATGCATAAAAATTTTGCGATGGTTCAAAAAACCGCCAACCACAACCGGAAAAGACACAAAACCGCCCTTAGAAAAGATTATATCCGGTTTTTCTTTGTAAATTATCGTTGCCGCCTGACAAATACCGACCGGAATTTTGAACATATCTTTTAGGTTTTGCCAAGAAAAATAGCGGCGCAGTTTACCAGTTTTTATGGCGTAATATTTCACGCCGTCAATTTTAGAAATAAGCTCTTTTTCAATACCGTTTTCCGAACCAACGTAAACAATTTGCCAGCCGTTTTTCTGAAAAATCGGAATAAGATTTAAGTTAAGAGTCACATGACCGCCCGAACCGCCGCCGGTAAACATAATTTTTTTCATTTTACGATGCCTTTTCTTCAGAATTGTTTACGTCATTGGAATTATCGCTGATTTTCAGTATTTCACTTTCATCATATTCCATACCGATTTGCTTATTGGCTTTGGCTCCATATTCTTTTAAGCGATTAGCCAGCGATAGGGCGTTGCCTTTGCCGCTTGCCAGTTTGGAAATTGCTGCTTCATAGTTGGTGCGAGCTGAACCCAAAGCCTTGTCAATTTTTTGCATATCGTCCACAAAATTTGCCAGTTTGTCATAGAGCGAGCCACCGACTTCGGCAATTTTCTGCACATATTTGTTGCGTGTTTCAATCTGCCACAAATTTTCCACCGTGCGCAAAATCGGCAATAGAGAGGACGGCGTTGTCAATGCCACGTTTTTCTTATAGGCATAATCATATAGACTGTCGTCTTTTTTAATAGCTTCAACAAACGCGCTTTCAATCGGAATAAAAATTACCACATAGTCAAGAGATTCTTCTTTAAGCAGCTTTTGATATTCTTTGCAGGAAAGCTCGTCTATGTGATTGCGGATACATTGAATATGGCGTTGCAAAGCTGCAGCTTTGGCAGTTTCATCTTCGGCGTTTACATAAGAAATATAGTCATTCATCGAAACTTTTGAGTCCACAATCACGCTGCGGTTATTCGGCAGGCGAACCACCACGTCCGGACGCAAGTTTTGATTGTTTTCATTTTTGAAGTTTTCTTGCGTGAAGTAATCAATATTTTTTTGCAAACCGGCAACTTCCAAAATGCGGTTAAGCTCAATTTCGCCCCAGTCGCCTTGCATTTTTTTGCTGCCGCGTAAGGCGTTGGTCAAATTTTGTGCGTCTTGGCTCAAGCTGTTATTCATATCCATAAGTTTTTTGAATTGTTCATCAAAGCTGCTTTTATTTCTGATACTTTCCGTGTTTGCTTTGCTGACTTCCTCTCTAAAGTTTTTTAGCTGCTCGCGGAATGGCGATAAAACAGTGCTCAATACCTGACTTTGCGATTCATTGAGCCGGCGGGACTGGGTGTTTAAAATTTCATTTGAGATGTCGCGAAATTTTAGTTCTAAATCTTTTTTGTTGTTTTGAATATCCTGCAGACGTTCCTGCATATGCTGCTGTTGAGCTTGCAGCATGGTTTGCAGGCGGGTATTTTCGGCGCTCAAGCGGTAATTTTCATTATCCAGCTGTTTTTTAGCGCTGCTGACATTTTCTAATTGACGCTCAAGCTCTTCATTTAACACAGCAGAGCGTGTATTTTTGTTTATCGCCCAAATCAAAGCGCCTCCGCAAAAACAAAGCAGTACAGCCAAAGCAATTATTCCATACAACATCTGCAACCCCCATAAATAAATATATGTAAAAAGTATGTGAAAAGTATAAAAGTTCAGGCGCAGATTGCAATGAACAAAAGCAGGTTATCAACTTTAATCTTTTATGTGTAAAAATTATATTCTTGTAGACGAATAAATTTTTTTAGCTTAAACTCAAAACCGAAATATGAAATCTCTTTAGAAGGAAAATAAAAATGAATAAAGTGCAAAGTGATTTTTTGAATGATATTAAAGAAGGCAAAGTTGCCGTAACTGTTTTTTTGATTAACGGTGTAAAATTGCAGGGCATTATAACTCAGCAGGACGAAGAAAGCTTGCTGCTGCGCCGCGACGGTCATACCCAGTTGGTTTATAAACACGCCGTTTCAACCATTATGCCAAGTGTGGCTGTTGATATAGCCGAAGAATAGTCTTTGATAGAAGTTGAGCAAAATAGACGGTTTAACGCCGCCGTAGTTTGTCCCGAAGTTTTTGGCGCGCCTGCAAGTTTGTCGCCTGAAAGCCGCTTGGCGGAAGCTGAGGGGCTGGCTTTGGCTATCCGTCTGAATGTGGTTTATAAAGAAAGCCTGAAAATAAAGGATATTAAGCCGTCTGCTTATTTCAGCAAAGGCTTTTTAGAACGCTTAAAGCCGATTATAGCTGAAAATGATGTAGATTTATTGATTGTTGATACAAGGCTAAGTCCAATTCAGCAGCGTAATTTGGAACGTGAACTAAAACTTAAAGTTATAGACCGTACCGCTTTGATTTTAGAAATTTTCGGCGAACGTGCGCAAACTAAAGAAGGCGCGTTGCAAGTGGAATTGGCTCACTTGACTTATCAGCGCTCGCGTTTGGTGCGCAGTTGGACTCACTTGGAGCGTCAGCGCGGCGGCGCCGGCTTTTTAGGTGGACCGGGTGAAACGCAAATTGAGCTGGACAGGCGTATTATTGACGACAAAATCGTCCGCATTAAAAAAGAGCTGGAAAAAGTACGGCAAACCCGTGGTATTCAGCGCAGCGCCCGCCGCAAAGTTCCTTATCCCGTCGCCGCGCTGGTCGGTTATACCAACGCCGGAAAATCAACCTTGTTTAACTATTTAGCCGGCAGTTCGGTTATGGCGGCAGATATGCTTTTTGCCACGCTTGATCCGACAATGCGCAAAATCAGCCTGAACGGCGGACGAGAGGTTATTTTATCCGACACGGTTGGATTTATTTCGGATTTGCCGCACGAACTGGTAATGGCTTTCCGTGCTACGCTGGAAGAAGTCTTAAATGCTGATATAATTTTGCATATCAGAGATGTTTCCAATCCGGACAGCCAAGCGCAATGCGCCGATGTTCTGAATGTGCTGGCGAATTTAGGCTTAAAAGAAATTAAAAACGCCGATAATTATATTGAGGTATTTAACAAAGCCGATTTGTTGCCGCCCGAAGATTTGCCTCGTTGGCGAACTAAAACTGAAAACAGCAATAATATGGTTTTGACTTCGGCAATCAGCGGTGAGGGCTGTGGCAGGTTGTTGGAGCTTATACGTCAAAAATTAACGCTGGGACAGAGAAAATGTACAATATCATTGCCAGCAGAAGACGGACAGATACAAGCCTGGCTGTATCAAAACAGCGATGTGCAAAAACTTGAAAACGGCGAGCAATGCAATATATATTCTGTTTGCATCAGTTCCGAAAATTTAGCGCGCTTAGAAAAAATGACCGAAAACCGTTCGGATATTGAAATAAGGGGAAATCTATGAAAAAAGTCTATTATAGTATTGTAAGTTTGTTCTTGTGTTTGTCTGCTTGTGTTTCACAGCCGACGGCAGCTCGTTATGAGGACGAATTGTCGGCATGGATTGGGCAAAGCGAAGATAATTTATATGCTGAATGGGGCTATCCGAATGTTACATATTCCGTGGGACCGGACAGCTTTATTGCCACTTATATCCAACAATACAGCAGACCTGTTGTCGGCGATACCGAGCCTTATGCTGACAATATGACATATTCGGCAATGGAAGTTCCGTCGTATGGTCTGCCTCAGTCGCAGGGAATTTATTATTGCAAAACTTCATTTGTTATTACAGACGGTGTTATCAGCGACTATAATTTTAACGGCGACGATTGCGTTAGATAATTTCCGCCACCAAAAACATAATCCAAACCATATTTTGTAGACATAAAAAACAGACCGTTTAAACGGTCTGTTTTGCAAATATTGTTAAATTTAGTCTAAATTCCCAAACAAGCGGTTTTTAATTACATAACCTTCTTTAATATCATTAGCTTTTACCTGACCAGCGTTTATTTCCAGCACAGCGCGCGGGCGTTTCGGCGGAAATATTGCTTCGGTGGAGTTTGGTGTTGCATTTTCATAAATATAGAAAACCACACCATTTTCATCAGCAAAAAGCATATCCAGCGGAATCAAGGTGTCTTTCATCCAAAGCGCCACCTGCATATCTTTTGGAACAATTGTCACGTCCATCAGCAATCCGGAATCTTCAGCTAATGAATTTCTGCCCATCAAACCTTGATAAAGTGTTTCTTTTGTGTCGGCAACTTCAACATTATATTCATATTGAGCTTCACCGGATTCAATAATCAACTTTTCGGTTTTATTATCATTTTTTTCAGAGCAGGCTGAAAGTAAAATTAAAGCCGAAAAAACAACAACTTTTAATAACTTATACATAATCACTCCTTGTTAAAACATTAACAATATTCAATATTATAACAAAATTTTCAGTCAATTCAACAAAAAATAAAACATATTTGTTCAAAATGTTTTTTAGTGCTTGTAACTGTATGGAACTTTGATTAAAATGTAGCAAAACAACAATTGGAGGCAGCTTATGAAAAAAATCAGTTTATTGCTGGCGGGAGTTTTGGCGCTGAATGGTTGTGCAAATTTATTATCCGAACGTTCATGCGTTAGTGGCGCACAAGAATTTAAGCCGGTTATTCAAGTGCAAAAAGTTAAGCAAACGCCTAAATTGGCGGCAACCATATATTTTGCCGACGGCAGTTTTAGTTTAACCAAGGCAGAAAAACAGGGGCTGGAACAAATTGCTGCGCAGGCGCAAAAAACAGGCGCTGATTTAAAAATTGTTGGTCACGCTTCATCACGCACTCGGCAAACTACGTTAATTGAACACACTATGATAAACTTAGGAATTTCAAGCAAGCGAGCTGTTAGTGTGATTAGGGCTTTGGCGCAATATGGTATGCCTTTGCATAAAATGCGCTACGAGGCGTTGGCAGACAGTCAGCCAGCAGTGCCTGAAGTAAATGCTGAAGCCGAGGCATTAAATCGTCGGGTGGAAATTTTTTATTTGTATAAGGAATAAAACGCCGGTATGGAAAACAGTGAATTGTCTTTAGGTGGAAACATTTGGAAAATCGCGGCTGTGGACGATGGTTTGGTTGAGCGTATGTCTTTGTCCTATAACCTGCCGCAATATTTGGCGCAACTTCTCTGCGAGCGAGGCATTGACTTTAAGGACGTAAATAACTTTATTACGCCTAAAGTGCAGAATTTAATGCCGGAGCCTTATGTGCTGAAAGATATGCAAAAAGCTGTTGAACGAGTGGCGCAGGCAGTGCTGAATGGTGAAAAGATTGCCATTATCGGCGATTATGACGTGGACGGCGCTACTTCAACTTCAGAACTGACCAGATTTTTTAGAGCGGTCGGCATAAACCCGCTGATTCATATTCCAAGCCGCAAAGAAGGATATGGACCAAGTGATTTGGCTTTTAGCGAGTTTGAGCAAGACGGGACAAAACTGGTTATAACCATAGATTGCGGCACCACCGCGTTTGACGTGCTTAACCGCGCGGCTGAAAACGGCTTTGAAATCATGGTGATAGACCACCATGAGGCGGAAACTATCTTGCCTAAAGTGTATGCGGTAATCAATCCCAAACGCTTGGACGAAGATAATCAATATCCGTATTTAGCCTATATGTCGGCGGTTGGCGTCGGTTTTATGTTTTTGGTGGCGCTGAACCGTAAATTGCGGCAAAACGGTTTTTATGAAACGCATAAGGCGCCGGACTTATTGAGTTTGCTTGATTTGGTGGCGCTGGGCACAGTGTGCGATGTCGTGCCTTTGCTGGGATTAAACAGGGCTTATGTGCGGCAAGGACTGAAAGTTATGGCGCAGCAGCACAATTTGGGACTTAAAAGCCTGTTGAAAGTTGCGGCGGTAGAATGTGCGCCGACTTCCTATCATTTGGGATTTGTGCTTGGACCAAGAATTAACGCCTGCGGGCGTGTCGGCGATGCGGCTTTGGGGAGTCGTCTGCTTTGTACCGAAAATGAAACCGAAGCGCAGCTGCTGGCGGATAAATTTAATGCTCTGAATTCTGAACGCAAAGATATAGAAAATTATGTGCTGCTGCAGGCAATAGAGCAGGTGGAGGGGCAAGCGCAACAATATCCAATAGCATTTGCTTTTGGCGAAGATTGGCATCAAGGCGTTATCGGTATTGTTGCTGGAAAATTGAAAGAGCGCTATAACGTGCCGTCCTTTGTGATGTCGATTGAACCTGACGAGGTTAAAGGTTCGGCTCGTTCCATAGATGGCGTTGATTTAGGCGCTTTGGTTATTGCCGCTAAAGAAAAAGGAATTTTGACAGCTGGCGGCGGACATATTATGGCGGCGGGATTTTCTTTGCAAAAAGAGCAAATTCCGCAGTTTAAAGAGTTTGTCGGCAAATATGTGGAAGAAAGTCTGGGAAAAGAAAAAATCGCTCCAGAACTGAATATAGATTTAACATTGGCGCTGAGTGGAGTTACCGAAAAATTTGCCGATGATTTATCTTTGCTGGAACCATACGGAGCTGGTAATCCCGAACCGCAGATAATGGTAAAAAATGTCAGCATAAACCGTCCGCGTTTGGTGGGCAGTGGTCATGTCAGCTGTTTTTTAGGCTCGCCTTACGGGGGTAGTTTAAAAGCTATTGCTTTTCGTTGCGCCGATACAGAAGTCGGAAACGCCATGCTGCATGACAACGGCGAGCTTTTTGATGTTGTCGGTCAAATCAAAACCGATATGTGGCAGGGGCGCAAAACAATTCAAATGATTATTAACGATATAAGAAGAGCAGGAAAATGAAAGAAGAAAAAATAGAAGAAGCCTCCCAAAAAGTAGGCAGTAAAATTAAAAGCTATTTCTTTACAGGTGTTGTAGTGACTGCACCAGTGGCAATTACCGTTTATATGTCATATCATCTGTTGATATGGATTAACAACGCCACCAGCCGTTTAGTCCCAAAGCAATGGTCAATCGGCGATTTTGTTCCGTACGCCGTTCCTGGGGCTGGTTTACTGCTGCTGATTATCGCGATGATTGTTATCGGTATGCTCACCACCGGTTATGTCGGCAAATTTTTTGTACGCTTATGGGAAGCGTTGGTACAAAAAATGCCAGTTGTTTCCAGCATATATTCTTTAATGAAGCAAATTTTTGAAACATTTTTATCGCAGAAAACACGTTCGTTTAGTGAAGTAGTGCTGGTGGAATATCCAAGAAAACGTTTATGGACCATTGCATTTGTCAGCAAAGATGAAACCGGCGGGGAAATTGATGATAAAATTAACGGCAGAACATTGAGTATTTTTGTGCCGACAACGCCGAACCCAACTTCCGGCTTTTTGATTTTTGTGCCGGAAAATGATGTGGTTAAGTTGAATATGAGTGTTGAAGACGGTATCAAATATGTTATATCTTGCGGTATTGTAACACCAACAGAATTAAAAGATAAGGTAAATAAATCATGAAAAAAACAGGACTGTTAGCGTTAACGCTGCTTTTAGGTGCAAAATCCGCTTATGCTGGAACATTGGCAGAATGGGGAAATTTTTTGGTTGAAGATATCAAAGATATCCGCTGCCAGCACAATTATGATGTGTATGTGCCGTTTTACGCTTGGCATAACCGTTTGACTTATGATCGAGAACACATTGATAAATATAATGAAAACGCTTGGGGTTTCGGCTTGGGCATTTCGCACACCAACGATGAGCAGACCTGGTCAGGCATATATGCTATGGGTTTTAAGGATTCTAACTCTTATTTGGAAACATATTTCGGTTATGCCCGCCAATGGAACTGGACTGCTGGTGATGAAAACCAGTGGAGAGCTGGTGTCGGCTATACCTTAGGCTTAACCCAGCGCCATGAATACGCCTATATTCCGGTGCCACTGCCACTGCCTTTGTTTGGTGTCGGCTATCGCAATATCAATGTACAGGCGGCATATGTGCCAGGGATAAAAAACGACGGCAACGTTTTGTTCGTTTTCTCTCGTTTTAGTTTTTAATTTGTTGTAAGGAGCAAAAATATGGAACAAAAAGTAATAAAAGTCGGCAAATTGGAAATTGGCAACAAACTGCCGTTGGCAATAATTGCCGGACCTTGCCAAATAGAAAGCCGCCAGCATGCAATTTTTATTGCCGGTAAAATGGTGGAAATTACCAAAAAACTCGGAGTTCCGTATATTTTTAAGGCTTCTTTTGATAAAGCAAACCGCACATCTATCAACGGCGCGCGCGGCGTAGGGCTGGAAGAAGGTATGCGTACATTCGAAGAAATCCGCAAATTATATCCGGATTTACCGCTTTTAACCGATATTCATGAACGCGAGCAATGTCCGATTGTTGCTCAATATGTTGATATGCTGCAAATTCCGGCTTTTTTGTGCCGTCAGACTGATTTGGTGGTGGCTGCGGCTAAAACAGGTAAAGTCGTTAATATTAAAAAAGGTCAGTTTTTAGCTCCGTGGGACGTAAAAAATATTGTTAAAAAAGTTGAAGATTCCGGCAACTTTAATATTTGTGTGACCGAGCGCGGCACCAGCTTTGGCTATAACACACTGGTAACCGATATGCGCGCTTTTCCGCAAATTGCCAAAGATTGCGGCTATCCACTGATTTTTGACGCCACTCACTCGGTTCAGCAGCCGGGCGGACTTGGCGGCTGCACTGGCGGTCAGCGTGAGTTTGCTCCGGTTTTGGCGCGCGCGGCGGTGGCTGTGGGCGTGGCTGCGGTATTTATGGAAACACACGAAAATCCGGAAAAAGCTTTGTCAGATGGACCAAACTCCATTTATTTGTCAGATATGGAAAGAGTTATCAGCGAGCTGATGGCGTTTGATAAGGTTAACAAATCTATCATTCACGAGTATTAAGCCAAAATGCAGTTCAGCGGCGAGGGATATATTATCAAGCTGAAAAATCATGGCGAAAAGTCTATGATTGCCACTTTAGTATGTCTCGAGCACGGCAAAATTGTCGGCTATATAAACGGCGCGCACAGCAAACGCGGCTTGGGAATTTATCAGCTGGGCAATTATATTTCTTTCAATGCTTATGCGCGGGTGGAAGAAAATATGCTGAGTCTAAAAGGCGTGGAACTTGTGGAATCTCATACAGCTGATTTTATGTTGGATACTGATAAAATTGAGGCGCTTTCATCGCTTTGCCGGCTGTTAGATGTCTGTGTGGCAGAAAATGATAATTTAGGCTATTTTTACAAAGTGATAAAAGACTTTTTTCAACATATACATAAAGATAATTGGCTGGTATATTATTCATTTTTTGAATATTATCTTTTAGATTTTTTAGGCGTAGGGCTTGATGTCGGAGAATGTGCCGTAACCGGTAAAAAAAGCGAACTGTCCTACGTTTCCCCAAAAACCGGACGCGCCGTGTGCGCCGAAATCGGCGAGCCGTATAAGGATAAACTTTATGCTTATCCGCACTATATTGTTGATAAAAATTATCACCCGCAACGAGTCGAAGTGGCTGATTTACTGAAAATGACAGGCGGGTTTTTAACAAAAAATTTTTTAGCGGCTCATAACTTGCAATTGCCGGAAAAACGTGCTAATTTGCTGAACATTGTTAAAAAATATCAGATGAAAATGTAGGTGAAAAATGGTTGAAGAAAATGCCAAAATAAAAGATGTGCAACTTGGTGAAGAATTAAGCAAGCGCTATTTGTCGTATGCTATGTCTACCATTGTTTCACGCTCTTTGCCTGATGTCCGCGATGGTTTGAAGCCTGTGCACCGCCGTTTGATGTATGCGATGCGCCAGCTGCACTTAGACCCGAAAAACGGCTTTAAAAAATGCGCCCGCGTGGTCGGAGACGTTATCGGTAAATATCACCCGCACGGCGATACAGCGGTTTACGGCGCCATGGTGCGTTTGGCACAGGATTTTTCAGTGCGCTATCCGCTGGTGGACGGGCAGGGCAATTTTGGCAATATTGACGGCGACGGCGCGGCGGCTATGCGTTATACTGAAGCTCGTTTGACCGAGTTTGCCATGGATTTGATGGACGGCTTGAATGACGACGCTGTTGATTTTATGGATACATACGACGGTGAAGACAGCGAACCGGTAGTTATGCCTGCAATGGTTCCGAACTTGCTGTGCAATGGTTCCATGGGTATCGCTGTGGGTATGGCAACCAACATTCCACCGCATAATTTGAGCGAAATCAGCGACGCTTTATTATATTTGATTGAAAATCCTGATTGTGATGACGAACCATTGGTGCGCCGTTTGAAAGGTCCTGATTTTCCGACTGGCGGCGTTATTGTTGATTCGTTTGACACCATTTTGAATAACTATAAGCAAGGCAAGGGTAGTTTTCGTATCCGTGCTAAGTGGACGACTGAGGATTTGGGACACGGGCAATATCAAATTGTGGTCACGGAGATTCCATATCAGGTAATTAAATCCAAACTGATTGAAAAAATTGCCGAATTGCTGCTGAATAAAAAGCTACCGTTTTTGAGCGATGTACGCGATGAATCGGCGCAGGACGTGCGTATTGTGCTGGAACCGAAAAACCGCACGGTTGACGCCGCTATGCTGATGGAACAGCTGTTCCGCCAAACCGACTTGGAAGCCAAATTCAATATGAATATGAATGTGCTGGATTTGGATTGCGTGCCTAGAGTAATGAGCATCAAAGAAGTGCTGCATGACTATTTGGTGCACCGCAACGCGGTTTTGCTGCGTAAAATCAAATTCCGCCTGAGCAAAATCAATGCCCGATTGGAGATTTTGGAAGGCTATTTGACCGCGTATTTGAATTTGGACGAGATTATCCGTATAATTCGCGAGGAAGACGAGCCGAAAAAAGTTATGATGGCAGAATTTAAGCTGACAGATAATCAAGCGGAAGCTATTTTGAATATGAAACTGCGTAACTTGCGCAAGCTTGATGAAGAGCAGATTAACGCCGAGCATTCGGATTTGTTGGAAGAAAAAGCTAAGCTGGAAATTTTGCATAACGATGAAGCAGAGCGTTGGAAGGCTATTGCCGAAGAAATTAAAAAGACTAAAGAAAAATACAGCAAAAAGACGGCTTTGGGACGCCGCCGCACCGAATTTGCCGAAGCTCCGGTAGATATAGACGTTCCGGTTGAAGCGCTGATAGAAAAAGAGCCGATTACGGTTATTTTATCGCAAAAAGGCTGGCTGCGCTGCATTAAAGGTCATGCTGATTTGAATGACGACTTCAAGTTCAAAGATGATGACGCATTGCTTTACGCTTTGCATGCTCAGACCACAGATAAAATCGTGCTGCTGGATAATAAAGGTAAATTTTTCAACATTGCCGCCCGCGATATTCCAAGCGGACGCGGTTTTGGTCAGCCAGTGCGCCTGATGATTGATTTAGCCAACAACGACGATGTTGTTTCAATGTTTGTTTATGAGTCGAGGACAAGTTATTTAATTGCTTCGGACAAAGGATATGGCTTTATTGTTGATGAAAATCATATTTTGGCGCAAACCCGCAACGGTCGTAAAATAATGAACGTTGCCGATGATGAAAATATCAAGTTTTGCTTGCCTCTGACTGGCGATTATGTGGCTGTGGTTGGTGAAAACCGCCGCTTGCTGGTGTTTAAGGCAGAGGAGATTCCGACAATGGCGCGCGGTCACGGCGTATTGCTGCAAAAGTATAAGGACGGTGCTATTTCCGATATTCAAATTTTCAAAGGCGAGGACGGTTTTAGCTATAACCGCGCTGGCGGAATCAGCACCGAAAAAGAACTTATCGGCTGGCTTGGTCACCGAGCGCAAATCGGCAAAGTTGTGCCGTTTGGTTTTCCTAAAAACAACAAGTTCTTTAAGTAAGAAGAAAAAATCCACGGATAATCGTGGATTTTTTTTATATCCGGCGACCTAATTCAATATTGACAAAATTTATAAAAATGTTAAACTGTTTAACAGTTAGTAATTATTTATTTTTAATTTTTATGGAACATACTGATAAATTTACCGTACCATTGCCGCTAATGTATTTAGAAAAGGGCAATGTTCTCACCCTTCCGGTATTGGATTTGTCTAAGAAAGACGGTCTGTTCGGAATTAAGCTCGATCATTTTGCACTGGCATTGAAACAGTACAATGTGTCCTGGTATGACGCTTATTGGTTGATTGAACAAAATAAGGTTTGTCGCAAAACGCCTCGTCTTCCGGACGATGTCGATTGTGAGGAAATGCGTCGTCATATCGACGTTATCAACGCCACGGCAAGAATTTTGCGTGAGCGTGGAATTGATGCCGATAACCTCGGCTCCGATGCTCTCTATTGGCTGCGTCGTGAATATTCATCGCTGAAAGCTTTTGCTTTTATGATGAAGGAACACTTGAACACTTTGCGCGAAAAAGATGATGCTAAAGAGTGTTTGGCGCGTGTGATTTGGTATGATTGATATTTTGGATTCTTGGCGCAGTTTGCTGTGTCAAGAATCTTTAAGTCTTTAATTATTAAATTTTTAAGCTATGAAAAATAACAAAACTTCTGAGTTTAACTGGTGGGTAGAATGGTGTAAATCTCTTTCCTGCAAAAATCATCTTAGTGTGCAAAATATTGAAGATGTTTTTGCTATTCTTCAAAAGCCGGAGCTGAAATTGTTGAGTATAAAAGAATGTACCATTCTGCTGGTTCATCATTTTGCTGAAAACAAAGCCAAAGAGTTTTTTCCCGAAAAGGACACTAGCTCTGTTTTGCTTGACGTGTACAAATCGTTAAAGCTTATCCGCAAAGATAAAGTGGCGCGTCTTTTTACCAATATTTTCAAAAACGCCGAAGCTTTTACCGAACCTTTACCAGCTCTTTACCGAGGCTTCAAGAAAAAGGCTGCGGAAAAAAATGTGGACGCTGTTCTCAACAGGTTGTGTGAGTTAATCTATAAGGAAGATACTGTTCCTCAAGTTAAAACCCGCGACATACCTATACCTGTTTTGGCGTTTTATATTTTAACATTTATGGTTCAGTGCTATTATATGGTTGAAACCAGCCACTTCCTTAGGAAGGTACTGAACTGATTATGCGAAAAAAAATTTCCGATTTCAAAAGTCGGAAGTTTTTTATTATTCAAAGTTTTCTACACTGCGGTGATGAGTTTCAAAATCTTTAACCACAATCGTGGTCACATCGGCTTTGGAATATTTTTGAAAGATCAAGCCGTGTCCCAAACATTGTCCGACGTTGATATTAAATTCCGTGCCGCATTGGTTCAGATAATCAGCTTGTGAAATCGGATCGCAGGACGGACCTTTTAACTCACTGGAAATTGTTTCACCGTTCAGCTCGCTATCGCGGCAACTCATGGAATAGACCTCAAATCCTGCTTCTTCTAAAATTTCCTTTAAATGAGCCGCATATTTTTGCATAAAAAAACAATTTGCAATGCCCAGCTTGTGATAGCCGCTGAGTTTTGCAAAATCAATCAGTTCTTTCAGGCGTGACTTGTTGCAGGCGAGAGCAGAAATATTCATTCTTTTAATATCTTCATCTGTATATTCAGTCATATTTTCCTCCTAAAAAAACTGATTGTTTTTTTTATATTCTTATTGGTCTAAGAACGAGCGCAGGCGTTTTGAGCGGCTAGGGTGCTTCAGCTTGCGCAATGCTTTTGCCTCAATTTGACGAATACGCTCACGGGTAACGTTGAATTGCTTGCCGACTTCTTCCAAAGTGTGGTCGGTGTTCATGCCGATACCGAAACGCATACGCAAAACTCGCTCTTCTCTAGGCGTTAATGAAGACAAAATCTTGGTGCAGGTTTCCTTTAGGTTGGAATGGATTGCCACGTCCAAAGGCTGCAAAGCGCTTTCATCTGCAATAAAATCACCCAAAGAAGAATCTTCTTCATCACCAACCGGAGCTTCCAAGCTGACAGGTTCTTTAGCAATTTTCATAACTTTGCGGATTTTATCCAAAGGCATAGACAAACGTTTAGCCAGTTCTTCAGGCACCGGCTCACGTCCCATTTCTGAAAGCATCTGTCGAGAAGTGCGCACCAGTTTATTGATGGTTTCAATCATATGGACCGGAATACGAATTGTGCGGGCTTGATCGGCAATAGAACGGGTGATAGCCTGTCTAATCCACCAGGTTGCATAAGTAGAAAACTTGTAGCCGCGGCGATATTCAAATTTATCTACGGCTTTCATCAAGCCGATGTTGCCTTCTTGAATCAAATCCAAAAACTGCATGCCGCGGTTTGTGTATTTTTTAGCAATAGAAATAACCAAGCGCAGGTTAGCCTCAATCATTTCTTTTTTAGCGCGTTCCGCTTCACGTTCGCCTTTTTTGATTGTGTCCACCATTTTGCGATATTCGCTGATTGGCAAGCCGCATTCTTGCGCCATTTGCGCCACGTTACTGCGGATTTCAATGATTTCATCTTTGTATTTTTCTATAAACGCAGCCCAGTGCTTATCTTTTTTAAGAGAAATTTTATCAAGCCAATTCGGGTCGAGTTCAGATTTTTGGTAAGCTTCCAAAAAGTCTTCGCGTTTAATTTTGCAAGACAAAGCATAGCGCAGCAGTTTGCCTTCTTGCCCCATCAAACGTTTGTTCATTTCATTCAGTTGTTCAACCAACTGTTCAACTTTATTGCTGTTCAAATGAATGGAACTCATCAGCTCAACCAATTCTTTTTTGAGCTTCAGATATTTCTTTTCGGTTGCCGGAATAATCTTGCGACCAGCTAAAATTGCTGCCATGCGTGAGCTTTGAACTTTTTTCAAATCATCATAGTAGCTGGCTATTTTGTTCAGTGTTTCCAAAACCGGTTCAAGCAGCATGCTTTCCATTGCGGAAACAGAAGTAGAGGCGTGGCTGCCGCTTTCTTCGTCTTCATTTTCTCCGCCTTCTTCGGCAGCATCTTCATCGTCCAAATTTTCCATGCTGTCGTCGGCGTCGTCCATATCGTCGGCAACGTCGCCGTCCAGTTCAATATCCGTATCTAAATCATCGTCGATGTCGTCTAAATTCTTTTCGTTTAGTTCTTTGGTGACTTTTTCCAAATCATCAACACCAGTATTTTCCGGTTCATCGTCATAAACCATCGCTTCGGTGTCATCACCATACATAACTTCCAAATCGACAATATCGCGCAGCTGCATAGTTCCTGCAACCAGCTCATCGCGCCAGCCTGAAATTGCTTTAATTGTCATCGGGCTCTCGCACAAACCGCCAATCATAACGGTTTTACCGGCTTCAATACGTTTGGAAATGGCAATTTCGCCTTCACGGGAAAGCAGCTCCACCAGTCCCATTTCTTTCAAATACATGCGAACAGGGTCATCGGAATGACCGGCATCTTTGGTGTCGATGTTGCCGGATTCTTCGTCCATATCGTCATCATCGTCATAATCATATTCATCGGAATTTTCTTCCGCGTCATCAATATCCGAATCGGAAGTAATATTGATACCCATATCCGAAATAGAAGACATAATATCTTCTAGTTTGTCGGAAGATTGTTTATCCGGCGGCAAAACTTTATTAAGTTCTTCCATGGTGATATAACCAAGTTTTTTGCCTTTGGCAAGCAGATGTCTGAAAGCCGTGCTCATAGCTTCAGCGTTAACGGAGTCTGTACCATCGTTTTCGTACAAGTCCTGATTTTCTTTATCTGACATAACGTTCCCTAAAAAATCGATTTTTATCCATAGCGGACAATATAAATTGCTAGCGACTAATTTTTAGTTAATTTTATTTAATTTGTCAATATCTGCTTTTCAAGATTCGGTGATTTTTTATAAATAATAATATTTAGTCAAAGATTAAAGATTTTATAAGGTATTTGCGTTAAAATTTTCTTTTGAAAATGGAGAATATTGATGAAAATTCTGTCGTATATCGGAGTGTTTGCTGGCGCGTTCGTTTTAACTTTGCTTTTGTTTAGCGGTTTTATCCCGCATAACATAGAAAAATTGCCTGATATAGATAAAATTGAGGTGCGGAAATCAGTTCGGAAGCTGCAGCTTTATTCAAATGGAAAAATTGTAAAAAGCTATGATGTGGCTTTGGGACGCAATCCGGTCGGTCATAAGCAGCGGGAAGGTGATTCTAAAACTCCAGAGGGAACATATTATATTACTCATCACAATCTCCGCAGCGCCTATCATTTATCTTTAGGTATTTCCTATCCGAATGAAAAAGATAAGGCAAATGCCGAAAAGCTAGGCGTTTCTGCCGGTGGAAACATTATGATTCACGGACTTCCTAATTATGCGCCGTTTTTTGGACGTCTGTATCGCTTGAGAGACTGGACGCAAGGCTACATCGCCGTAAATAATCAGGAAATAGAAGAAATTTACGCAGCAGTAAAAGACGGTACTATTATCGAAATTTTACCTTAAAAATAAATGTGCACAAAAAAATAAAGGCGGATTGTTGTTTACGCCTTTTTTTAGTTTTGTTAAATTACTTTATATTGCACCCTTCTTTTTTGCGGTCTTCGCGTTTGCGCAAAACTTCCAAATCGCGGTCGGTAGCGATTTTGTTCAAAATGGTTTTGACAACACAGTCAATTTCTTTACCTTCACGGTAATCAGCGGCTAAAGCAAAGTTAACTCGGTTGTCTTTCAGCAGCTTGAAGGCTTTTTCTTTGTGATGACTGCGCGGTTTATAAACTGCAATTGCCGTGCCGTTATGCTCTTTTACCATACGCATGGACGGAATATCGGTCAACCCGTCGCCAAAATAAATGATACGGCTGAACGGAATACGGCGTTTGTCATCTGGGGTATAATCATTTACAGCCTTGTCTTCAAATTTGCCTAAACCTTTGTTAATTTTAGAAAGATACTGCACCTTGCCGGAATAATTAACCACGCGCGCCGGCCAAACTGGCAAGCCTTCTTCATTATAGGCAAAAGCGCAGCCATATACGTCTTTGAAAAACTTACGGATGCTGCAGCCCTCAATAATTTCCTCATAGCCAGATGAAATTATATAATGTTCAATATCCAGCCCCAAAGTTTTGCCGTAGGCGTTGATGCGTTCAAACCATTCGGTTACACCTTTGAAAAAAACAATAAACTCTCCGCAGCAGAACATATTTTCTTTAGTCAGCTTTAAGCCGGTTTCTTCCGCCGTTTTTTTAAAGTAATACATGCTCCCGGTCACTTGATCCACGCCGTTTGCCTCTGACCAAGCGTTAGCCTCTTTCCAAAAATTTTCGGGTTTCATTCCCAATTCCGGAATCAAAAAATAATCCTGCATATAAGTTGTACTAAGCGTTTCGTCAAAATCATAAGCAAACGCCACTTTTGTTCTCTTCATCTTTAATCCCTCTTGCATTTTCTAAAATTATACAGTAAAACAAACTTATTAAAAAACATTAAAGAGAAAGAAGGATTTAAAATTATGGTAGCAACTTCTATGGACCAGTTGGTTTCTTTGTGCAAAAGAAGAGGTTTTATTTTTCAAAATGCCGATATTTACGGCGGTATGCAAGGCGTTTATGATTATGGTCCGCTTGGTGTAGAACTCAAAAACAATCTGAAAGCCGCTTGGTGGCGTGCTATGGTTTATGAGCGCGATGATGTAGAGGGTTTGGACGCCGCTATTTTAACCAACCGCAAAGTTTTGAAATATTCCGGACACGAAGATACTTTTTCTGACCCGATGGTAGATTGCAAAAAGTGTAAAGGACGTTTCCGTGCCGACCAAATCGGCGGCAAATGCCCTGTATGCGGATCAACTGACTTAACCGAACCGCGTCCGTTTAACCTGATGTTTAAAACTCAAGTCGGACCAGTGGAAAGCGATGAAAATATTGCCTATCTGCGTCCGGAAACCGCACAGGCTATTTTTACGCAGTTCAAAAACGTGATAGATTCCACCTCCCGCAAACTGCCTTTCGGTATTGCGCAAATCGGCAAGTCTTTTCGCAACGAAATTACTCCGCGTAACTTTATTTTCCGCGTGCGTGAATTTGAACAAGCCGAATTGGAATATTTTGTTTCGCCTGGCACCGATATGGAATGGCATGAAAAGTGGAAGGAAACCCGTATTCAATGGTGGTTGGATCAAGGTCTGGTTAAAGAGCATATGAATATCTATAAAACTCCGGACGACGATTTAGCGCACTATGCCAAAGCCTGCTATGATATTGAATATCAATTTCCGCATGGCATGGAAGAGCTGGAAGGTATTGCTAACCGCCGCGATTATGATTTGGGTAATCACACCAAGAATCAAAGTGAATTCCAGCTGGAGGCTCATTGCCATGCCAATCCGGATTCTACCACAAAATTGTGCATTCAGGACGAAAACGGCAAATGGGTTATTCCGTTTGTGATTGAGCCGTCTATGGGGGTTGATAGAGGCGTTTTGGCAGTGCTGACCGAAGCTTATACAGAAGAAGATTTAGGCGACGGCAACAGTCGTGTGGTTTTAAAACTTAAAAAACACTTGGCGCCGATTAAAGTGGCGATTATTCCGCTGAAAAAGAATAATGAGCAGATTATGGCAAAGTGCCACGAACTGAAAAAGCAGTTAATGAAACTGGGTATCGGACGCGTAGCTTTGGAAAACACCGGTAACATCGGCAAGGCTTACCGCCGTCATGATGAAGTCGGAACTCCGCTGTGCTTGACTGTTGACTTTGAAACCATTGAACAGCAGCCGGAAAGCGTAACTTTGCGCGACCGTGATACTATGGAGCAAATCCGCGTTAATACCGCTGATTTGGGCGATTACCTGCGCAACTACTTTTTATAAGTTTTAAGGTATTTAGTAAAAAGGCAGAGATTTTATTCTCTGCCTTTTCATTTTGTAAATTCTATATGTTTTATATTTGGGCGTTCTTTCGACCATTGGATATTTTCTTTCACGACTTTTGCGGGAGAGCCTGCAATAACGGAATTTGCTTTATGTTTGTTTGAAATAGAAGAGGTCACAACGCTGCCCCAACCAATAACGCAGTCATCTGCTATTTTTGTGTTTTTACCAATTTTAACATCTTTGCCTATCCAGACGTGTTTGCCAATAACAACTTCTTTCCCGATATTCAGAATATTGCCGTTATTGTCGTGAATGCTATGTGTATCTGTGCACCAAATATCAATGCCGGAAGACAATAAGCAATTTTCACCCAGGCTGATTTTAGAATTATCTTCGGCGCAAAACAGCGAGCTTTTTCCGCATATATTGACGCCGGTTTCCAAAATTATGCAAGCATTGTTTGTCGGCGTATCTTTAATTCCAATGCTTAAAACAGCGCCGTAAATCTCACAATTTTCTTTAATCAGAATATTATTGTTGTTTCCGTAAATTGTAATATTCAAATCATCATATTTAACATTGTCGGCTATTTCAATTTTGTTGTTATTTCCTATTATTTTAATTTTTCCATAACGGTTGATTTTAGGCAGGCAGAGAATATTTCCTTTGCCCTTGATTTTCTTTTGAAATTTTTTAAATGATAAAATATTAAACAGCATAACAAAAGCACTCCTTGTTTATTTTTTTCTTTTACTTTTGAAAAAATCTTGTAGAAGCTTTGCACATTCATCGGCAAGAACGCCTCCTTGCACTTTTGGGCGGTGATGACAGGTCGGAGATTCATAAAATTTTACTCCGCTTGTGACTGCTCCGCCTTTTTCATCGGCAGCGCCAAAGTAAAGATGTTCGATGCGGGCAAAAGAAATGGCAGCGGCGCACATCGTGCAGGGCTCAAGCGTAACATACATATCCATATTCCACAACCGCGGTTGGTTAAGTTTGCTGCAGGCTTTTTGAATGGCTAAAATTTCCGCATGCGAGGTGGCGTCTCCTTCATGGGCGCTTTGATTATATGCTTGCGCCACAATTTCATCGGTTTGTGGATTTACTATAACCGCGCCGACGGGAACTTCATCTTTTTTTGCCGCGGTTTCCGCCAAAAATAATGCCGTGCGCATATAATTTTCTTTTTCCATTGTTTTCTTTCTCAGTTCACTATTTTTTCATAAATTCAGTTTAGTATATTTTAAAAATATGAAAAAAGGAAGAATAAAATGGCTGAAAGACTAGCTAAATTTATGGCGCGCAGCGGAGTTTGTTCGCGCCGCGATGCCGAAGAACTGATAAAGCAAAAAAGAGTAACTGTTAACGGCGAAATTGTTGATACTCCGGCGTTTAATGTGGAAGGAAACGAAAAAATCCTGCTTGACGGCGAAAAACTGCCGGAAATAGAACAAACTAGATTGTGGCTATATCATAAACCGGCGGGACTTTTGACCACCCATAAAGACACCGAAGCTCGAGCTACGGTGTTTGACCATTTGCCGGCGGGTATGCCAAGGGTTATCAGCGTGGGAAGGCTTGATTTAAATTCGGAAGGATTGCTGCTTTTAACCAATAACGGCGAACTGTCACGTAAGCTGGAATTGCCTGAAAACGGCTGGAGCCGACGCTATAAAGTGCGCGTGCATGGCTTTGTTAACAAAAAGAAACTAGAAGATTTGGCTAAGGGCACTGTTGTAGATGGTATAAATTATGGATCGGTTAAAGCCGAATTGGAAAGTCAAAACGGTACTAACAGCTGGCTTATTGTTACCTTGAATGAAGGAAAAAACAGAGAGATTCGCAAGCTGATGAAATCTATAGGTTTGGAAGTGGCGCGCTTGATTCGGCTTTCCTACGGACCATTCCAGCTGGGCAGCCTGAAAAAAGGCGAGGTGAGGGAAGTTCCGCAGAAAGTGTTGAAAGAACAGCTTGGAAGCAAGGTGAATTTATGAGAATTGTAGCAGGACAATATCGCGGTAAAAAGCTGTGGACGCCGGAAGGAAAAGAAGTTCGTCCCACTTCTGAACGGGCGCGGGAAGCGATTTTTAATATTTTAAATTCGCACTTGGGCAGCGACTACAGCGCTGTTCGTTTAGCAGATATTTTTGCCGGTACTGGAGCTTTCGGACTCGAAGCTCTATCTCGAGGTGCAGCAACGGTTACATTGGTGGATAAAGATACTTCTTTAGCGGCTAAAAATGCTAAAATGTTTGTAAAAGAACAGGCTAAAATAAAGCTGGTTAAAGCCGACGCCTTAAATTTGCCTCGCTTGCACTATAAATTTAATATGGTGTTTATGGACGCTCCATATTCCAAAGGATTAACGGAAGTAGTGCTTAAACAGCTGATAGAAAAAGATTGGTTTGAGCAGAATTCTTTGTGTATTGTCGAAATAAAAAAAGATGAACATATTGATATTCCGCAAGAATATGAACTTTTAGATGAACGGGTTTATGGCTTGGCGCGGATTTTGTTCTTGGATCCTAAAATTGCAAAATAGTTGTTTTTTGTCAAAAAGTGGGTTGATATATACAAAAAAATATGCTAAATTATGGATAAATTAAAAAGAAAAGAGGTTGTCATGGCAGAAGTTTTATTTGAAAATACTCAAGTTTTTGAGCCTAAAGATGGTTTTAGCGCTGAAGATTTACGCAAAAAATTTGCGGCTCAGGAACAATCTTTGCAAAAAGAATACGCAGTTTATACCGGAAATTATGTCAATCTTAAAAAGCTGCATGATAATTTAGCAAATTCTTCGGCAGAAAGCTCTTTCGACTATACGGACAAAGAACTGGCAGAAAACCGTGAAGAGTTAGCCTCTAATCAAAAAGACCTGAGAGAAAAAATTGCTCAAAACAGCGCTGATATAAGACTGCTGGATAAATATGAAAACTCGTTTGCCGCATTATATCAAATTAAGCAGCAAAATGAATATATGGGCGATGAGGCAAAATGTTCTTTTAGAGAAATTACGCAAAACAAGCTGGCAGGAATTACCGCGCAGGAACAGTATTATGAAATGAGCGCTAATCCCAAAGGCGAAGTAAGTCAATTGGCTTTGCAAGTTGAACTGCCGACTGGCGAGAAGTTTGATTTGACCATGCCGCCATATGACAAACCGGGGGCAGACGGCAAAGAAATTAAAGCGCAGATGTCTTTTGATGAAAAAGCGCTGCAGGAACTGAATGCCCAAAAATTAGCACGCATTATGGATTTTTGCGAAACTCATGGTTTGCCTTCTTTTCAAATGGACGTGCCATATTCTTATGACGGCAGCGTCAATGTTTCAGAAAAAATGAAAGAGCTGCTGGCACAGGTTAAAGAGCAAAAAACAGTAGAAAATCAAACTACCAGCCAAAAGGAGTTTGATAATATAGCAGCACGCAAGGAAGACCTAATAAAATCGGCTCCGCAAAATGTTTCAGATGATATGCGCCGCGATTTGTCTGCTGATTTGCCTGATGATTCAAAAGTTTTTGCCGCAGAAGATGTGGATAAAGCCGGTACGAATGATTTAGAACAAGCGGCTAATCAAATTCAGCCTGCTGCACAGCAAAGTGCAGTCCAATCCGTTCAGCCAGCTAAAAAAGAAAAACCCCAAAAGACTATTGCCGACGCCGAAGCTGGATTTGAAAAATTTTTAGAAAAAGGTTTAAGCAAACAAAGAGGCTTTACATATTTTAAGGAACATACCGGTTGGTTTTGGACAGGCTGGACCGAATATATTGTTTATGACACGTCAGACCCTGATAACCGTAAAAAAGATGGCAGAAGGGATAAAAACAATATGCCGAAATTTACCTATAACTTTAAGTTATTTGTTAAAGAAGACAAAGGCAAATTTAGTTTTGCCTATAAAACTCCAGGAAATAAAAAAGTTGATGATTCCGTCGTCAACGGTATGGTTGGACAGTTCAAAGATTTAGGTATAACTCGCATTAACTTTCCTGATGGTCTGCCAGATGCCGAAAAGAAACTTTGGCGTATTGCTTTGGCTGAAAACGGCATTATTCCTGCAGGTATGGGTTTGGATAAAGCCAAGGCGGAAGGTATGCTGAAAGCAGCCAAAGAAAAATTAACTGCTGAAGCCTATATTAAATATCGTTATAGATTAGCCAAACAGATGGATAAAGAAAACAAAAGCAAAGGAAAAGTAATTTCTCCGTCTGAGCAGGATTATATTGACGGTATTATGAACACCCAAAAATATATGGCGTTTACCGAAGGCTATAACACCAAGCTTAAAGGTATGTTGCGCGACCGTTTGGACGCAGCCGACACCAACCATAATGATGGTGCTGTTGATAAAACTGCGTCCTACAAGGCTTTGCGCCGCTTGTTTGACGCCTATAAAGAGTCTGTGGACAATGTCAATTTGCTGGGCAGTAAGTATCTAAGCTCCGAAGAAAAGCAAAAGCTGAAAGCCGCGGGGTTAACCGGACAGGTTAGTGAATTCAGCCCCGAGCAAATGGGTAAGCTTTACGAAATTATGTTGGTAAGAAGCACAAAAGAAGCTAAAGATGAAATCGATCAGGCAATGCTTGATGCCAAAGATTTGAAAAACCGTACATCTAAAGGTGCTAAGCGTGCCGATAATGTAATTATAAAAGAGGCGTTTGACAACGCTCGCAACCGCTTTGAAAAAGTAAACGAATTGCTGTCTCCGCTTGGAGTTGATGAAATCAGCTTTCCAAAATCTTTCGGCGGCTTATATTATGACAATTTCTATAAAGAACATCCGGAATTTTTGCAAAGACAGCAGCCGCAGCAAGCCAATGCTCCTCAGCCGAATAAGCCTGCGCCGGTTAAATCAGCGGAAGGCGCTAATAATACTGGAATGTCAAAAGCCTTTGTTAACGCTTATACAGCCAAAAAAGGCAACACACATTAAAAAACAAAAATCACTAAAAAAAGAGGTCTGAAAAGACCTCTTTTTTTACGTTTTTCCCGATATTATATTATTCGGCAGCGGCATATTGGCGAACCGATAAACCGATTTTATTCGCTTTCATATTCAAACAATATATGCAGCAGTCATCACCGGAATCGTAATATTCAGGCAATACTGCGCACAATTTGAACCCGCATTTTTCATAAAAGCGGCGTGTCGGCTCATATTGCGGTGTGCTGTCGGTTTTCACATATAAACGTTCGGCACCATAATTTTTTAAGGTTGAAATCAGATAATCCACAAGTTTGCGTCCGATACCCAAACCTCGATATTCGTTTAATGTTGACAGCCAATAAAGTTCATAAGTGCCTGCTTTTGCATCAGGCAATTCTTCAAAACAAGCATATGCAACAGTTTTACCATTATATTCGGCAAACAAAAAGCGGTGCTCGCAATCTCTTTGCAAAAGTAAATGACGCGCAATATCAGCATTATGCTGCACGTCTCGATCATCAAAAAATCCTGTTGAAGAAGCAATGTGAGCTATAATTTCAGGGTCGTTTTCTCTTAAAGTATTTCTGAAACAGAGCATAATTACACTCCTTTCAGAACAGCATGTCCCTCGTTATAAGATAAGAAAGTTGTTTCAAATAATAAGACGAACCTGTGAGGGTCTCCGTCATTAGAACCGCATAAGGCAGCGGTCGGCGCACAATTTAACATAAAAACTCCATCGTTGTTAATCCAATGCAAAAAGGCTATTAAAACCTATCTTGCAATATAATTATAACTGCTTAAATGTATGTTTTCAAGTAAAAAGATGAAAAAACCTCAAAAAAACAAAAAAACGGAAGAATTATCAGATTTTGACAATTCCTCCGTTTTGCTGGATTAGAGGCTAAAGTATTTAGCCAGTTCTTTAGGCAGGCATTCGGCAAGCATAAAGTTGCAGAAGCGACCTTTTTCATAAACATAGCACCCCAAAAGGCGTAGTTTTTCGTCATTTTCCGTGCGCGGATACAATCCCTCGAATTTGGCAAATTCGTCTTCATTTTCATCGAGTTTATAAACCGGACGAAAACTTCTGGTTTTGCCGTTAAAATGGTGTTCCAACTCCAAACAGTGGCAGGACTTAAAGGCAAAGGTTTTGCCTGTCTCGCACAAGTCGTGGCAAACGTGGGTGTTGTCGGCATATCTTGTCAGCACCTCAAAATGCACCTGTTTTACGGCTTTGAGATGACCTTTGTTGGCATGATCGCAAACCATTTGCAAGCCTTCAAAAGATTGTTCAAGCTTGTAAAGCCAGCGATATCCTCCCGCCATAGAAAACAAAACCGGCGTCTGTGTCAGAGATAAATCTTTAACAAAAACTGGCTCTTCATCTTTTTCATCAGGAGACACCGCCAAATTTTGCTTATACAATTGCGCACTGACTAAACGATTGTTTGGGTAAACACCGCACAAAAAAGTTAACTTGCTGGAAAGCAGCTTTTCAGCAACCAAATTAGACTGCCGAAAATAAGGTAATTTTTTCATACTTAATAATTTTTTAATAATTAAAAGATGCCGGAATTATATCATCTTTCTTTAAATATGCAATATTTTTCAAATTTGACAAAAAAATATTGCATATTTGCAAAATAAGGCGTATAAATAAGATATTAAAGTATATTTATGTCTAATTTAATCTATGTATTATTATGAATAAGATGTTTAAGCTTTCTCAGAACTTTAGTTTGAATGAGTTGATTGCTTCCGGCACAGCACAGGCTAATCACCTTGACAATACTCCCGATGAAAAAGGTCTGTTCAAACTGAAAAGACTTTGTACGGATATTCTGCAGCCAGTGCGCGATCACTTCAAGCAGTCAGTAAAAATCCGCTCCGGCTATCGTTCTGCTGAGGTCAATGCCTTGCTCAATGAGGCGCCTAATTCGCGCCACACCATGTGCGAAGCCGTTGACTTTAGAGTTGTTGGAGTTCATCTGGCAGATGTTTGCGCGTATATTGCAAGCAGTCTGAAGTTTGATATTTTGCAGTTGGAGTTTCCAAACAACGACAACACGCAAAACGGCTGGGTTCATGTGGCGTATAATCCCTATGGTGAAAACCGCCGTCTGAACTTGCAGACTTTTGCCGCTCGCCGCAAGCTGATGCTTTCTCCGAATTTCAGCTTATATGAGCTGACTTATTCGCCGACAGCTGAAGCCCGCATGATTTACAACCTGCCGGACGAAGCAGGAATTGAGCGCCTGCGTCAAGTCTGCCTGAATATCCTGCAGCCAGTGCGCGACCACTTCAAAAAGCCGGTTCATGTGAATTCCGGTTATCGCTCCTTGGCTTTGAACGCTGCGGTGAAGGGGGCTAAAAGCTCTCAGCACCTCAAGTGCGAAGCTGCCGACTATGAGATTATGGGGCTTAACAACCGCGAACTAGCGCATTGGGTGGCAAACAACTTGCAGTTTGACCAGCTTATTTTGGAGTTTCACAATAATCCGAAAGATCCAAACAGCGGCTGGGTGCACACTTCATACGTTGCCGCTCCACGCAAAAATCGCAAGCAGCAGCTTACCATAGACAGCAAGGGTACCCGCGCTGGAATTGCGTAAGTATAAAAAAAGAATCTACCGACCAAAAATCGGCGGGTTCTTTTTTTTATGCCGCTGTATAAAGCAAAAAACGGAGCAGGGGCTTGACTTTGTTTTTTAATATGTTATTACATTGCTGTTTTAATAATAATTTTTCAAATTTTTAATTTATTTTTATGAAAAAACTCATTTTTTGCTTTATAGCAATTATGTTGGGTCTCACGTTTACTTCGTGCTCCCATCAGAGTTTTAAGGGCTGTATTTCTTCAATAGAAGAAGACAACCTTTGGAAGGAATTGCTGACAGCACAAATTGTAAAAAGCGCAGTAGATAACGAAGATTCCGCTTTTTACACTACCGAAGAAGATGAAAATGGACATCTTCGTTCAGTTCAGGTTATCGCCGCTAACAAAATCACCGGTGCAAAGTATGTTAATACATCAACGAAAGTTTCTGTTGGTGATTTTATTATGCTTTGGGAAAAAGGGTCATCTGTTTATTTAGTAAAATGCGATGAGACTTTGCCTTTCCAAACCAGAATCGATGAGGCTCGCAAGTGGTGCGCGCAAAATTTGGAAGTCTGTAAGATTGCCGATGACAATGATTTAGCCTCCGGCTATTATCCGCGGTTAATCCGACTTAATTAACTTAAAAAAGAAAACCGTCCCTTTTTCAGAGACGGTTTTCGCTTATTTTATAGCTTTCAGTTTTTCTTATATACGGCTGCTGCCTTTGCTCTTTTGATTTTTAATAAACTGCAGCTGCTGTTCTGACATTTGCACAGGCTTAGTTTCTGTCTGCTGCTGCGGCTTAAATGATAAAGGCTTGCCCATTCTCAGCTGCTGTAATTCTTTAGGTGTAAGCTTTCTAGCGCCGTTTTCATTTTTTGGAGTGTTATTTTGCTTTTCATCTTTATTTTTACCGTCTTTGTTCTTGTCATCTTTGTTCTTGTCATCCTTACTTTTATCGTCTTTGTCTTTGGCGCGCTGACTTGGCAATGGTTTTAAAGCAATATCCACAATAACGGAATATGACTCTTTATTTTTTGTTGTTAAAATACGCTGCAAAGTGTTTTCATCGCTTTGATTAGCTGCGTTGAGAATAGATGTTTCACTAAGGGCTTGCTGGCAAAACTCCAA
>CAVIDY010000005.1:65415-75774 GCA_963641885.1 Bacteroidaceae bacterium
TCTGCTTTATCCATATCTTCCTGTTTATTGCCAGCTCCTTGCGTTTTTCCATCTTTAGGGGCTTTAATTGGTTGTTTTGAGCTAACTTTTTGCTGTAGCTCGGCAACTTTCTTTTGCAGTTCTTGTTTAAGGGCTTGAATTTTTTGTTTTACTTGTCGTACTTTTTGTAAATTGTCTTTTACCTCGTCAAAATAAGTTTTATTCTCAGGCTTTAGAGTTTTTTTATCAAACTCATAGAATCTTTCTAAACCTTGCTTTTCTTGGCTTTGTTCTTCATTTTGCGGATTGTTATTGTCAGACATAGCGCGCCTCCCTAGTTGTTATATTAAAATTATAGCAAAAGCCAATAAACTAGTCAATCACAAAACAAAAAGAAAAAATTAACTAATTTAGAATAAAGTAACAAAAAAAATAGAGGAGAAATGGCTATGACAAATGGTTTTGAATATGTAGAAAACTTGAGTTTAGATGAAAAATTAGTGTTTCTGCGTATGATTATACGCTTGATAGGCAAAGATGGTAAAATAGATGACAGCGAACGCAGCTTTATGAAAGAATTGGCTAAGCAATATCAAATTCCTAAAGAATATAGCGCTCAAGTTAATCAAATTATGCCTGAAGACGACTTGATTGAGCAAGCAAAAAAAATATTGAATCGGCAAAAAGCGTTGTATTTAGTTAAAGAATTGCTGACCGTGGCAAATTCCGACGAGGACTTAGACGATAAGGAAATCGATTTTATTATAAAAGTCAGCAAGGCGCTGCAAATTGAAGATGAAAAAGTCGCCGAAATAAATCAGCTGGTGTTGGACTATATGTCTTGGAATGACCACTATAAAGAAGCGCTGGAAATCGACTAAGCTAATTATAAACGTAGCCGTTGACTATTAGCTTGGTTGTGAATAAAATAAAGCACATTCCTGGGTTTTGCCCATCCATCACATAATCATGGTGCTGATTGGTTCTAGTGCCGGTATGCAGCCCCATTGACGGTACATCAACCAGATAGCCTTCTAGGTGTACGACATCGCCGGCAAGCAATGTATGCAAGCCTTTGTTTACATTTTCATTTGCCGGAATCGGGTGATAGTTGTTGAATTGATTCCGATTTATATGCGGATCGCAAATTGCTAAATTTTTTTGACTTTCTTCGCGCTCGGAGTCGGAAGAATAGAATGAAAAGAAGGATTCCTTATATTTTACGCCTTTACATTTAATAATTCCTGTCCGTTCTTCGTGATCAAACTCAAATAGCTGATAAATATCCGGCTTTGCCATATCGCCGTAAACCATTAACAAATCAACCGGTACTAAATTTATGTATTCATTTTGGCTGTGTCCGCGGTACATTTTGTTAAACCAGGTATCGTAATGGTCAATATAGCCGATTTTTGCCGTGATACTGTATTGAGTTTTCAGTTGTAGCTCATAAGTATAATTGTTTCGGGAAAAGTTAAAGGTTGTCGGTTCTACATCTTTATAAATTCCGTCTTGAGAAATGACGGGTTTTTCTGTTGTTTTTTGCCCGAATAAAAGCGGATAAAATAAACGCTTGGGATATTCAGGAAATAAAAACAGGAGCAGAACAGCCACGCCGATGATTGTGCTGTTTTTTACTGTTTTTTTCTTGGGTTTTCCCTGTCGTAAAATATGCAGCTTCGGCATTAGTCCTGTTCCTGTTTTTTTATAAATAATTAAGCCAGTTTGGCGATAGCGGCTTTAATGCGTTTCAAGGTTTCGTCTTTACCTAAAATATGCGCCAATTCGGTCGCTCCGCCCGGAGTGGTTTCTTTGCCGGAAAGTGCAATGCGCACTGGATACAGAATTTGACCATTTTTCATTTCATTTGCAACGGCTGTTTCTTTTAAGGTGTTAAACAGATTTTCGTTCGTCCAGTCAGTAATGCTTTCCAACACTGGTAACACCAGCTGCAAAGCCTTAGCGGCAATTTCCGGATTGGTTTTCATTTTTTTATTTTCATACAAAGCAACATTATATTCCGGCATTTGAGCTAAGAAATCTGTCTGTTCCGCAATTTGGTTCAACACTTCAATACGCGGCTGCAAAACTTTGCTCAAAAATTCTAAATCCATATTTCTGCCGTCTAAATCTTTGTAGTAAGGCAAAGCTAGCTTATGAAAATCTGCTTCCGACAAATTGCGGATATAACAACCATTCATCCAAGTAAGTTTGGTAATATCAAAAATTGCCGGAGACTTATTTAATCTTTCACTTGAAAAGCATTGTTTAAGTTCTTCTAATGAAAAGATTTCCTGTTCTGTTCCAGGGTTCCAGCCGAGTAGGGCGATATAGTTCAAAATTGCTTCCGGCAAATAGCCTTTAGCCACCAAATCTTGGAACGAAGCGTCGCCGTTGCGTTTGCTTAGTTTGTGTTGAGCATCTTTCATAACTGGTGGAACGTGTACATAAATCGGTGGTGTCCAGCCAAACGCCTCATAAATCAGGTTATATTTAGGGGTGGAGGAAATATATTCATTGCCGCGCACCACATGGGTAATCTGCATTAAATGGTCGTCCACCACGTTGGCAAAATTATAGGTTGGTAACCCGTCTGTTTTCAGCAGCACGCCTTCGTCAAGCTCATCATAGTCGATTTCAATATCTCCGTAAACCACATCGTGAAAAACAGAAGTGCCTTTTTTATTTATTGTTTGGCGAATGGTGTATGGCTCTCCGGCGGCAACCCGCTTTTTAGCCTCTTCCAGCGAGATTTTTAAGCATGGATCTTTAAATTTGATATGTGCTTCCGGCGTGTCTTCATCAACTTCTTCATTTTCTTCTTTTTGTGCGCAGAAGCAATAGTGCGCGCCGCCGAGTTCTACCAGCTTATGAGCGTATTCTTGATAAATTTTTCGGCGTTCAGATTGTACATACGGACCAAATTCTCCGCCAATATCCGGACCTTCATCCCAGTTCATGCCGACACGTTTTAAGGTTTTAAAGATAATATCGGTAGCGCCTTCAACATAACGTTTTTGGTCGGTGTCTTCAATGCGCAGAATAAAATCTCCGCCAGCCGATTTAGCAATTAAATATTCATATAAAGCAGTGCGCAGGTTGCCGATATGCATATAACCGGTCGGACTTGGCGCAAATCTGGTTCTATTTTTCATTTTATAACAATCCTCTAATCTAGTTTTATCGTTAATTGTCCTTAGAATAGACCAAAATTTGCGCATTGCAAGAATTTTATCGAGTTTTACCCTCAATCAATTGACAGATTGCCCCAACCATATTTTGCGCCCCTTGGCAAACGTCCAGCATATTGGTGGCGAGCATATAAGCCGGAGTGCTGCAAACCAGATTTTCACGGTCTATACAAACATCGGTAACGCCTACTTCTTCATGCACAGCGCCGAGCTCTTCCAGCTTTTTAGCGGTATCTCCGCCGGCGCCGAGCGTGAATTTAACGTGTTTATCCGCCAAAACCAGAGCAATCAAAACCGGAGCAATGCACATGGCGCCGATAACCACTTTGTCTTCCCAGCATTTGCGGATAACTTGCTTTACGCTGGTGTTTATATTACAGGAAACGCCGCGTCCGGCAAAATCGCACCAGTTGGTGACGGCGCCCAAGCCTCCGGGGAAGATAATGGCGTCATAATCTTTGGTGTTAAATTCTTTCAGGTCCAAAATATTGCCGCGGGCAATGCGGGCAGATTCCACCAAAACATTGCGCTTTTCATTCATAGCTTGGTTGTTTAAGTGATTAACTACCGCCGCTTGGTCGATATCCGGCGCAAAGCATTGATAGGTGCAGCCCATATTCTCTATGCAAAGCATGGCGCTGACAGCTTCATGAATTTCCGAACCATCGGCGCGTCCGCAGCCGGAAAGAACCACCGCGAAATGTAATTTTGTCCCCATGATATACTCCTTAAAAAGTTTTGTGTTGATTTATCCTAATCAGACAATATAATACTGTCATACGTAATTTTTTAGGATAAGGCAAGATTTTTTATGGAAGTTAAATTAACAACATTGAAAAACGGCTTGCGGGTTGCTTCTGTCGAACGTCCGCAGACTGAAACGGTTTCTTTAGGTATTTGGGTAAACACCGGCAGCGCCTGCGAAACGCTGGAAAGAAACGGAATTTCTCACTTTGTGGAACATACGGTGTTTAAAGGCACTAAAAAACGTAACTCGCTGCAGATTTCTGAAGATATTGAAAACGTGGGCGGTCAAACCAACGCTTATACTTCGCGTGAATTTACGGCTTTTTATGCTAAAATGCTTAAAAATGATGTGGAACTGGCTACCGATGTGCTGGCAGATTTGATTATGGCGCCTACTTTTGACGCTTCTGAGCTGGCTAAAGAAAAAGAAGTCGTGGTGCAGGAAATCAAACAGACCAATGATGATCCGAGCGATATTGTTTATGACTATTTCCAAGAAACAGCCTTTGCCAATCAAGCGTTGGGACGAAGCATTCTCGGTCCGGCTGAAAAAGTTCGCTCCTTTAACGCCGACAAGCTGCATGATTATATGAAACACAATTACGCCGCCGAAAATATGGTAGTTGCTGCTGTTGGTAATTTAAACCATGATGAATTTGTGAAAATGGTGGAAGACCGTATGTCCGGACTGCGGGCAAAAACAGACTATGTGAAAGATGCTCAGCATTATACCGGCGGCTCGTCCATCAAAACCCGCGATATTGAGCAGGCTCAGGTTTTGCTTGGCTTTGAGGGGGTGCCTTATAACGATGCGGACTATTATCCTGTAACCGTGCTTTCTACCTTGCTGGGCGGCAGTATGTCTTCTCGTCTGTTCCAAGAAATCCGTGAAAAACGCGGTTTGGTTTATACTGTATACAGCTTTGCCAACGCGCACACTGGCAGCGGTATGTTTGGAATTTACGCAGGACTTAATGAAGAAGAAATCAAGCAATATATGCCGGTGGTGGCTGATGAATTGAAAAAAATCGTCAATGAATATGTAACCGACAAAGAATTGGAGCGGGTAAAAGTTCAGCTCAAGGCAAGTATGCTGATGGCTTTGGAAAGCTCTTCTTCCACCGCTGAAGTGATTGCCCGCCAGCACCTTTTATATAACCGCGTGATTCCGGTTGAAGAAATTGTGGAAAAAATCAACGCTATCAATAAAGACGATATTCAGCGCGTGGCGCGTCGGCTGTTTGTCAGCAAGCCTACTTATACGCTTTTGGGCAATCTGCATGACTACCCAAGCTATGATGTGGTTGAGAAGTATTTGCGTTTTTAAGCGGATTGTGATATTATAAGCCATAAATGCAACAACAGGAGATTCCGCCATGTCAAGAGCTGAAGATATATTTGAAAAGCTGGTTTATTTTGGCGAAGACGCGCTTGACGAGTTTATCCGCGAACGGCAAACAGAGGAATTGTTTTTGGACTTTAAACAAGCTGCTTCCACAGGCAAGCACGGACAGGCGCTGTGCAACGACGATCGGCGCAATCTTTCCAAATGCATATCCGGTTTCGGCAATTCGGAAGGCGGCGTGGTTATTTGGGGTGTGGAATGTTCCCGCGATTGTGAAGTCGGCGATGTGGCAAAAAGCAAAATAAAAGTGCATAACGTGCACCGTTTTATGAGCTGGGTAGAAAACGCCATTTCCGGCTGCACCATTCCAAGTCACAACAAAGTGCGCAACCACATAATTGCTTGTGATAAAAACGGCGACGGCTATTTGGCGACATATATTCCTAAATCGGATTTAGCTCCGCTGATGACGACAATCGGCAGCCATATTTATATTCGCTCCGGCTCTAATAACGTGCCGGCTCCATATTCGGTGATTGCCGGAATGTTCGGGCGGCAGCCACAGCCCAATGTGGAACTGATGATAGAAAATCGCAAGCTGGAAATTGTGCAGAACGATGAGGCGGAAATTCTGTATCTGAAAAGTAAAAAAGGCAAGGCGGTGCGTAAATATGTTAAAGTTTCGTTTGATGTATTTTGCAAAAATGAAAGCAATGTGATTGCCAGTGAACTTTATCTGACTTGCACTACCGAAAATTACGGCGGTGTTAATAACAAGGTGCGTTTTTTGGATTATAACCAGATGTACGCTATTCAGGGGATAGCAGGGCATTTGAACCTGATAACTAAGCCGGAACTGCGTTTGCCGCCGCGCGGAATCTTGAAGTTTACACGCATAGAGATAATTTTGTCGCCGCTGGTGGAAGATGATTTGCTGCTGGACGGCGTGGTTGGAGCAGAAAGAGCAGCGCCGAAATCGTTTCGCATCAGCGGGCTGAAAAACAATCTGCGTTCGTTTGTGGCTAAAGCTTTGCGGACTGATGAAAAAAATAACGAATGGCTTATCAATGAATTTTTTAACGAGTTTTTACGAAAAGTGGAATAGATGACGGCAAGAGTGGAGATTTTTACGGACGGAGCTTGTTCCGGCAACCCCGGAGTTGGCGGCTGGGGCGCGATTTTGCGCTATAAGGATATTGAAAAAGAACTGAGCGGCGGAGAAGAAAACACCACCAACAACCGTATGGAGCTGATAGCTGTGATTATGGCTTTGAGCGCGCTTAAAACTAAGTGCAATATTTCACTCTATACCGACAGCAAATATGTGATGAACGGCATTACCGAATGGCTGGCAAACTGGAAGCGCAACAACTGGCAAACTTCAAACAAAAAACAGGCGGTTAAAAATGTGGATTTATGGCAGCGTTTGGACGAACTGACACAGCAGCACGAGATTCGCTGGCTGTGGGTAAAAGGACATAACGGACACCCCGAAAACGAACGCTGCGATGCGCTTGCCCGCGGCGAAGTAGCCAAGATAAAAGACGAAAAAATCAATAAGGTTTAAGCAGTAATTCAAAAGTTGCCGAGCCAGTTTCTTTAAATGGGTCTTCGCATTTGCTGTTTATTTCGCTTAAGGTTGCTTGCTTTAAGGTGTTGCCAGTATATAACTGTACACCGCTCAATTTGCATTAAACATTTGACCTCCACATCATCATCGCTTTGCCATAACCCGCAATTCCACCAACGCTTAGCACTGCAATAATTGCCAGCACACCCAGCATTTCAATCATACTTTGTCCGCACTGCAGCACACTTCTATGGTCATTCTTTGCTTTGAGCGTCAGCTTATTCGCCGAGAATCCAGTATTGGTACATCTGCTTAAAGAATATGGATATTATATTACTGGATTCTCCGGACAGTTCACTTCGTTCACGCCGAAAAATGACATCGAGAGCAGAGGTGTTAAAGACGCTGTTTAAAACCACGCCCTGTTCTCTAGCGTCATTGCGAGTGTAGCGAAGCAATCTAATAACCTCGCCCTTTGTGGGAGAGGTCGCAGACTTGTCTGCGGGGAAGGGGTTTAGCAGACTTGCAACAAACACTTAGCCAGCGTCTCCAGTACGTTTTTTCACAGTCATTCTTTGCTTTGAGCGTCAGCTCATTCGTAGAGAATCAAGTATGGTATATCCGTTGCCTTAGAAATGGTGCCGCCATCATGGCAAAAAATCAGCGGTCACGGTTTCATTGAGGGACTTGGTAACCTAGTACAAATCTTCATCAGAGATACAGGGAGATTGTTTAAGTCAAATCACGCTTGAGGAAATTAGCAATTATTGCTCATCTTGTGAAAAAAATGAAAACAAACCATGTGCTTTTGTGTTTGAGTTCTAAAGTTTAAGAGTAATAAAAAGAGTGCTTGTCAATTGTGTTAGTAATAAATAATATTTTTTTATTCTGTGTATAATTTCGTCATTATATACAATATCTTAACCTAAATTATACAATAAATATTTGTCGCATAATGTTTATTATGTATAGTTACGTATAAGAAAAGTCAAATTTCTGCTTAATTCAGCTATAATTTTACAGCATGGAAGCTTGGATAAGCTGTTTGGTGTACGACCGCTGCGGACGCTTGAAGATTTGTTCTGCCGTGCCTTGTTCCACAATTTTGCCGTTTTGCATAACCATAACACGATGCGACATAGCCTGAATTGCATTCATATCATGTGAAATAAAAATGTATGAAATTTTATATTTATTTTGCAAAGTTTTCAAAAGTTCAACAATTTGAGCTTGTACCGTCACGTCAAGTGCCGATGTCGGTTCATCTAAAATAATAATTTTAGGATTTATCACCAAGGCTCGAGCCAAAGCAATTCTTTGTCTTTGACCGCCGGAAAATTCATGCGGATATTTAGATAGCACCGAAACATCTAAATTCACTTCATTTAATATTTCTTTTATTTTCTTTATTTTTTCCGCTTGATTCAATTGTTTAAAATGTACATTTAGTCCTTCACCAATAATTTGCTGAATTGTCATTCGCGGATTTAATGAATTATACGGATCCTGAAAAACTATTTGCATATTTTTGCTGAAATGCTGCTGTTTTTTGAATTGCCCGTTTTCAAAAATTTCCACATTTCCTTTATGCTTCAATAAGTTAATCACAGCCAAAGCCAATGATGTTTTTCCCGAGCCGGATTCACCGACAATTCCAAGGGTCTCGCCCTGCTTTAGTTCAAACCCCACCTTATCTACAGCCTTGAAATCAGCAATTACCCTGCCCCATATATTTTTCTTTCTCGGAAATGAAACTTCTATGTCCGACACTTTTAGAATAACATCATTATTGTTTTTTTTCTGTAAATTCAATAATAAATTAGATGAAATTAACTTTTTAGTGTAATCTGCCTTAGGTGTTTCAAAAACTTGTTTTGCCGTACCATATTCCACCAATTTACCCTTATACATAACAGCAATATGATCGGCAATTTTATGAACAAGCCGCAAATTATGGCTGATAAAAATAATCGACATATTCAGCCGCCGCTTCAATTCCAGCAATAAATCAATTATTTGCTCCTGAATAGTCACATCAAGCGCTGTCGTCGGTTCATCGGCTATCAAAATTTGCGGATTATTGGCAATAGCCATGGCAATCATCACTCTTTGTCGCTGACCGCCGGAAAGTTCAAACGGATAAGCGTTAATTTTTTGCTCTGCTTCAGGAATTTGCACCAATTTGAGCAGCTCTAAGGTTCTGTTTTTTATTTGCTCTTTAGTCAAATTTTGATGTAATTCCAAACTTTCTGCAATTTGTTTTCCAATTTTATGCAGCGGATTTAAGGAAGACATCGGCTCCTGAAATATATAAGATATTATGTTTCCTCTAATTTGCTGAAAATCTTTAGATTTCAGACCGATAAGCTCTTGGTTGTTAAAAATTATGGAAGAATTTTTTGAAAGAACCGTTTTAGAAGCTGGCAGCAATCCCAAAATAGACAACGCTGTAACCGACTTTCCCGAACCGGATTCACCGACAATTCCCAGTATTTCACCCTGCTCTACATTTAAATTCAAGTCATTAACCGCGCAAAAATCAGGCTGTTCATCATTTTTGAAATATATGGATAAATGTTTGATTTTTAATAAATTCATCAGCCTTTTTTCCTTGAATCCAACATATCTCGCACGCCTTCGCCAATAAAAATCAGCATCGACAACAAGCCGGACAACACAATAAATATGCTAATGCCAATCCATGGAGCCTGTAAATTGTCCTTTCCTTGCCGGACCAAATCACCAAGCGATGGATATTCCTGCGGTAAACCCAAGCCCAAAAAATCGAGCGCACTTAAAGAAGTTATCGCTTCCGCCATAATAAACGGAATAAAAGTTATCGATGTAACCAATGCATTTGGCAAAATATGCCTGAACATAATGCGAAAATTGCTGACGCCGAGAACTTGTGCGGCTTTAACAAATTCAAAGTTCCGCATTCGTAAAAATTCAGCCCGCACCATTCCGGTTAAACCTGTCCAAGAAAATAGCAATAAAATAATCAGCAAGCTCCAAAATGTCGGTAAAAAAACACTGGCGATAATAATCAAAATAAACAGCTGAGGCAAAGAGTCCCATATTTCAATAACTCGTTGTAGTATAATATCAATTTTTCCGCCGAAATACCCCTGCACCGCTCCTATGAATATCCCGATTGCCGAGGAAATAAATGTCAGAACCGCGGCAAAAATCAAAGAAAGCCGGATACCATACAAAATACGCGCCAACACATCGCGCCCTTCTTCGTCTGTACCAAGCCAATGTTTGGCGTCAGGCGCCGAAGGAGTGGCGCCGTCTAAATAATAATCCACAGTATTAAAAGAATATGGTATCGGCGGCATAACCATCCAGCCGTTTTCTTTAATATTCTTTTGAAGCAAAGTGTCGCGATAGTCTGCCGCAGTTGGAAAATCCCCGCCCCAAAAAGCGTCGGTATAATTATGGAAAACCGGAAAATATAATTCATTTTTATATTTTACTATCAAAGGCTTATTATTGGCAATTAACTCAGAACATAAAGATAGCGC
>CAVIDY010000006.1:0-72001 GCA_963641885.1 Bacteroidaceae bacterium
GTTTGTCTGTCAAATACAAAGCGTTTACAATCTTTTGATAATGTATAATATCATCGTATGTAAGTTCTTTGTTTTTACGATCTTTAAGCCATTTTTGCGCTGGTTGATAACCCCCGATATAAAAATTCCAAGCAACTTCAGATACATTCTCAAAGTATTGAGTATCATTTACATAGACTTTCCCATCTTCATATTTTAACTTAGAAACAATGTTATCCCCGCTTATATGATAACCAATAGTTAAAGTATTTAGTTTATTGCTTTCCAACAAATGAATTGAGCAAAGCTCTGAACCAAGTTCAACTAATTTCCAGAATTTTGCTTTATCTGTTGGATAAGGCACCTTTGGAAAATCTATTTTTAAAAACTCTTTATAAGTCTCGCGATACTTAGGCGAATGTAATACGGCATAAATGTAATCTAAAACATCTATTGGAGCAAAAGTTGATTTTTCGTCTGTTTTTTCTTCGGTAAATTTGAGTTTTAATCCACCAGCAAACTTTTGAATAATCTTATCGTCAAGATTCGGCCGTCTGGTATTGTCAATATCCTCATAAATGTAGAGAGGAAAAGCATAATCTCTACCAATTGAACCAGGAGATGAAAAATATCTCGTATCAGACAATCCTTTTGCAATTAACGTAATTGTTTGAAATTTTTGATTACGACAAGTTACAAGCGAATAATTGTTGTGTAACATATGTTTCATGACATTATATCTAGCACGTTCAACTTTATTTAAATTATAGTCAATCCATCTAAAATCGAATGGACGGTAAAACATAACTTGATTATATGCTGTTTCAAATTTTTTCATTGAAATCAGTTCAGTATCATGATGTGTTGTAATACCGCATGTGTTGATTGAAAACAGTTCATCAATTTTAAAACCTTGATTGTAAGTATTTTGGTTTGAAAAATCTTTAGGCACATAGAAATAATTGTCTTTTTGTAATTTAATTGGATTAAATTCTATATTTTTTATGCTATGCTCTGTTAAGAAGTTATATTTAACATCTCTTTTACCATATAAATCAGAATGATATACTTCAGCTAATTGTCCTTTTTTCTTTTTATTGTTTTTGATAAACAGATTGATAGACACTCCTTGCATAATATCAAAAACATTTTCATCTTTTGAGCCATCTGGACAAACTTCGTTTTTCCTTGAATTCCCGTGTAAATCAATGATGTATATTTTATCAAAAGTTTCTAATAATGATTTGCGCATTTGTCGGTGAATTATACCATCAGTAAAACTGTTATTAGAAATATAGGCTAAAATTCCCTCATTATTTTTATCTACAAAGTGCTGACCGTATCTGATAAATTTGATGTAATCGTCTGATAAAGGTTGAATGTTGCGTTCATTTAAGCCTTTCTTATAGTCTTCACACAATTTTGTTATCCATTCGCCTTTATTTGAACTGCTTACACTATACGGCGGATTGCCTAAAACCACCATTACCGGCACATCTCGCTTAACCTCGTTGGCTTCTGCAGCCTCCTGTGAGAGCCAACTGGCAAATAAAGTTCCTGAGTCCGGATGAGGTTCTTCCAAACTATTTGTCAAATAAACTTTCAAACGGTCATTTTTTGTTGTCTTATATCCTGTTTCTTTCAAAATCAAATCTAGTTTCAGATGCGCCATGGCGTATGAAGCCATTAAAATCTCAAAACCATGAATACGAGGTAACAAATGATTTTCTACATAATTACACCACATTCCTTGCATTGGTATAAACTTCTCATGAATTTGACGAATAACTTCTGCCAAAAACGTTCCGGTTCCGGTTGCAGGGTCTAATATTTGAACACGATGAACTTCTTTTTCTATTTCTGCTGATTTTTTACCGCTTTTAGCATTACCATATTTTGTATCCTTAATTTTAATCTTAATTTTTGAGGTATCTGCCAAACCTTCTGATAATCCAAACTCTTGTTTCAAAATATCGTCAACGGCACGAACAATAAAGTTGACTACTGGTTGTGGGGTGTACCAAACTCCTCGTGATTTCCGCAATTTTGGGTCATATTCTCTCAAAAATGTTTCATAAAAATGGATTATCGGGTCTTGTGTCTTGGTCGCTTTACCGAAATCTTTCAAAATATTATGCAAATCAACAGCAACAAAAACATCAGCCAAATCATCAACAATCCATTTAATACGATCATCAAGTGTTGGTCCGGCAATGTAACTGAATAAATTTCGCAAAAACGGATTAGACTTCGGTATGCATTCGCAAGCCTCTTGTCTTGAGAAGTTTTCTAACGATGTATCGTTCAAACGCCCTGCAAACATCCCATAAGCAATGGTTTGGGCATAGACATCTGCAAATTCTTCCTTAGATATATCACTAATCAATATCTTTTGAAATGCGGTCATTTGGTCTTGAAGTGTTCGGTTATCATAACTGTTATCATCGCTATTCAGTGCATTTTTTATGACATCAGCTAAAAGTCTGGCTTTTCCTGCCATCATTTGAGCCAATTTAGCTACAGAAGATATTGTCTGTCCTCTATAAGCACAGAAATTAACAATTAAATCATTAAATGTTTGAAAATTTTCAGTATTAGCAACTACCTTGCCATTTTCTATATGCCCAATACGAATAGTCGTAACTTTTTCACCATCTCTGTAAAAGCGAAATTCCAGATAGTTTGTAATTATAAGGTTGTTTAAACTGCTACGATAGCGGTCAAATTGTTCTTTATGGCTTTTATCATCCAAATTATCATCTAAATCTTTAGCTTCTATATAACCAAGCGGTATATCTTTCTTAGTAATAACATAATCAGGCGCTCCACATTTAATACGAGCAGGTTCATTGGTCGCAATAATATCAGGCACCAATGTTTCTAATAATGTTTGCAAATCACCGCGATAAGAATGTTCACGAGAAATTCCTGTTTTGAAACGTTTATTAACTTCATTTATGTAATGGGCTATCGGCATAAGTGTTCCTCAAAATTTTTACAATGATTTAATTTTAATCTGTACTTAATCAAAAGCAAGAAAAATATATTGTTATTCCACTGAGTGCAAATAGCTGGAAAGACAGAAGTATTGGCGCAGGCTCCAGAGCAGACACATTTCCTTGCGAAAACTGCCGTGCTTTTTCGGATTAGTCAAACGGCGGTATAAATGATTCAAATAAAACAGCTGCACGCCGTAAAGCCAATATTCGGGGCTAATTTCATTTTGCAGCAGCGGTTCCATCATTTTCCGCAATTTGTTAAAACGCCCTATTCTTCCCCACAGACCACGGAAACCGCTGAGCTGCAAAAACAAATAGCAGATGTCTTCAATTCCATAGCCATAGCGGATTTGTTCAAAATCCAGCAAATGCGGTGTTCCGCTTTTATCAACCAAAATATTATTCGCCGTCAAGTCGCCGTGAATAAACTTGGAGCTGCTTTCCAAACACACCAATTCCGGTTTGATTTTCTGCCAAAAATATTTGTTCAGCAGCCGACCTGCCAAGCTCTTGTCCTTTTGCAGACATTCTGAAATTTTAGCAATCATCTTCGGCATATTCTGCTGCGGGTGGATAAATTCCGCCGGCAATTCACAAGCCTGAAACTTGGTGTATTCCGCCTGCAGTTTAGCAAACAGCTCCGGCGAGCAATCCGCATATTTCAGCTTGCGTCCACAAACATACGGCATAGCCAGTAAATAAAAATTTTCAAACTTTTCCTCTGGCAGCGGATATAAAAAATCCATCTGAAACAGCACCTTTTTCAGATGCAAAAATATGCCCCTCTCTCTCTCTGCAGAAATTAGCTTTAAGAAAAACTTGTCTTGTGCCGTTTTAACGCAAAAATTATACGAACTTCCGCCGCAATAAATTTCTTTAATACTCAATATTTGCGGAAAAATTTGCTCTTTTCGTAGAAAATCGGCTAATTCTTGGCTTTGAGCGAACTTCACTTTTTTTTACGCTCCCGATATGAATTGGCTTTATAGCAGCCCAAAATCTGATATTCTTCTGAAAAGAATTTCAACTCTTCCAAAGCATAGCGCAAGGCTTTAGATTCCACATGCTGCTCCACTTCAATATAAAACTGCGCCGAAAAGAAATGACCATTCAGCAAATAGCTTTCCAGCTTGCAAATGTTGATGCCGTTGGTGGCGAAACCGCCCAAAACCTTATATAGCGCCGCCGGAATATGTTTGGTCACAAACACAATACTGGTAATAAACTTGCCGCCGTCGTCAACCGGCACGACCGCTTCTTTTTGCATAATCAAAAATCGAGTCGTGTTGTTGTCTGCGTTCTCAATGTTGGACGCCAAAATCTGCAAGCCGTAAATTTCCGCCGCCAATTTAGAGGCTATAGCCGCCTTGGTTTTGTCTTGCTCCTGCGCGATTTTTTCGCATGATTTTGCCGTGTCGATACGATTCAGCGCCTTGATATTATGCTTTTGCAAAAACTCAGAGCATTGTGCCAAAGCCTGCGGATGCGACGCCGCACACACAATATCTTCAAGCCTTGCGCCTTTAACACCAATCAGCTGATGTTCCACCCGCAAAAAATGCTCGCCCACAATATGCAAACCTGCTTTCGGTAGCAAAAAATGCACATCGCTGACCCGTCCGGCGTTGGAATTTTCCACCGGAATAACCGCCTTGTCCACACTGCCGTTTTTGACCATATCCATGGCGATTTCAAAAGAATCGCACGGTACATATTCTTGATTGGGAAAAAGCTGCTGGCAAGCAATATGCGAATACGCCCCAGGCGCGCCCTGATATGCAATTTTTAACATTTTTGCTCCTTTGTTGACTGCCATAGTAGTGCAAATAATAAATATGTCAAGAATTTGCACAGTTTTGTGCTTAAATGAGAATGTAAAAAAAACGGCTGTATTTTCTTACAACCGCTTTTCTTTTTTATTCAAGCAAACTATTCTGTTACAGATGTTTCAGCGTCTTCTGTTTCAGTTTTCGGCATAATGTCCGGAAGCTGACCAACAGCCTGTTTACGTTTCAATTTGTTTACAAACTTAATCGAGCGCTGAGCATCCCATTTTCTTTTACCCTCTTCGCTTTGATAAATAAGCTTATAAACTTCAATAGCCTGATCAAATTCCGAAAGTTTAGTTAAGCAGGATGCCAAACCGTCATAAAGTTTGTGCGTATAGCGCCCGCCCACAATAGCTTGCGCCTTCTTATAGCATTTCAAAGCGTCTTTGAATTTGAACATTTTTTGATATACATAGCCAATGCTAATCCAAGCCTGCAATTCTTGACTGTTAATGTTCAGAATTTTAGTAAAGCATTTCAAAGCGGAATCATTATCGCCCATCAGCTGATAGGTCACGCCAATTCCGTTCCATGCTTTGGTGTTATATTTATCACCGGACAAAACTTTTTTAAAGAATGAAATAGAACGATCGTATTGTTTTAATTTTTGCAAAGTTACGGCAATGCTGAGCAGCGTCTGCGGATGTTTGCTGTCAATTTTCATAGCCTCTTCCAAAACGTCCAAAGCTTCTTTATATGAAAACATATGCTGCAAGGCAATAGCTTTACCGTTCAAAGCCTCCAAAGAGGTACGGTCGTTGGCAAAAGCTTCGTCAAAACAAGCGATTGCTTCTTTATATAGACCACGCATACTTAACGTTACGCCTTTATTATTCAAAACCTCTACAGACTTAGGATTGATAGCCAATGCTTTATCAAAACATTCCACTGCGTCTGTGTATTTACTCATTTTTTGATATGCGAACCCTTGGCTGTTCATTGCTTTCCAAGCTCTTGGGTTTTCAGCTATCACTTCTGCAAATTTTTGGATAGCTTCTTCATATTGACCGGCGTCTAAAAGTTCCTGACCCCTTTTGTATGCTGTGTTTTCGTTTAATTTAACCATTTTTACCTCTTTTATTATACAATAATAATACTTCTGTAAGTGTTAGCACAATAATGTTATTATGTCAAGTTTTTTTACATTAAGCGTAACTGCTTGAAACTAGGAATATATGTGCGAATTTCGATATATTTGCACAAAAATTTTTGGCAATTTCTTCTAATATTTTCTCGATTTTGGGCAAAATATTGCCGATAATCAGCGTCAAATAGTTTAGATGCGCTGTTGAAAACAAGTTCTTCGCCCTTATACACCGCCGCATATTCGCCTTTGGGCGGAGCGTTTTCTTCCAGCTTGTCAAATATATTCACGCAATACACTTTATTGTTTTTCGCCAACGCCGCCAGATTTTTAAACTGCTCGCCGCTAAAGTTATGGAAATCACTCAAAATAAAAATAGTTTCCTGTCCTTTTTGATGATATTTCAAAGTCTTCAGCGCCGAGCTTAAATCTCCGCTTAAAGGATTATTCAAAACATTTTCACTGATTTCAGCAATTTTACTAAATATCGCCATCAAATTTTTGATGCTGCTCTGCGGCTTATAATAATATGAATTTTCACCATCAAAAATCAAAATTCCAAAACGGTCTTTATTGCGAACTGAAAGCCAGCCAAGCAAAGCCGCGATTTTTGCCGCCGTCACCGATTTAAACTCTTTTTTGGTACCAAAAACCATTGTCGCCGACAAATCCAGCAACACATTGATAACCCTATCTTTTTCCTCGGCATATACTTTGGTAAACGGCTCTTGCTTGCGGGCTGTAATACGCCAGTCTATATCGCGGATATCGTCGCCAAAATTATAGGCGCGCACCTCTTCCAGCTCTATACCCCTGCCCTTAAACGCCGATTTTACATTTCCGGCTTGAGCCGAAGTCAAAAAATTCTGCCTCTGCTGCAAATATGGCAAATACCGCTGCTGCTCAATCAGCTCCGGCACTGTCACCGCCAAACCAGTTTTGTTGTTCTGCTTTTTATCTTTTTTAAAAAACAGCATAATCGTAATCCTTTATGGCAGCGGCACAATTTTCAGCAAACGAGTGATAATATCATCTGCCGAAAGTCCCGAAGCCTGCGCCTCAAAGCTCAATATAATTCTATGGCGCAGCACATCATAAACCACCGCATGCACATCTTCCGGCGTCACAAAATCGCGACCTGCCAGCCATGCGTTGATTTTGGCGCATTTATCCAAAGCTATGGTGGCACGAGGACTAGCACCGAAAGCAATGGTATTTTTCAAAGATTCGTCATATTTTTCCGGATGGCGGGTTGCCATAATCAACTGAATCAAATATTCTTCAACCGAATCGCTGCAATGAATTTTATACGCTTCCTGACGCGCGGCAAACACATCTTCAGCCTTAATCGAACCGAATTTAACTTTGAATTGCGCCAAACTATCAGCCGCTGTCTGCGTGCTGTTTTCCTCATTGCGCACTAATTGCAAAATTTTACGCTCGGTAGCGGCTTCCGGCTGGTCAATTTTGATATACATCAAAAATCGGTCAAGCTGTGCTTCCGGCAAATTATATGTGCCTTCGTGCTCAATTGGGTTCTGCGTTGCCATCACCATAAACAGTTTCGGCAGTTTATATTGCTTTCCGCCCACACTGACCTGACGTTCTGCCATAGCTTCCAGCAAAGCCGACTGCACTTTTGCAGGCGCGCGGTTAATTTCATCTGCCAGCACCAAATTAGCAAAAATCGGTCCTTTTCTAAACTCAAACTGTCCGGTTGACGCCACATAAATATCGCTGCCGGTAATATCCGACGGCAGCAAATCCGGCGTAAATTGAATACGACTGTAAGCCGCCTCAATACACTCCGACAAAGTTTTTATAGCCTTGGTTTTAGCTAACCCCGGAGCGCCTTCCACCAATGCATGCCCATCGGCAAGCATGGTAATAATCAGTTTGCGGACAAGTTCTTCCTGCCCCAAAATCCGGCTTTCCATAAACTGTTTCAAGTTGGTGATTTTATCTCTGACTTCTGACATTTTACGCCTCTCAAAAAATTGTACGCAAGTCTAAATAAAGACTTTTCTTTCTCTTATATTTACGATATATAAGTTTTAAAAATGTTAAAAACAAGAAGATTTCAAAAATGAGCGATATATTTGATTTAGACGACAGCAGCTGCGCGCCGCAGCTTTATGACAATATCAGCGCTTTGCGCCCGTCCGCCCCGTGGCTGAACGAACTCAATCCGGAGCAAAGACAGGCTGTGGAAACAACCGAAGGTCCATTGCTGGTACTTTCGGGCGCAGGTACGGGCAAAACCAAGGTTTTAACCACCCGTTTAGCCTATATTTTGACTATGCAGAAGGCGCAGCCGTGGAATTGTTTGGTTGTCACTTTTACCAACCGCGCCGCCAAAGAAATGAAAGAGCGCGTGCAAAGTCTTATCGGCGATGTGGCAAACAGCGTATGGCTCGGCACATTTCACAGTATCTGCGTCAAAATTTTGCGCGCGCACGCCGAAGTGGTAGGTCTGCATTCTAACTTTACAATTTTAGGCGAAGACGATCAAAAGCGTCTGATTAAGCAAATTTGCGAAGCTTCCGGCATTGACGAGAAAAAATATCCGGCGCAAAGCCTGATGGAAAGAATTGCCCGCCTCAAAGACAAAGGCATAACCGTTGATAAAGCTGAGCAGGAATACCGCTCAAACACCCTTTTAGAAGTCTATAAAAAATATCAAGCCCGTTTGGTAGAACTGAATTGCGTTGACTTTGGCGATATTCTACTGGATACGCTCACTATTTTAATGTCCGATGCCGAAATTTTGCGCAAATACCAAGAAAAATTCAAATACATTATGGTGGATGAGTATCAAGACACTAATGTTACACAATATCTGTTTTTACGCCTGCTTTCACAGAAATACCGCAATTTGTGCTGCGTGGGTGATGACGACCAATCCATTTACTCGTGGCGCGGCGCGGAAATTGAAAACATTATGCGCTTTCAAAAAGATTTTGAGGATGCCAAAGTTATCCGTTTGGAGCGCAACTATCGTTCCACAGCCAACATTTTGAACGCTGCCTCGGCTCTGATAGCACATAACTCCACCCGTTTGGGCAAAACTCTGCGCGTGGCGGAAAATAGTCCGGCATGCCAAAGCACTAATGAAAAAATCAAGGTGTTAAGCATTTACAGTGGCGAAGAAGAAGCCAAATGGATTGCCTCGGAAATTGAGCGCCTGCACCGTGACGGACACTCCTACTCCGATTTTGCGGTTTTGGTGCGCACGGCTTTTCAAACCCGCGAATTTGAAGAAAAATTTATCAGCGAGGCTATACCTTATCAGGTTATCGGCGGACCAAAGTTCTATGAACGCGCCGAAATCCGTGATTTATTGGCTTATTTCCGTGTTATATTGCAGCCCAGCGACGATTTGGCGTTTGAGCGCATTATCAACAAGCCAGCGCGCGGTATTGGCGCCAAAACCATAGAAAAGCTGCAAGACACCGCCCGCGGCAATCACACTTCTATGTTTGCGGCGGTCAATATTCTGCTGGAAAACGGCGGACTGAGCGGTAAAGCCAAGGCAAATTTAAGCGAGCTTATGACTAAATTCTCCGAATGGCAGCGCACCGCCAACGCTGTATCGCCTAATGATTTAGCCGAGCAGGTTTTGGAAGAGTCCGGCTATTTGGAAATGTTGAAAAATGATACTTCTCCCGACGCTTCGGGGCGTATTGAAAACTTAAAAGAGCTGGTCGGCGTGATGAGCGACACCGAAAACTATCCGAATTTGGCGGAGTTTTTGGAGCATGTCAGTCTGGTAATGGATAACGACAACGCAGTAGACACCAACAAAGTAATGCTGATTACCCTGCACTCCGCCAAAGGTTTGGAATTCAACATTGTCTTTTTGCCGGGGTGGGAAGAAGGCTTGTTTCCGCACCAAAAAAGCCTTGACGAAGGCGGTGCCAACTCGCTGGAAGAAGAACGCCGTTTGGCGTATGTGGCAATCACCCGCGCCAAGCAAAAGCTTTATATCACTACCACTTATTGCCGCCGCGTTTACGGGCAATGGCAAAACAATATGCCGTCACGCTTTTTGAACGAAATTCCAACTTCCACGCTGGATATTGTCAACCAAACCAGCAGCTGCTATAATGGCGGAGGTTCTGGATATAACTCTTATGGTAGCAACAGCGGCTATAATAGCGGATACAAAAAATACAGCAGCAAATACAATAATAAGCCGAAATTTTCCACCAAGCCAAGCTACCAAGCCGACTATGACTATGAACCTGACGATTACGCCGATTATGATTCATATCAAAGCAGCAAAGCCTCCAGCCTGATTGGCGTCAGAGTATATCATGAAAGTTTCGGCTACGGTAAAATAACCAATGTAGAGGGACAAACCTGCGAAGTGGATTTTGAAAAATTCGGTCGCCGCAAAATTATGGGTACTTATTTAAGAAGAGCCTGATTTTGTGATATATAACTGCTCATAAGTCTAAAAAAATCTTTGCTATTTAAGAGGAAACCTGTATGATTAAGGCAAATTATTAACCTCTCAGCGGAGAAATTTTATGCGGACTAAATTTATAAAACTTGCAGCTATCGCCTTTATTTGCACCACAACTGCACGGGTGTCGCAGGCATATAACCTGTCGCCGATATCGTTTGAAAATTTCTACCGCATTGCCGCAGATGGAGATTTGCAAGGGCTGAAAGACGTGCAACGCCGCGGTCTGAACCTTGACTCTACAAATATGCACGGCGACACGGCGGTATGCGTTGCAATAAAAAGACAAGACTATCTAGCTTATAAAACGCTTATCCGCGCCGGAGCAAAAAGCAATCCGGATTGTGTTGAGAGCATACCAGAATATGCCCATAAAAACTTTTTAGCCAACTATAATCAAAAATACGCCGCACCGAAAACTCCGACTAATTGGACCAAGAACGGCACCGCCTTTTTGGTTGGCGGAGGCATCGCCGCCGGTATTGTGGCATTAGCTGGTTCAGGCGGTGGCGGCGGAGGCAGCAAAGGCAGCAGCAATGCCGATGATGCATCCAACACAGCCAAATGCGACTTAAACCCTTGTGCTGAAGGCTGCTATGAAAACATTACCTGCGCAGCAGGCTATCAATGTACACAATATGAATCCAAATGCAATTTAGGCTGCACCAAATGCGAACAAAAGCCGGAATGCGCAAATGTTCCCGAATGCACTAAAGGCTGCTACACCAATTTAACCTGCCAGTCCGGCTATACCTGCACAAAATACAACAAATGCAGTGGCTGTGACAAATGTGAAAAAGTAACCGAAATACCTGACACTTCAAATTCCCGCAACTGTAAAGATTTTAACAGCTCTAAAAACTACTGCAACACTTGCGATGACGGCTATACCTCAGTTAACGGCTCATGCAAGCAGAGTGCTCCGGAACATTGCAGCAACTATGATGTATCCAGTGAAACCTGCTCAGTTTGCGAAACTGGCTATAAACTATCAGCAAACAAACGCGTTTGTTTGGTTGACGCAGAAATTGACCCCACAACCTGCACCGCGGCAAACTATCCGCTGCAAAGTTGTCCGACCAACGCGCAAACCTGCGACAACTGCACGCCGACAGGCGCAACTTCGCCGATTTATAAAATCAACGCCTGCAAAACCGGCTACACTCTCAGTTCCGACAAAAAATCATGTGACGCCATTCCGGCCGGAACCTGCACCGCTGCGAATTATCCCCTGACCACCGCTCCAACCAATGCGGCTTATGAATCCTGCCTCGACGGCTCTACGCCACGCTACAGAATAACCTCCTGCAACACTGGTTACACACTCTCTTCCGACGGCAAATCATGCGTTGTAGATTCAACGAAAACATGCAACACTACTATATACCCTTTAACTTCATGTCCGAGCAATGCCTTTTGCCTTAATTGCACTGACTCCTCCGGCACACACTATTTAATATCACAGTGCACAAATGGCACAAATCCATCAGCGGACAATACCAGATGCGAAACTACTTGTGATACCACATCATATCCGCTTTCCGCTTGTCCGGCTGGAGCCGTTTGTGGCAGCTGCACTGATGCAAACGGTACGCATAACAAATTTTTGAAATGTATGGCTGGCTACACGCAAGATGGCTTAAATGAAGCCTGCGTTCAACAACAAATCACCGAAAACTCTACAGATGTGATAAATGATACACAGCTGACGGTTTCAGGAGCAAACAGCACTATTGTAGATACAACAACCGTTAAAAAATGGCGTTTAGGTTTTACAAACTATACAGCAGATGGAAAAACCGTAAATTCAAATTTGTATAACGCCTATAGCACAGATGCTTCCATTACCATAAATCAAGATAATTTTGACAGTAATTTGCCTTTAGCCGGACTTGCTTCAATGTATTCAAACATTCCGGTTACCATAAACGCTTATAAGCATTCCGGAACTATCAATATAACCACCAACAGCAACAATATTGTATATGGAATTCTATCTTCTGGAACCGCCTACAACTCCTATAACGGTAACGGAACAATTAAACTTATCCGTAATTTTACGGATAGTAACGAGCAAGGTTACAGACTGGTAGGAATGGGCGTAAATTATGAATATTTAAATGACATATCGGGATTAGGGCAAAAAGCTCGACACACAGATTACGAAAAGACTTTTTTGTATAATGCTTTTGGCGGAACTGGTTTGATTCAGATAGAAGCAACTCAAGGTGAAATCATCGGAATGCGCGGTGAAAATGCCATAAACGCTGCGGAAGGCGGAAGCGGTACAATTAAATTAACTGGTTATAAAAAACTTTATGGCATAGGATATAATGATAATGCTGATAACAATACTTCAATAAAAATAAACGCTTACTCCTCAAACAATCAAGACACTGTCGGAAAAATTGTTATCAATAATAATAATTTAGATTCAGTTGGTGTCGGCACTGCCGTTGGAATATATAGTAATAATTTGGCTGCTTATAATGCCTACGGAAAAGGTGCGATTGGATACATAACCATAAACGGTGCGGGTATCGGTATGCATAACGGTAACAATGCCGGCAACGAAGGAACCGGATATATAACCATAAACACTAATGTTGAAAATCAAAAACTTTACGAGATTATCGGCATTGAAGGAAGCCAAATTCGCAAAACGAATTACAATGGGGTCGGAACAGGCAGTAAAGGCTATATAGACATTACAGTTGATAAAGAAATTACAAAGGGTGTTAATGATGATTACACCGAAGCTGTATATGGAGTAAAAGATAATGTCGACAACGGTTCGCCGGACGGCGGTGTGGGAAGCATCACCATTACCGACACCGGAAACAACAACATAATCGGTATCAACGGCGGCGGAAACCATAAAAATTCCGTTGTCAAAATAAAAAGCAATGCGGACAGCACCAAATCCATTTACGGCATCACAGACATTTCGCTTGATACCAGTAGAAAGGCAACCCTGACTGCATTTACCAATCAAAACTACGGTACGATTAATATAACTTTACGTGACAGCGGTAATGCCTACGGAATATACGCGTCTGAAAATGTGCTAAATTCCGGTAATATTACCATAACAAATTCAAGAGATGATTCCACATCCCAAGCCTATGGTATTTATTCTGTAACTCCAAACAATAATAATTTAAACACCGGAAGCATCATTTTAGAATATGGAATAAAAACTGTAGGTCTGGTAAATGTTAATAACGGTATCGGCGGTTATATAAATTTGTCACCTGTTGGACCATTATATACATACGTTCCTGCAACCTCATATTTTTATAAATCCGAAGCTACAGGTATTTTAGCCTCACGCCCTAATAATTACAGCGCTGATGAAATAATAACCATTACAAATGGTTCTGCTGCTTCACCAGCAACGTCTGCGTCAGATTCAAAAAATGGCTACATATTCATCACTGGTTCAGGAAGAAATCAAAATAAAGATTCTGCTGATAGCGAGGCATTACCTAATCTTGTCGGTATACGCGGAGCGACTAATACAAATATTTTTAACTACGGAGTAATCTCTTTATCTGGGAACAGCATTGCAGGAATACTAAATGAATATTCAGGAAAAATTTATAACTATGGTTTTGTAAATATAGTAACAAAACTCTCTACTGCTCTTGGAATCTACGGCAGCTCTGATACAGAAATTTATAACGAAAAGGATATTATACTCACATCCTCTATGGGAGCATATGCCAATAGGCGCTGGTACGGAATTTATGGAGGAACTGCTACAAATAATGGTACTATCACAATGAATATCAATGATGGCTACGAAGCAAAAGCTATGAGCGGAACTATAGTTACAAATAATGGCAATATACTTTTCAACACTACTTCCGCCACAGCTTCTCTAGGCATAAGTAATAATAGTTATAAAAATTCATATTTAACAAATAATGGAAATATACAAATCAATAGCGGTTCATACTTTACATACGGTATTTATGCTATTTATGGTGAATTGTCAGACAATACATACTCTGTAACCGCAATAAACAGCAAAACCGGCACTATTTCTATAGACAATATTTCTGCATATACTGCATATGGAATGTACGCCGATAATAAAGCTCTAATACAAAATAGCGGAAAAATAACTATCAATAATTCCGCTAATGCTAGAGGAATGTCTGCTGATGAAGGCAGTACAGCCCAAAATGATGGCAGTATAACACTTGATAATATAACCGGTAATGCATACGGCATCTATTCAAACGCATCTAATGTTGTTAATACTGGCAGCATCACCCTTACAGATGTAGATGAGAGCAACTCTTATGGTATTTACGCCGTAAACGGCTCTAAGGTTTATAACAGCGGGACGATAACCATCAACGGCGAGTCCTATAACAAAAACGAAGCTGACGGCAAATTTATTTATATAGACAACACCTCATCTATGGTAAATGAAGGTGAAATTTCGACTACCTCCCTTTTTGACACGAACGCTTTAGGCGGCGGAAAATTTGCATTGAGCAAAAACGGAAAAATCAGCGCACCAAAAGTGAAAGGCACTATCACGGCTGATGCGGAAATCACTTCCGGCGGATTTGATAAAACTTATGCCAACACCGACGCTTTTTCCGGCGACACCAGCGAAGTTAAGCTCAATTCCGGCTCCGCCCTGTTTGATGTGACGCTCAAAGACAACGACATTGTCATGACTATGAAAGATTTTGACGAGGTTGTAGACGACAAATCACTCGCAGCTTATCTGCAGCGCAACTATGACGCCAAACGCAACGAAGATTTGTTTAACTCACTCAAACTCCACGCCACAGCAAGCTCGCTGAACAATTCGCTGAATCAACAGCTTGGTTTTAGTCTGCTGCCTAACTTTGCGCAAGAAAATATGAATGTCTTTCGCAGCCTGTCCAACCTTGTAACAGACACTATGTTTGCGCAAGATTTAACCAACGAGCGTATGATGGTCGGCTATGACTATCTCGGTCAAGATCGTTCGAACAAAGGTCGAGTAACCGGCTATGAAAACACAGCCAACAGCGCTTATTTCCTCGCCGACACCAAGCTGAACAACCGCCAGCGCTTTGGCTTGGGCGTCGCCCTCACCCGCTTCAACTCGGACTATGACGATGACTCCAGCCGCAAAGCCACATTGGCTCAAGCTTTGGCTTCTTATATGCATGACTTTGGCAACAGCTGGAAATACGCAGGCTTGCTGCGCGCCGGTTATGCCGACGGCGACTATAAACGCCAAAACAACGGCACTCGCATCAGCGGCGATACCAGCGATATTTTATATGGCTTTAACAACGAACTGCGTTACAGCTATGACCTTGGTCTTGCTGTGTTGGAACCGCAGTTGGAACTAAACGCTTCCGGCTATTATCAGCGCAAAATCAAAGAAGACAACGCTAAAACCGATGCATTGCAAATTAAAGGCACAAACAACCTGTCGCTGGAAAGCGGCGCCGGTTTATATCTTAGCAAAGAAGCGGTTTACGGCGAAAACGGACACGTAAAAGGACGATTGGGCGGCAGCTATTACCGTGAATTATCGCAGCCGTATCACACCATGCGCGCCCGCGTTAACGACACCGAAGGCTACTACTTGATTGAAAGCACGGATATTTTTGACCGTGACAGAATAGTTGTGCGAGCCGACATCACTTTCAGCTGGAAAGCTCTCGACTTCTATCTGCGTGGCAGCCAGTTTATGGAAAACAAGCATACAACCGTCATCAACGCTGGTATTAAATATAACTTTTAATCAGAAATGAGGCGCCGCAAAATCAACGGCGCCTCAAATTTATCAAAAATTTTGCTTTTACAACGGACATTTAATATCTAAAATATCATCCAAAGCGCGGTGGAGCAACGCGGCTTCTGCGGTTTCAGCCAGTTTATAATACATCTCTTTCCCCTCGCGGCGGCTTTCCAGCAAACAGGCTTGTTTCAGCAAACGCAAATGATGCGACACCGCTGGCGAGCTCATATTTACCGAAACCGCAATATTGTTCACGCACATTTCATTATGGCACAACAACCACAAAATTTTTAATCTTGTAGCATCAGAAATCAGCTGAAAAGTCTCGGCTGTCCGCAAAAAAGCCTTGTCGTCCGGCGTATTCTGCAAGTTTTCATTGTTGTTATGATGATGTAAATGCTGTGTTTTTTCCATGATATTTCCTTCATTTCCTTGATATTAGCGAATCTAACCTATGCTGTCAATCGAATTTAAGGAATATATCTATAAGACTGCGGAGCGGTAAAATTAGCCATAAATTTTTGAGGTTCTAACGGTACGGCATAGCGTACAGCCTGCCCAACTTCTAAGGCATACGCCTTATTCCGCCCCTGATAATAAGCGTCAAAAAATGATTTATTTATACCAGCAAATTTTTCTGTTTGCCGCCAAATTTGCTCCAGTGATCCTACATGCACTTTTTTCAGCTTAAATTCCCCCACAATTTTACCGACTGGCTTAGTGGCGTACAAAACCACCATGTCAACAGGTTTAGAAAATCCCTGTTTTCTAAATTCGTAGCGTTTAGTCCCATTCAAAATTTTTTCGGCAAATTCAGGTTTTATAGATAACAGCACTCGCATATTTTTTCCTTTTTTCTTAATTTAATCAACAATTTTTATCTAATGCAAGCAAAAAATTCTTGACCTAAAGCCCGCTCTAATCAATATACTATAAACAAAATTAACTCAATAAAAGGATTGCCCATGTCTAAATTTCTGCGATATTTCCGAGCCGGCGTTGCTGTTGTTATCGGCGTGCTGTCTGTTTTGGCTTTTAGCGGCTTGTTTTACAAAGTAAAAATTTTTGACATTCAAATAACCTCGTTGTTTCAAAATATTGCCATAAATTTTTCATTTTTCGCTTTAGTTCTATTAGGCGGAATAATTTTGCTAACTTTATTGTTTGGACGCCTATATTGTTCCACCCTCTGCCCGCTTGGACTATATCAAGAATTTTTAATGCTGCTGTTCCGTCGCAAAAACAAAATGCCTCCCAACCGCCCTTATAAATACTTTTTAGCGGCGCTTGCTTTTGGCATATTATTCGGCGGTTCGGTTTATTTGGTTCGCCTCATCGACCCTTACACCTTGTTTGGTTCGGCAATCAGCGGAGCTTGGTTCGGACTTGGTTTTATAGCATGTTTGAGCGTGCTCGTTTGGTTCAAAAGCCGCATTTTTTGCACTAACATCTGCCCTGTCGGCGCTCTTTTAGGACTCCTTGCCAAATTTTCGCTTTGCAAAATGTACATAAAAAACGACAGCTGTGTTGCTTGCGGTTTATGCGCCTCCAAATGTCCGACCGGAAGCATTGACTATAAAAATCACTCTATAAACAATGAAACTTGCATCAAATGTTTCAAATGCCTTGACGGCTGCAAACGCAACAGCATCTGCTACGGACTGCCGCCGTGCCCAAAGGTAGAATTTAACTTAAACAGACGGAAACTGCTAATCGGCGGAGCTGCTGCCACGCTGTTCGCCATAGCCGTTAAAGATGGTATGCAATTAGCTAAAATCACTGCGGCAAAAGTAAAAAAAACTATTCTGCCTGCTGGCGCACAAAGTCCCGAAAAATTTGCTAATCGTTGCTTAAACTGCAATTTATGTGTGCAAAACTGCCCAATGAAAATTATAAAAAAAGCAAACCCAAACTGCTCAACCATACACATTGAATATAATGGTAATTTTTGCGATTATAATTGCAACAAGTGCTCGCAGGCTTGTCCTTCGGGCGCGCTAAAACGGCTGACTTTGGCAGAAAAACAAAAAACGCAGATTGCCATTGCCTCTACCGATGAAGAAATTTGCATCAGTTGCGGTTTCTGCGTTGAAGTATGCCCTCGGCAGGCTATTAGTCTGAAAAGAGGCGAATTTCCACAATTTAATCCAAACCAATGCATTGGCTGCGGCAAATGCAAATCCATTTGTCCAGTCAAAGCCATCAGTATAAAACCAGTTGCTGAACAGCGGATTTTATAACAATATACCAAATAACCAAAAACACGGAGCAAGCTACCTTGCCCCGTGTTTTGCTATCATAAATTGCTAATTACAGTTTGAAATCAATCACACCGTCATAAGCGTAACGATACATCTGCTCAATTTCCTTAAACAGCGGATAACGCGGATTAGAAACTGTGCATTGGTCGTCAAACGCCAATTCCGGCAGAGTTTTCATAGCTTCTTCCCAATCTTCCTCTTTAATACCCCATTCACGGATAGAAGCCGGAATATTGAGTTTGCGTTTCATTTCTTCCAAGGCTTTAATCAAATTGTCAACAGCCTCGTCATCTGTTTTGCCTTTTAAGCCTATACCACGGGCAAATGCGGCATATGCGGCTTTAGTATTCGGAAAACGATATTGCGGGAATGTCGCTTGTTTTGCCGGACAATCGTTGGAATTGAAACGAATGACTTGACAAATCAGCAAAGCATTGGCGAAACCATGTGGAATATGGAAAGCCGCGCCCAACTTATGCGCCATGGAGTGGCAAACACCCAAGAAAGCATTAGCAAACGCCATACCGGCAATCGTGGCGGCGTGATGCACTTTTTCACGAGCTTCCGCGTCTCCGGTTTCGTATGATTTAATCAGATTTTCATAAATCAAACGTCCGGATTCGATTGATAAACCGCGGGTGTAATCAGTTGCCATGCTTGAAACATATGATTCCAAAGCGTGGGTCATTACGTCAATACCCGAAGCAGCGCACAAACCTTTCGGCATTGTCAAAACCAAATCCGTATCCACAATCGCCATAGTCGGTGTCAAAGCGTAGTCAGCAATAGCATATTTTACGCCAGTAGCGTCATCGGTGATAATAGAGAACGGCGTAACTTCCGAACCTGTACCAGATGTAGTCGGCACAGCCACCATTTCAGCTTTCTGCCCCATCGGAGGAAATTCGAAAATACGTTTGCGAATATCCATAAAGCGGCGTGCCAAATCTTCAAATTTAAGTTCCGGATGCTCATACATAATCCACAAAATTTTGGTCGCGTCAATCGGAGAACCGCCGCCCAGAGCAATAAACACATCAGGTTCAAAGCTGTTTACCATATCGCGGGCTTTGTTAATAGTCGACAAATCCGGATCCGGTTTTACATCGCTGAATATTTTATATTGAATACCCAGCGGCTCTAAAATATCGGTCAATTTTTTGGTGTAACCTAAATCGAACAAAGGCTTATCGGTCACGATAAAGGCTTTTTTACGACCTTTCAGCTCTTTCAACGCAAAAGACAAACACCCTGGTTTGAAATAAACTTTCGGTGGAACTCTGAACCACAGCATATTTTCTTCACGTTTAGCCACATTTTTAATATTCATCAGATGTTTTACTCCCACGTTTTCACTAACTGCGTTGCCGCCCCAAGAGCCGCAGCCCAAAGTCAAAGACGGATCCAATCTAAAGTTATAAATATCGCCGATAGCGCCCTGCGCCGATGGACAGTTAATCATCACACGTCCGGTCGGCATAACATCGCCGTAACGTTTGATACGATCGTCATTGCGCACGTTTGTATACAAAACCGAAGTGTGACCGCAGCCAGCAAATTCCACCAAAGCTTTAGCTTTTGCCATAGCGTCTTCAAAATCTTTGGCTTTATACATAGCCAAAACCGGAGAAAGTTTTTCGTATGAAAAAGGCTCTTCCGCGCCGATTTTAGAAACTTCGCCAATAATAACCTTAGTATTTTCAGGCACTTTCACACCAGCCATAGCCGCAATTTTTGCCGCTGGCTGACCAACGATGTCAGCGTTAATTCTGCCGTCTTTCAAAATTGTAGCCGCCACTTTTTCACGCTCTTTAGAGTTCAAAATATAAGCGCCGCGTTTTACAAATTCTTCTTTTACTTCATTATAAACTGCATCACAAACCACAACTGACTGTTCAGATGCGCAAATCATACCATTATCAAAAGTTTTAGACATCAAAACCGAACTTACAGCCATTTGAATATCGGCAGATTCGTCAATTACTGCCGGAGTATTTCCAGGACCAACACCCAAAGCCGGAGTGCCGGAAGAGTATGCGGATTTAACCATACCTGGACCGCCGGTTGCCAAAATCAAATCAGCCTGCTGCATCAAATATTGCGTACGTGGCAAAGTCGGCTCATCAATCCAAGCGATAATATCTTTCGGAGCTCCTGCTTTTACCGCTTCTTCCAAAATCATTTTTGCGGTTTCGATAGTGCATTTTTTAGCACGCGGGTGCGGAGAAAAGATGATACCATTACGAGTTTTGAGGGCTATCAAGGATTTAAAAATCACGGTAGAAGTCGGATTGGTGGTCGGAATAACACCAGCAATCACGCCAATCGGCTCAGCAAACTTAATCAAGCCGTTTTCTTTATCTTCTTCAATAATACCGCAAGTCTTAGTGTTTTTATATTTGTTATAAATATATTCAGAAGCAAAGTGATTTTTTATAACCTTATCTTCTGCCACGCCCATTCCGGTTTCTTTCACAGCCATTTTAGCAAGCGGAATACGCATAGAGCTGGCTTTCAAAGCCACACGGCGGAAAATTTCATCCACCTGCTCCTGAGTAAAAGTAGCAAATTTCTTTTGGGCAGCGCTGACTTTTTTAATCAGTCCGCCGATATATTCTTGTTCTTTTTGTTCATCAACATTCAAAATTTTATCCATAATGTCCTCCTGTTAATTCGCATTCATTGTATTAGATAAATCATAAAAAAGAAGTAAATTTTGAACTGATTATCTTCACTTTTTATTACCAAATATGTCGGTCACCTTGAAAGCACGCTTTTTGCCCATATATCGTATGCGTAAAGTTTTTATAAAGAGGAGACAAAAATATGAAACATACATTTTTAAGCCTGTTGGCAGTTTGCGGACTTGCTTTATTAAGCAACAATGCTATGGCGGCAGATACTGCAAAAACCGAAACAAAACCAGTCAGCAAAATTTCTGACGTAAACAATTTGCCTGACGACGCTGAAGTAGTTATTCAAGGCGTTATTGTGCAAGATTTAGGCAATGACAATTACTTAGTCAAAGATGACAGCGGTACAGTCAATATTGAAATTGATGAAGATTTGGTGCAAGGCAACACCATTACTCCAGAAGCCGCCGTACTGATTACCGCCACCGTAGATAAAGAAGGCGATGTAACATCTTTAGACGCGGAAGAAGTGCAATTTGTTCCGGCAGAAGCTGTAAATTCAAGCGCATCAGCAATGGCAAAATAAATTGTTTTTAAACAATTCAACAAAAAAATACCGATTTCTAAAAAACCGGTATTTTTTTAATTATCTGTTTCTATTATTCATTCGCTGTCTTGCTTTTTGCGGCTGCAGCATATCGGCTAAGCCGTTTACGGCAATATATGCCATTTGCGGACGATAAATAACTTCATAGTTCACTTCATACAAATTTTTGCGTAAGACTTCTAAACCCAGCCACGGCTCTTTCAGGCTATGACCTTTCAAAACCAAGCGCGCTGACTCGTTAATCAACGGCTCAACCGCTTTTTCTGCATAGCTGCGACGAGCTTTAGCGCTAACCTCATCAGACGCATCTGCCACAAATTCTTCAACTGCCGCGCTGCCTAAATATCCTTTAATTGAACGATACATTCCCGCCAAATCGCGTACGGAAATATGTTTTTGCGAACGCTCTTCCAACGGAGCAGCCGGTTCTCCGGCAAAATCTATAAAGCGCAGATCGTTGTCTTTGGTAACCATCACCTGCCCCAAGTGAAAATCACCATGAACCCGCACTAATTTGTCATTGCTGGCTGTGGCACCGGCTATTTGCTTTTTCACATACTCTCCAGTTAATTTATCCCAGTTTTGCAAAAGATGCGATGCTTTGTCTTTTGTCGGCTGCGGCAAATTATCTAAGTTATCGCGAATTACATTGCGTGTTTTTGTTAATAAAAATTCCAAATGCTTTTGATAAAGATGAACAGTTTTTTCATTAACCATCTCCGGTGCAAACGCCGGATTTTTATCTGTTCTAGACAAACATTCAGACATTTCAGCCGTCTTATCGCCAAGAATTTTCATCAACTGCATAAAATGCGGATTTTCCTCCGGCGTTAAATCTTTTTGCAGCAAATAGCCTGCCGTCAGGCGTTTTTTCAAATATGACAAAGCGTAGTTCCACAAATCGCCCTGATTTTTAACATATTCTTGCACAATACCGGCAGACGATTTTGTGCCGCTTTTTGGGTCATTGAGTAAAAAGTAGCCATAGGTTTTTGGCATAACCGAACTTTTTTCACGCATCAGTTTTTCATTCATTTCAAATTCAGGATTTTCTTTTTTAGAAAATTGCAGCATACGCTCCAGCTTGAACGCAATTTCATCATCGCCCACAGACAATGTGGTATTGCTTTGCTGCACGCCCAGCGGACGGGATTGGGCTTTGCCGTGCTCTTTCATAAAATTTTCATCTACCAAATTTTTATAAGTCAGCTGCCAACCGTTTGGAAAGGTTATCACATTGTTATTCTGACGTAAAAACTCATTCATCTTTTGCCAATAATCCGAACGCTGCAAAGCATCTACATATTTTTGTCCATCAATTTCAATTGTATCCGTTTCATTTATTTCGGCTTTTGCCAACGGCATCATAAAATAACGCACAGGCTCTTCTGACTGCACAGATAAATTTGCTTTGCCTATGGTCAGCATCTTGCTGCCCTTATCAAACGGCAATGACATATAATTGATATTTTCGACATTGCCCAAGCGGATTTCTTCTTTAAAATTACACCAGCGTTGATGAAATAAATAATCCGCTGTATTTTTATCTATTGTCATACAGTAATCTCCTTGCGTTTTTTGATTTTTTGTCAATATATCATAAAAAATAGGTATTGTAAAGTACGTTTTTTATTGCTAGGATAAGCAAAATCAAAAAGGAGAAGACTATGCAAGATTTGCAAACTTTGGCAGAAAAAGCCGGAATATCATCATCTTATATAGATAAAACCGGACAAATTCATTATACAACAGATGAAGTCAGAAAATTTTTTTTGAAAAATATGGGATATAAAGCCGACACCAAAGAAGAAATTAACCAATCTTTGCAAATTTTAGAAAAACAGCCGCCCGTTCCTGAAGTATTATCTTTTTATGAAAACGAGACACCGGAATTTTATTTAAACGGCACTGGAAACTATGCGCTCAAGTTAATTGATGAAAAAGGACAATGCGTATGGCAAACCCAAACTGAAAGCAGGCAAAAAATCCAAATACCCAGCCTTAAAATCGGCTATTACAAGTTATTGACCAAAAATGAAAATTTTGAGCAAGAAAGCCTTTTAATTTATGCCCCGCAAAAATGCTGGCAGCCGCAATTTTTACAAAATCACGAGCATATTTTTGGCACTGCGGTAATGCTTTATGCCCTGCACTCAAAGAACAGCATGGGTATCGGTGATTTTTCGGACTTAGCAGAAATTGTGCGTCTGACTGCGCAAAACGGCGGCGATGTTGTGGGAATAAATCCTTTGGGAGTAATGAGCCCCTACACGCAAAATGAAGAACGTTTTGCTTCTGGCAAACAAAGCGATGTTTCCCCTTACCGCACTTTAAGCCGCTTATTTGTAAATTATATCTATGTAGATTTGCGTGCAGAAGAAGACTTCAAAAATTCAGCGTTGGTTCAAGCCTTTGTTTCTCTGCCTGAAACCATTGCTGAAATTAAAAGTTTAAATGAAAGCCCTAAAGTTGAATATGCAGCAGTTCTATTGTTAAAAAAACAAATTTTGGAAATGATGTTTGCCTATTTTCAAAGCAGCGCCACGGCAGAGCGCCGTCAGCAATTTGACGCCTATATTCAAGAAAAAGGCGATGAGCTGGAAAACCTTGCCGTTTTTGAAACCCTGCTGGAAAAACTTGAACCAGTTGACTATTGGCGCCATTGGCAGCAAATCTATTCCTCTCCGCAAGCTGTCGAAACCATAGATTTCAAAAAGCAAAATGCCGATAAAATAAAATTTTATCAATATTGCCATTGGCTGGCTGACCAACAAATTAAAAAGGTTCAGCAGCTGGCAAAATCATTAAATATGAAAATAGGTTTATATACCGATATGCCTATCGGCGCTGCCTCAAACGGGGCGGAAGTTTGGGAAAATCAAAGCGCCTATGTGCTTGATGCTGGTATCGGCGCTCCTGCTGACCCAATGCGCCCGCGTGGACAAAGCTGGGGCTTTACGCCGTATCATCCGCAACAGCTGCTTAAACAACATTACGCGCCATTTATTAAGCTGGTGCAGGAAAATATGCAATACTCAGGAGCTTTGCGCATTGACCACGCCATGGGACTGCGCCGGCTGTTTTGGGGATTTTTCACTACTGACAATCCGGTAGTGCAAGGCGCCTATGTTTATTATAACATCAAAGATTTAGTCTCAGTTCTGACTTTGGAAAGCACCCGCCGCCGCTGCCTTGTTATCGGTGAAGATCTCGGCACCGTGCCGGAAGGTTTCCGCGAATATATGGCAGAGCACGGCTTGCTGTCATACAAAGTTTTTTGCCGCCAAAAAGAAAAAGACGGCAGCTTTATCGCACCTGAAAAATATATGTATTTATCACTGGCACAGCCTTCCACTCACGACCAAGCCACCGCCTGTGGATTTTGGCAAAACGAAGATATTGAAGTATTTAACCACTGCGGTTTGTACGTCAATCAAACCCAATATAAAGACAACTTGGAAGGACGTTTTAAAGACCGGAAGAATATGACAGCAGCATTTGCGCAGCAAAATATTCTAAACGAAACCGAAGCACAGGAAATGACTCAAACCATTGACAGCGGCAAAACTGCACCGCACGGAATTGAACTGAAAATAAACGAATATTGCGCCCGCACCAACAGCGCTTTGTTTTTAGTCCGCCTTAATGACATCTACCGTCAAAAAGTTTTGGATAATGCTCCGGGGACGGTGCAAGAATATCCGAATTGGCGCATAAAAATGAGTCTTTCGGTTGAAGAAATAGTTGACTCGCCGGAATTTAAAAATATGATGAATTTAATCAAAAAAAATCGTCCGCAGCAAGGAGAATAGAAAATGGAAAAACCCGAAACCGAATTAGAAGTGTTTTCGCCTCTATCGTTTATGGAATATGTGCGGCTGATGACGGCGGCTCATTATATCAACCAAGGTGCGGGATCCGGCGCGGCGCGTTTTAAAATTTCGGCTGAAAATTATGCGAAAATGAACGCTGAACCGCTAAAAACTCCGTTAATCGGCTTAACGCTCAATTATAACGATGCAGAGCAAATTTTGGAAGTCTGTGCCGACGAAGCGTTTTTACACCTTTATGAAAATAAAATTATGAATGAAGTGGCGCGCGTTTTTGCCGTTAATTATAAAAACCGCTATGCTTCCGTAATTATGGCTGAAAATGTTTGAAGAAGTTTTTGCAAAACTGGAAAAATCCTCCTTCCGCAGCAAATTTAAACTGACAGATGCGGATAAGCAATATATTGCGGAAAAAGGCTGCGACACTATCCGCCGCCATGCGGAAGATTTTGTAAAAAAGCGCTTATCTCCGCCGGCTTCACAGCTCAAAAATGACGGCAAGCAAACGCCTATGCGCGGACACCCTGTGTTTGTAGCCCAGCACGCCTGCGCTTGTTGCTGCCGGCAGTGTCTTTATAAATGGCACCATATTTCCCCTGACCATTGGCTGACGGAGGCGGAACAAAAATATATTGTCAGCCTGCTGATGAGTTGGATTGAAAAAAACATCTGAATTTTACCATTCACGCATATCCTGCAGCTTGCGGATAAAATGTACATCATCAAAATCAAACTTTACAATTTTTCGACGGTCTGGAAATACCACACAAAAATTACCACTGCAATTTTCTATTAAAAATATATCAACGCAGCCTTCGCCAGAACATAACGTATTATACGAATTCATCAAAAAAGGTGTATGTTCATAAGACTTGTCTACACAAGCCAGCTTTAACCACTTGTCAATTATTTTTTTGCGGTGTGCGCTTATCGGGCAGTCAGCACCAAACCAAACAATTTTCCTTTGTCCATGAATTACAGAATAAAACTGATTTTCCGAAGTGGTGCTATCATAAACCGCCTGCGGTATATCAACTATTTTCAAAGTAAAAAAATAGCGAAAAACGGCAACACCGACCAATATCAATATCATATATTTAATAATTCTCGGTAAAATCGGTTTTTTGACATTATTTAATTCAACTTTTGTTTTTTTAATTTGATGTACTGACGGCATTGTTTTTTCCTAAAATTTCAAACCTGCGAACGCTGGCGAAACGAATAATATTTATGCAATATAAAGGTTGTGATGGTCGAAAATGTTAAATATAACGCTTGCGCCACCAGCGGAGACAAACCGACAACTACCATCAAAAAGCTCAAAATAGGCGAGTTTATCAAATATAAAAACAAATACACCGACCAGGCTTTGACAAACTCTTTTTTCCAGTCGCCGTGGCTTTGAAAAACATAGTAGCGCATTGTTAAAAACGACACATTGATAGTGATAACATATTGCACAAACAATGCAGCATTTGCCACCAAAACCGGCGCAAAGCCCAATTCAGCCGAATTATTGATATTTTCAAACAACCACAAAATCAAAGCTAGAATTGTATAAGCAAAAACGGTGTTAAACCCGCCGACCAGCAAAAAACGCAGTTTCTGCGGCAGCTTAAACCAAATATTTTCCGCCCATAGATAAAGTTTGATAAAAGCTTTAATCATTTATCCCCTCCGGCACATTTTTATCCAATAGCGTTTCCAATTCAACCGTACGATACGGCGACAAAATATTCTCGTCCCACACGTCCTCGGGATATTGCTTGTCAATTTCCGGCGTTCCTGGGTGAATCATAATTTCCACCGCTTTATAGCCGGACGGAATTTTCACGCCTTTGAACTGCTCTTTGGCTATTTTGCAGGTATACAGCAATGTATAAAAATACACATCGTTTTTATAGCCATTCCACCAGCACAAAAAACGCAGCAGCATATATTTTATCAACGCTCCATCAAACAGCCAGCTTTTGTTTTTATTATATTTTAGAGTATTGAAAATATTTTCATTCATCACCCGAATACGCGGCACGGCAAATTCTTTTTGCAATTTGCGCATTGCCTTAAAAATCGGCGGAATTAAATGCACATGGCGATGACTGTCCAAATGCTGCAAAGGCAAACCCGTTGCCAAATATTTGGCAATTTGCGCGCGCATTTCAATTTCTGTTTGCTGCTGCAGCTGCTTAGGTTTCAAAAAAGAAAGCAAAAACAAGTTCACAAAACCATTTTTGAGCTTGCCCTGCCCGTCAACCAGCAGCGGAATTTGCTGTGCCGGCGCTGCCGGATATTCATTGGTCAAATTAACATGCAAGCCAATTTCCAGTTCCGGCATTTCCTTAGCTATTTTAACCGCCTCGTCAGCATATTTCTGATTTATCATCAGACTGGCGCTGTTCAAAATTCCCTCGCGGTGAGCCTTCACGATAGAGGCGTTAACACCTTTGCTGATACCGAAATCATCGGCGTTAAATATCTTTTTTATCGTCATGTTTATCTTCTTTCGTCACATAATCTGCCACATAGAGCGGACGTTTTTTCACTTCCATATGGATTTTGCCGATATATTCACCGATAATTCCCAAACAAATCAGCTGCACCGAACCAAGGAAAATCACCGTTATCATAATCGTAGCATAGCCTGGAGTCGGATTATGTAGAAAGAAATGTTCAATAAACACATAAACTCCCAGCAAAAACGCCGTAGACGCCGCCAGCAATCCCAAATATATGGCAAAGCGCAGCGGCAGCACAGAAAATTGCACAATGCTGTTAACCGCCAAATGCAGCGACTTGAAAAAGTTATATTTAGACTCGCCGCTGAAACGCTCCGGCGCCACAAAATCAATAATTGCCACATGGTCGTGCGGCATAATCCAACTTAAAAGCCCGCGGAACAAGCGATCTTGCTCATTAAATCCTTTCAGAAAATCCACATACTTACGGTCAAGCAGCCGAAAATCCGGCGCGCTTTCCATAATTTTAGTATCCGATAATTTGTTCAAAATAAAATAAAATGTCTTGGCGCAAAACTTATACAATTTGGAAGTTGCTTTATTGTCAATCCGCTTGGTCAGCACAATTTCTTTGCCCTGCTGCCAAAGCTCTATCATTTTCGGAATATAAACCGGCGGATGCTGTAAGTCGGAATCCATAAAGATAACCGCGTCGCCTTTGGCATAGTCCATTCCCGCAGTCATAGCTATTTCATGCCCGAAATTGCGTTTAAGCTGCACCACTTTTACCCGACTGTCTTTGGCTTGCAGTTTCAGGCAGTTATCATAAGTTTTATCCGAGCTACCGTCGTCAACATACAAAAACTCAAAATCCGTATTTTTAACCTTTTTCAGTTCCTTAACCAGCTGTTTGTAAAGTTCACTCACATTATCTTGTTCATTATAAGCTGAAATAACTATGCTAACCAGTTTATTTGGCATTATTAGCCTCCTTTACATTATAAAATCCCACAAACAAATCACGAATTTTCACTCTGCCGCCAAGCGACGTGTACGCAGCTTTTATATTTTGCGGAGCCGTGAGTTTATCGCCGAATTTTTCTTTATATTTCATATAATCGTGGTAATTTGACGACACGACCAACGCGCCTTTTTCTTCAAAATCGTCGGTATCAAACCATGGATTATTGTCCGGACTGAGCCAAATCATCGGCTTTACTTCATGCTTGGCATAAAGCGCAAACATATCGGCAAACCACACGTCTGCCCCCACATATTCCAGTTTCTGCCCACCGGTATGCTCGTTCCATTTCTGCTCCAGCATACTAACCATTGTCGGACAATCAGTACGGAAACGCTCGCTGGTCGTACTATAGCACTGCACACCATAGGCAAAGGCAAACAGCAAGCTCCAGCCTGCCAGAACCGCCGAATAGTGCAAAGTTTTGCCTTCGTTTAGTTTTATCGGGAAAAAATAAACCAGCATAATTCCGCTTAAAAATTGGCATGGGAAACCCCACATGCTTTTAAGCGGAGTTCCGGCGGCTAAGCTTATTGCCATAAACACTGCCATCGGCAAAAATCCGCATAACAGCAAAAAACGTCCTTCTTCATTTTTGCCTTCCGGACGGTTTTCTTTTTCCGAAATTTTATAAAAGGCAGCATAACAAAGCAAAGCTGCCCCCGCAAACAAAATCTGTGCAACGGCAAACTTTAGCGGATATAACAAATGACGCCACTCGCTGTCCATAATTTTAGTTGGATTATTGCGCATTAAAATATAATTCAGCATTTCAAAATTATGCTCGGCAAGCCACCAAATATGCGGTGTCAAAACTGCCGCCACACACAAAACCGCCGCATAAGCCTTATAGTTTATAAACTGCTTCCAGCCTTTGGCACCAGTCAGTAAAAACACACCAATAGCCCCCAAAAGTAAAGCACCAGTATATTTATTGAGCAGGTTAATTCCGCCAACTATGCCAAACAACAGCCAATCTTTCAGTTTGTTTTGCTGATATGCCTGCCAAAAATAATATGTGCACATCGGCCACAGCGCCAAAGAAATGACATTCACATTAAATTCCACGCTCGAGAAATCATAATAAATAATGCCAAACTGCAGCATTGCTGCCAAAATAGCCTTATATTCATCAACAAACAAACGTGCTAATTTATATATATACACAACGCCTAACGCCGTAAAAATCTGACTTAATAAGTACATAGCGCCGTCAAATTTGCCAAACAGCAAATAAAAATAGTATGCGATGATTCCCGAAAACGGCGGGTGCTTAGTGGTTCCCAGCAAACTGTATTTACCCCACACGATAGCTTCCTGCGTATCCATCGGCAGGCTCAGACGCAGCAGCGGAACCACGCTCCACAGCACCAAATTACACAGTAAAAACAATCCGAATTTCTTTTTTAAAGTCATTTTTTCACCTGATTAACTTATCTTAAACATTCTGTTTATATCATAGCTGACAAAAAAGTATAGTTAAAAAATGAATTAACTAACCGTTTGCCTGAAAAATGTACAAAAATATTTTTTGTCATTTTTATTGCAAAATGTGAAAATATACGCTATACTGAACAAAAATGAGTTATGTTTATGGAGAAAAAAATGGCTGACAATGCAGATAACAAAGAATTGTATGACAATATCGCGGCAATTCAAACCAAAGAAAAAGCAAACACTCCGGTTACAGATGAAGAGAGAACCGCTTTGCTTGCTAAGCTTAACGAAATAGCCAACAGTTCGGCAGATTTTGATCCCGACCGCTTGGAAAGCATTGAGGCTTTTGCCGCAAGTTTTGGCAGCAATAACTCCAACGCCGAAAGAATTTTGAAAAAAATTGCCGAACAAAGAGCAAAAAACAATACCGACGCCACTCAACAGCAAGATGAACCAAAAGCGGAAGAAAAGAAAATTGATATTGCCAATGAGCCGTCTTATAATGTTTACAAAGAATATCAAGGACTAAAAAGCAAGGAAGCCCCGTCCGACACAGAAAAAGCCCGTATGGCGCAGATTGAACAGTTTTCTTCGCAGATGTTGGATAATGTCGACCCGCAAAACATTCAGCCGGACGCTGCAGTTGCCTTAAAAGACTATTTGGATATCGCTCATTTAGCTAATCCGGAAACAGCTCAAGAAAAATATCAACAGCTGCAAAACTCAGTAGATTCACAATTAGGCGAATATGACTCCAGCCATAGTTTGGGAAACGCCGCTGGCAAAACTCCTGAAGAAATGAAAGCAAATGAAAATGCTTGGACGCAAACTGCTGGTCAAATTGACATTAAGCCAGTGTTAACCGAATTAAATCCTATCTTTAGCGAACTAACTAAAGAAGAGCAAAAAGAAATCATCAGCACCTTGCAAAAAACAACAATTTTTGATTTAAAAGACAACGCTCCCGATGCCAACGGCGCTAAAACCATGCAAGAAAAGCTGGAAAGCAATACCGCGGAATTTAAAGCTTTGGTTATTGCAGAATATCTGAAACAGCAAGCTAAAGCAGAATTTTGCGAACAAAATAAAATAAAGCCCGAAGAGTTGAATGCTTTACTGCTTAAAAATGCCAAAGGCGAAGAACTGAGCGAAGAAGAAAAAAACGTTTTAGGCAAATTGAATGAACATACCGCCAAACTCTTTCAAAAATCGCAAAACTTTAACGGTCCGTTCAGCAATAAAGAATTTTTGAAAAACGCCGTTGAAACAACCCGCGCTCAAATTCTCAGCCAATCTGTAACCAAAGAGTGCCGCCGTTCTCGTTTAATGAACGCCAAAGAAATTTCCAGCCGCGTTGCTAAAATGAACAAAGATTTTGCTTTAAAATACCCAGCCGTTTACACATATGCTAACCTTGGCAAAAACTTTGGTAAAAACTTCTTGCGCACTGCGGCTATCAGCGCTACCTTAGGTCCTGTCGGCTTGACCGCTTATTCAGCTTATAAAACCTATAAAACAATCCGTAAAGCCTATGAAGAACATCAAGCTCAAGAAGGCGGAAACTTCAAAGACTTTATAAAATCTTTAGCTAAACCAGAAAACCGCTCTAAAGCCTTGACTTTAGCTGGTCAGGTTGCGGCTACCGCAATTTCCGGATACTTTTCACTCGGCGGAGGAGTTGACGGCATTGTCGACAATCTTGGTCTTGCCGGAAAAGCAATTCACGGAGTAACTGGTGCAGGCACAGAACATATCGCCGCCGCAGCCCAAGCTACACAGCATATAGATTCAATTGGCGGAGCTATAAAAGCAGGAGCTGATAAAATTTTCAGTTCTCCAAGACGCCTTGTTTCTATGACAACTTCTTTAGGTATCGGTATTGTGAAAGGCTTATCCGAAAAATATAATTTGAACAAAGCCCGCAAAAATATGACCAAAATTTTGGAAGCTAACGGCGTGGCTGCTGATAAAAAAATGCTTCAAGCGTTTGAAAAAGCTCAAGCACCTGAAAAATTCAAAGCTTTGTTAAATAAAGTTGTTCCAAACATCAGCCAAGAGCAGGCACAAGAATTGTTAGCCAATGCGGACTTAGCCCGCAAATCAAACCCGAAATCTGTTGCAGCTGCAGCCATTGCTGGTGCTTCTATCGGATTGGTTACCTCTGCAGCAGGCGAAGCCTTTTTCTCTCACCATGCAGACACAAATCTTGCGGCTGAAGGAGCTGGCGCGGGCAACACGCTTGGCGATGAAGTAAGCAAAGCAGCCTCCTCTCAAGAATTGCTGGAGGCTTGGGATAAAGGCTCTGAACAACGCAGCGAATCTTTTGGCATTGACGCCGAAGGAGGAAATAAAATGTTGCGGGAAATGGGCATTATCAAAGAAGACGACCACACCTTCTATAAACAAAGTGGTTTAACCAAATTGGTCAACAGCGCAAATCTAACTGACGAACAGCGCAGCAAGATTCAAGATTGGGCTAATGACCGACAGTCACGCGTCAGCAATATGCTGAAATGTATTCGCGAACATCACCACGGCGGACACGGGCACTCCGGAGCTGGCAGCCATGCAGACGTATCTCATACCATTTCTAAATCTGCTGAAGAGTTGAACAAAACAGAAGAAGAATTGACTGCTAACTCTGAGGAAAAATCTGAAGAGCAGGAAACTGGCAGCACTTACCACGTTGAAGGCGTTATCCGCAAAAGAGGCAGCATCAGCGGCGACGCACAAGCCAACGACCCGTTAAGCGCAGCTTCTGCTGTGGCTCATGCCAAAGGTGTAAACGGAGCCCGTCATTCTGAATTTACCGTAACCGACAGCAACGGCAATCAAACCGAAATAAATTCTCATGTCGGCTCTCGCTCTACCGTAGTTAAAGCCACTTATCATAAAGGCGATGCTGAAAACGGCGAAGTTCTCGGAAAGCAAAAAATAAAATCTTACACTTCCGGAAAATCTGAAGGCAGCACCAAAATTGTGGAACACCGCGATGTTGACGGCGACGGCAAAAAAGATAAAATTGAAACCGTTATCAGCAAAGACGGCAGCAAAGTTACATATACCAAACTGTCCGCCAACGGCGACCGCGTTTTGGCTACAGATGACGGACACGGCAATAAAACAACTGTTTCCGCTAATGAAAAAGCCGAACAAGAAGGCACAGGCAAATCATCTGCCCGCCACGCATTAAGAAGCACATTTAACGATTTAAGCAAACATTTCAGAGGAAGAGGCAGCCGCTAATTTTCTTCTTATTGCAAATTTAATCCCAACCCTGAAAAGTTGGGATTTTTTTATTGTAATTTACAAAAAATACAGCTAGACTAACCGCATTGCTATTATTTTTATAAAGGAGAAAAAAAATGGAAACTTTAGCAGTTGTGTTAATCGCTTTGGTTTTGGTTGTTTTAATCAAATCCATTGTAATTGTTCGTCAAGGTTACGAATATACGGTTGAAAACTTTGGTCGCTTTACCCGTTCTCTGCACCCTGGTTTTCACCTGTTGATTCCGGTATTGGAAACTATCGGCGCCAAAATCAACCGCAAGGAACAGGTTTTGGAAGTTTCATCGCAAGAAGTCATCACCAAAGATAACGCCATGGTAACCGTCAACGGCGTGTTGTTCTATCAAATTCAAGACGCAACAAAAGCCGCTTATCAGGTAGAAGATTTGGACTATGCCATTATGAATTTAGTTATGACCAATATCCGTACGGTTATCGGCAGTATGGAAATTGATGAATTGCTGTCACAGCGCAATATCATCAACCAAAAATTACTGTCTGTTGTCGATGAAGCCACCATTCCTTGGGGCGTAAAAGTTACTCGTGTAGAAATTAAAGATATTACTCCTCCAAAAGATTTGATTGACGCCATGGCGCGCCAAATGAAGGCTGAACGTGAAAAACGCGCCAACATTTTGGAAGCCGAAGGTCTGCGTCAAGCTGAAATTTTACAGGCTGAAGGTTCTAAACAATCGGTAATTTTGGAAGCTGAAGGTAAAAAAGAAGCAGCTTTCCGCGAAGCCGAAGCCCGCGAGCGTTCTGCCCAAGCTGAAGCTATGGCAACAAAACTCATCTCTGATGCCATTGCCAAAGGCGATCCTAAATCTCTTTCCTACTTTTTGGGACAGCAATATATCACCGCTTTGCAAGGCATTGTAACCTCGCCTAACGAAAAATTGCTTATGCTGCCGGTTGACACCACCCAAGTTATGGGTACGGTAGCCGGAATTTCCGAATTAGTCAAAGATGTAATGAACGCCAAACCGGCTAAAAAATCCATAAACAAGGAGTAATGAAAGATGTTCGATTCTCCTGTTATTAACTGGATTATTGCCGGATTAGCGCTCTCTTTGCTAGAGCTTATAGTTCCGGGGGTATATTTAATTTGGTTTGGTTTTGCCGCTTTTATTGTTGGTATAGCCGTTTATTTTATGCCAATGGAAATTACAACTCAGCTGATTGTTTTTGCAATAGCTTCTGGTATTTTTGCCGTTATCGGCGTAGCTGTTTACCGCTATGTTTTTAACAAAGCTCAAGTTCCTGAAGAATACAAAAACCTGAACAACACTGCCGAACAATATGTCGGTCAGCTTGTTACTGTAGCCGAAGACGCCGTAGATAACCGTACAAAAGTTAAAATCGGCGACACCTATTGGCTGGCTTCCTGTCAAAAAGCCTTCAAACAAGGCGACACGGCAAAAGTTGTCGGCGTTAAAGACAGTTTGATTTTAATTATTGAATAAGAGGGAAAAATGCTGCATATCGGTTGTCATTTATCAATTTCTAAAGGTTTTGCGCACATTGGCAAAGAGGCTTTGTCTATCAAAGCTGACACTTTTCAATTTTTTACCCGCAATCCGCAGGGCGGCAAAGCCAAAGAAATAGACCTCGCTGATGTAGCAAAATTCCGCGCTTTAGCAGCTGAAAATCATTTTGCGCCGCTGGTTGCGCACGCTCCCTACACTCTCAATCCGTGTTCGGATAATCCGCAAACGCGAGAATTTGCCGAAATGGTATTCAGCAACGACCTCAAGCGTATGGAGCATATTCCCGACAATTACTACAACTTTCACCCCGGTTCGCATGTTGGACAAGGTGCCAGCGCTGGCATAGCCATGATTATAGACCTGCTAAACCGCATTTTAACACCGGAGCAGCATACCGTTGTTTTACTGGAAACTATGTCGGGCAAAGGTTCGGAAATCGGACGCAGTTTTGAAGAGCTGGCAGAGATTCGCGCTGGCGTCAAACTAAAAGACAAGCTAGGCGTCTGCCTCGATACCTGCCATATTTTTGCAGCTGGCTATGACATTGTGCACAACCTCGATGGTGTTATGACTGAATTTGATAAAATAATAGGTCTCCAACACCTGAAAGCTGTTCACCTCAACGACAGTTTGATGCCGCTTGGCTCGAACAAAGACCGCCACGCCAAAATCGGCGCCGGAGAAATCGGAGCAGACGTACTTATCCGCTTTGTAAACCACCCAGCAGTAAAAAATCTGCCGTTTATCTTAGAAACACCTAACGATTTAGCCGGATACGCAGCCGAAATTGAGTTTATGCGAAAAAATTATTCAGCGTCTTTATCCTAATATTATGTAACAATGAAAGCTCCTATAAGGAAAAAATAATAATGAAAGATTTTTGGGATGATCTTTGGGGCAATTTTATCAAGCCGTTCTTTTTCGTGTTGATAGTAATTGCAATAATATGTTGGATTATGGTATATTCCTATCTTCTTTATTACGGCAGATTAAAATGATTTGATATTTTGGGATTTATATTTATAATATCTCAAGCAATTATTGCTTTATTTTATGAAAAAAGCAAACTTATCAGACGGTTAGAACCCATTGTATTTTCCGATAATTTTTTTGAAATCACATTTTATGTGGTGACTTTTTCCAATTTAATGCATTTGGATGCAGCTTGGCCGCTTTTTTGTTATATATTAAAAACAAGAGGCATCGTTTTAGTGTTAGCATTTTTAGGATTTGGAATTTACAACTATTTTACCATTCCCAAAAACTAAATTATTTATAAAACTAAAAAACTCTCCTTATCAAAATAAGGAGAGTTTCTTTCATTGAACAAAGTCTTAAACAGCCTCATCAAGAGCTCTGCTTAGATACTCGGCATAAACTTCACGGCTGGCAAAATCGCTGAAAACCTGTGGATAGTCTTTTACCACGGCTCTAAACTGTTTTTCCATTTGCGCAATCAGACCAAAACAGTCTCTTTGCATCAAAAAGTCCAGTCCCAGTGGGTGCATGGCAAACACGCGGAAGTTATCAATTCTATTCGGACTAGCCACAGCATCAACCAAATACACCAGCATATCTTCTGCCGGAATTTTGGCTGCCCAGCGGCAAATTACAGCTTTGACCTTGGGAACGACATTAGCCATGTCAAACTTATTCAGATAGTGAATAACATAGTTGCTTTGCCCGCGCTCAATCAAAGTGTCAATTTCGCCGCAATGCAAAAGCAAATCGTCCGAAAAGTTATTCTCGAGCTTGTCTTTTGGAAAAACACCGCGCCAAGAATCCGCCGTTAAAACCGTAGACTCTTTAACGAGTCTAAACACGTTTACTTCGCCAAATTGCTTCTCGCGAAGTTTTTGCCACCAGTCATAGACTAGACTCTTGGCAGCCTCTTCGTCCGCAGCCTCTGTATTGCCAGAAAGCTGAATAAACCAACGCAAAAGATGATTCCAGTCACGCACATCATCGGCAGTTTTAAGCCCCTGCGGAATAGCGTTGTGGCTGAAAATAAATCTTTCAACCGCAGCCGCGGTTTTTGAAGCGCTCTTCTGTTTCAGCATACGTTTATATATGCTAACCAACACCTGAAAAGACGAAACCGAAAGCTTTTGCTCCTGAGCGCAAAAACCTTCCAATACAGTCCATTTGCGGGTACTGCTTACAGACTTGAGAAAAGCCAAAGTTGTATCAGATTTCTGAGCATTTTTAGAAATTTTAAGACTCATATGCATAAAATTTAAATTAATAATAATGAATTATTCTGAATATAGTGTGTTTTGTACTTTTTGTCAATTAAATTTTCACCCACAAAAAAAGTAATCCGCCCAACAAATCGGCTAGATTACTTTTTTTTTACATACAAAATTCAGATTCTTCAAACTAATGCACCACGCAGCATAGCAGCATAATGTTTTCGAGATTGATTTTTTTCAAATTCATACGGATAGTTTTCTACAATCGCTATAAAGGAATTTTTCATTGCTGCAATCAGCTCAAAATAACCTTTACTTGCCAAACATTCCAATCCTTGTGGGTGGCTGGCAAAAATACGAAAGTTCTCAAGTTCGTTCTGCTTTTTTGCATTTTTCTTCAAAAAACGCAGCAATTCCTTTTGGGGAATACAGGCAGCCCAGCTGCAAACAATCACTCTAATCCGCTGGTCGACAATTCTTGCCATGTCAAAATTATTCAAATAAGAAATGACAAGTTCGCTTTGCCCTTGCTCAACCAAAGTTGTTATTTCTCCGCAATGCAAAAGCATCTCAAAATCACCATCTTGTGCCAACAGCTTTGCAGGAAAAACACCCCGCCAAGATTCTGCCGTGTCAATAGTTGTGTTTTTCGCTATGTCAAAAACATTTAACACAGATTTATAGCTATTTGCGGTAGCGCGCCACCAGTCATAAATAAATTTGTCTGAAAGCCTATTGTCTGTGGCAGTATCATCGCCTGATAGTGCCAAAAACCAAAGCAAAGCATTGTTCCACCCTCGTACGCCGCTGGCGTTGCTTATTCCACGCGGAATAATAAGATGACTCCGAAAGAAATTTTCAACCCAGCAAGCAGATTCCGGCACACATTTTTGCTGCAGCATTTTTTTATACATACGCAGCAAAAGCTCTGCATCAGCTAAATACATTTTCTGCGGCTTGGTGCAAAAATCTTTAAGTAGATTCCAATCATCTCTGCTTACTACAAACAACAGAAATTCCGCGGTAGTTTTCCGTTTTTCCTTAACTGAAATTTGTTTTATCATATTTTGCAAAATTATAACGTTAATAATAGATTTATGCTTGTTCTATTATCACATTCAAATGCTCAAGTCAACTTTATACTAAAAAACAAATTAGCTGTTTATTCGTCGTCCAAAATGATAAATTCATCATCGCCGATTACATTTAAAACCGCGCGGGCGCGCTCATCAAGCAAATCCAAATCCAAACTGGCAGATGAAAGCAAATCAACTTTCTGCTTCCAATCTTGGCGCTGTTTATCATAATTTTCATTAACTTTTTCAGCTTCGGCAACTTTATCCATCAAATATATATAGCGGAAGAATCCACGGTCGCCTTTAATAGCAAAATAGGTAAAATATGAGAATAAAGCCATCAGCAACACAATAAAGCCAGAGCTTTTACATTTTGCGATGATATACGACCAAAATCCCATTTTTTTACCTCTATATCTCTTTTCTTTTTATCATTAGAGCTTATCTTTATTAAAAAAAGGTTAGTTTCACCAACTTAATAAAAATTTTCTGTATTCTTCAAAAAATTGCTGCTGCGGTTTTCTATTAAAGTTCCGTCCTTTAAATTAACCACCCTATCCATTTTATTCGCCAAATCAATATTATGCGTAGCAATCAGGGCGGAAAGTCCTGTTTCTTTCACCACTTCCAAAAGCGTAAAAAACACATTGTCCGACGTATTCGGATCCAAATTTCCGGTCGGTTCATCTGCCAAAAGCAATTTCGGAGTGTTTGCCAAAGCGCGGGCAATAGCGACTCGCTGCTGTTCGCCGCCGGAAAGCTCTGCCGGACGGTGATGCTCTCTTTCGCTCAGCCCCAAACGCTGCAGCAGCCACATAGCTTTCTCGCGCGCCTCTTTATATTTTGCTCCGGCAATAAGCTGCGGAATAATTACATTTTCAGCAGCATCAAAATCCGGCAGCAAATTATGATATTGATACACAAAACCCAAATAATCTCGACGCAAAGCCGTACGTACATTGTCTGAATTTCCGGTGCAGTTTTCGCCGTCTATATAAACTTCTCCGTCTGTAGGATTTTCGAGCAATCCGGCAATTTGCAGCATTGTCGATTTACCCGAACCAGACGGACCGATAAGCGCCACCACTTCTTTAGGTTTAATATCCAAGTTCACATTTTTTAAAACTTCCAAAACTTCATTACCCTGTCGGAAAGTCTTGTTAATATTTTTTAAGCTCAAAGTAGTGTTATTCATAGCGCAAAGCCTCCGAAGGGTCTAATTTTGCAGCGCGGTAAGCTGGATACAAAGTTGCTAAAAACGATAAAACCAAAGTCAATACCACCACCAGACTGACTTCCATTGAGTCAACTTTCGCCGGCAGTTTTGATAAAAAGTAAATTTCTGCCGAAAACAAATCCCGCCCCATCATATTTTGTAAAAACTGCCTGATATTTTCGATATTGTCGCAAAACAGCAATCCCAACGCCACGCCGATAGCCGTTCCCACAAAGCCGATAAAAGCTCCGTCTAAAAAGAAAATACGCATAATCATTCCGCGGGTTGCCCCCATGGTTCTAAGCACTGCCACATCTCGGCTTTTATCTTTTACCAGCATAATCAAGCCTGTAATAATATTAAACGCCGCCACCAAAATAATCAGCGTCAGAATCAAAAACATTACATTGCGTTCCACGTCTATGGCATTAAAAAAGGCTGAATTTGTCTGTTTCCAGTCATAAACATAAGCATCTAAGCTAACACTTTTTTCAATCAAAGCACGCAGTTTCGGCAACTGTTTTTCATCTTGCAGGCTGACATCAATCACCGTCGCCGAATCTTTTAAGCCAAAATATTTCTGCGCAGCTTCCAAAGGCATAAAAACATAGTTGGAGTCATATTCATACATTCCCATATTGAAAGTTCCAATAACTTGATATGACTTAATTCTTGGTACTGAACCAAACGCCGTAACTTTGCCGTTTGGCGAAATCAATGTAATTTCATCTCCCACAAACACGCCTAGCTTTTGCGCCAGCTTTTCGCCCAAAACCACAACATCGCCTTCAAAGCCTTCTATATCCATAGAGGCAAATCCATCGCGCATAACTTTTTTCTTGAGAATATCCGTTTTTTCAATACCGCGAACCATGGCGCCTTCTGCTCCGCGCGCAGACGACACCAGCAGCTGTTTTTCAATCATCGGCAAGGCGGATTCAATGCCATCAATACTTTCCAGTGTGCTCACGGCTTGCTTGTAATTATTAAACGGAAAACCTGCTGACGCCACAATGGCTATATGCCCGTTAATTCCCAAAATACGATTAAGCAGTTCGGCTTTAAAGCCATTCATGACAGACATCACAATAATCAGCGTAGCCACGCCCAGCGCAATTCCCGTAAAGGCAAAACCAGTAATAACCGAAATAAACCCTTCTTTTCGTTTAGCCCGCAAATAGCGCCAAGCTGCCAGCCGTTCAAACTTTGAAAACAATGCATTTCTCCCATATTTTTGTTGAATGTAGCTAAAAGCGGTAAATTTTGCAAGTTTTTCAAACGGATATGCACAAGGTTATTTTTATATTCACATACCGATTTTTTGATTTAGCTTTAAAATGTCGACAATAGAAAAAACTGTATAGAATTGTTCAAAAACACGGTCGACTTTCTTTTTGTTGACATTGCTTCTGAAAAACGAACAAGCCTCAAACATATCTTGCTTGGTCGGGATTGCCAACAGCAACTGGTTATTCTCAAAACTGAATTGTATAGATTTACCGCCGTACAATTCGCTTAATTTCAGCATACGCTCCATAAACGCCGTCGTTAGCAGATAGCGCGCTTCTATTTGGTCGGAAGAATAAACTTCAAACAAATCTTCAAACCTCATATCTTCCAATTTTACCCGCTGCAAACCGGATATACGCTTGAACACATTGAATATTCCTTTGTCTTTCAAAACAACAGTGCGTCCCTTAAAATTTTTGTTCATTGTCAATAAAACGCATATCCCTTGAAACACCGTTTTTTTCTTGGTCTCACGGTGTCCCAAACGGCTGCCGTTTGAACTGATATCCATAACTTCATATGAGGTTTGATTTTGCAAAGTTTCTTCAGAAATCGTAATGCCGACGTTTTTATAGGTGCCGAAAAAAAAGTCGTCGCCTTTATGTAAATTATAACTATCGAACAGTTCAGATTTTTTCAAAAGTGCGTCCGGCAGATAGCGCTCGTTTTCATAGCTGAAACTGCCGAAAAAATTTGCAAAATCAGCCATAATAGTTTTTTTAGCTTTCTTTTTATAAAAATAAATCGGTCCGCGCAAAACCATAATTACCCCGCCGGACAGCACCAGCACCATACCAATATCCGGCAAATTATCATTAGATAATGTAATCAGCGTCAACAGCACCAACGGATAAAAAATCACCGCCATTATCAACAGAACAATAAACATTCCAAAATAACGGCTGCGGATTTTATCGTTTTCTTGCAGCTTAGGCTGCAAAATCCGCGCATAATAATCATCAAATTTTGCTTTAAGTTCTTTGAAATTTTTATCAGCCGTCAAATCAATCATGCGCCGCAGCCATTTCCGCCAAAGTTTCTAAAATGCAGATAATATTAAATGCTTTTTCCAGCTGCTTATCAACTTGTTCAAATTGCTTTTCTGTTCCTGCTGAATGCCAAACACTGCTTTTCTGATATGCTAACTCACCGTTTTGCAAAAATATATCAAGCTTGCTGCCGTCCAGCTGGAAATATAGCTTAGACGCATGAAACGCCTCGCGCAAATCCAGCAAATTTTCGAACAGCGCCGCACAGACTACATAATTTTTGACGCTGTTGCTTTCGGTGAAAGTTAAAAAGTAATTTGAAATCGGCACGGAACACGCCGTTTTTTCTAAATCATTATATTTTTTCTGCTTAAAAAAGCCGCCTTTTTCAAACAAATTAAGTTTGCCTTTTATTGACTGTGAAAGCTGGCAGCTCAGCAATATCCCCGCTCCTGTTTTGTTTTTTTTCTTATCATCGGCGCTATACAGAACAATGCTTTGCAAAACAAACTTTTTGTTTTCATCTGCAACCGCAAAATTTTGCAAAGTTTCATTGTGCGGCGGTAAAAAATCTCCGCTCAAAACAACCGGTTGCTCATATTGAGTCTGCCAGTTGCCGTAATATTTGAAAAAATCATCTAAAATATGGAAATTATGTTCTTTAACAAGGTGTTTAGTATAAAAAAACAAGAACAAAATTGACGCAACAGCGACCAAGCTTAATTGCTCCCACGAAAGCGACTTGCCGTTAACTAAGTGATGAAACAACACAATCAAAACATTTGCACAATTTGCAAAAAACAAAATACCGAAATAAAGCCAAATTTTGCTTTTAACTTTTTGCCGATATTTATTTTCATTTTCCAGCAAAGGCGTAATGTTTTGCGTTAAAAAATCCTGCAACTCATCTTGCTGTTCAATATTTTCCGCCATTTCTACCATTATAGTCCACCCTATTTAAAATAATTGCTGCTGTTTATCGGCTGTTTTTCTATTTCGCTTATTTCAAAAAATGGCGTATCGGCATAGTTAACGCCCACCAGCTTAGCCACCAAATTGCCTGGGAAAATTTCAACGGCGTTTTTCAAACTGTTAACATTGGAGTTATAAAAACGGCGGGCAGCCGAAATATGCTCTTCCACTTCATTCATACTTTGCATTGCAGCAATCATCGTCTGATTAGATTTCAAGTCTGGATAATTTTCCAAAGATACTTTAAAGTCATTTAGTTTTTGATTGAGCAGACTTTCCAACTCCATTTTTTCTTTCGGCGAACCGACAAAGGTATTGGACATAGCCTTAGTGCGAAGTTCGGTAAGTTCGGTCATCAAAGATTTTTCATGCTCCATAAACTTCGCCGCCATCTGCAGCATATTCGGAATCAAATCATAGCGTTTTTTTAATTGCACATCAATATCCGCCGCCGATTCTCTAACTTTGTTGCGGACCATTATCAACCGTACATATTGCGCATAAAACAACACAATAACCACAACACCGCCAATTACCCACGGTTCAGACCAATTTATTTCCATAACAATCTCCTGTTTATATTTTTTATCATTTTAACGCGCTAATCTTAAAAATTTCCTAAAAATCATTTTGTTAACCCTTGATAATACGCTTGCCTTGTGATATGATAATTTTAAGGAGTTAAGCTATGGATTTTTCTAAAAATACAGTTTCACCGCATCGAGTACACAAGCTCTTAGATAAATTAAGCGCTCTGAACAAAGAGCACAGCGCAAAATTTCACCCTGCCGCATCAAAAGAAAAAAACATTGAACAGCCGCAACTGGTTAAAATAAAAAAATTGCCTAAGCTGTCTGCTGCCGAAATGATTGCCCGCCTGAGAATGGGCAAGCCTATAACCGAACAGCCGCACAAAAAAGCTCTCTTCCACCGCAAAAACATCAATCAGCAGGAAAACCGCACAACCACATCAAACCGCGACGTTGCCTTAAATCAAATTATGCATAGTCTTTCCAACACTCGCCGTAAAATGATAGAAAACATCATCAATCACGACAGCAGCAACGATTCTGTTGCAGACAAAATAAAAAACAAGCGTTTAATCGACGAGCTGACTGGCAGAGATTTGGAACGTCCGAGTCTCACGTTGGAACGAGACCGTGAGCGCGAACATGAACGAACACAATCTCATATCCGCGTTAGACAGCGCCAGCACACTAGATAGCACAAAATCGCTTGACAAATTATATATTTTTGACTAAAGCTGAATTTAGTCAAAAATTTTTTAAATATGGATTATATACTTAATTTAATTACCTCCGGTAATGTTGACGAACTCTCTAAAAAAGTGTTCAATCAGCATCTGTCTCCCCAAAGTGTCTCGGGCTATACGCAATGTCTTAATACTGAAGAAGAAGTTGCGCTTATGCACAAGCTTTTAGAACCAGACAGCAAAAAATGGCTTAATTTTGCCAGCAAATATATTGAACACTACCCTTTATCCGGCAGCGCTGTCATCAACATGGCAGAACATATTGACAAACAGTCCGTCCGCGCTTTGCTTGAAAACAACCTGAAAAAGTATGGCGCCGGCGAGCCTGAATGTTTGGCAATTTGCAAGCAGATACGCTCAAAAGACAAACTAGATGCCGAATTTTTAGCGGTGTTTTGCGACAGCGCCCGTCAAAATTATGACCGCGTGGTTTATGAACTTGCCCTGATAGGTGAAAAATGGTGGCAGCGCTATGTCAACGCCGTAAAAGCTTATCAGCTGCAATGCCGTTAGCCTTAATCAGGCTTTCTGCGTTAAAAACTTCTATTCATCTGTGAATAGAAGTTTTTTTGTTACAAAATTATGAACTTTTAAGGTATTTTTAAAAAAACATTTGAGCTTTTTTCAAATATATATAATACTCTGTATATATTGGAGGGATAAATGCGTAATTTATACAATGCCATACATTTAACAAAAGAGCAGAAAATTGCTTATATACGAGTGCTGTCCTATTTAGCCAAAGTTGACCGCAATCCGGCTTATATTGAAAAAGATTTTATCAGTAAACTTATTGATCGTATGAATTTATCTATAGAAGTTCTGAAACAAATCTATATTCCGCGCAATACCGAAGAATTATACCGTGCGCTTATGCCTATTTGCACTAGAGCCATCGCTATTGATTTGCTGCATTGCCTATGGTTTGCCGCCTCGGTTAATACAATTATTTCCGATGAAGAAATTATGATTATCCGCAAAATCGCTCAAATTTTACGCATTGACAGCGACACGCTGCTTAATATTCACCATTTTGTCACCGATGAAATTATGTTTTTGCAGCATGCACGAGAAGTTTTGGAAGCCTACGATATTCGCTGTTAATTCACTATAAATTAAGCTAACAAAAAAGGCTCTGCTCCCAAAAGAACAGAACCTTTCATTTTTTTACTTGTTTGAAACCGGAATGCTTATCATCGGCACGCTTCCGCCAAACATATACTGTGGAAGTTTACCATCCCATTGCTGCACGGCTTCATACTCGGTCAAACCTTTGTTTTTAGCCAAAGCAGCGGCTTTAATTTCCATAGCCTCTGCTTCAGCCTTGGCAGTTATAACCTGCTGATTAGCCTCTTCGGTAACACGGCGCGTGTTGTTAACTGCCTCTTGAGCTTTTTGCTCAGCGATAACCTTGTCTTCAATTGCCCCTTCGAACTTGTCAGAATAGTCAATGTCTATCAGTTGAAACGAAATGTTTTGGAAATAATTTCTTCCCAAATTTTCGTTTAACTTTTTGATAATTTCCAAACGAGCTTTGTCTCGATTGCTAACCAAATCTTGAGCTTGCCACTTACCGATAACGTCTTTAATCACGTCAGCCAGCACCGGAATAATTTTTTTCGCCTCATAGTCCATACCAGTGGTCTCATAAAGCTGATAAACATTATTCGGATTCAGATTATACGTAAACGTATATTTCAGACTCGCGGTCTGAACATCTGACGTGTAAGTAGACACAGAGTCGGTCATTTTTTGAGTACGCACGTCAATCGGAATCATCTTTGCCACAAAAGGAGCTTTAAAGCCAATTCCGTTAACATAACTCTGCGGCTCAACCTTGCCGAACATCACTTGAACACCGCGGTAGCCCGGATCTATCACATAAACCGAACTCCAAGCAAGAACCATTACAAACACGGCAACGACGCAGATGATTGACCAGGTTGACCACTTTAACCAGCTTTTATTGCCGTTACTACTGTTTCCAAAATAATTACTCATAATCTAAAAGTTTTTTGAAGTTAATAATATTAAAAATTATAAAAAAGTGATGTTTTAGTACTCTTTTCACAGACAAAAGTCAAGAAAATTGCAAAAAAAAATATAAGTGTAATTTTTTTTATAAAAAAAGTGTTGCAAATAAAAACTTTATGCTTTATACAATACATACATTGTTGATATGCGTGCGTAGCTCAGTTGGCTAGAGCAACTGACTCTTAATCAGTGGGTCCAGGGTTCGAATCCCTGCGCGCGTACCAATAACAAAGAAACTCCCTTTTGGGAGTTTTTTTGTTATACGCGCAGTAAGGGAAAGAACCCTGGAACGAAGGGTTCGACAAGGACGAGAGGCAGGCGGGAGCATGCCGGTGAGCGTCCGCGAACGAGGACGCAGCGGCGAAGTGAAACAAAGCCAATCCCTGCGCGCGTACCAATAACAAAGAAACTCCCTTTTGGGAGTTTTTTTGTTATACGCGCAGTAAGGGAAAGAACCCTGGAACGAAGGGTTCGACAAGGACGAGAGGCAGGCGGGAGCATGCCGGTGAGCGTCCGCGAACGAGGACGCAGCGGCGAAGTGAAACAAAGCCAATCCCTGCGCGCGTACCAATAACAAAGAAACTCCCTTTTGGGAGTTTTTTTGTTATACGCGCAGTAAGGGAAAGAACCCTGGAACGAAGGGTTCGACAAGGACGAGAGGCAGGCGGGAGCATGCCGGTGAGCGTCCGCGAACGAGGACGCAGCGGCGAAGTGAAACAAAGCCAATCCCTGTCAGCAACTTATAAAATACTACAAAAACACTACATAGAAGTCGCCGAAAACATAACCTCTATAATCGTTTAAGCTGCCAAATAAACACACTTATTCACAAGAACGAGCATGTTTATAGTTGATTTATTTTTGCTAAAACTATTTATCGTCTAGGCACAAAAACAATCTTCTGCTATGCTGAACATACATTTACACCGCCGCAGAACAACCTAAACAACTAATACATCTCCTTTATAGCAAACCAGCCGCTTCTTTTATTTTAATCGGCGCCCAATAAATCGCGGATAATCTCTCCAGCCATCATCAGTCCCACAACCGCTGGAACATAGGATATACTCCCAGGAGTCTGCCGTTTATTGCTGTCTTCTGCCGTTCCCAGCGGAGTAATAGCCGGTTCTTCAGAATAAACAACTTTAAAATGTTCTATACCGCGTTTGCGCAGCTCTCGGCGCATAACTTTCGCCAGCGGACAAACCGACGTTTTGCTTATATCCGCCACCTTAAAATCGCCAGCATTAAGTTTATTTCCTGCTCCCATAGCGCAAATAATCGGAGTATTTGCTTTTGCCGCCTGCTGCACTAAAGCGATTTTTCCAGCAACCGTATCAATTGCATCAGCCACATAATCATATTGGGCAAAATCAAAACTATCCGCAGTTTCCGGCAGATAAAAACAATTATGGCAAACAATTTTCAAATTCGGATTTATATCCAAAAGCCGCTGCTTAGCCGCCTCGGTTTTCAAAATGCCGATTGTGGAATGCAGCGCCAAAATCTGCCGGTTGATATTGCTTAAACTCACTACATCATTATCAACCAAATCAAGTGTTCCTACTCCGGCTCGAGCCAAAGCCTCTGCCACATAGCCGCCGACGCCGCCAAGTCCGAAAACCGCCACCCGTGAATTTTTAAGTTTTTCGGCACCTTCAGTGCCAATCAGCAATTCTGTACGAGAAAACTGTGTAATCATTTTTCCCTCTCCTTCTTCTTTTCACGGATAAAATCTTCTACTTCATCTTTTATAACTTCTTTGAGTTGCCCGTTTTGACGTTGATATTCAATAAATTGATATTCCTCAAACAAGTTGTTGCCATGCACAAAAAACACATCATTGCTATAATTTGGATTTGTTACTTTATACCCCAAATAATGCGCCGCCAATTCCGAAATTTCATAATGAGAAATCACACCTTTCGGCAAAACAGGGGCTTTCCCGTCCGCGCTGTATATAAAAAACGGCACGCGCATATCTTCCATAACCAACTGATTATGTCCATACCGCCCGTCAGGCAGTCCCAGCATTTCTCCATGGTCAGAAGTAAAGATAAATTGCGAATTAGGTACATTCAAACGCTTAAATTCATCAAGCAGCTGTCCTAATATGCTGTCTATATATAAAATTGCGTTTTCATAGGCTGCATTTTCCTCTTCAAAACGGCTGGAATCTTTAGGTTTGAACACATCAAATTCCGGATGATTTGCATAATTTTCCTCATAAGGCGAATGTACGCTCTTAAAATTCAAAACCACAAAATTTTTACCGTTTTTCAAATCAAGTTTTTTAAACATTTTCAGCAGCAAATCTTCTTTTTTGCGCTTAAATTTGCGCGGATTATGCTCGGACGTAACCATTTCATCAATATAGCGCACACCGATAAGGTTGGTTTGTTTCATATCGTACGCCGAATAAAAATAGGTTTTGAATCCGTTTTCCTTTGCCATTTTAAACAAGTTTGTGTCTTCCTCTTCCAGTTTTTGAACATTCCCTGGCTCTTTCATCATATTGAAAAAAATCGGCAATGATGAATGGGTTGAAACCGCGCCTGAAATTGCCAAACTATAAGCAAAGCCTTTTTCATCTTTCATTTTATCCAGCTGCGGTGTGGTTTGGCGGGCATTCGGATTAAACAGGTGCATTTTATCCGCACTAGTGCTTTCTCCCATAATCAGCACCACCAGCTGTGACGATTCCGGCAATCTTTCTATTTTATACGGCAAATAAAAATCCATCGGCACAATATCGTGAATATTTTTGCTGTCCGCTCCGTGCACGGCATAAAAAGAAAAAGAATTTATCGAATTATGAATGGAATATCTAGTTTCCGGCGGCAAAAAAGAATGCAATCCACGCCGCGTCGCCCGTTCCGGCTTTACGCCTAAAAAGATTATAACCGCCAAAATTCCGACAAATGAAAAATATAGTTTTTTCCGCCACTTAAACTCCATAAACAACAAAATTAAAAAAGGCAAAGCCGCCGCCACGGGAACAAACCAAAAATCATCTGCGCCTGATATACCAGCAGAATAAATATCATCAAACTCGTCAAAAACCTTGCCTATATCCAGCGGATTTATCGGACGGGAAAAATACACAATATGTCCCAGCTGAATGGTTTGCATAAAAATAAAAAGTCCACAGCAAATTGCATAAACCCATATTCCGGCAAGTGAAAGGAAAAATCCAAAGGCAAACATTACCAGCAAAAACACCACATCTGTCAAATAAACAATATTCGGCAAAAACGCCATAAACAAATAGTCCGGCGCCACCACCAAAGCTGCAAACAAAATTCCCATCAGTGCGTTATACTTCAGCTTGGGTAAAAAAGCTGAGATTTTACTAAAAAACTTCTTCATAAGTTCCTCATAATTTAGTCCGATACCTGCTCTATAATATACTTTTTATACTTTGATAACAAAATAACGGCAACTATCCACATCTATAGCACCATACCGCTGCAAGCACAAGCCTAATCAACGAGAAAAACTAATGGCGTCCAACGCACCCTGCAATATATAAGCGGCGGCTGACGCGTCCAAAATCTTTTTGCGTTTACCGCGCGACATATCGACTTCTTCAATTAAAAAACGCTCAACCGCCGATGAAGACAACCGCTCGTCCCAAAAAATATACGGCAAATCGATTTCCTGCGCCAATTTTTCGGCAAACGACCGCACCTCTTGCGCAATAGCGCCTTCTTCACCGTTCATCTGCAAAGGCAAGCCGTAAACCAAGCCGCCGATTTCTTTTTCAGTAATCACTTTTTTGAGCTCAGCAACATCTTTTTCCCATTCGCCGCGATATAAAATTTTGTACGAAGTAGCAATGCTGCGCCCCAAATCAGACACCGCCAGTCCCATTCTTTTAGAACCGTAATCCACCCCCAGCAAAGCTTTATATTTTGGCAAAACCGCCTTAAATTCTGCAATATTCATTATATTTCCTTTTTGTTTCAAAGCTATGCGGTTTATCCGCCATTGTCAAGCCCCTAAAATTCTATATATTTATGTCCATAAACTCTTTTTTAGCTTTACTATTATTTACATTGCGTATATGGTAAAGACAGTTAAAATTTTAATTAGTTCCAAAGGTAAAAGCAATGAAATTAAAATATATTTTAGCCGCATTTTTAACATTGATTATTTCCCCTGCTCATGCGGAATTGGAAATTGATGTGCGCGGCGCAACTCGTAACCCTATGCCTATTGCCATTCCGGAAATGATTGGCAACAACGGCAACTTTTTTACTAAAATTATCGGCAATGACTACGGCGACAAAGTACGCGAAGTCTTGGTTGCAGACCTTGATCGCAGCGGATTGTTCAAAGTTTTGCCGACCAACAGCTATATTGAAACGCTGACCTCTATTGACCAGCAGCCAAAGTTTGTTAACTGGCAGGCAATAAAATCACAAGCCTTGGTGCAAAGCCAAATTGTCGAACTGCCGAATGAAAGAATCCGTGTAGATTTCCGTTTGTGGGACGTGGCGTCTGAACAGCAGCTTATCGGCAAATCTTTTACCACCACCAAAAGCAACTGGCGCCGAATCGCCCACGTTGTCGCCGATGCTATTTATGAGCGTCTGACTGGCGACAAAGGCTATTTCAACACCCGTATTGTCTATGTTTCGGAAACCGGTCGCGCCACACGCCGCATCAAACGTTTGGCAATGATGGATCAGGACGGCGAAAATCATAAGTTCTTAACCGACGGCAGAAATTTGGTTTTGACGCCGCGTTTTTCACCGAATATGCAAAAAATTGCTTATTTGGAATTTGTAGGCAACAATCCGCGTGTTTATATGCTGGATTTGGACACCAATCGCCGTCAGGTTTTGGGCAACTTCCCTGGAATGACTTTTGCTCCGGTATTTTCTCCGGACAGTTCTAAAGTTTTGCTGAGTTACGCTAACCATGGCTCGACCAACATTTATGAAATGGATATCAGAACTCGTAAAACTCATCAGCTTACTTACGGCAGCGCAATTTCCACTTCGCCGAGCTACTCTCCGGACGGCAGCAAGATTGTATTCAACTCCGACCGCGGCGGCAATCAGCAGCTTTATGTAATGAATGCCGACGGCAGCGACGTACAGCGCATCAGTTTTGGCAAGGGACGCTATGCTACTCCGGTATGGTCTCCGCGTGGCGACTATATTGCCTTTACCAAAATGGCAAACGGCGCCTTTTATATCGGCGTGATGTATCCTGATGGTTCAGGCGAACGTATTTTGGCAGACGGCTATTTAGTTGAAGGTCCGACTTGGTCTCCAAATGGACGAGTGCTGATGTACTTCCGCCAAGACAGAGGTTCTCCGGTACGTTTGTACAGCATTGACCTGACTGGTTATAACGAACGCCGTATTGTTACACCGGCAGAAGCTTCTGACCCAGCATGGTCGCCGTTGCTTCCGTTATAAAAAACGGCATAAAAATGGTATAAAAACGACACTCAAAAAGCGGTTCCCAACGAACCGCTTTTTTCATACAATTCATACAATATTTTTATTGCAAACTAAATTTTTATCTGATAGTGTGGATTTACACTTTAATAAAGGTGTGGGCTTTGAACGGCTCTTATAGTATTCGGTGATGATGTAACACCGTTAAATCTTATATCCCAGATTCTGGTCTGGGGGCTTTTAGCGTATGTCCAAGAATGGTTTATCTCTGAAAGAACATTCTAAAGGCTAAAAGAGTCATTTAATACTATATGATTGTTCAACTCCCTGACCACCTTTGTTATAGGTGGTTTTTAATTTTTATATGGAGCTTGAACTTATGAAAAAAACATTAATATTAACAACAGCATTGTTAACGTTAGTAACAGCGATTCCTAATTATTCTTATGCGGAAGACTTTGAAGAAATGTGGGAATATCTAAATGATCCGGAAACTGCGGTATTTACACAACTAGTCAAAAACGCCAATAAAGCACAACGTTTTCAACAATTGGGCGAAATTCCCGAAATTGAACAAAACTTTATAAATTTGTTAGTAAAATATCAAAATGAAGTTTCTTCATCTAATGTAAAAAATGACATTCAAAAAAGAATGCTATTAAAGAAAAGAACCAAAGAATTAACCGAAGCAGATTTTAACGGTATAGCAAAAGATTGGGGTGGCTTTGTTAGTAACATTGAAACGTTGGGTGACAATATTCAAATTGATATTGAAATTTCACCAAATATAACTTTGCGCTATACATCAAATATGAATGACCCACTGATAGATACAATAGCAGAACTGCAAGTCAATGATAAAGTAACATTTTCCGGCAAGCTAAAACCTAGCGATAGCTTAGGATTTCAAGAATACAGTTTAACAACAGTAGGCAGCTTAAAATCACCGGATTTTGAATTTAATGTAACAGAAATTGCAAAATAATATTAAATTAGAAAGGATAAAAAATGTCCTTATATTAAAAAAACTTTAATACCTGGCGAAGAAGTAAAAGTTGTAGCTAAAAAACATATATTTGTATATAGGTGGGTTATTTTTTGGTTGTTATTAACGGTTATTTTTCTAGCAAATGATACACCGCTTTTTATATTAACTGGAATCTTTGCATTTTGGGCTTGGTTAAAAACAGCCACAACAGAAATGGTTTGCACAAACAAAAGAATTGTATGTCGTGAAGGTATATTATTTGTAAATGTAAATGAAATCCGAAATGCTAAAGTTGAATCCATAGAGTTAAAATATAGCATTTGGGGCAATATTTTTGGTTTTGCGACTTTGCACGCATCAGGTACTGGAACATCGCACGTTTTATTTAAGGATATAAAAAAGCCGTGGAAAATAAAAGCGGAAATAGAAAAAGTCATAAACGAATAAATCTGTTTACAGCTGAAAATATTTGTTTTATGTTTTCAGCTGTAAATTTTTTAGAGAAATGAAATGTCTAAATTATACCGCTGTTTATATTTTATTTTTGCTTTAGTTTTGTTATTAACTGGTAAATTTTCCTTTGCTAAAACTGACATTTACTTTTCACCGTCTACTAAATGCGAAAACAGCATAATCAAACTTATAAAACAGTCTGAAAAAAATATAGACATAGCTGTATATTCCATAAATAACAAAAATATTGTAAAGGCTCTAAAAGACAGTCACGACAAAGGCGTAAATATCAGGATTCTAACAGATAAACAGCAAGCTGCATCTAAACATTCTAAAGTGTTGGAATTGTATAACTACGGCATAAATATCAGAGTTCATTCAAAATTTAAAATTGAACATAATAAATTTGCTGTTTTCGATAACAAATACGCTTCAAGCGGTTCATATAATTGGACAAACCCCGCTAGTTCAAAAAATAGTGAGAACTGCGTATTTTTTATCCGTAATAAAAAAGCCGTTGTTTCTTATCAAAATAGGTTCAATTACTTATGGCGTATTAACACTAAGCAAAAATCCGAAAATTGGTTTAAACGAAAAAATATTCACGATTAGTTTTCATACACAAAATTAACCTGTTGCTAAACAATTTTTGCTATATATTTAAAGCATAAGTATTTAACAATTTTTGTGAAAGGAAACAACTATGACTGCAAAACGTTTTATGTTAAATGAAACCAGCTATCACGGCTACGGCGCCAAAGATGAAGTAATCACCGAAGCTAAAGCCCGCGGCTTTAAAAAAGCTTTGATTGTTACCGATGCAGACTTGGTAAAATTCGGCGTGGTGAAAAAAATCACCGATTTGCTGGATAAAAACAATATGGCTTATGCGATTTATGACAAAGTAAAAGCCAATCCGAGCGTAACTGTGGTTAAAGAAGGCGTTGAGGCTTTCAAAAAAGCCGGAGCCGACTATATGATTGCCATTGGCGGCGGTTCTCCGCAAGACACAGCCAAAGGTATCGGTATAATCATCAACAATCCGGAATTTGCCGATGTCGTTTCTTTGGAAGGCGTCGCTCCGACCAAGCATAAAAGCGTTCCGGTAATCGCTATTGCCACTACAGCCGGCACTGCTGCCGAAACCACTATTAACTATGTGATTACCGATGAAGAAAAGCGCCGCAAATTTGTCTGCGTTGATCCGCATGATATTCCGGTTGTGGCGATTGTCGATCCGGAAATGATGTCTTCTATGCCGAAAGGTTTGACCGCTGCCACCGGTATGGATGCTCTTACTCACGCTATTGAAGGCTACACCACTCTGGCTTCTTGGGAATTGGCAGATACTTTGAATCTTAAAGCTATTGAAATTATCTCGCGTTCTTTGCGCAAAGCCGTGGAAAACGCCCCTAAAGGACGTGAAGATATGGCGCTTGGTCAATATATGACCGGTATGGCGTTTTCTAATGTCGGCTTGGGCGTTGTACATGGTATGGCTCACCCGCTCAGCGCGTTTTATAACACTCCGCATGGCGTGGCTAATGCGGTTCTGTTGCCGTATGTTATGGAATTTAATGCTCCATATACTGGCGAAAAATTCCGTGAAATTGCCCGCGCTATGGGTGTTAAAGGGGTTGATGAAATGTCGCAGGAAGAATACCGCAAAGCCGCTATTGATGCTGTAAAACAACTGAAAAAAGACGTAAACATTCCGGAAACCTTAAAAGATATCAATGTTAAGGAAGAAGATTTGGAAGCTTTGTCCGAAGCTGCCATGGCAGATGTCTGCACCGGCGGCAATCCTCGTCCTTGCTGCAAAGAATTGGTATTGGAAGTTTATAAAAAGGCCTTTTATGGCAAATAATTCGTAACCGAAAATCTATACACCTCGCACCGCCTTGCTTTTGCAAAGCGGTGTTTTTTTATAACCTGCAATTTGTTACAGAAAATAAAAAACGCCTCTTTAGAGACGTCTTTTATTTCAAAACAAAAGTTCGAATCGAACAATGCTAAGCAGATTTTTTAGCTTTCTTTTCTTTCTTAGCACCAGCTTCGCTAAAGTCATACAGTTCTTCAACAGAAACTTCTTTATCAGCCACGTTAGCTTTTTCCAAAACATAATCAACGATTTTTTCTTCATATGCAGGAGCTTTCAATGCTTCAACAGCATCTTTATTCTTTACATAGTATTCCAAAACCATTTTTTCTTGTCCTGGATAACGCTTTGCTTCATTCATAATAGCCTTGTTTACGTCATCTGCAGACAGCTGCAATTTAGCATCGGCACCAATTTCAGAAAGCAGCAAGCCCAATTTAACGCGGCGCAGAGCAATTTCTTTATATTCAGCCAAAACGTCTTTTTCATCACGAGCTTTTTCGCTTTCGTCCAACTGATTTTTAGCTTTAGCGTCTTGATATTGTTTTTCAATAGCTGCATATTCAGCATCAATCAATTTTTGAGGAACTTCAAAGCTGTATTCTTTATCCAAAGCGTCCAGCAAATCGCGTTTTAATTTAATGCGTGAAGTTGCGTTGTAGTCTTCCAAAATACGAGCTTCAATTTTAGATTTCAAATCGGCAACGTCTTTTGCGCCCATAGATTTTGCAAATTCATCATTCAATTCAACCGGCTTATATTCGCGGATTTCTTTGATTGTGGTAACAAACAAAGCTTCTTTACCAGCCAAATCTTTAGCATGATAATCAGTAGGGAAAGTGGTTTTAACATTAACTGTTTCACCAGCTTTTTTACCGATTAACTGGTCTTCATAGCCTGGAATGAAAGAGTTAGAGCCCAATTCCAACGGATATGCATTACCTTTACCGCCTTGGAACTCAACACCATCGATAGAGCCGACAAAGTCTATAACGGCGATATCGCCTTTTTTGGTGGCTCTGTCTTCTTCTACTTTTGCAGAATCACGGCGGGAATCTGTCATATATTTAACAGCTTTTTCAATTTCTTCAGCCGGAACTTTGGCAACATATTTGTTTAAAGTAATTTTAGAAAAATCACCTACTTTAATTTCAGGCAAAACTTCTACTTCAACTGTAAATTCAACGTCTTTGCCGTCTTCAAATTTTTCAATTTTGATATCCGGAGTAACAGCCGGACGCAATTTGTTGTTGGCAATAACTTCATTAACAGCATCGCGGATCATATCGTCAAGAACTTCGCCTAAAACGCTTGGACGATATTGTTTGTCAATCATTGCTTTTGGCGCGTGACCAGCTCTGAATCCCGGAAGTTTAACTTTTTTAGCAACCTGTTCCAATTTTTTATCAACAGCAGTGGCAAAATCGGCAGCAGCCAAAGTAACATTATACTTTTTATTCAAACCTTTTGCTTTTTCTTCTTTTACATTCATTGTGATTTTCTCTAAAATAAATTGTTATTAACTCAAAACCATCAAAAAAACGATGGTGCGGGTAAAGAGACTCGAACTCTTAAGCCTCGCGGCACCAGATCCTAAGTCTGGCGTGTCTACCAATTTCACCATACCCGCGCTGGGATTATTTCCCAATTACCGCGGATTAGAGCATAAAACTTTTTATAAATCAAGCAATTTTTAGCACTTAACCCACAAAAATCTTGCAAATCAGTAAATTTCAGTTATAACTTGCTCTAATAAATAAAGTAGTAGAGGAAAAAATGCCTGAACAAATTGTCAACAAACGCAAAACTTTTGCCATTATTTCACACCCTGATGCTGGTAAAACCACTTTAACCGAAAAATTGCTGCTGTTCGGCGGCGCCATTCAGCAAGCCGGAGCCGTCAAAGCCCGCGGCGAAAACCGCCACGCCCACTCCGATTGGATGAAAGTTGAACAGGAACGCGGTATTTCCGTGGCGTCTTCCGTAATGAACTTTGACTATAACAACATCACTTTCAATTTGCTGGACACCCCAGGGCACGAAGACTTTTCCGAAGACACCTATCGGGTTTTGACTGCCGTTGATTCGGCTGTAATGGTTTTGGACTCTGCCAAAGGTATTGAAACTCAAACTAAAAAATTGTTTGAAGTCTGCCGTTTGCGCAACATTCCGATTATTACTTTTATTAACAAACTCGACCGCGAAGGCTTAGATCCGTTTGAACTGCTGGACGATATTGAAAAGACCTTGGCTTTGGACGTTACTCCGGCGAGTTGGCCTATCGGCAGCGGCAAAGACTTTTTAGGCTGCTATGATTTGATTAACGACCAGCTCATTTTAATGAACAAAAACGGCAGCAAGTCGCTGATTAACGACACTATTGAAACCTGCAAGGGCTTAGACGACCCGAAACTAGACGAGCTTCTGCCGGCGTATGCCGTTAAAAAACTGCGTGAAGATGTAGAAATGGTGCGCGAGCTTTGTCCGGCGTTTGATTTGGAGCTGTATTTAGCTGGCGCTTTAACTCCGGTATTTTTCGGCAGTGCCGTCAACAATTTCGGCGTGCGCGAAGTCTTAAACGGTCTGCACGAATTTGCCCCTACCCCACGCCCTCAGCCAAGCGCTGAACGCGTGGTTAACGCTGACGAAAAGAAAGTAACCGGCTTTGTCTTCAAAATTCAAGCAAATATGGATCCGAAACACCGTGACCGCATTGCCTTTATGCGTATTTGTTCCGGACACTTTAAGCGCGGCATGAGCTTGCTGCAAGTCCGCACTGGCAAAGATATTAAAGTGCCGACTCCGGTTATGTTTTTGGCTCAGGAACGTGAATTGGCAGAAGACGCTTACGCTGGCGATATTATCGGTATTCCAAACCACGGGCAGCTGCGTATCGGCGACACTTTAACCGAAGGCGAAAAGCTGCACTATACAGGCATTCCAAGTTTTGCACCGGAACTTTTGAAATCTGTCCGCGCTAAAGACCCTCTGAAATCCAAACACTTAGCCAACGCACTTCAGCAAATCGCCGAAGAAGGAGGCGCCAGCATTTTCAAACCGATTGTCGGTTCTGAATATATTGTCGGTGTGGTTGGCGTGCTTCAGTTTGAAGTAATTGCTGATCGCCTGCGCACGGAATTTAATATTGACGTTATTTTTGAACCGACGCAATATTATACCGCACGCTGGGTCAGCAGCTCCGATAAAGCGGAATTGGGAAAATTTTATAACACTAACCAAATGAACATTGCCGACGACTACGATGGCGAAAAAGTCTTTTTAGCACGCAACGCTTGGCATTTGGGCAAAATCAAAGAAGATTTTCCACATTTGGAACTGCATAAAACCCGTGAACAAGCAATTTAATTTTATTACCTGTTAAGAAATCTAAAGCAAACCTTGCGTTTTTGTCAGGTTTGCTTTAATTTTACAATAAATATTGTCAGTAACCTATAGGAGATAAACTGATGAAGTTTGCAGCAGGTTTAATCAAAATTTTCAGCGGAATGCTGTCCGCAGTCGTTTTCGGTGCGTTTTTATACTACACCTACCAATATCAAATCACCCAAGAACACACTGATTTATTTATAGCCGACATTGCCTTGGCGGTATTTTTAATTTCTGCCGTAACATTTGCATTACTTTTTATTTTATTTGATGTTTACCAAAACAAAAATACCGAAAGCAATTTAGTTAAGTTGCTAAAAGGCACTGATTTTGGCAAAAACAATGAAAACAGCAACATCACGGATTTGCTGGTTAAAATAGCCTCGCTCAACAATCAAACCAACCAACTTTTAGATTCCCGTCTAAATGAAATCAACACCGGTTTAAACTCGCTGAACAACAGCTCCGAGGTCAACAACACTAATCTGCAATCCAGCTTAGAGCAGCTGGCAACCATCTGCGGTGAAATTTCAAAATATGTTGATAATATTAAAACCGAAAAAAGCAAAGATCGTCAATTTGCTGTCAGCAACAGCGGCAACTTTGATCTTTTAATTGCTACAGTTTCTGCTCTTAGTACTGATTTTAAGGATATGAACGGTCACCTGATTGACGCCGTCAACCGTATCAATCACTATATAAAATCAAGCATTAAAGACCATACCAATATTGACAATGACATTAAAGACTTGCTGAAAGAAATTCTTAGCGAAAAAAACAGTAACAACACCAACCGAAATTTACCGGTTGTAGAACCGGAACAGCCGACCATGGATATTGCTGCCGCCGCTAAAGAAGGAACCAACGAACCTGCCCCGCAGTCTATTGCCGATTTTTATGAAGAACGTTTCAAAGAAATAAACGAAGACCAAGCAGAAAGAAATGAAAACGCTCCGGCAGAAGTTACTGAAGACAGCGAAGTTTTGCAAGAAAATGAACAGCGTATAGACAGCTTGCTCAGCACGCCGGAACAAGCCGAAACTTTTGCTCCGCAACCTCAAGATTTTACTGTTTCGCAAGAAGATATGCAAGTAGAAAAACAAGCCGATGCTGAAACAGCAACAGCTGAAGAAAAAGAGCCGTGGAATACGGCGCTTGGCGAAGAAATTTCCACAGCCGAGCAAGAATATCTGCCGCAGCAAAACACCACAGCAGAAGAACCTGTTGTTGAAGAGCCTGTTATTGCAGAAACTGTTGCTGATGAACCTGTTGTTGAAGAGCCTGTTATTGCAGAAACTGTAGAAACGCCAGTCGATTTTGATGTAAACACCGCTGTTTCTGATAGTTTTGAAGCCCCTGCGGAAGTTGAATCGCCAAACATCTCTGAATCGGTAACTACCATTGATGAACCGCATGTTGAACCATATTTTGAACAGCCTGTTGAAACAACTATTTCTGAGCCGGCTTCGGTAGATGATTTTTCACTTGCCGCCAGCGACCCGTTTAATCCGTCGCCGGAACATTTCGCCGACTTGAAACAAGCAAATACTGACAATACTGCCAGCACATCTTTTGATTTGCAAGATGAAGAGCCTGTTTCCATAGATTTGCCGAATGAAGAAAGCAATGTCAAACTTGACGACATTTTCAATGACGATTTTGCTTCTGAAATAGCGGATTTAGACATTTTGAAAGATGATGCAAATAACCAAAACGCGGGAGAAATCTCGGTAGAAGATTTGCTTGCCGATGACAAAGACCCGTACAACCCGAACAAATAAATTCTTAAATTAAATTATTGCAAACCAAAAAATACAGTGTTATCTTAGCACTGTATTTTTTATTTTGATGTTTCATTTTTAATATAATCATTATGGAAAAATTTGTTTATAATCCAAGGTCTTCCAAAGCTGAGGAGTTCATTTCGCATGACGAAATTTGCGCCACGCTGAACTATGCCGACCAAAACAAAAACAATCTGGCTTTAGTTCGGCAGATTTTGCAAAAAGCCGAGCAGGAAAAAGGCTTGACACACCGTGAAGCTTCGGTTTTGCTGGCTTGTGACAATCCGGAAGTTGAGGCAGAAGTTTTTGCCCTTGCCGCACGTATAAAACAAAATTACTACGGCAACCGCATTGTGCTTTTTGCCCCGCTCTATCTTTCCAATTACTGTGTCAACAGCTGTGTTTATTGCCCTTACCACATCAAAAACAAGCATATCTTCCGCAAAAAGATGACTCAAGAAGAAATCCGTCAGGAAGTTATTGCCTTGCAGGACATGGGACATAAGCGCTTGGCGTTGGAATTGGGAGAAGACCCGATAAACAACCCGATTGAATACGTTTTGGAAAGTATCAAAACTATTTACAGTATCAAGCACAAAAACGGAGCAATCCGCCGCGTCAATGTCAACATTGCCGCCACCACGATAGAAAATTATACCAAGCTGCACCAAGCAGGTATTGGCACTTACATTCTGTTTCAAGAAACTTATAACAAGGAATCTTATGAACAGCTGCACCCCAAAGGTCCTAAGCACGACTATGCTTGGCATACAGAAGCCATGGACAGGGCTATGCAAGGTGGAATTGACGATGTCGGGCTGGGCGTATTGTTCGGCTTGTCAACCTATCGTTACGAGTTCAGCGGTTTGCTGATGCACGCCGAACATCTTGAAGCCGTATTCGGAGTTGGACCGCACACTATCAGCGTCCCTCGCCTACGTTCGGCAGATGATATTGACCCAAGCCAATTCAGCAACTGCGTGCCGGATAATATCTTTGCGAAAATCGTGGCGTTAATCCGCATTGCCGTGCCTTATACTGGTATGATTGTTTCTACCCGCGAGAGTCAAAAAACGCGGGAGCAAGTTCTAAAACTTGGTATCTCGCAAATCTCCGGCGGTTCTAAAACTTCTGTTGGCGGTTATGTTAAGCCGGAAGCGGAAGACGAACGTTCAGAGCAGTTTGAAGTTGAAGACACCCGTTCGCTTGATGAGGTTATCAACTGGCTGATTCGGCTGGGATATGTACCGAGTTTCTGTACCGCCTGCTATCGTTCCGGACGCACTGGAGACCGCTTTATGGAACTTTGCAAAGCCAAACAAATCCATAACTGCTGTCACCCGAACGCGCTTATGACTTTGGAAGAATTTTTGACCGATTACGCTTCGGCTGAGACCCAAGCTGTCGGCGAAAAACTGATTGAGCAGGAGCTAAAAACGTTTCCGCCGAAACTTGCCGAGGCTATCCATGAAAGACTGGATAAAATCCGCCGCAATCAGGGAAATGACTTTTACTTTTAATGTTTACAAAAAATCCGCCTGCTTTTATAACAGACGGATTTTTTTAAGTTTTATTCGCAAGCCTTATGTTCCGGCAGAGCTAAATATTTTTGATATTCATTTGCCATATCTTCATTCACATAAGCCGTGATTTCTGCATCAGCATTTTGCTGCTTTTCCACCAAATTCCAAACCCTGTCAGTCAAATACGGACGCATCTTATTATATGGAATAACAAAAGCAATCATACCGTCGGCATAGCTGGCAATTTCATATTGCTGATAGGCAAAACCGACACCGCTGGCTGTTAAAAAAGGCTTGCTTGCAGGCAATGGTAAATTATTTGCATCAAATTCGCCAAACACCGCGTCTTGTAACTTTTCCGGTTGGAACTCACATTTATAAACAGCGGCTCTCTGTGTGCTGAAATAAGCCGAAACCCCTTGTTTCAAAAGCTGTTTAAATTCTTGGGTAGCAGTGCGCTTGTTCAAAATTACATCATTTAGCGGCTCGCCATTGCGCTTGTTAACTGAAACCGCCTGCCAAAAGGGCATTCCATGCGCTCCACCGGTATAAGTATAGGCATATTTTTCAAAAGTAATAAAATCCGGCGTCTGCGTTGTCATTTTGATTTCGCCGTTATATGTATATGGCTCAGTCGGCTCAAAAACCTCTGCTTTAAGCTTATCATTTTCTTCTGCTGCAAATTGCTGTAGAATTTTATCGGCATCAGCCAAATTTCCACTATAATCAGCAATCAGTAAATCAGCAACTTGCTGGCGGATTTTATCCAAAATTTCATTGCCGCCGGATTGCGGATATTCCATTTCTACAGTTGTTTTAACATGTTCTCCGTCTAAGGAAATATTATATTTTTCGGTTGTAACCATATTATCGTTATGACAAGCCGCCGCAGCCAGCACCAACACCGCGCCCCAAATTTTATTCATCTGTTTTCTCCTTATTTATTGCATATTTTCTTAAATAATAAGCAAGCAAAATTCAATGTCAATATTTGCAAAAATATATTGCGGATATATCTTGACAAGTTTTTAAATAATGTTATTTTACAGCAGTTTTTCTATTATTTATTTCAATTATTTTTCACATAAAATTTTTTATCATTATGGTACTACAAGTAATTTTTGGAGTTAGCGTGCTGGTTATTTTTTCTCTTACTGCCGTTGCCGGAATTGTCCTCAACCGCAGAGAGTGCCGCAACATCGCCGTTTCACAACACAAGCAAGTCAGTGATTTCACCAAGGGATATATCTGCATATATTCCGTTTTGATTGTCGCCACTGGTTTCATACTTGCTAAAGCAGGATTTTTTGGCTGCTAAGAAATTCGCCTTGGAAACTTTGATTTATTCCAAGGTCATTTTTTTTATTCTTTTATTGACAAAATCAACAAAATACCATACACTGTTTATATCATTTAATTTTTAACACTTTATCATTATGTCTAGTTTTACTTATGCTATTTGTTTAGCCGTCGGCTTTTTCGTGGTAATCGGCATTGGCTCCTACCTTGACAGCCGCAGTCATAAAAAAGCCCTAGCCGTCGGAAAAACTCCTAAACCGGAACAGCAGCCTAACTACAGCGGCAATTTTATGGTCTACTATCTGATTTTGTGTTTTATCATCAGCATCATTTTAAAACTCTTAAATCTGATTGAGTAATGAATACTCCAACAAAAAAACAGCCCTGATTTTTTATCACGGCTGTTTTTTGTTTATTGGCGGTGAGACAGGGATTTGAACCCTGGGTACCCGAAATGGGTACAATTGATTTCGAGTCAATCGCATTCGACCACTCTGCCATCTCACCATATGACCAGTTTGGTTGTATGACAGTTTAAGTAAAAAAGCAAGCATTTTTTAGATTTATTAAAACATTTTAAATTGTGCCGCTTGACAAAAAACACAAAAAGGTATATACATACTTACATTGTTTAATTTTTAATTTTTGTATTATGATGTATCCAAAATTATTATGTAGTGTTAACCGTTCCATTCCTGTTGGTCAGCGCCGTGCAGTCATAACCCGAAAGGACGGAAAGATGTATGCCAGCACCGCCATTATGCCTGGAGATTTTCTGCTTGCAGACGACAGCTTTTCGGCATCTACCGTTTTCCGTCAGGAGCGCGGCATCTTTATCGGCAAGGACGATAAATATATCGAGCTTTCCACGCTTTCAGATAAAGCCGTAACCCGTGAAGAGGCATTTCAATATTGCCTCAAGAACCGTGTAGCTCTTCCGTCTTTGGAAGATTTGCAAATAATCGACGAGCCAACCGCCAAAGCTATCAACAACAGCCTCATGCAAATCGGTTTGAAAGATTCGGTGATTTCTGGCAATGTTTCCAACGAGTTCTGGTCTCAAGACAGCCTTGAGAACCAAGGAACCATCACCAAGCGCCGCATCATGCTGGTTAAAAAAGTCATTCACGTGAATAAGCCCAGCTTTCCTACCTTGGACGGTCCGGTCAACTGTATGAAAGTGTTTTTGCCTGATGTGGTTTTAGTGCGTCAAAACTTGAACGACGCCTTTTGGGTGCTGCAAAGTATAGGCACTGACTACTACTACATCATGGAATGCCAGCTGTTGGATTTCCACGGCAAGTATGACTTCATCGACAACGGCAATATCCACTTGGAAGGAGCCAGCATAGTCGTTGAACATCCGGTGGGCGAAGTTTATTTCAACAACGGGGACAAATACGTTAACACGCACAAAGACTACTATCAGCGCAAGTTCAGCAGTCTCTACACCAAGGTTGGTGAAAACCATGACCGCTGGCAGATAAAGCCTTAAACTTAGCAAAAACAGTTTTCCTTTTCGGGAAAGCTGTTTTTTTATTTGTAAAATATATATTTTTTGCTATATATAAAATAAACAACTTATTGAGGATAAATATGCTAAAACAACAACTGCCGCCGGAAATTATGAAACAAGCCGTTAAGGGAATCTGCTATATCGCCCACCCTTTACGCCTGCGGATTTTGGAATTTTTAGATGTGAACGGCGAGGCTTCGGTTTCGCAAATTACTAAAGCTGTAAACGCCGAGCAAATGATTGTGTCGCAAAGCCTGAAAAAGTTCCGCGACGCCGGACTGGTTAGCACTAAACGGCACGGCATTTTTATTTATTACAGCATACAAGAAGAATACCCTGCCAGCATTTTTGACTGTTTGCGCAAGCTCTACGGCTATATGACCGACAGCATACGTTTTTTGGCTGATGGCTACAAAGCTGTTTTACCGCCGGACTATACGACTATGGCGGCAAACCGCATAAAATTGTTTGCCAACTATGATAAAATGCGGATTTTAGAATTTTTATTGCTCAACGGCGAAAGCAATGTCACCCAAATTGTGCAAGAAACTCAAAGCGACCAGTTGAAAGTTTCGCAATATCTGCGGCGGCTGAAAGATGATGAATTTGTAACTTGCCGCCGCGACGGCAGATTTGTTTATTATAACATTACCAAAGGCGTGCACAAAACTGCATTGCAGTGCATTCACAAACGCTATGAAAAAATAGGTCGGCTTATTTAAAATAATATGTTGAACTAACAGCTTTTTTTGTTATACTGGCAGCATTACTTCGGCAGAAAGGAGAATCTTATGTTTTCAGAAAAATGGAATTACCGCTTTTTAGAATTGGCAACACTGGTTGCCGGCTGGTCTAAAGACCCTTCGACTCAAACCGGAGCCGTGGTGGTTGGACCAGACAAAGAAATACGCGCCACCGGATATAACGGTTTGGTGCGCGGAGTTTCAGATGATATTCCAGAACGTATGGAGCGCCCGACTAAATATGATTTTTTTGAGCACGCCGAACGCAACGCCATTTATAACGCCTGCTTAACCGGCACCCAGCTTAAAGGCTGCACCATTTTTTGCACTTTAACTCCTTGCACCGATTGCGCTCGTGCTATTATTCAAGCCGGCATAAAAGAAGTGATAACCTACGAATATAAACCAGCTGATAATGACCCGAAAAACACTTGGAGAGATAAGCTTAATTATTCGGCGCAAATGTTTAATGAAGCCGGAGTGGCATACATTGAACTGCCGCGTAAAAAATAATTTATTTTAAGGCAGGTTAACCCCTTTAAATTTATTAAAACATCTATATATATCTTACCGATTGAATTTTGCCCAAAGTTAAAGGAGGTTGGATAATGAAAATTTTAATTGCCGACAGCTGTCCCATTTTTCGCGACGGGCTAAGTTTGCACCTTAACCATATTTTACCCGACGCCAAAATCAGACAAGCTCCGGATTATGCGCAATTTATTAAAATTCTAACTGAAGAGCGAAACTATGATTTGCTGTTTTTAGACTGGGAAATGACTGACCTGCCGCATCAAAATATTTTTAAGGACATAAAAAAACTAGCTCCGCTCGCTAAAATTATCGTGTTGGCTAATTCTAAAAATTTCCATAACACCAAACAAGTTTCAGCTGCCGGAGCCAGCGGCTGCCTTGCCAAACAAACCGAAATATCCGAACTTTACACTGCTGTAAAATCAGTTTTAGCTGGTAACAAATATGTTTCAAGCCTGTTAAACTCCCCTGCCGTATCTGCCGAATCTAGTGAAAAAAATAAAGCTCTGACTAACCGCCAATCACAGGTTTTAGATTTGATAGCGCAAGGGAAATCCAACAAACAAATAGCTTATGATATGGGGGTTTCGGAATCTACTGTAAAATTACACATCAACGCCCTTTTGCGCTCGTTGAACGTTAGCAACCGCACGCAGGCAGTTGTCACAGCTCAAAAAATGGGAATTATTTAGAATCTTTTTTATCTTCGCTGTCTTTTTTAGATTTTAACTGTCCGCACGCTGCTAAAATATCTTGTCCGCGAGCCACCCGAACCGGCGCCGCAAAACCTGCTTTTTCCAGTTCTTTAGCAAAAGCATGCACCCGATTGTTTGAACTCGGGGCAAATGAACACCCAGGCCACGGATTAAACGGAATCAAATTAAAACTGGCTCTGAGCTGATATTTTTTCATCAAAGCAATAAGTTCTCTCGCACAATCCAAACTGTCATTAACGCCGTTTAACAGCAAATATTCAAAAGTAATATATCTGCTGCCGTCTTCGGCTTGATACGCTTTGCACGCTTCCATAACTTCTTCCAGCGGATAGCGGTTGTTAATCGGCATAATTTGCGAGCGGATTTCATTGTTTGGAGCATGCAGCGACACCGCCAAGCGCACGCCTGTTTGCTGCAGTGTCGGCAAAATTTTAGGCGCAATGCCGGAAGTGGACATCGTTACGCGGCGGCGCGAAATTGCAATGCCGTCGCCGTCTGTTAAAATTTGCAGGGCTTTTATGGTGTTTTCCATATTGTGCAAAGGCTCGCCCATACCCATAACTACAATATTGGAAAGATAGCGGGTTTCATTTGTCGGACTAGGCCATTCGCCATAAGTATCACGCGCCACCATAAATTCGCTGACAATTTCTCCTGCAGTTAAATTGCGGGTAAGCTTTTGACTTCCAGTATGGCAAAAACGGCAGCCAACCGCACAGCCGACTTGGGTGGAAATGCAAACAGCGCCCCTATCCTCTTCTGGAATATAAACCATTTCCACACGCTGACCGTCTTTAAATTCCAAAAGCCATTTGCGGGTTTTATCAACAGAAAGCTGTTCTGCCACAATTTTTGGACGACTAACGGTAAAGTTATCGGCTAATTTTTGCCGCAGTTCTTTAGAAAGATTGCTCATTTTGGAAAAATCTGTTTCTCCAAAATAATAAAGCCATTGCCATAGCTGTTTGGCGCGAAACGGCTTTTCACCGATATTCACCAAAGCATTTTGTAATTCTTCTTTACTTAAACCGATAAGCTCTATTTTTTCCGTCATGGCTATTTTTTCTTACATTTAGCGGAAATTGCCTGATAAGCGCTGGAAAAACCCTTCAAAGAATATGTATCTTTTGTGGTTGTGCCGCGGCTGGATTTACCATCAACAATCATTCTTTCACCGCGTTTCATGGCAACAATCAAATTGCGGTCTTCCTGAGAATTTACCATCCAGCCTTTAGAACCTTCAGTAAAGGTGTTTTTGAAAACTTTATCGCCGATTTTAATTGTAAACGGCGCTTTGGTATCAAAATTATAGCCAGCTACAAAACTTACTTCATCAAATGTTTTTTCAGACGGACGATGAGTAATAATCGAATAAATATCACCGCGTTTGGTATATTTTCCTTCATCTTTTTTAGGAGTCGATGACATATAGCAAATTAAATTTCCGCGGTCGTTATAAGTCCAAGCGGTCCAATCGCCGTATTGACCCAATTCTTTAGGCATTTCAGCCGCATTAGCCGCCGTTGCCAACATCAAACCACTCAAAACCAATAAATATTTTAACATACTTTTTTATCCTTTTACACTTAAATTTTGCTTGGATTATAGCAAAAAATTATATATAAACAATTAAAATTTATAAAAAATGCAAAAGGAATTTTCAAATCATGATGAAACCGAATTTTTTGGATATGTCAAAACTGCTGACTTCTAAACGAATTTACCGCCTTTTTGACGCTGTGGAAGCGCATGGAGGCACTTTGCGTTTTGTCGGCGGTTCCGTGCGCGATACTTTAGCCGGCAGACAAAATAATTTTGATTTGGATTTGGCATCAGACTTATCTCCCGATGAATTGGTGGAGGCTTGTCAAGATTACGGTTTAAAAACCGTACCTATTGGGCTAAAATTCGGAACCATCGGCGTAATTATAGATAATCAGGTGCTTGAAGTAACATCTTTGCGCAAAGATGTTAAAACTGACGGTCGCCATGCTGAAGTTGAATTTACCGATGATTGGAGCGTAGATGCTTCCCGCCGCGATTTAACAATCAATGCCGTTTATGCTGACTTATACGGCAATGTGTTTGACTACTACAACGGCATAAATGATTTGGAAAACGGCGTTGTGCGTTTTATAGGCAATCCGGACGAGCGTATTAAGGAAGATTATCTGCGCATTATGCGTTTTTTCCGATTTTATTCCATTTTCAGTAAAAAGCCTATAGACAAAGAAGCTTTGAAAGCCTGCATAGCCAACAAAGACGGCTTGCGCACTGTTTCTATTGAGCGTGTGCGGGACGAGCTGTTTAAATTGCTGGTTACTCCAAAAGCCGCCGAAACTTTGCAGATTATTTTTGATAATGACATTTTAAGTTACTTTTTACCAAATAAATCAACGCATTTTGACGCCTTAAAACGTCTGACCGAACTTGTCTCCGATATGAAATATGAAGGCAATTTTCTGCGCCGACTTTTTGTGTTGTATCAGCCTAATGCGTCAGAAGCCGAAAACATTGCCCGCACTTTGCGTTTTTCTAAAAAGCAAAAAGAAAACTTTGTGAATTGGGCAAAAATAAACTTAATGCCGGAAAATATTTCCACGCCTATTCAGCGTTTGCGTTTTATTTATCGCTACGGAAAAACCTTTTGTTTGGATAAAATTCTGCTCACTGCCGCCATTTTCGGCATAGACAGCTCCAAAGTCACCAATGTGCTGCAAGAAGTTGAAGACGCCGTTGTGCCGATTTTCCCATTGCGCGGGCGCGATTTAATTGACCATAACCTTGCCAAAGGCGAAAAAATCGGGCAAGCTTTAACTTTGCTGGAGCAACAGTGGATTGACAGCAACTTCAATCTTACCCGTGACGAATTATTGGAATCCGCTAAAAAAACAGTTTAACCTTATTGCCTGACTGTCCGCAGCCTTCGCCATTATTTATTTCGGCTCTTTTAGCTCCGGTTCCGCCCTGACAGATAAAACAGGTTGCTCCGTCCAAGCCATCAAAAGAGATATAAAATCCGCCGTCATCAGAAGGTTGAATATCCCAGTTTATGCCCGAAAATCCGTTAAAATCCAATCCTGCTTTGCTTAATCCGGCATAATTGCCAAAATAAGTAGTCTGCACCGTAGCAACCAAATTGCCTAAATCCTGCTGGAAACGCATCCGGTTAAGTGCGCGTTGTCCTTGCGTCACAGATTGATAGCCTTCATTAGACAATTCTCCGTCAATCAGCAATGTTCCCAAAGCATCGCTCATTTGCGCAGCCGCATTGCCGCTCCATAAGCCCCAAGCTAAAAGCAATATAAATTTTTTCAATTCTCTCTCCTTATACATTTATTTTGTTTTGCCAGCCTCTTGCCGCTCGACTTAAATAATCATCAACCAAAGCCGTGTGAGGAAGTCGCTTATATCCTAGAATAAAAGACTTGCCGCTGTTTGTCAATTCCGGCAGTTTCCAGCTTTTCTGTTCTAAATAACAGCGAGCCAAATCCGCAAACAAACGAGCCTCCATAAACTCGCCGTACTCTGAATATTTTATTGCCGGACAACTCGAAAGCCTTGCCCTAAACTTGTTAAACAGTTCAATATGCTGAGGCAAAGGCTTTGCTCTGCCGTGTAAAACATCTTCAAAACTCAACCGTGCCAATGGATTTTTCCAACCGCCTCCGAACAAAACAAAATTCGGAACAAGTTTTATATTTTTCGGTGTTGTCGCTACCGCATACGCCGTTAAATATCCGGCGAAAAATTCCAGTGTATGCAGGACATTACAAAAAACATCTTCATTTTGCGCCGGATTGCCGTATTTTTCCTCAATATTAGCAAATAGTTTTTCGGTTTTATAAAAAGCCGGATCACCGGATTTAGGCGGCTCCAACTCATAAAAATCACGGCACAGAGCAAACAGATAATTCACCAGTTCCGGCAGCAGTGTTCCTTTTTTTCCAAATTCGGCATTTTTATCAAAACTGATATTTTTATATCGCAGCACAAAATTATCAATATATTCATTAAAAGGACCAGCATCCCAACTAATCTGCGCTGCGCCGTTTTTTATCCATGCCAAATTAGCCGTATTACCAGCATTGATATAACAACCGTCGCCTTCCAGCTTTGCAATATGCGCATTATGCGGAGCCGCCAGCGGCGCCCCTTCAAACCCGTTCATCAGCAAAACCGAGCGAAAATCGTTTATCACTGGAATATCGGTTAAATCCGCCAAAAGTTGCGCCGAGCCCATTTGTGTTGTAAATGGCAGCGTACCGTTTAATTTTGCCAAAGACGGCGGATTATGGTCAAGCGTTTTACCGTGAAAGCCTATAGCCTGCACGCTTTTTTTATCTATATTGTTCCGCTGGCAAAGTTCATTTACGGCATTTGCTATACCTTCAACATATTTTTGATGTATGCGCAAAAAATCTTGATCTTTTATCAGTACGTCCGCCGGAATTTTCTGCGTAACCACTCGCCTGCGCAAAGCATCTATTTCTCGTTTTTCTGCTACGCTGTAAGGAACACTCAATCCGCACACATCTCTGATATTGCCGTCAGTAAATTCCGTCAGAACCACGTCAACCGCGTCCATGGAATTGCCGGTCATATTTCCGATTATCCGCCAGTCAGCCATTGATTTTATCTTTCAACAGCAACGCTGCGCCTATCAATCCAGCATTTATTCCAGTTTCCGCCTTGGTCAAACGCAGCGGATTGTGATAGCCTTTTGCATTAACCGCCTTTTCTACTTCCGGATAGTCGACAATTTCAGCCAAACTGCCGGACAGCGCAACCGCTTCGGTGTCCAATATGCTGTTCAGCACCGCCAAGCTATCAATCAAACGTTTCTGCCATTCTTCAAAAGATTTCACTGCCGCCGGATTACGCTCATTTTTTAACTTGCACAAAACAAAGCAGTCCTTTTCATTTAAACCGTTTTGAGCTGCGATTTTTGCTAAATCTCCTCCGGCTACTAAAAACGGAACTTCGCCAGCAGCGCCAGTTTTTCCGCGCAGGATTTTACCATCGCAGACAATACCGCAGCCCACGCCTGTGCCCAAGGTAAGCATAATAGAATTTTCTGTGCCTTTCAAAGCTCCGATTTTATATTCTGCCCACAGTGCGGCATTGGCGTCGTTTTCAACCAAAACTGGCTTATCCGTAAATTTATGAAAATTGATATTTTCATATCCTGTCGGCAAATTATGTGGTTTAGCCAAAAGTTTTTCATTAAAAACCACTCCGGCTGTAGAAATAGCAACGCCGTCAAATTCTTCGGCATTTATACGCTTCATTAGATAATTTTCTATCTCTTCAGCCGTTTTAGGCGTCGGCACGTTTTCCGGTGTGCTCAGTAATTTTCCGCAAACCGATACGACTGCCGATGAAATTTTGGTTCCGCCGATGTCAAAAGCTAATATTCTCATTGACGCCTCCTTATAATGATTTAAATATATGCAAAGAATGTAAAAACTTTGTTAGCAAAAATTAAAGGAAACCTGATTTTTTTCAGATTTCCTTTAATTTAGAAAAACAATGAGCTAATTATTATTCAATGCAGCAGTCAACTGCTTTGCGTACAAATTT
>CAVIDY010000007.1:0-68627 GCA_963641885.1 Bacteroidaceae bacterium
GATTGTACCAATGTTGCAGTGCGGTTTGCTGCGTTCAAATTTTTCTTTTGCCATTGTTTATTTATCCTGTTTTATATAATGTTAAAGACGAAAATCAATATTAAGGAAATTGGAGCGGGTGAGGGGAATCGAACCCCCGTAGTAAGCTTGGAAGGCTTCTGCTCTACCATTGAGCTACACCCGCTTGAGCTTAATATTGAAATCAAAAACCCCAAGTGATTCATCAGTGGTGGAGGGGGATGGATTCGAACCATCGTAGACTAAGTCGACGGATTTACAGTCCGTTGCATTTGACCGCTCTGCCACCCCTCCAATAAAACCATCTCGGGGTCATAAAGACAAATCGTTTCTGATTTCTCTAAACGCTATAATCATTATTTTTTGCCGAATGTCAATCTTTTTTTTAAGTTTTCTTAAAATATATTTGCTAATGTGCTTTAAGCTGTTGAAAAGGAGTTAAAATAATGCTGTCAATAACCGAACAAGCTAATCCGGCGACTATGGATATAGATGTAAAAAACGGGGTGGAAATTGCCAAACTGATAAATGATGAAGATAAAAAAGTGGCGGAGGCGGTTGCTAAAGTTTTGCCGCAAGTCGGCGAGGCTATAGATAAAATCGCCGATTCGCTGAAAAACGGCGGCAGAATGGCATATTTTGGCAGCGGCACCAGCGGTCGCTTGGGGATTCTTGATGCGTCGGAAATGCCGCCGACTTATGGTATTTCACCTGAGCTGATTCAAGGCTATATTTCCGGCGGTGAAAAAGCGATTCGCCAAGCAGTGGAAAACGCCGAGGACAGTGCTGAGCTGGCTGTTGCCGATATGCAGAACTTCAATCCGCGAAAAGATGACGTGGTTGTGGCAATTTCTGCCAGTGGCAATCCTCAATACGGATTAAAAGTTTTGGCGCTGGCGCGTCAAAAAGGCTGCTTGACAATTGCCGTTACTTCCAATCCTGATGCCAAGTTTAAGCAGTTTGCCGATATTTTTATCAATCCGATTCTCGGTGCCGAGGCGGTTACAGGTTCTTCGCGTATGAAATCCGGCACGGCGCAGAAAATGATTTTGAATATGCTTTCTACTGGTGCGATGATAAAACTTGGCAAAACCTATCACAATTATATGATAGATTTGGAAATTACCAATCAAAAATTACAACAGCGCGCTGTTCGTTTTGTGTGTGAAATTTGCAGGGTTGATGAAAAAACGGCAGAAGAAGTTTTAACCAAAGCCAAAAATGTAAAAACGGCTTGCGTAATGTTGAAGAAAAGCTGCACCAAAGAACAGGCGCAGAAATTGCTTGAAGAAAACGGTGGAATTTTGCGTAAAGTTATTGGATAGTCTAAATTTCTGTGCGGGCGAGAGTTAGAGCGTATATTTTAGAAACTCCGGCTTTTTTCAAAACTTTTGCGCATTCTTTCAAAGTTGAGCCGGTTGTTTCTACATCGTCAATCAAAACCACGCTTTTGCCTTGTAGATTTTGCGGATATTTCACACTGAAAGCTTTTTGCAGGTTTCGCCGCCGTGCTTCGCCGGAAAGCTGAACTTGCGGAATAGTGTTCTGATGTCTGGTCAATGAAAAATAATCGGCGGTAACACCTGATTTTAGGGCTAAATATTTCACCAGTAAAGCCGATTGATTATAGCGTCTTTTCAAAAGTCTAAGCTGATGAATTGGCACGGGAATAAGTAAATCAGGCTTTTCCAGCCAAATATCATGACCAGCGCTGAATAATAAATTTGCTAAGGTTTCGGCTGAAACTGTTTTGTCATTGAACTTAAAGTCCAAGATTAAGTTTTTCGATTCGTCATCATAAATAAAAGCTGAACGCTGCATTGCAAACATCGGGCGTTTTTCTTGCAGGCATTTTCCGCAAAGCTGCTTTTTGCCCGCGCTTAAACCTGATTCGTTTGTAAACGGACGTCCGCAGCGGGCGCAGTATGGTGCGCTGATAAAATGAATTTTGTTAAAGCAATCGCTGCATAATCCGTTGTGCTGCTGCAAAATTTTTCCGCATTTTATACAACGCGGTGGTAAAATAAAATTAACTAAAAAATTCCACCATGGCATTGTTTCAGCCCAGCTGCTGCAGCACATGGTGAATTTGGTCGATGCTGTCAACCACAATCATTCCAGCATCGCGCAGCAAACGTTTTTTATCCTGCACGGTAATTTTACCGCCGGTAATAATGTCTCCAGCATATCCCATGCTGTGCTCAAAAGGCAGCGATTCGCCGGCAATAAAGGCGATAATCGGCTTTTTATGTGGCAAATCACTGTAATATTCGGCGGCAAGCTGTTCATACATACCATCGGATTTGCCGATTAAAATTATAGCGTCGGTGTTGTTATCTTTTTGAAATAATTTAATAATTTGACGATAATCTGTGCCGACAATCATATCATCGCCGATTCCAACCACGGTTGACTGCCCGAGATTTGCTAAATTTGTTTCAATCACTGTTTCATAAGTCAGCGTTGAAGCGCGCGATACAATGCCTATGCGTCCTTTATGATGTATGTTTTCCGGAAAAATTCCAAGCCGCGCTTCCTGCGGGGTAATCAGCCCAGGGGTGTCCGGACCGATTAAAGTTGTTTTTGAGTCGTTCAGCATGGCTTTGATTTCCAGCATATCGTGCAAAGGCACATTGTCAGCAATGGAAACGGCAAGCGGAATCTCTGCTTCAACAACTTCTTTAACGGCGTTTTTAAGCGCTGTTGCCGGAACAAACATCATTGTCGCGTCAATGTCAGTATATTGTTTTGCTTCGGCAATATTGTGAAAAACCGGCACACCCAAATGCTCTTTGCCTTCAAATTTCGGCGAAGTTCCGGCAACAACGTTTGTTCCGTAAGCAATGGAGCGCTTAACGTGGAAAGAAGCTTGAGTTCCGGTAATTCCCTGTACTAAAACTTTGGTGTTTTTATCGGCTAAAATAGACATCAGTCGTTTACCTCCATTTGTTTAAGCAAAACAGTAATGGCGCTGTTCATATTTTCAGCAAAAATAACAGGCAGGTTTGACTTGGCTAAAATGTCTTTTGCCTCTTCTTTATTTGTTCCTTCCAAGCGTAGCACAATCGGCACATTCATTCCCACTTCCTGCGTTGCCGCCAAAATTCCGTCGGCAATAAGGTTACAGCGCATAAATCCGCCTAAGACATTGATTAAAATACCTTCGACTCGCGGGTTGGTCATAATAATTTTTATGCCTTCAGCAATTTTGTCTTTGTCTACGCCGCCTTTAACATTCAAAAAACAAGCTAATTCGCCGCCTTGTTGTTTTATCAAATCCATAGCTTCCAGCGCCAGCCCGTCGCCGTTGACAATGCAGCCGATATTGCCGTTAAATTCACTGTATTGAAAGCCGAATTTTTTGGCGCGCAGAGTGCGGGCGTTTTCTTCGTAATCATCTTGCATGCGCAAAACATCAGGGTGGCGGAACAGCGCGTGGTCGTCAAAGTTTATTTTCGCATCTAAGGCAATCAAAGTCTTATCGCGTAAAATTCCTACCGGATTTATCTCTATCATTTGCGCGTCAAGGCTCATGAAAGTGTGATAGAGCTTTGCAAAAAAGTCGTCAAAATACGGCAGATAGCTCTTGTCCAAATTTAAAAAATCTAAAACTTGAATAATTTGCGGTTGCTGCAATTCTTCGCCGAATTTCAAATTTATCCGCAAAATTTTGCTGCCGTCGGAAGTTGCCACTTTTACAATATCCTGATTGATAATTTCCGAAATAAGCAGAGTAACAGCAGGCAGTGAGCTGTCAATAACTATGCCAGCATAAAAAACATGCTTAACTTTCTTAAAAGCTTCCACATAAACTTTGCTGACTAATTTGCCAGCAGCGCCAGTTTGTTCCGTAACCAGCGTGTTGTTCAGCATTTGTGTTGTTTCATAGGTTATGTTAGAAATTTTTGTAACCTGACGGATTCCGCTTTTGTGTCCGGCTTCGCGTTCCACAAAATGCCCAGAAGCCCGTGCACCGGATTGAATTTGCGCTTTAAGCATCCACGGACCGCGCGTTGTCAGGCTCAACGCCACCCGTTTTGCTTCGTTTGGTGTATAAGCTATTCCGCCTGCCGGAATAGTGATTCCGTGTTGAGCTAAAATTTTTTTGGCTTGATATTCATGAATGTTCATAGTGCGCTTTCATTTAGACAGCGGCGGCATATTGTTTGATTTTTTCAACCATTGACAACATACCGTTGCGGCGGCTTGGGGTTAAATTTTCTTCCAATCCCAGTTTAACAAAAATTTTTGTAACATCAATGTTTTTTATTTCTTCGGCGGTTTTATCATTATAAATAAGCAAAACAATCGAGATAATACCTTTAACCAAAATAGCGTCGGAGTCGCCCCTAAAGTGAAATACTCCGTTTTGAATTTGCGGAACCAGCCAAACTTGCGACTGACAGCCTTTGACTTTCCAATCATCGGTCTTGAATTTTTCATCTAAAGGCTCTAGCTTGTGTCCCAAATCAATCACATATTGATATTTTTCTTCCCAGCCGTCCAAAAATGAAAAGTTGTCAATTAGCTCTTCAATAGTCATCAGATAAGCTCCAGCATTTCTTTGGCTTCGTCGGTCATGCGTTCCGGAGTCCAAGCCGGCTCCCAAACGATTTTTACTTCTATTTTTCCAGTTCCGGCAACTTCGGACACGGCGGCTGCAACTTGCTGCGGTAATTCTCCGGCAATCGGACAGGTTGGGGCGGTGACAGTCATTTCAATATAAATATCGCCGTTGTCGCGCTGATCGATTTTATAAATCAGTCCCATGTCATAAACATTCAGCGGAATTTCCGGATCGGACACCGTGCGGATTTTTTCCACAATGTCAAACATCTTGGCTTTTTCTGCGCCTTTAGCCAATTCGGTTCCGGCATAGGCAATGTATTCCGGAAGTTCCGCCGGAGCAGCGTCTTCTTCATCGCTTACGCTCATAGCCTGCAGCAAACGGCTTTCAGTTGCGCCGACAGTTTTATCTTCTGTATTTTCTTTGTTCTCGATTTCTTCCGACATTAGTTTTCTCTAAAAAATTTTTCTGCTTTTAAAAGCGCGTTATATAAAGCGTCTATGTCTTCTGTGGTACTGTATAAACCAAGCGAGGCGCGGGCAAGCGAAGTGTAGCCCATACGGTTGACAATCGGTTGCGCACAGTGGTGGCCGGTGCGGATGGCGATGTTTTCTTTATTCAGCACAAAAGCCAAATCCTGCGGGTGGATATCACGAATGGCAAAACTGAACACACCGCCTTTGTTTTTAGCCGTGCCGATAATTTTTAGGTCGGGAACTTGCAGTAATTTTTCCGTGGTGTATTCAACCAGTTCCTGCTCATGCTTTTCAATATTATCCAAGCCTAAATTCATCATGTATTTAAGCCCTTCTGCCATGCCGATAGCCTGCACGGCAGCCGGAGTTCCTGCTTCAAAGCGAGCCGGAATATCGGTAAACGTGGTCTTTTCATAGGTCACGTTTTCAATCATATCGCCGCCGAATTGGTAAGGCTGCATATTCTGCAGAATTTCCGCTTTACCGTAAAGGACGCCGATACCGCTTGGACCGTAGGTTTTATGAGCGGAAAAAGCCAAAAAATCGCAGTCAATATCTTGCACGTCTATTTTGTGGTGCACAGCAAACTGGCAGGCGTCAACCAGCACTTTCGCTCCGGTTTTGTGCGCCGCGGCGGCAATTTTTTTAACCGGAAAAATCGTGCCTAAAACATTTGACATCGCCGTAACGGCAACGATTTTTGTTTTTTCGCTTAAATGTTTTAAAAACTCTTCTTCAATAAATTCGCCTTTGTCTGAAACCGGAAAAACAACTAGTTTGGCGCCAGTTATCTGGCATATATGCTGCCACGGCACTAAGTTGGCGTGGTGTTCGGCTTGCGAAATTAAAACTTCATCTCCGGCTTTCAGATTCTCTCCGCCCCAAGACGAGGCAACCAAGTTTATAGATTCGGTAGCGTTGCGGGTATAAATTATTTCTTTTGCCGCGTGGGCATTTAAAAAGCAGCGCACGGTTTCACGTGCTTGTTCAAATTCGGTGGTCATTTCTTCCGAAATTGTGTAGCTGCCGCGGTGCGGGTTGGCGTATGTGGTTTGATAAACCTGCATCATCTTATCCAAAACCAGCTGCGGTTTCTGAGCCGAAGCCGATGTGTCTAAATAAAAAAACGGCTTACTGTTAATCAGCTCGTTCAGTACCGGAAAATCTTTTCTGATTTTATAGACGTCATACATTATAAATACCTCGCGAATTATTTTTAATCATATTTAGCTTGCAAAAATAAAATTTTCAAGTTTTATATGCGCATACGCACCATATATATTTATAAAGTAATAAAGCAATATTTCGCAAAAAATTAAAAATTAGTTATTTTCCTGTTGACAGCGCCAAAAACTTATGTATAGTACAAGCCAATGTTTTATGTTTAAATAAAATTAGGTGAAGAATATGTACGCAGTAATAAAAACAGGCGGAAAACAGTATAACGTAACAACAGGTGACGTTGTTAAGTTGGAAAAAATCGCCGGTGAAGAAGGTAAAGAAGTTGTTTTCAACGAAGTTTTGGCTTTGGGCGAAAAAATCGGCACTCCATTGGTTGCCGGCGCTAGTGTTAAAGCTTTGGTTCTGAAACAAGCTAAAGACGCAAAAGTTATTGTTTTCAAAAAGAAAAGAAGACAGAACTATCGTCGTAAAAATGGTCACAGACAAAATATCACATTAGTAAAAATTACTGATGTGTGTGAAAAATAATTTAGGGAGATAACGTTATGGCACATAAAAAATCTGGCGGTAGTTCCAGCAACGGTCGTGACTCGGAAGGTCGCCGTTTAGGTGTTAAAAAATTCGGCGGTGAAGCTGTTATCCCTGGCAACATCATCATTCGTCAACGCGGAACAAAATATCATCCGGGACAGAATGTAGGCCTCGGCAAAGATCACACAATTTTTGCAACATCTGAAGGCAAAGTAGAGTTCAAAACAAAAGCAGACGATAAAGTTTACGTTTCTGTTGTTGCTGAATAATCTTGCAGAAGAGTTAAAATAGGGGCGTTATGCCCCTTTATTTTTTATTTAAGGTTATTATTTGACCTTAAACAAAAGGAAAAGAAATGAAGTTTTTGGATCAGGCAAAAATATATATCAAAGCAGGCGATGGCGGCAAGGGCTGTGTGGCTTTTCGGCGCGAAAAGTTTATAGAGTTCGGCGGTCCGAACGGCGGTGATGGCGGCGATGGCGGCAGTGTCTATTTTGAAGCGGTGGAAAATTTGAACACGCTTATAGATTTTCGCTATCAGCAGCATTTTAAAGCGCAGAAAGGTCAGCAGGGCATGGGCTCGGAAATGACTGGCTATAAAGGCGAAGATTTAATCATCAAAGTTCCGGTTGGTACTGAAATTGTGGCAGAAGACGGCGAAACCGTGATTGCCGATATGGTCAAGCCGGGCGAGCGCTTTTTGATTGCCAAAGGCGGCAAGGGTGGTTTGGGCAACACTCGTTTTAAAAGTTCCACCAACCAAGCTCCGCGCTATGCCGGTCCGGGAACCCCAGGGGAAGAAATTTGGGTGTGGTTGCGTTTAAAAATTATTGCTGATGTCGGTCTGATTGGCTTGCCGAACGCTGGTAAATCTACATTTTTATCAGCTGTTACTTCCGCCCGTCCGAAAATCGCCTCTTATCCGTTTACAACTCTGCACCCGCATTTGGGTGTGGCTTGGATAAATGGTAAAGAGCTAGTGCTGGCTGATATCCCTGGGCTGATTGAAGGTGCGCACGAAGGCGTTGGTCTGGGTGACAGATTCTTGAAGCATGTCGAGCGCTGCTCGGTGTTTTTGCATCTGTTGGACGGCACGGCGGAAGATGTGACTAATGACTACTTGACGATTCGCAAAGAGCTGGAATTGTATAATGACAAGCTGAAAAACAAGGCTGAAGTGGTGGCTTTGAACAAATGCGACGCTTTGACCGATGAGGAAATTAAAGAAAAAGTCGCGGCTTTGCGTAAAGTTACTAAAAATCAGGTTTTCGCCATTTCGGCGGTTGCTGGTAAAAATTTGCATGATTGCCTGTCGGCTGTGGATAAATTTGTAACCCGCAATCGCAAAACGCAAAATCAATCGTCGGAAAATGAGCAAATAGAAACAACAACTAAACCATGGTCGCCATTGGACTAAAATTTTAAGGAGTAAAATCGTGGCAGCAAAAGACACTAAAGTATTGGATATAATCACCAAAGCCTTGGACGATATGAAGGCGGAAAATGTTTCAGTAATTGATTTGGCGGGCAAAACTTCTATCGCCAGTTATATGGTGGTGGCGAGCGGTACTTCAAACCGTCACGTTGCCTCTATTGCGCAAAAAATTGAAGAAGCTCTAAAGGCTGCTGGCTGCCGTTGTTCGGTAGAGGGTGAAACCAAAGCCGATTGGGTTTTGATTGACGCGTTTGACGTGATTGTGCATATTTTCCGTCCGGAAGTTCGCGAGTTTTATAACTTGGAAAAAATGTGGACTTCCGCCGCTAATTTGCGGAAAGAATAAGTCGTTTTCTTTTATCCGAATGCGCTTTGTTGGCAATATGCAGAGCGCATTTTTTTATATTTAAATAAAATCTGAAAACTCTCTTTCGTAACATTTATTTTATAAATACGTAACATTTTTTGTTACGAATAATCAATTTTTTATGTATTATTTGTTACGTTTTCTTGTAATTTTTCGGGAATGTCTGTATTCTCAGCTAAAAGGGAGAAAGCAAATGAAAGCGTTGATTTTAGCTATTGGAAAATGCAAACACGGCTCGCCGGAAGCGGCGATAATTGCCGAATATGTCAAACGTTCGGGCTGGGACGTGATTATCAAAGAAAAAGACAACTCCACGCAAGAAGACGAAGCTAAGTTTTTGCAAAGCTCCATTCCGAACGGCGCTAAAGTGATTGTGCTGGACGAGCGCGGCGTAAATATTTCCAGTATGGAATTGGCATCAAAGGTGGAACATTGGATTCTTGACGGCTGCTCGGAGATTTGCTTTTTAATCGGCGGCGCAGACGGGCATTTGCAGTCTACCCGTGATAAGGCGGATTTAATTCTCTCGTTTGGCAAATTGACTTTGCCGCATATGCTGATGCGGGCGGTTTTAAGCGAGCAGATTTACCGTATGCAGACGATTATAAATCATCACCCGTATCATCGGCAATAAAATCAGCGCCCATAATTTCCGACACTACATCATAGTCGAAGCCTGCGCGGATTAAAGCCGCCATATCTTTTTGCCGGTTTTGCTTACGGGATTCTTCATCGGGACGGAACGGACCTATTTTTTTGCGTTTCGCCAATTTTAGAGCCATTTCTTGCGGATTATAACCAAAGTCGTCCAGCATATCTTCAATTTGTGCATTGGCAATGCCTTTTTCACGCAGTTTGTTTTGAATATAGCGAGCTGGTTTGCCGGCGGAAAGATAGCCGCGGACTTTGATTTCGGTAAAACGTTTGTCATCCAGATAGTGCAGTTTTTCAAATTCTGTCAAAACATCTTCCACCCATTGATAGGCTTCCTGCTTATTGAAATCCGGATTCTCTTTAGCGTATTGATTGACGCGTTTCTGCAAAACCGAACGCAGATTTTCCACCGAAGATTCAAAACGCTTTAGATAATATATGCCGATGTTTTTCAGACGCTGCGGCGTGATTTTTTTGGCGGGACGCTTGCGTTTGGGCTGTTCTGTTTCGGGATAATTTTCGTAACTCACTTGAAATGTCTCCTTTTTCTCCCTAAATCTATGCATAATAGAACAATAGTTTAATCACAAAGAGGTTTTTAAAAGATGAATAAAGATAAATGCGTTTCCTTTAATTTGGATAACAATGCTTTCCGCGGACGCTTGGTGCGTTTGGATAATGTTTTGAAAGAAGTTTTTTCGCACCATAAATATCCTGATAATGTCGGCGCTGCGGTGGCAGAAACCACGGCTTTGGGCGTTATGCTGGCAAGCCTGATGAAATTTGACGGCTTGTTTACATTGCAAATTCAAGGCGATGGTCCGATTTCCGATTTGGTCGCTGATGTTACATCAGAAGGCAAAGTGCGTGCAACCGCTCGTTTTGACGAACAGAAAATGGCAGCGGCGCAGGCTTTACGTAAAACCGAGGGTGAACTGGAAGCTGCTCCGTTTTGGCTGGGCAAAGGCAGTCTGATTTTCACAATCGACCAAGGCAAAGGAACTGACCTGTATCAAGGCGTGGTGGATTTGCAGGGGAATACTTTGGAAGCTTGTGCTTTGCGCTATTTCAAATATTCCGAGCAAATTGACACCCATTTGCATTTGTATCTGAATAAAAAAGGCGATTATTGGCAGGCGGCAGGTATTTTGATTCAGAAAATGCCGACTGCCGGCGGCAAGGAAATGGCAGAAAGCGAAGAGGAAATTGCTGAAAAATGGAATGAGGATAAAATTCTGCTGGATAGTCTGACTGCGGCGGAAATGTTTGACGACAGCCTGACCGCTGATGATATTTTGTTCCGTCTGTTCCACGAACATCAGGTGCGTGTGGTCAAAGCTAATGAATACTATTTTGGCTGCCGCTGCAGCCGTGAAAAATTGCTGACTACTTTAAGCTCTATGAAAGAAGACGACATCAACGCCATGGTGGAAGACGGTAAAATCACGGCAACCTGCAATTTCTGCGGGCAAGTTTATTCCTTTGACAAAGGCGAACTTTTGAAACATTAAGCTTTATTTTTAAGCATATCTTAAACATTACCCTGTAAGTTAAACCTAAATATTAGGTTCAACTTATGGGGTATAATAATATGACAAGTTTTTTCAAAACATTTTGTGCTGTTTCAGTTGCCGGAATTTTAAGCGCTTGCTCGACCATGAACAACAATGAGGCTGCTCCGGAAAGATATAGCGATTTACATTTTGATAATAAAAAACCGATTGAACTTACAGTGAAAAAAATTGAAGTAAAATCAGAGTTTACACCGTCATTTACCCGTCCGAATGTTGAACATTTGTTTCCGATTTCCATTGAAAAGACAGCCAAAACTTGGGCTGATGAGCGTTTGGAGGCAGTTGATTATTCTTCTGACCGCGTGGCGGAATTTATTATAAAAGACGCCAGCGTAACAGAAAAAGAAGAAAAAGCTGAACAGCTGCTGCAGAAAGACCGCTTGAAATATCACGCAAATTTAAGCGTGCTGCTCAAAGTTACCGATAACAAATCATCTGCTCAAACCTCGGTGGAAGCTTATCGTGAATTGAGTATGCCGATAGATACCAATATTGAAGACAAAGAAAGATATTGGAATGAAATGGTTGTAAAATTATTTAATGCTTTTGACGAGCACATGGAAATGAATATTCAAAAATATTTGAATATGTATATCAAAGGCAATACTTCAATTACCGAATACTAATCAGCAAAAACAAACAGAAGATTTTTGCGAAGAACTCAAGTTAAGCACCGGAAGCTTGATTTTGAGTTCTTTTCCTTTTGTGGTTAAGGCTTTGCAATAGCCATAGAGCACTGCGGCGCCGTCTAATTGAGCCGTATCTTCAAATTCAAAGCATTCCCCTGGTTCCAAATCCGGCAGTTCGCCGTTAAAGCCAAAACTCGGCATATAGCGGTTGTTGCCTTTTGCATCGGTAATGCAGACATCTTTAGAAGTTAAACGGATACGTTCATCGGAATTGTTTTCAATTCGCAGCACATAGCCCCAAAGCTCTTGTTTGCTTTCATCTTTTTCCAGCAATTCCTGACAAGCCGAAACCACAATATCTCCGGTTTGCGCTGTCGAATAATCAAAATTTTCTAACATAAAAAATCCCTCCGAACTTTGTGTTAAGGATTCATTAACCTTTAAAAAAGTTCAAGAGGGATTCTTCAAAATACCACACTTATGCACACAAATTTTTATTTTGCGCGCCCGTATTTATCTTCAAAGCGGACAATATCGTTTTCATCTAAATTTTCGCCGACCTGAACTTCAACAAATTCCATCGGTTCAGCGGTGGTGTTTTGGATTCGGTGTTTTGTTTCTACTGGAATATAAACCGATTCGCCTGCTTTTTTCTCGATAATTTCTTCACCGAGCGTAACAGTTGCGGTGCCGCGCACAATAATCCAGTGCTCGGCTCTGCCGTGATGCAGCTGCAATGATAAAATTCCGCTTGGTTCAACCATGATGTGCTTTACGCAAAAGCCGTCGCCGCAGTCGGTCACTTCCCAGGTTCCCCAAGGGCGTCTGTCATTTTGCCCGCGTTTGTATGTATTAGCCATTTTAATCTCCTTTTTTTATGTTTACATAAAGTAAAAAGTAGTATAAATAGTAAATGAATTGTTGCAACTATAATTTAGAAATATACAAGGGATAAAAAATGAATACGTCGGGCATTGTCAGCGAGGCTCTTGCCATTCAAAAAGTTATCAGCGAAGAATTATCCGCAAAATCGTCTATGCCCGAAAAAATCCGTAAAGTGTTAAAGTTTTTGGCGGATTCCCTAAAAATGGACGGGGCGCTTTTGTATGCCACGGCAGATGAAAATTATTTAGAGCTGGTCGACGCTTATCAAGCTGTCGGCTACAAATCAAATATCCGCTATGAAGAAGGCGCCATAGGCTGCTGCGCGGCAGCGAAAGTGACCACCATAAAAGTTGACGAACAGCAAAAGTCGTCTTTAATCAGCATTCCTGTAACTCGTCTGCATATCACTATCGGGGCGGTTGTTTTAATTAAGCACGACACCCAAGGTTTTGACGAGGCGCAAACCGAAGAGGCTGAAACTTTAAGCCTGCCGCTAACCGATTTATTGAGTTCGCGCGCTTTTGAAGATTATAAAAATCAGCTTATCAGAGAAAAAGGCATTGTTATGCGCGATGCTCTGCACGGCGTCAGCATGAATAAAGGCTACGGCGTTGGCAAAGCGGTTTTGCATTACCGCCAGCGCGAGCTTGTTAACATTTTTGCCGATAATGTCGAGCTGGAGCAGTCCAAGCTTGCCGAAGGTCGGCGCAAAATGGTGGAATATATTGATAAAAAAATTGCTCAGGCAGAAAGCTATATGGGCAACACCACCGAAATTATGGAAGCCTATCGTCTGTTTGCTTTGGACAAAGGCTGGTATAAAAAAATCAGCGCCGACATTGCCAAGGGTTACACGGCAGAAGCGGCGGTGGAGCATGTTTATGAAGATATGTGGAGCAAGCTTTCCGCTACCAGCGATCCTTATATTAAAGAAAAACTTTATGATTTACGCGATGTGTCTGACCGTTTGCGCGCTTTTATCGGTGGAGATGTTGAGCGTGAATTTGTTTCCGGCGATGAAGATATAGTGGTAATTGCCCAAAGTATGGGACCAGCAGATTTGATGGATTATAACTATACCAGAATAAAAGCGCTGGTCATAGAAGAATGTTCGCCGACTTTGCATGTGGTTATTGTCGCTAAGGCTTTGAATATTCCGGTAGTGGCTAAAATCTACGGTGTTTTGAAAGAGGTAAAAGCTGGCGAAACTGTGGCGGTAAACGGCGATGAGGGAACATTATATCCTAATCCGTCGGAAAGTCTGATTGCCGAATATCAAAAAAAATCGGTCGGACTGCAAAAAGTTTTTGAAGAGCTGGAAAGTTTAAGCACACACCCGACCAAAACCAAAGATGATATAAAAATAAATTTGGCGCTGAATTACGGCTTGGATTTGGATTATGACTACATAAAACCGACGCACTGTGACGGCATTGGCTTGTATCGCACTGAAATAATGTTTATGTCGGCGGATAAAATGCCTGATGTTGAAACACAGCGCAAGCAATATGCGCGTTTATATGAGGCGCTGGGCGGCAAAAAAATTATCTTTCGCAGCTTGGACGTGGGGTCGGATAAGTTTTTGCCGTATTGGGGGGAAATTAAAGAAGACAATCCGGCAATCGGTTGGCGCTCTATTCGTATAACGCTGGACCGCCGTTCTATTCTGCGCCAGCAGATTCGCGCTATGCTGCGGGCGGCGGCGGATAAAGAACTAAACGTGATGTTTCCGATGATTTCTACCTGCGAGGAATTTTTAGAGGCAAAAGAAACCTTGCTGCTGGAATATGAACGAGAAAAACAGCGCGGACGCCCGACGGCGGCAAAAGTTAATGTCGGCATAATGATAGAAGTGCCGTCGCTGCTGTTTCAGCTGGACGAAATTTTGCAGCAGGTCGATTTTATTTCTGTCGGTACAAACGACCTCTATCAGTTTGTTTTTGCCTGCGACAGAGGAAATCCACGGCTGACAGCGCGTTATGATGTGCTTTCGGCGCCGTTTTTGAAGCTGATGAAAATGATTGTCGACAAAGCGGGGCAATATAAAGTGTATTGCTCTGTTTGCGGAGAAATGGCTAGCAACCCGCTGGAAGCAATGGCGCTTATCGGCTTGGGCTACCGTAACCTTTCTGTTTCCGGAGCTTCCTATGCCAACGTCAAAAAAATGATAATGAGTATGAAAAATGAGGACGTGGCTGATTATGTGCGCAGCTTGCTGAAATCGGCTAAAACCAGTGTTCGTCCACAATTATTGGCATATGCCTATGACCATACTATTGCAATCAACTGAAAAATATGTTATAAACTCCCAAAATTAAAAGGATAAGAATATGCTAGAAATGGAAGAAGCGCAAAATGTCGGCGAATTGCTGCGTAACACCCGCCTGAAAAAAGGTAAAACTTTAGGCGATGTCTCTAAGGATTTATGTATCCGCAAATTTTATTTGGAAGCTATAGAAAATATGGATGCCGCTAACTTGCCGGCGATGCCGTATGGCTTAGGCTTTGTTCGTAGCTATGCTAATTATTTGGAGCTTAATGCCTCCCGCATTACTCAAGCTTTCCGTCAGGCGGTTTATACAGCGCCGGTGGAAGAAAAAGAAGAACCTGATGAAACGCCGCAAACGGAATATGCCGGACCGAATTGGCATCATGTTTTGTTTGGTTTGCTGGGAGTTGTTTTGATATTTGCCGCTTGGCACGGTATATCAGCTTATAATCAGCAAAAACAAGCGGCAGAAGAAAGAGAAATTGCCCAAGATAATGTGGTGCCTGAACCAGTAATCATAGAAGAAAATGAACTGGCGCTGCCAGAAATGGAAGAAGAAAACGCCGAAGTTGAAGCTGAAGAATTGAGTGAAGAACCTGTGGTTGAGCCAGTTGAAAACAAAACTAAGGCGGAGACGGCAGATAAAACTTCTGAGAAAGCTAAGGACGAAAAAGTTAAAGAAGAAAAAAATACCAAGTCTTTGAGCGAAACCGCCGAGCCGAAAACTGTCGCTGAGCCAGCATCTGTAACTCCGACCAAAGTTCAGATTTCTTTTGCTGGTCCGTCATGGATGGAGTTGAAACAAGGCAATAAAGTTTTGCTTAGCGGAATTTACAGCAAGGGTTTTAAATATGATGTGCCGAACGAAGCAGGAATAGTCGTTTCGGTTGGACGTTACTATAATGTAGATTTTTATGTCGACGGCAAATTGACTAAAGTTGCGTCAGCGATGAAACAAACTAATATCAGCTTGGATAAATATATTTTACCGGAACAAAAACAGGAATAAAAATGTCTAAAGTACAATGTGTCCGCGGCACCTATGATTTGTATGGCGCCGCTAAAAGAAAAATGAAAAAAGTAGTGGAGGAGGCTTCCTCTGTGGTGGAAAAATACGGGTTTGAAGAAATTGAAACCCCGATTTTTGAGTTTACGGAAGTTTTTGCCCGTAATTTAGGCGATACCTCTGATATCGTAACCAAAGAAATGTATTGCTTTAATGATAAAGGCGGCGAAAGTCTGACTTTGCGTCCAGAAGGAACAGCAGGCGTTGTGCGCGCGTTTGTTTCTAATGGTATGCAGCAAAATTTGCCGGTTAAGTTTTATTATACCGGTCCGATGTTTCGCTATGAACGCCCGCAAAAAGGTCGTCAGCGCCAGTTTACACAGTTTGGCGTGGAACTTTTGGGTGTGGAAACTCCGCAGGCTGATATTGAAGTTATTGCCATGGCGTATGAGTTTTTAGAAAAATTAGGCTTGAGCGGTCAAGTTACTGTGGAGATTAACTCTTTGGGCGATGCGGAAAGCCGTGACACTTATCGGGCAAAATTAGTGGCTTATTTAAAGGAGCACTATGAAGAGCTTTCGGAAGATAGTAAAATCCGTTTGGAACGCAATCCGCTGCGTGTTCTTGATTCTAAGGAAGAATGTGACAGAGCGGTGGTGGAAAATGCTCCGCTTTATGCCGACAGCCTGAATGAAACCTCCAAGGACTTTTTTGCCAAGGTTTTGCACGGGCTTGATTTATTGGGTATAAAATATCGAGTTAACAATCGTTTGGTTCGCGGTTTGGATTATTATTCGCACACGGTTTTTGAACTGACAACCGACAAGCTCGGCGCGCAAGGCACGGTTTTGGCCGGTGGACGCTACAACGGCTTGGTTGAGCAGATGGGCGGCGGTAATGTTGCTGGTATCGGCTGGGCTTGCGGCGTGGAACGCTTGGCAATGCTTTTGGAAAATGACGTGGAACTGCCTCGTCCGGTTGCCGTTATTCCGATGGGCGAAGACACTGAAGATAAGGCTCTGGAGATATCTAATCAGCTGCGCCGCGCCGGTTTCCGCGTTGAGCAAAGCTATAGCGGCAATATGAAAAAACGTATGACCAAGGCTGTCAAAGCTAACGCGTTTAAGGCTGTAATTATAGGCTCTGATGAATTGGCAAAAGGTGAAGCAGCGGTAAAAGATTTGGATAGCGGCGAACAAAAAAATATTAAGTTTGCAAATTTAATTGAGGAAATTAACGTATGAATTTTGAAGAAAAATTAGCTAACGTTGTCAATCGCTACGAAGAAGTGCAGGCTTTGCTTTCCACTAATATTTCTTCTGACGAGCTGGTCAAACTCAATAAAGAATTGTCGGTTTTAGAGCCGGTTGTGGCTGCTATTGAAAACTATAAAAAGCACACTCAATCCATGCAGGACGACAAAGCCATGATGGAAGACGCATCTTTGGATAAAGAAATGCGAGAAATGGCGGAGGCTGAATATTATGAAATTAAAGAACAGCTGCCGGAATTGGAAAAAGAAATCCGCGTTTTGCTGCTGCCGAAAGAAGCCGATGATGAAAAGAACGCTATTTTGGAAGTTCGTGCTGGTACAGGCGGCGATGAAGCGGCTTTGTTTGCGGCGGTGCTGTTTGAAATGTATCAGCGCTATTCGCAAAAACAGGGCTGGAAATTTGAAATTTTAGATGCTAACGAAAATGGTTTGGGCGGTTATAAAGAAGCTTCCGCCAAAATTACCGGTAAAGATGTTTTCGCTAAGCTGAAATTTGAGTCTGGCGCGCACCGTGTGCAGCGTGTGCCGGTAACCGAGTCGCAGGGGCGTGTGCATACTTCGGCGGCAACGGTTGCGGTTTTGCCGGAAATTGAAGAAGTGGATATGTATATCAATCCTGCCGACTTGAAAATTGATGTGTACAGAGCTTCCGGTGCTGGCGGTCAGCACGTTAACCGTACAGAATCCGCAGTGCGTATTACTCACATTCCAACCGGTATTGTGGTGCAGTGCCAGGACGACCGCTCCCAGTTCAAGAACAAAGAAAAAGCAATGAATCATCTGCGTGCTAAGTTGTATGACAGCCAAAAGTCGGCGATTGACGCCAGCTATTCTGAAAAACGCAAATTGCAGGTGGGCAGTGGCGACCGCAGCGAGCGGATTCGCACCTATAACTATCCGCAGGGGCGTGTAACCGACCACCGAATTAACCTGACTTTGTACAAGTTGGACGAGGTGGTTTCCGGTGAAGCATTGGGAGAAATCATAGACGCTCTTATTGCCGAGGATCAAGCCGATAGATTGGCGGAAATGGATTAACAAGGGCAGCGCAATGGGGATATTTACTGACGCTAAAGGCAAAGCTGTAAAAAAGATTACCGTTAATAACCTCGGTGTCTATCAAAAATGGCTACTGGCAGATGAAAATCCGCAGTATCAGAATCTTTCTGTTGATAAAAATATTGCTTTAGCTGATATTGCCGTATCTGCTGATTTGAGTGAAGCTCAAATCGAAGCGGCAGCAAGTTTGATTAGTAAAACTCTAAAAAGCAACGAGCGGCTGAATGAATTTATAGACTTAGCTAAACAAAACCCTAAAGTTGTCGCGCAAGTTTATTATAAATACGCACAGGGGAAACTTTTAAATAAAATAAATAATGTATTAAAAGAGCGTCTCTCTTCTGAAAATTTGGCTTTTGGCTTAGCCTTGACAGACAATTGAAGTATTATCTTCAATGTTGGAAAACCTGATGGTTTCGGCAAAATTTCAGCAGAAAACAAAAAGCGCGCTGAAGAATTGCTTGATTTAGCTTTCAAGCATTATAATCGTGAAGATGATACTTATTTTCGATTTGATAAATTCGGGCTTGCAGCAGATTATGTAGAAAAACTTGTACAGCAAGGCTCTTTAGTAAACTTAGAAACAGACGCCAAAAGACGGGAATTTATTTATAAGCGAATAATTGAAAATTATGGTTCGGCGCATAAAGAAATATTAGATGTGCTGGACCCTAAATATATCGACATGTACCTAATTAAAAAAATGATATATTTATATGCCATGCAGCCTGTGTATAAAGATACAAGCAATGCTGTAATCCAAGCTGAAAAAAATATAAATATCTTGCCTAAAGGTTTTGCCAAGCTAAAACAAGCTGTGATGAATGATTTGGAAAAAAGTGAATATTCTCATGAGATATTCGGATATAAGATTGGTTTGAATGAGCGGTTTTGCCGCATGATGGAAGCATTGGGTATAAGAAGTACTCTGTATCGCCAGCCATACTTTTTGGGTGGTTTGTATTTAGAAACAGCTCGGAAAGATTTTGAACAAAGCGGGCGAAAATATTTAGACAATTTTACTCTAACTGATCTTCTGATAGGGGAAGGCGGAGAAAAATATTATAAAATGTTGTCAAAAGATGATAAGGAGTATGTAGATAATAATTTGATGGCATATGCTAACGTCAACAAGCCATACTTTTTATCGCGGTTAAAAGATGATAATCTAGACTTGTACACAGTAATGATGCTGCAAGAAATCAATTATGACACTAGAGAAAATAAAAAGATTTTAGTTCGCCTAGATAAAGAACAAGAAAAAATTACTCATAAAATCCAGCAATTGAAACCAAATGAGGTCAATGGCGCTGAGTTGAAAAAATTGCAGAATTTAAGCGAGGCAATAAAAGAAACACGTTCAGTCCTTTTTACCAAAGTAGTCAAGAAAACAGAAATTGCAAAAAATTTAACGGGAGTTCCGGATAAATCAGCAGTGCAAGCGGTTCCGCAAAATGCCGAAAAGACGGAAAAAGTGCAGATTCGCCGTAAAAATAAACAAGTTGAAGATAAATTAGAGGTAAAAGCAAAAGAATTTGCCGGAAAATCTATTGCCGAGAGAATAGCCCTGCAAAAGCAGCGTCTACGCTAAAATAGCTGCTATTTGTTTAACAGAGCAGGGCTGTTATCAAGGTTTTCTAAATTTGTAATTCTTGCGATAAAAACAGACTTGGAATATTTTTTGTCAAATAAACTTGCAAAGAAGCAGAAATTTTGCTAAGATTCCTTAAAATACGAAGATATATTTTAGGGAGCGTAAATTATGAGTAAGTTTTTAGACGGCAACGGCAATGAAATAGAACAAATTACCGCAGAAAATTTGTCGGTATATAAAAGTTGGATTTCTCAAGCTAAAGAACCGGAAACGCAAAATTTGATAGTTGCTCCTGAATTGCCTTTGATAGACGTAGTGTCATCGGCACAGACCAAAGAACAGAAATCGGCAACAGCCAACATTGTATCACGGACTCTAGCACGTCAGCGTAATAATGACCGTAGAAACGAATTTATTGATTTGGCAAATAAAAATCGCGATGTTGTCAGTTTGGCTTGGAAAAGAATGGGTAGCGCTATAGCCAGCCGAGAATCAGAGTACGAAAAAGTTTTAAAAACAGTAGATGAACGCTTATCTTCAAAAAATTTGGGTTTTGCTTTAGCAGTTCTAGAAGCTGGAGACAATCTTTACAATGTTGGAAAAGCTGATGATTTTAGCAAACTTTCTAGCGTCGAACAGGCTTTGGCAGAAAAAATTTTAGATATTGTTGCCAAAGGCTATAATGACACTCAAGGTTATCGAGCATTGGAATATGTAAATCGCATGGTGGAAAACGGTTCTATGCTGAATATGAAAACTTCTCCGCAAAATCGAGAAATTATCAATAATGCATTGCTTAGAGCGGATAATCATAACCGTGTTGCAATGCTGGAAAAAGTAAAACCTGAATATTTTAATTTTAAAATGGTAAAGGCAATGTTGCCGAAATATGGCAATGCGCTGCCATATAAGGACGTCAGCAAAGCCAAAACACAAGCCGAGAAAAATGCTAATATTCAGCCGAAAGGTTATCATACTTTCAAAAAAGCGGTTTTGCATTTGGTTGAACAACAAAACAAATATGACCGCTCTAATTATGGCGATGAACGCGGTTTGAACGAGCGCTATTTAGAGGTTTGCAAACAGTTGGGACTTGTCGAAGAGCATGTCCGTAACCCTCAAGCCGTAGCAGGTTTATATTTGGAAACAGCACGCAAAGATATTGAACAAGGTCGTTTAAAACGTTTGGACGAAAAGGCTTTGACCGATGTGCTCAAACACGACGACGGCAAATATTTTGCTATGCTTCCAAAAGAATTTGTTGAAAAAAATAAGCAGCTGGTTGAAAATTCTTTGCCGGAAAAATTACGCGTGCAGCTGCGTGAACAAAATGTTGCGGAAATAACCTATGGCATTGCTGCATTGGGCGACCGCAACCGTACCACTGCAGAAAACAAGAAAATTTTAGCGTCTTTGGAAGAAGAACGGACAAAAATCGCTCCGCGTAAAAAAGAGCTGAGCCAATATAAAGCAGATAGTGAAAATGAGAAAAAACAAGTTGACACGCTGTCTAAAATATCTGTCCGCAAACGGGAAACAGCACAGGCTGTTAAGTGGCTGCAAGATGCGTTTGCGCAAATTAACGACTATCGGAAAAAAGGCGGTTCGGAAGCGGAAGAAGCTGTTTTATCGCAGAAAGTTGTCGAACAGGTAATGGCGGACAGACTGCAGGGTAAAAAGTCAGTCCTGCAAGAGCCGGAATATGGTTCGCTGCCTTTAATATTCGGTCGTAAGGAAGAAAAAGAACGCCGTGAAAAACTGTCCGAAAAAATTTCTCAGTTTAATAAATTGCTGGATAAGGCAATGCCGAAAATCGGTGAGCGCTATAGTGGTAAAATTTTGTCGGTCACAGCATACGGTGATGCTGTTATGTCGGCAAGTTTTGCAGAACAGGAATATTCAAAAGCCAATAGGGATTATTGGAATAAGCAAAATAATATCGGCAAATATCAAGATAAGGAGTTGGAAAAACTGACCAAACGTGGCAATGATATAGAACAGGCTCGTGCACGTATTTTAGAAAAAGAAGCAAAGAAAAAGGAAGTAGTGAAAGAGTTGATGGGTGTGCCGGATAAATCAGCGCTGCAGGCGGTTCCTCAAAATGCTGAAAAGGCAGAAAAAGCGCAAATCCGCCGTAAAAACAAACAAGTTGAAGATAAATTAGAGGTAAAAGAAAAAGAATTTGCCGGAAAATCCAACGCTGAAAAAGTCGGTTTGCAAAAGAAACGTCAAACTCAGGCGCTTTCTAAGCGCAACAATGTCCGTACCATATAATTTGAGATAATGCTCGACTCTACGAGTTCAATTTTCGGGGACACCTAAAATAACAAAAAGCCCATCTTACGATGAGCTTTTTTATTATTGGTGGTCCCAACGAGATTTGAACTCGTGTTTTAGCCTTGAGAGGGCCGCGTCCTAGACCACTAGACGATGGGACCACATTTAATGTGTCCCACTTTTAGCCTATTTTCTTGTATAATGCAAGACTTTTTTACTCAAACGCTTTAAGATTTTGCCAATTTAGCAAATTGTCCAGCACTTTATTTACATAGTCGGCGCGCAAATTTTGACAATCTAAATAATATGCATGCTCCCACACATCAATAGTCAAAAGCGGAGTGTGTCCGAAAATCAGCGGATTATCGGCGTTTGCGGTGTTGTAGCAAAGCAAATTGCCGTTGCTGTCTTCAGTCAGCCAAGCCCAGCCGCTGCCGAATTGTTCTAGAGCTTTTTGCCGCATAATGTCCTTAAAATCATTAAACGAACCGAAAGTTTCTTCTATTTTTTCCAGCAGTTTTTTGTTTGGCTTGCCGCCGTTTGGATTTAGCGATTGCCAGTAAAAATTATGATTCCAAACTTGCGCAGCGTTGTGATAAATGTCTTGATATTCTGTTTTTTTATGCGCTTCCGTCACAATTTCTTCCAACGTCATGGTTTCAAATTGGGTTCCTTCAATCAATTTGTTTAGTTTTTCCACATAGCCTTTATGATGTTTTAAATAGTGAAAGCCTAAAGTCTGCCGGCTGATATATGGTTCTAAAGCATCCAAATTATAAGGTAATTCCATCAATTTTATCATATTATTACTCCTTGTTTATTTACAAAATAGAAGATAAGCATTTTTTTACGCCGCTGCAATATATCAAAAAAAATTTATAAGGCTGTTAATAATTATTAACAAGTTCTTTTCATTTTTACAAAATTCTACTAAACTCAAGACATTAGATAAGAATTTTTTTGCGAAAGGCGGGCAAATATGAGAGTTCTTTTAGTTGAAGATGACTATGCAGTTTCTCAAAGCATTGAGGAAATGCTGAAAAAAGAAGATATGGTGGTTGATTCCACCGACCTTGGCGAAGATGGTTTGGATATTGCCAAGCACTATGACTATGATATCATCATTTTGGATTTGATGCTGCCGGATATGAACGGTTATGAAGTGCTGAAAAATCTGCGCAGCGCTAAAATCAACACTCCGGTGCTTATTTTGTCAGGTTTGACAGAGCCGGATAAAAAGGTTAAAGGTTTGGGCTACGGCGCTGATGATTATTTAGCAAAACCTTTTGATAAATCAGAACTTTTGGCGCGTATTCAGGCTGTCGTTAGACGTTCTAAGGGACATTCCAGCTCCATTATCCGCACTGGCGATGTGCAAATAGATTTGGATACGCAGACCGTGACCGTAAATGGTAAAACTCTGCACTTGACAGGTAAGGAATACGGCATTATGGAATTGCTGTCTTTGCGTAAAGGCGCTACTTTGAACAAAGACCAGTTTTTAAACCATTTGTACGGCGGTATTGATGAGCCGGAATTGAAAATTATCGACGTGTTTATCTGCAAGTTGCGTAAAAAATTGGAACGTGCGTCCGGCGGTAAAAACTATATTGAAACGGTTTGGGGACGTGGTTATGTTCTGCGCGACCCTGACGAAAAAAATAATTAGTCCAATAAATAAAAAAGCCGAGGTTTGACACTTCGGCTTTAATTTTATGCGGTAGAAAACTAATATTCTCTAGTTGCTTCGTTTATCAAAATACGCACGTTTTTATTGTTGCGGATAGCCTGCTTAGTTTCTTCGCTGGTACCGGCATCATAACCGATAAAGCACAGGCAGGTAACCACTGTAATAAACAAAATATAAAAATAGTTGCCCAAAAGGCTGGAAAGTGTGGCTTTCCAGTTTATTCTTTGCGCGCCGGAATAATATGTGCGTTTAAAAATCAAAGTATAGAACGCAGCTATGGCTAAAACGCCGGCGTGAAATTGCCAGTTCATTGCCAAGCTGTGGATTTGTTCCATGCTTAAATTCAGCATCATATAACAGCCTGCGCCAATACCAGCCCACGCCATCGGGTTAAATATAATGCCGGTTGTAAACAATGCGATAATGCCTTTTATCATTTTATTTCTCCTGAAATTGTCTTTAGAAAAAGTTTAGCGGTTGAGTCTTAAAAGATTCTTTAAATTCAAGATAATTTTTTGATACATGCTAAAATTTTTTCAGAAATTTCGTTAACTAATTCCTTGTTTTTATCTTCTATTTTCAAGCGCATAACCGGTTCTGTGCCAGATTTGCGGACAATAATCGAGCCGTGTCCGGCAAGAGCCTTTTCCGCTTCGGAAAGACAAGCTTTGAACTCATCTTTAGCCATTAGTGCACTGACTTCGTCTTTAGAGGCAAAACGCAGATTATGCGCGGCGGTCGGGTATGGTTCGAACACCGGAAAAATCTCGCTCATCTTTTTGCCGCTTTCTTTTACGCCCAAGCAAATAACAATGGAAGCAAGCAGAGCGTCGCCAGTTAATGTGTAGTCGGAAAGCACAATGTGTCCGGATTCCTCTCCGCCGACATTAGCTCCAAATTCGCGCATTTTTTCAATTACATAGCGCTCGCCGACAGCCGAGGTGTGATAACTTACGCCAATTGATTGCAGATATGCGCCCAAGCCAAGGTTTGAATACATGGTCGCAACGGCGGAATTGTTTTTAAGCATATTATGCAGTTTAAAATAAGTGGTTAAGTAGGCAATAATTTGATCGCCGTTCAAGCGGTTGCCTTTTTCGTCGCAAACAATAATGCGGTCGCCGTCGCCGTCCACGGCAACACCCAGCTGGCTGTGGCTTTCTACCACGGTTTTGCACAAATTTTCGGTATGTTGCGAGCCGCAGTCTTGATTGATGTTGATACCGTTCGGCTGGTCGGCAAGGCTGATAACTTCGGCTCCGAGTTCGCGGTATACTTTAGGCATAATGCCGGAAAAAGCGCCGTTTGCGGAATCTGTTATAATTTTCATACCAGCAAGAGCATTCGCCGGAGCCAGCTTGGCAACGGTTTGCAAATATTTTTCTATAACCGATTCGTCTTTGATAATTTTGCCGATTTTGTCGGGATTATAAGTGGTTTCAATGTCTTTTGCCAACAGTTCTTCGACCAAACGCGACTGCTCGTCCGAAAACTTGTCGCCGCTTGCGGTAATCAGCTTTAAGCCGTTATCGCGGTAAGGGTTGTGCGATGCCGTAATCATAATGCTCATATCAACGTCCAAAGTCGGAGTTGCGGTGGTGCAAAGCGGAGTCGGAATAACGCCCAAATCAATAACGTCGATGCCTTGCGAGGTAAAACCAGCGCTTAAAGCATTAAACAGCATATTGCCGGAAACGCGGGTGTCGCGGGCAATGGCAACGCGCTGCTTTTGGGTGCAGATGGTTTGGCTGAGCGCAGCCGCAAGACGTGAGCAAAAATCAATGGTTAACGGATATACGTTGGCAACGCCGCGAATGCCGTCGGTGCCGAAAAGTTTGTCAGACATAGAAAGCCTCCTTTAGTAGAAAAAAAGCCGCTATATGGTTAGCGGCTTAAAGTGTTTGCGCGGCGAATTAGAATACGTAACGCAAACCGGAATAAATTTCATGAGCTGTAATATCGGCATGTTTGATAGAGCCCATGTCATAGTAGCGGTAACCAGCGTCAACATTGAAACGGTTGGTTACTTTTACGGTTAAACCGCCGCCGACAGACCAAGTGAAACGAGTCGGTTTGTAGTTGCCGTTGTTGGTTTTAGTGGAGTTGCCACCAATATTATAAGAGTAATTGTCTTTATACTTCATTTCAGTCAAGCCGATACCAGCGGAAACATATGGTGTAAACCATCTGTACGGAGCAAAGTCAAAATATCCGTTCAGCATATATGACTGAGTTTTGAAAGTGCGTTTACCTTGGAATGACGGGTCATATCGACCACCACTTTGGTCATCACCATATGATTTTTGGCTCTTGTCGCGCCATACATATTCCAATTCAGCGCGTACGTAGTTATAACGATAACCCAAAGCGCCACTCAGCATCAGTCTGTTTTTATCCAAACCGTCGGAATTGATGCCGCTGTTGCCTTTTTTTGAATAGTCATGTTTAACAATACCGCCGCGGCCGCCTAAATAGAAACCGTTGCAGTCTGCCATTGCGTTAGAGGCTAAAAATGTGCCTGCCAACAAAGCTAAAATAAATTTGTTCATAGTTTTCTCCTTGTGAAATAACTGTTGTCAGCCTATGCCAAAAACTTTAAAATTTAATTAAAGTTGTTAAAATCCTTAAAAAACGTTGATTTTATTTATAATAGAGGGTAATTTATGAGCGTGGAAAGGCGGTCGGATAGCTGCGTCAAGGAAAGTAAAATCCATTGATGAGGAAAGTCCGGGCTTCACGGAAACAAGGTACCGGATAACGTCCGGCTGGAGAAATCCAAGGGAAAGTGCCGCAGAAAATTACCGCCGACTATATGTCGGTAAGGATGAAAAGGCGAGGTAAGAGCTCACCGCACAGGCAGTAATGTCTGTGGCAAGGTAAACCCTATCTGATGTAAGACCAAATTAGGAGGCTTTGGCTTTTTAGTTCAAAGTAACCGGAGGGTTTCCGCTCCGCTCCAGAGGTGGGTCGCACCAGCCAAGCGGTAACGTTTGGCGTAGATGAATAGCTATCGCACAAATCTTTGCCGGTTTCGGTAAAGCAAATCGTGTACAGAACTCGGCTTATAGACCGCCTTCCGCTTTTTAAGGAGAGAATTTTATGCAAAAAACTTTTGGCGAAATTTTTGAAATTGACGGAATTGGCTTGCACAGTGGTTTGCCTAGCAAAATGACATTTTATCCGGCAAAAGCCGACAGCGGAATTGTTTTTGTGCGCGCCGACTTGCCTCATAAGCCGGAATTTAAGGCTGTGTATAATCAGGTTGTCGATACCCGAAATTGCACCTGTTTGGGCAATTCGCGAAAAGAAATTGTCAGCACTATCGAGCATATTATGGCTGCGCTCTACATTTTGGGCGTGGATAATGCCCGAGTCGAAGTGACAAATCCAGAAACGCCGATTATGGACGGCAGCGCCAAAGTTTTTTATGAACAGCTAAAAAATGTTCCGCTAAAGGAATTGCCAGCAAAGCGCAAATATCTTAAAGTTTTGCGTAAAGTTGAGTTTGCCGATGGCAAAGGTGCTAAAGTCGTGTTGGAGCCAAATAGTGAACTGCATATTCACTTTACTATTGATTTTCCGTCAAAAATTGTCGGACATCAGGAATTTGACGGCGTTATAAATGAAGCTGTTTTTGCCCAAAAAATCGCACCGGCGCGCACATTTTGCGAAAAATATCAGGTGGACTATCTGCGCTCTATTGGCTTGATTAAAGGTGGAAGCCTTGAAAATGCCGTGGTGTTGGACGGAGAAAAAATTTTGAATGAAGGTGGATTCCGTGTGGAAAACGAGGCGGTCAACCACAAAGTTTTGGACTGCATTGGTGATATGTATACGTCAGGATATCGCATTTTGGCAAATATCACAGCTGAAAAAAGCGGACATTTTCACAATAACGAAGTGTTGAAAAAAATGTTTTCCGACCCAAATAATTATCAAATAGTTGAGGAATAAAAATATGAAAAAAATTTATGGCGTGCTGGCTGTTTTTTTATTGGCAGGCTGCGCTGCAGATAAAGCGCCGTCCGATTTGCCAGTAGAAAATTTATATAACAACGCATTTGATGATTTGCAGAAAACAAAGTATAAAAAAGCTGCCGAAGAATTTGAACAGGTGGAAATTGAACACCCTTATTCTCAATGGGCGGTAAAAGCCAAGCTGATGGGCGCCTATGCTTATTATAAAAATGAGGATTATGACGACGCCGTGCTGGCGCTTGACCGCTTTATTAAATATCACCCTGGAAATAAAGATGTGGCATATGCCTACTATCTGAAAGGTATGTGCTATTACAGCCAAATTTCTTCCGCCGACAAAGATCAGGCAGATACCGAAAAAGCCGAAGAAGCTTTCAATCGTCTGATTATGTTGTTTCCAAACAGCGAATATGCCGCTGACGCCCGCAAAAAAGTTAACTTGACCGAAGATTATAAAGCCGGACAGGAAATGATTATCGGACGTTATTATTTGAATAACGGCAACTATCTGTCGGCGCTCAATCGTTTTAACGTGGTTTTAGAAAATTATCAAACGACGGTGCAAATTGAAGAGGCTTTGTATCGTCAGGTGGAAATTTACGGCATTTTAGGTTTGAATAAATATGCTGACGGCTACTATAAAATTTTGCGTAACAATTATCCGGACGGCGTTTGGACTGCCAAAGCCGCTAAGGTAATGGAAAAAATTGGCAATGCGCCGGATAAAAAGTCTATTGCAGCACCTGTTTCCGCACCAAAGACCGAAGAAGTAGAGGAAACATCAAGCAGTTGGTTTAGCTGGTTCAAGTCTGACGCACAACCGGAATTAAAGGCAGAAGCCCCGAAACCTGCGGAAGAAGTAAAAGAAGAAACATCAAGCAGTTGGTTTAGCTGGTTCAAGTCTGACGCACAACCGGAATTAAAGGCAGAAGCCCCGAAACCTGCGGAAGAAGTAAAAGAAGAAACATCAAGCAGTTGGTTTAGCTGGTTCAAGTCTGACGCACAACCGGAATTAAAGGCAGAAGCCCCGAAACCTGCGGAAGAAGTAAAAGAAGAAACATCAAGCAGTTGGTTTAGCTGGTTCAAGTCTGACGCACAACCGGAATTAAAGGCAGAAGCCCCGAAACCTGCGGAAGAAGTAAAAGAAGAAACATCAAGCAGTTGGTTTAGCTGGTTCAAGTCTGACGCACAACCGGAATTAAAGGCAGAAGCCCCGAAACCTGCGGAAGAAGTAAAAGAAGAAACATCAAGCAGTTGGTTTAGCTGGTTCAAGTCTGACGCACAGCCGGAAGTAAAGGCAGAAGCCCCGAAACCTGCGGAAGAAGTAAAAGAGGAAACTTCCAGCAGTTGGTTTAGCTGGTTCAAGTCTGACGCACAGCCGGAAGTAAAGACAGAAGCCCCGAAACCTGCGGAAGAAGTAAAAGAAAAAACATCAAGCAGCTGGTTTAGTTGGTTCAAATCTGATGAACAACCAGATGAGGCAATAGAAGAAATTGCCGTTGAGGTTGAAGCAGAACAGCCCAAAGCTGAAACCGTAAAAACAGAAGCCAAAAAGCCGGTTAACAGCGTTAAAGTTTCGCATAAAGCGCAAGTAGGCGATATAATCAGCGGCAACCGGAAAGGTAAAAAATAATGCTGAAATCTTTATCAATTAGAAATGTTGTTTTGATTGATAAGCTGGATTTGGACTTTCAAAACGGTTTCAGCGTTTTGAGCGGCGAAACCGGTGCCGGAAAATCTATTTTGCTGGATTCGGTCGGATTGTTGCTGGGTAAGCGCGCTGAAGTCGGAATGATTCGCAGCGGCTGCGATAAACTTTCGGTTTGCGGAAGTTTTGAAATTGCCGACAAAAAAGGTGAACTGGCGGCGCTGTGTGCGGAATATGATTTGGATTTTGATCATGAAATCATTATTAAACGCACGCTAAACCAAGACGGTAAAGGCAAAATATTTTTTAACGACCAGCCGATTACGCAAAAGCTCTTAAAAGAAATCGGCGCGTATTTGGTGGAAATTCACGGACAGTTTGACAACCAAGGCTTGCTTAATCCGGCAACTCATTTAAGCGTCTTGGATAATTACGGTGCTTATCCTGAAAAAATTGCCGCGATGAAAGCGGCTTTTGCCGTGTATAAAAAAGCTAAAGACGAGCGCTTGAGCGCCGAAGCTCAAATTGCTAAAGCCAAAGAAGATGAAGAAAATCTGCGGCATTGGGTTGACGAATTTCAAAAAATGCAGCCGCGTGAAAATGAGCAGGAAGAGCTTGAAGAAAAGCGCCGGCAGATGATGAACGCCGAAAAAATTTTAGAAAATTTAGATGCTGCTTACAAGGCTATGAGCCAAGGCGGCGTGCAAAGCGCTTTGCGTCAGGCACAGGCGGCAGTTGCGCGGGTTAACAATTTGCTGAACGGTAAATTTGACAATATTTATACCTTGCTGGATACGGCTTTGGTGAACGCCGACGAGGCAAGCGAAGAAATTGAAACGGCGTCAAATGAAGTAAGCTTGAATCAAAATGAGCTTGACGCGGTGGAAGAACGTTTATTTGCTCTTAAAGCCATGGCGCGCAAACATAATGTGACGGTTGAAGAATTGCCTCAAGTTTGGCGGCAAATGGAAGAAAGCTTGCACAATTTAGAGCGCGGCGAAGATGATATTGAAAATTTGCGTAAGCTTGAAGAAACAGCCTATAAAGACTATGTTAAAAAAGCCACTGAGGTTAGTCAGTCTCGTTTGGCGGCAGCTTTGCGTTTAGATGGAAAAATCCAAGCCGAACTGCCTGATTTGAAAATGGAAAAGGCTCGTTTTATGACGCAGATTTCCACCAAACCGGAAAACCTCTGGAATGAAAACGGACGCGATGAAGTTTGCTTTATGGTTTCTACCAACCCGAACACACCGTACGGTTCAATCAGTAAAATCGCTTCCGGCGGCGAACTGGCGCGTTTTATGCTGGCTCTAAAGGTTAATTTAGCGCAAAGCTCGCAAGTTGAAACCATGATTTTTGACGAGGTTGATACTGGTATCGGCGGGGCAACGGCTCAAGCCGTGGGTGAAAAACTGGCTAAGCTCGGCGAGCAGGTGCAGGTTTTGGTAGTAACGCACTCTCCGCAGGTGGCAGCGCAGAGCAAATATCATTATAAGGTGGAAAAGAAGACGGTTGATAATATAACGACCACCTCGCTGCGTGAATTGTCGGCGGCAGAAAAGACTGAAGAAGTGGCGCGTATGCTTTCCGGTGAACATATCACCGATGAAGCGCGTGCGGCGGCAAAAGTTTTAATAGGAGCTTAAATGCCTGATATTAAACATGGTATAGAAGTTATAAAAAATAATGTCAAAATTGCTCCGGTTAATCCCGGAGTTTATCGTATGCTGGATAAAAACGGCAAAGTTTTGTATGTGGGCAAAGCTAAAAGCATTAAAAAAAGAATTGTCGCCTATACGCATTTTGACAAGCTGCCCGACCATATAAAACGTATGGTTTCCGAAGTTGACCGCATGGAATTTATTATTGTGGAAAACGAGGCAAAAGCTTTGCTGATGGAAAATGATTTAATCAAAAAACTAGAGCCTAAATATAATATCTTGCTGAAAGATGATAAAACTTTTCCGCATTTGATGATAAATCTGCAAGATGATTTTCCGGCTTTGCGCAAAAGCCGCGGCGCCCGCCGTGATAAATGCAAATATTTTGGTCCGTTTGCCAGCGCTTCGGCTGTAAACAGTGTAATGGATTTGGTGCAGAAAGCTTTTCGTCTGCGCTCTTGCCGCGATAGTGCTTTTCATAACCGCGAGCGTCCGTGTATGCTCTATCAAATCAAGCGCTGCAGCGCGCCTTGCGTGGGTAAAATCAGCAAAGAAGAATATCGGCTGTTGGTTAATGAAGTGGTGGCGTTTTTAGAGGGCAGAGACACGGCGCTTAAAGATGAGCTTTCGGCGCAAATGCAAAAAGCCAGCGATGAGATGAATTATGAATTGGCGATTGTTCTGCGTGATCGGATTCGGGCGTTGAGCAGTATTCAAGGCGGCTCAAATGTGGAATATGCCAATCTTCAATCGGTTGACGCGGTGGCGGCGGTTAAATATAAAAGTATGGTTTGCATTCAGGTGTTTTTTGTGCGGGCAGGGCAGAATTGTGGCAATATTCCTTATTTTCCGAAACAGGCGTCGGATATGTCGGAAGCCGAAATTCTGGAAGGTTTTTTAAGCACATTTTATGCCGAACACGCCGCGCCGAAAGAAATATTGATTTCCGAACCTTTGGAAAATGCGGAATTTTTAGAAAAAGCTTTAGGCTGTGCTATCAGTTATTATCAAAAAGGCAACAAGGCTAAGCTGATTGAACGAGCCCGAGAAAACGCCAAGGCGGCGATAGAACGCAAGTTGGCGGAAACCGCAACCGTTGAATCTAATTTATATGAAATGCAGCGTTATTTTGATTTGCCTCGTTTGCCGCAGCGCATAGAAATTTATGATAACTCGCATAATCAGGGAAGTTTTGCAGTGGGCGCTATGGTCGTGGCAACGCCGGAAGGCTTTGATAAAAAATCGTATCGTACTTTTAATATTAAATATACCGAAAACACGCATGATGATTTTGCTATGATGAAAGAGGTTTTAATCCGCCGCTTTGAGCATATGGCACCGGAAAACCGACCTGACGTGATTTTGCTGGACGGAGGCTTGGGGCAGTTGCACGCCGTGCATGAGGCACTGGCGGATTATGATTTGAGCGGCATAACGATTATTGCTATTTCTAAAGGTCCGGAACGCAATGCTGGTAAGGAATTTTATCATGTTTTGGGGCGCGAAAGCTTTGCTCTGCCGTTTCAGTCGCCGATAGCCTTTTATTTGCAGAATTTGCGCGATGAGGCGCACCGCTTTGCTATTGGTACGCACCGGAAGAAACGCGCAAAATCAATATATAAGTCGCGCATTGATGAAATTGAGGGTATCGGCGCTAAGCGCAAGCGCGACCTGCTGAATTTTTTTGGCTCGGTGGAACAAATCAAAGAAGCGAGCTTGCAAGATATTATGAAAGTAGAAGGAATTAGTAAAAAAACAGCGGAAAAAATATATAACTACTTCCATAATTAAAAAAAATGGTCTATATTAAAGCAGATTTAACGTTATTTCTATGGGGGTTGCCTTGTATAATTTACCTAATATTTTAACAATTTCAAGAATTGCTGTAATTCCGCTTATTTTTATGTCCATCTATTTTACATCATATGCGTGGGCTATGCTGGCGGGAATTTTGTTTGTCGCTGCATCAATTACTGACTATTTGGACGGCTATTTGGCAAGAGCGTGGAATGAAACTTCTGCTTTTGGGCGCCTGCTTGACCCGATTGCTGATAAGCTTTTGGTGGCGACTGCATTGGTTGTTATTTTGGCAAAGCCGGATATGTATTCTTTGAATATCACGATTATTCCGGTGTTTGTAATTTTGTGCCGTGAAATATTGGTTTCCGGCTTGCGTGAATTTTTGCGTGAAGTTAATGTCGGTCTGCCGGTTACTAAATTGGCAAAATGGAAAACAGCTTTTCAAATGACTGCGTTGGCTATGATGCTGTTTAAAGACTTGTGGATTGGCTGGAGCTATACTGGTGAATTTTTACTGTGGGTTGCTGCTATTTTAACCTTTATTACTGGCTACCAGTACTATCAGCGCAGCTTGGAATATGTTAAAGCCGAAGAGGCAAAAAAAGTTAAAGAAGTTAAAGGCGTGGTGATTGAAGAGCCAGTTGCTGCAACTGTTAAAGCTGCTAAAAAAACTGCTGCTAAAAGAAGCGAGACAAAAAGTTCTGTAAAAAAATCCACCGGCAAAAAGAAAACGCCGGTAAAAAAAGCTAAAGCCGAAAAATAATTCGGAGCAAGCGATGGTAAAAGACTGTCCGCACATTTTGGTTATTGATGACGATACTCGTCTACGCGCTTTATTGCAGCGTTATCTGCAAGAAAACGGATTTGCTGTGAGTGCCGCCAAAGATGCCGAAAATGCGCGGATGTTTTTGCGCCAATATCAGTTCAATCTGCTTATTGTTGATGTTATGATGCCGAATGAAAGCGGTATAGAGTTTTTGCAAAAACTTCGTCGGGATAGCAATGTGCCGGCAATTATTTTAACCGCTATGGGCGATACTGCAGATAGAATTGTGGGGTTGGAAGCTGGTGCCGATGATTATTTGCCCAAGCCGTTTGAACCAAAGGAACTGGTTTTACGCATAAATAATATATTGCGCCGCGTACCTGCAGAAAACGTTGTTTCTCACAGCTTGACTTTGGGAAATTACATATTCGATTTGGATAAAAAGGAATTGGTCTCCGAAAACGGTGAAATTGTCCATATCACCCCTGTAGAACAGGCAATTTTATGTGTTTTAGGCGCTAAAAGCGGACAAATTTTTACCAGAGAGCGTTTAGCTGAATTGTTAGGCGCTAATCAAAGTCCGCGTTCTATAGATGTGCAAATTACACGTTTGCGCAAAAAAATTGAGACAGATTCAAAAAATCCACGCTATTTACAAACTGTGCGTGGTAAAGGTTATATGTTATTAACAAAATAGGAGAAGGTTATGCACGTTAAATTTCCGAGAAAAGTAGAAAGCATATTGGTGTCGTTGCGGCGTCATTTGCTGCCGAGAAGTTTATTTTTCCGCACTATGCTGTTGATTTTTGTGCCGTTGATTGTGGTGCAAATTGTTTCAATTTATGCGTTTTTAGATGGCAACTGGAACAAGGTTGGTAAAAAGCTGTCAGATAACCTGACGGCAAATATGGCGTTTGTGATGAAAATGCACAGTGCTGATGCGGATTTTTCTCAGGTTCAGCAGATGGCTGCTTCTATGTATGGTTTAGATGTCAGCTATTATGACAATGAAAACAAGCATTCTGTTTGGCGTAAAAACAAAAAAGAAAATCCGCTGGTCACCGGATTTTTGACAGAGTCTTTGCATCAGCAGTTTCCTTTGGCAAATACTGAAATCTTTTTGGGTAAGCATCGTTCCAGCCTAAATATTTTAGTTGATACCGATCAAGGCTTGTATGTGTTTAATACTTCTGTGAAAAACATTTTCAGCAGCTCGATTTTTGGTTTTGTATTGTGGATGATTGGTACATCACTGCTGTTGTTTGTGGTGGCTGTGCTGTTCTTGCGCGTGCAGGTTCGCTCCATTTCCCAGCTTGCTGCAGCGGCAGAAGATTTTGGTAAGGGTATCAACACCAAGTTTAAGCCTTACGGTTCTATTGAAGTGCGCCGTGCTGGTTTAGCGTTTACAAAAATGAAAGAGCGCATTATGCGTCAGATTTCTGAAAAAACACAAATGCTGGCAGGTGTTTCACACGATTTGCGTACTCCGCTCACACGTATGAAACTGCAAATGGCTATGCTGCCAGATTCTAAAGAAAATCAGGAATTTATACAAGATATTGATGAAATGGAAAAAATGCTGGACGGTTATTTGTCATACGTCAGCGGCGAAGGCGGAGAAAAGTCATCTTTTGTTGATGTTAATGAAATGGTGTCAAGCATTATCAATAAGTACCGCAAAAATTCAAATGCGATGATTCGCTATTCCACCAACTATGATGTCAGCGCTATTCAGGGCAGAGAACAGGCTTTGCGCCGTGCTTTTACTAACGTAATAGAAAACGCCTTCCACTATGGTAAAACCATAGCTGTTAAACTGGAAAGCGATGACAAGCGCTTGGAATTGTCTGTAGATGATGACGGTCCAGGTATTCCGGCAGACAAACGTGATGATGTGTTCAAGGCATTTTATCGGGTTGATAGTTCCCGCAATAAAGAAACAGGCGGCGTCGGCTTAGGTTTGGCAATTGCCAAAGACGTGGTTGTTTCTCATGGCGGCACCATCACTTTAAGCGACAGTGATTTGGGAGGTTTGAGAGTTCTCATTAGCATTCCCTTATAGCCGCGGGCTGAATGTTATACGGCGTTATCGCGGCTACGGCGGGTAATATGGAAACTCGTCTAATGGCTTTCTGCTGGTAAGATTTTTTCTTATGTACTAGTTTGTACATTGCGAAAAAATCTTACTTCGCATTAAGCTCATTATCCGAGTTTCTACAAGTGAGTTATGTACATTGTTTTTTGATTGTCATACAAGGCTTTGAGCGCCAGCTCATTCGTTAATGATCCAGTACAATATGTCCGCTTTATTGACACTTTACTTCTAGATTCTCGAGACAGTCCGCTTCGTTCACGCCAAAAGATAACATTAAATCAAAAGCATTAAACGAAAAGAATTAACCATCTTCAAATATACATAAAAAAACAGGCTCAGCTTTTTAACCGAGCCTGTTAGTCTGTTTTCAGTAAAAATTAAACCAAGCGGGAATTGTCTATTGCCGCTTTAACAAACGACACAAACAGCGGGTGCGGAGCAAACGGACGAGACTTTAGCTCTGGATGGAATTGCACGCCGATAAACCACGGGTGGTCAGGGCGTTCCACAATTTCCGGTAGCAATCCGTCCGGTGAAGTTCCAACTACCGACATACCTGCTTTTTGCAGCATATCTTTATATTTGACGTTTACTTCATAGCGATGGCGGTGGCGTTCTGAAATTTTAGTCGTGCCGTAAATTTGCGCAACTTTGGAATTTGGCGCCAAAATGCAATCATAGGCGCCCAAACGCATGGTGCCTCCCAAATCGCCGTCTTTGTGGCGGATTTGCTTAGCGCCGTCTTTATCCCATTCTGTCATCAAACCTATAACTGGTTCGCAATGTTCGTCAAGCTCTGTGGTGTTGGCATTTTTGATTCCACAGAGGTTGCGCATGGTTTCAATAACCGACATCTGCATGCCGAAACAAATTCCTAAAAACGGCAGATTATGCTCGCGGGCATATTGAATGGCGTTAATCATACCTTGAGTGCCGCGCAGTCCGAAACCGCCAGGGACTAAAACCGCGCTGACGTCATTCAAAACTTCCGACGGGTCTTTTTTCTCTAATTCTTCAGAATCCACCCATTTGATTTTTACCTTGTATTTATTGGCAATACCGCCGTGAATTAGCGCTTCGTGCAAAGATTTATAAGCTTCCAGCAGCATCATATATTTGCCGACAACCGCAATGCGTACTTCTCCTTCCGGAGACTTCAAAATATCCACAATATGTTGCCATTTGCTCAAATCAGCAGATTTTTCATATGGCAAACCAAAGTGTTTGCAAACTTGTCGGTCAATGCCTTCAGCCGAGTAGGCGAGCGGAACTTGATAAATGCTGGCGGCATCCATAGCGGTAATCACGTTTTCTTCTTTAATGTTGCAGAACAAAGCCAGCTTGCGTTTTTCATTTTCCGGAATAGCCATTTGCGTGCGGCACAAAATCATATCCGGCTGAATACCATATTCCTGCAGCTGTTTTACAGAGTGCTGAGTCGGTTTGGTTTTTAGTTCACCAGCAGTTGGAATAAATGGCAGTAAGGTCACATGAATAAACATAGTGTGGTCGCGTCCCAATTCATAGGCGACTTGACGGATAGTCTCTAAATACGGTTGTCCTTCAATATCGCCGACGGTGCCGCCGATTTCGCAAAGTACAAAATCTTCATCGCTGATGTCGGAAAGGATAAATTCCTTAATTTCATTGGTGACATGCGGAATCACTTGAATTGTTGAGCCCAAATAAAAGCCGCGGCGTTCTTTTTCAATAACGCGCTGATAGATTTTACCGGTAGTAATGCTGTCGGTGCGTTTTGCCGGAACGCCTGAAAAGCGCTCATAGTGACCTAAATCCAAATCAGCTTCCGTACCGTCGTCGGTTACAAAAACTTCGCCGTGCTGGCACGGGTTCATTGTCCCTGGGTCAACGTTTAAATATGGGTCGAGCTTGCGCATTCTGACTTTATAGCCGCGGGCTTGCAATATGGCTGCCAAAGAAGCAGAAGCCAAACCTTTACCCAAAGACGAAACAACGCCGCCGGTAATAAAGATAAATTTTGTTTTCGGGTTAATGTGTATATCAGACATTATTTATTCCTTACAAGAGGTTAGTCAATAAAATTGTTATATAAAAAAGCGACAAAGGCACTTTATAAAATTAAAGTGCCTTATGTCGTTTGAAAAAGTCATCTAAGCTACTCAGCCACCGGAACTTCAGGCTCGCTTTGGTTTTCCTCAGCTGGAGTTTGATCTTCTTCCTCAGCTGGAACTTGCTGTGCTTGAGCTGCGGAAGTCTTATCCAAAATAGAAGATGTCTTAACTTCCATACGGCTGTAATAAATAGACAAAGCCATGCTCAAAACAAAAAACAAAGTAGCTAAAATAGCAGTGATTCTAGTTAAGATGTTACCTTTACCGCGGGCGCTCAAAATACTGCCGACGCCGTTATCGCCGCCTAAGCCGCTTAAAGCACCGCCATTAGAACGCTGCATTAAAATAACCACCACCAAAAAAATGGCGACAATCAATTGTAAAACTAATAAAACGGAACCCATTTTTTATCCTTTCCTTATTATTTTGTGCAGGCGTTTTTAGCAATGCCGATAAAGTCTGCGGCTTTCAAACTAGCACCGCCGATTAACGCACCATCAACATCAGGCAAAGCTAAAAGTTCGGCAGCATTAGACGGTTTAACCGAACCGCCGTACAAGATACGCATTTTGTTAGCTGTGGCTTTGCCCAGTTTTTTAGTCAAAGCCTTGCGGATTGCGGCATGAACTTCCTCAACATCGGCGGCAGTTGGAGTTTTTCCAGTGCCGATAGCCCAAATCGGTTCATAAGCAATTACTGTGTTTTTAGCGGTTGCGTCATCAGGAACCGAACCAAAAATTTCTTCCTGGCAAACTTTTATAGTTTTTCCTTCATCGCGTTCTTTGCCGGTTTCGCCGATGCAAATAACCGTGTTCAAACCAGCAGTATGTGCGGCAACGGCTTTTTTATTGATAAGTTCATTAGATTCAAAATGGTCAACGCGTCTTTCCGAGTGTCCGATAATTGTATAAGAGCAACCCAAGTCTGTAAGCATTAACGGGCTGATATCGCCGGTGTGTGCGCCTTTTTCAGCAAAATGCACATCTTGTGCGCCCAAAGTAATTTTTGTGCCGCGCAGGCATTTTTTTACAAAACCCAGCAATGTAAACGGTGGGCAAATCAAAAAGTCGCAGTCAAACTTGTTTTCTTTAACTTGTGCGGCAATATCTTTGGCGAGTTGTGTACCTTCTTCTAAAAGGCAGTTCATTTTCCAGTTGCCGGCAATCAGTTTTTTTCTGACCATTTTTCTATCCTCATACAAAATTTGTTTAAAACTGGTCATTTTGTAACACAGTAAAAATTTTTTTTCCAGCAAAAAAAGCAAATTAGACACTATTTTATTATGTTGCATAATTTAATTTTGGAATTGCATAAATATTTTATTTACTTATAATGAGCGCAAAACTTAACTTTGTTTTATTAGGGAAAAAAATGATTAGTACGTTTTCAAAAATGCACAACAGCCTGTTCACAAAAATAATTTTGACCATAACGGCGTTGAGCTTTATGTCATTGTTTGGTGTTTCGGGATATATTAACACTGCCAACAGCAATAAACCAGTGATAAAAGTTGATAATTTAGAAATCAGCCAAAGCGAATTTAATTATTTGCTGCAAAAAGAATTGTCAAAGCTTAAAGACACGGATACTTTGAGCCAAGAAGAAGCGGAAGCCCGTAAAGCTGAAATTTCGACGGAATTGGCAAAGCTGAAACTTGATGATTTATTGTTGGAAAACACCATGAAAAAATATAATGTGGATGTTACCGACAGTTTGGTTGGTCAAATTATTCAGGTTTCGCCGCAGTTTTTGAATAACGGTAACTTTGACCGTGAAATGTATAAATGGTATTTGAACAAAAGTGGATTGTCCGAGCAAGATTTGATTGCGGAAATCAAACGCAATATCGGTCGCAAAATTTTGATTGAAACTCAAGTTGCCGGTTTTAACGTTCCACAGGTTCTGCAAATTCAAATGCAAAAAGTTTTGGGACAGCGCCGTACTTTTAAATATATTAAGCTGGTGGCTCAAAATGCCAAAATAGACCGTCAGCCAAGCCAAGAAGAGCTGGACCAATATTATGAAGATTTTACCGAAGAGTTCAGAATACCAGAAAAACGCGATGTAAAAATTTTGTCATTGCCTTTGGAAACAATAGAAAAAAGCATCAATGTTTCAGATGATGAAATTAACTCTTATTACAAAGAGCATATTGAAGAATTTGAACAGCCTGAAAAGCGTCATGTTTTGCAGTTGGCTTTTGATGATGAGGAAAGTGCTAAAAAAGCCGCATCAGAATTGGCTTCTAAAGACTTTATGACTGTGGCAAAAGAAAACGGGCAAAGCCAAGAAGACACTGATTTTGGTGCTGTAGCTAAATCTGACTTGTCTGATGAACTTGCCGATGTGGTATTTTCTTTGGCAAAAGGTCAGACCTCTAAGCCTGAAAAAATCAACGGCGGTTGGCAGATTCTGAAAGTAACCGAAATTGAGCCGGCAAATATTATGCCGCGCGGACAGGCTAATGCGCAAATTAAAAAGACTATTCAGGAAGAACGCGCTTATGACGGCAGTTATGAACTGATGACTAAAATTGAAGACAAACTCGGCGCTGGTTCTTCGCTAAAAGATATTGCCGATAGTTTTGGTATTTCTTTGGTAGAAGTCAAAAGTCTTGATGAAGAAGGCAATTCCACTGCCGGTAAAACCGAGGTAGAAGAATTGCTGAAAAACAAAGACGTTATCGATGCTGCTTTCTCTTATAATGAAGGCGAAGTCAGCCAAACTATAGAAGGCGATGATGGTTTAGTGGTTGTTGAAGTTGAAAAGATTTATGAATCGCATATTCAGCCGGAAAATGAAGTGACGGCAAAACTGACAAAACTGTGGAAAGACAGTGAAAAAGTTTCGGTTACCCAAGAATTGGCTGACAATATCAATCATGATTTGGAAACTGGCGATTCTTTTGCCGAAGTTGCTGCCCGCTATAATCTTCCGGTAATGAAAACAATGCCGATTACCCGCGGTGAAACCTTTGCCGATTTGAACTTTAATGATATGAAAACTCTGTTTTCTGCCGATAAAAATGAAGTTAAAGTTCTGCAAAACGGCGATGATTATTTGATTGCGGAAACTAATGAAATCTATGACGATTCATCGTCTTTGACCAAAGCTGATAAAGACTTTTTGAAACAGGCTTTACAGGCTGAAATGACACAGGAATTGTCAGACGCCATGCTGCGCGGTTATGCTAAAGATTACAAAGTAGAAGTAAACTACGGACGTATGGGAATTAACGACTGATGAAAGTAGTGTTTATGGGAACGCCGGACTTTGCCGTTCCGGCTTTGGAAAGACTGATAAAAGAGCATGATGTGGTTTGCGTTTATACACGTGAACCTAAGCTTTCTGGACGTGGAAATAAGCTGAATAAAACTCCGGTGCATTTGGTCGCCGAAACCAACGGCATAGAAGTGCGTACCCCAAAAACATTGCGCAATACCGAAGAGCAGCAAAAATTTGCCGAGCTTAAAGCCGATGTAGCGGTGGTTGCAGCCTATGGCTTGATTTTACCATTGCCGGTGCTGGAAGCCTATCCTTTTGGCTGTTTGAATCTGCATGCGTCGCTACTGCCGCGTTGGCGCGGGGCGGCTCCGATTCAGCGGGCGGTAGAAGCTGGCGATGCTGAAAGCGGCGTCACGGTTATGCAGGTGGCAGAAGGCTTAGATACTGGCGATATGCTGTTGAAAGGTAAGGTCGAAATTACTTCTTCAACCACCGGTGGCGAATTGCATGACAAGCTGGCATTGCTGGGTGCAAACTTGATTTCTCGAGTTTTGGCGGATATCAAGAATTTTACGCCGCAACCGCAGCCTCAAGACGGAGCTTGTTATGCAGCCAAAATAGATAAAGCGGAATGCAAACTTGATTTTAACCAAAAAGCTGAAACTTTGTGTCGCAAGATTCGGGCGTTTAACCCATATCCGGCAATGTTTTTTGAATATGGCGGCGAGCGCTTTAAAGTGCTGGAAGCTCATAAGGTTGAAAAATATGCACCAGCAGGAACAATTATTGAAGATAATAACTGTTTGCAGATTGCCTGTGCTGATGGTGCTTTGAACATCACCCAAATTCAGCGTCAAGGCAAAAAGCTTATGACAATCAGCGAGCTTTTGCGCGGATTTCATTTTGCCGCAAATTCAAAAGCGGAATAAGATTAAAAAGAAACAAAAAAACAGCACGTGGAATATAAATCCAAGGTGCTGTTTTTTTTAATGATAAGACAAAAGTCTGAGTTCAATTCAAATCAAAAAATTTGATAAAATCAAATAACTGTTACAGTGCAAAAACTAAAACACCGTTTACAATAATCGTAATCAACATAGCCGTAAACTTTAAATTGTTAAACACTGCGGAAAAATCAGTAATCACTGAAAAAATCACTCGTCAACTTCATTGACAAAAACTACCGTTTTCATAACCATAAAATTTTAGAACAAAACAGCAATAATTAACTCAATTTGTCGGTGCAGAATTAAAATTCAATTTCACCAATTACATAATTTCTCATAATCGTAAAATTTTAGCTGTTAAACATGTGAACTAACTCATTGTCTTGTTATAATTTATAAAAATTAGCATAAAAATAATAAGACAGATAGAATGTAGATTCATTTTCTAAAAAAGTAAAGTAAAAAATCACAAAGATTATCACTTTGATTTAACTAAATATTTTTTAATTTGATTGACATCGGTAACCAGAATATGTTTAATAACCGCATGATGTAGGAGTGTATTCAGAAACAGAATCACTCTTTTTTTATATCATAAATTCAGCCTTAAATTTATTAACGGAGAAAATATGAAGTATACAATAATAATATGTTTGCTGCTGGCGGGGTATGCTTGCTGGCAGCATTTTTCTTTGCGGCAGAGTGAAGAAAAAAATTTACAGTTGCAGCTGCAAAATACGTTGCTGCAAAAAAATCAAGATAATTTAGTTAAACAAATGGAGGAATTTAATGCTCAACAGCAAAAAGCCAGCCAGCAGATTGCTAAGCTTAAAGAACAAGCTATGCAAAAACAAGATGATTGTTACTATAAGCCTATTTCTGATGCTTATATTGACATCGTGCGCGGAACAAAACATAGCGCTTTCTGACGTAAAAAACATTATAACATGCCGTCAAGAGGTTGCAACTTACGGCGATGCGCTGGAATGTTTAGTCCGCTTGGACGAGGCTCAATATGCACACTAGTCGTCAATGGTGAAAATGCGGCGGAACAGGCTTGTCATGATGCGGATTCGGTGTCGTACGGAAATCATGCGGCGGACGAGGGCGCATTGGCGGAGCCGGTTCAAACGGACGCGGTGGAATATACGCAGGATACGGCTCTGGAAGCGGAGGCGGAGTATAGTAAACTGGTTCTTCAACATATATTACAGAGGCAGCAGGCTGTTCCGTAACATAAACAGTTTGCGGCTGAGATGTTTGGTAAACAGTTGTTGCGGCAGGCTGAACATAAGTTGCGGGCTGGGTATAAACAACGGCTGAAACGTCGTCATAATAAACGTCCTGCGCCGGAACGTATGCGGTGCAGCCAGTTAGTCCGAATAGAGTTATAAAAAGTGCTTTTTTCATGGCAAATCCTTTATACAAAATATAAGATTACTATATATTAAAAAAGACATTTTGTAAAAAAATAAATTTTGTGGATAAATCGGCAAAATAAGTATTGACATTTTATGAATTATATGGCACATACACACTTGTATTTGCCACGCTGTGTTCAGATGTTTTGAATATGCCTCGCAACGGCTCAAAACAAAAGAATAATGCAGATACTGGAGAGGTGGCAGAGCGGTTTAATGCAGCGGTCTTGAAAACCGTCGAGGATGCGAGTCCTCCCAGAGTTCGAATCTCTGCCTCTCCGCCAATTGTTGTTCAAAAAGCCTGCTATTTATAGCGGGCTTTTTTGTTGTAAGCACGGAGTGCATGCAAACGCTAAACTAGCCGAATTCTGGGAGAGGAGTTCGACCACAAGCGAAAGGCAGACGTAAGTATGCCGATTGCCGCAGGCAATGAGCGTAGTGGCGGCGGAGCCAATCTCTGCCTCTCCGCCAATTGTTGTTCAAAAAGCCTGCTATTTATAGCGGGCTTTTTTGTTGTAAGCACGGAGTGCATGCAAACGCTAAACTAGCCGAACTCTGGGAGAGGAGTTCGACCACAAGCGAAAGGCAGACTTAAACCCCTGTATTTAGAACTATGAATTTTAAAATATTTCAAATGACCTAAAAAATCTCTTGACTTAGAGTAAGCTCTAAGTTTTATGCTAGGCGCAGAATCGCTATTTTATAGTTTTTAAGGAGAAAATTATGCTATTGGAAACAATAAACTCACCTAAAGATGTAAAAAAACTTTCACTGCCTGAATTGCACCAGTTGGCACAGGAAATCCGCGAGGGTATTCTGAACCGCGACAGCTTGGTTGGCGGACATGTGGGACCGAATTTGGGTATTGTGGAAACTATCATCGCTTTGCACTATGTTTTTGATACGCCGAATGACAAAATCGTTTATGACGTTTCGCACCAATGCTATCCGCATAAAATGCTGACCGGACGCTGGAAAGGCTTTTTTGACGCTGAAGAAATGCAGCGGATTTCCGGCTATACCAATCCGAATGAAAGCGAATATGACAACTTTATTGTTGGTCACACTTCAACTTCTGTAAGTTTAGCCACTGGTTTGGCAAAAGCCCGCGACCTGCGCGGCGAACATCATAAAGTTATTGCGCTTATCGGCGATGGTTCGCTGTCGGGCGGCGAGGCTTTGGAAGGCTTTAGCAATGCTGCGGTTTTGAATAGCAATATTTTGATTATTGTTAACGACAACGAGATGTCTATTGCCGAAAACCATGGTGGAATTTATAACAACCTGCGCTTGCTGCGTGAAACCAACGGCGCTGCGGAATGCAATATGTTTAAGGCTATGGGCTTTAATTACCGCTATGTCGCTGACGGCAACAACCAAGAAGAAATGATTAACGTCTTGCAAGAACTTAAAGATGTTAATACTCCAACAGTTTTGCATATTCACACTCTTAAAGGCAAGGGCTATGCTCCGGCGGAAGAAAATAAAGAGCGTTGGCACTGGAGTTTTCCTTTTGACCGCAAAACCGGAGAAATCACCGTCGATTTGTCAGGCGAAAACTACAGCGATATTACCTATGACTTTTTGTATGCCCGTCATCAGCAAGATAAAAACTTGGTTGTTATTTCTGCCGGCACCCCTGGAGCATACGGCTTAAATCCGGAACGCCGCGCTTCATTCGGCGAGAATTATGTTGATGTTGGTATTGCCGAGGAACAGGCTGTGGCAATGTCGTCCGCTTTGGCTAAAGGCGGCTGCCGTCCGGTGTTTATGGTTTACAGCAGCTTTTTACAGCGCACCTACGATCAGCTGTCACAGGATTTGGCTTTGAACAATAATCCGGCGGTTATTTTGGTGTTCAGCGCCGGCATCAGCGGTATGGACGCTACCCATTTGGGCAGCTTTGATATTCCGTTGGTTGCCAACATTCCAAATATTGTTTACTTAGCGCCGACTGGCAAAGAAGAATATTTGGCTATGTTGAACTGGGGCTTGAAACAAAACGAACACCCAGTGGTTATCCGTGTGCCGCTGGCTGTAACCAAAGGAGGTAAGGCAGAAGAAAATTACGGCGATTTAAACCGTTATCAGGTGGTTAAACAAGGTTCTAAAGCTGCGGTTTTGGCTTTGGGCAGTTTCTTTGAACTCGGCGAAAGCGTTGTGGATAAACTGAAAGAACAAGGTGTTGACGCTACTTTGATTAACCCGCGCTATATTACCGGTGTTGATGAAAAATTGCTGAATGAATTGGCTAAAAATCATCAGGTTGTGGCAACTTTGGAAAACGGCGAACTGGATGGTGGTTTCGGTGAAAAAATCGCTTCTTTCTACGGCGCCAGCAATGTAAAAGTTTTGAACTTTGGAGCTAAGAAAGAATTTACCGACCGTGTTCCGTATGCTGAGCTGATGAAACGCTACCATTTGACCGCAGAGCAAATTACTGCTGACATTATGAACGTTTTGAAATAAAAACAGCTCAAACCGCTAAAAAATAACTGCGCCGACTTCAATCCGCGTAGTTATTTTTTTAGTTATATCATTTTTCAAACTCTGATTTATCCGGAAACAACGCCTCTAAAAAATCTCTTCCCCGCCTTCTATCATTATCCTCGACATATTTACCGTCTTCCATGCACAAAAACTTTGGCTTACACCGACGCAGCTTTTTACAGTAATCTTTATTACGCAGAGATAAAATTAAGGAATCTTTTTTGCCGAAATCTATAACATTATGTTTTAACCAAGATAAAACAGACTCTTGATATTTGTTTACAATCTTAAGCTCAGCAACTTCTTTAGCCAGCAGATAATAAGAAACAAGCGCCCTTTGCCAATTGTCTTTAGTTCTGAAGCGGTTATTTAATGTATTCAGCACTAACTTATTTGTATCTGCCAAACATTTTTGATATGCACTTTTGCTATACACATCTAAATTATGGTGCGGAAAATATTTGCATTTATAGCCATATTTTTGCGCACATAGATTCTGCATATCCAAAATTTCTGCCTCATACATAGTCGGATACCGCAAAGGCTTGACATACATCATACGGCAAATAATTTTTCCGTCTTTTGTAAATAAATCACCTTGGCTTAGCGGCGCAGTCAGCAGCATATCATCATTCATAAAGGCAAAATATTCGCTCAAATTCGGAATATTCGCCAAACCGCATTCAATTGCACTGGAATTAAAAAGCGGCAGACATTGCTTTGGCAAAATTTCCTCATGCCTAACCATAGTAATTTTAGGATTTTTCAAATTCAGCCACGACGGAATCTGATTATCACTGACAATAAAAATATGATTAACCCACGGCATATATTTTTCTACCGAACGCAATGAATATTTTAACTCGTCGCTTTGCTCAAAACGTCCTTTGCAGACAGCTTGTTCGTCATAATCATTTTGAGGCAGATATTTTTTACGCTTGGCCGACCATTCAGTATCTGCATCGTCGCACCATAAATAAACCAAATCAACTTTCATTTTTTACTTCCATTTCAGCAGCGGGATAAATCCCAGCAATTTAGCTGTTTTTTTATTTTTCTTTTGTTTTATTTTCAGCAGCGGCAAACCGCAAATTTTTATCCAGCTACTATCCTTAAGAAATTTACCGAATTTCAAAAAGCCGAATAAATACAAGCAAACATATTGCTGCAAGTTTACTTTAATTGATTTTTCTTTGGCTATTTTATTCTTGTTTTTCAGCCACGCAATAACTTCCGGCCTGCCCCAGCTGCCCTTCCACCAATGAATAGAATATGTATCATCAGTTATCATTTCTGCCGTAAATTTAGCATTCAGCGGAAGCGGATAAAAATATTCCGGTGTATAAATTTTTATGTCATTTAATGTTTGTATACCGGTTTTGCCGGCGGCAAAGTCGTATTTAGCCAAACAAGAAGTTAAAATGCGCGGTGAAGTGTATAAAGGGCTATGCCAGATAGCAGAATCATAAAAATCTAAAACATCTTTTATCAGCTGATGATGTGCTTCCGCGCCAATCACTGCCGTTTCAACATGCTCGTTATTTTCGCGGCCGATAAAAACACCGCAATTCAATAAATCATCAAAATTTTTCAGCACCTGCACATCTGTATCCAGCCAAATTCCGCCGAATTTTTCCAAAACATAAAAACGCACATAATCGGCGACATACGCCCAGATTTTATTTTTATACACAAAATTAAAAAAATCATTTTCCGCGCAGGCTTTGGCAAAATCAAACCAAGTTGCATCATCTTCTTTAATTTCTACAATTTCATAATCCGGCAGCTGCCGGCGCCAGCTCAAAACGCAGCATTCCACATCAACCGGCTTTTCCGAACCGCACCACAAGTAAAAAATTCTTTTTTCTATCATTTTCTAACTCCATATTTTGCTAAACAAAAAACCGCTTGAAATAAGCGGTCGGAGAGTTCGAAAATCATATCACATTAAATGACTCTTTTAGCCTTTGAACCAAAAGCTCTGAACATACGCTAAAAGCTCCCCGACCATATTGCTATAATCGGGGATATAATTTACTCTCTATCTTCTTCAAAGATAGATTTTATAACGATGTTATATCCTAACACCGAATGTGATAAGAGCTTTCGACAGCTCCGCACCTATCCAAAGGCACTGGACATAAAAATGTCTTACCGAAAGTATAAGATGAAAAAAAATAAAATTCCATAATTATTTTTTAGTAGTTACAAAAAATGAGTCCTTGTTGCGGACTCATTTTCATATGGTTTGCTATATTATTGCTAAACCTTAACCACTCCGCTGGATAAAGCGTAAATGGCAAACAGAGCAATAACCACCACAAACGCGGCAATAATGCCTTCGCCAACCGTAAAAGCAGGCGCATTAGGTTCATGCTGCTTTTTTGCCCAAATATAAATCGGAATGCCTGCTGCCATAAAAATCACAGCCATCAGCAAATAATTCAATCCGGCGGCGTAAATCAGCCAAACTGAATAGATTGAACCGACTAATCCCGAAAGCAGTGCAGCCGAGCGTTTAATATAAAAGTTTATCGGATATTCATGGTCTTCGCAGATTTTCCACAAATAAGCGCAGCTTGAAAAATATGCCGGCAGCACCATCACGCTGGTAATGCTCAGCATGGTGTTCCACGCATTGCCCGAAAAATATACCAGCAGCATAAAAATCTGCATTAACGCACTGGTAATCCACAAAGAAACCGACGGAGTGGCGTTAGCATTTTCTTTAGCAAACTGCTTAGGAAAAGTACCATTTTCGGCGGCGGCTTGCGGAATTTGAGCCGTAACCACTGTCCAGGCGAGCCAGCTGGTTAAAACCGAAACCAACAACCCGATGTTCATTAGCCAAGCGCCCCATTTGCCAACCAGAACTTCTAAAATTCCCGCTGTTGACGGATTCGGTATGGTCGCCAACTGAGCTTGGCTCATCAAACCAAACGGCAATATAGAAAGCAGCACATAAATTGCCAAACAGCCTAAAAAGCCCAAAACTGTAGCGCGTCCCACGGTTTTTGGTGATTTTGCGTGTTTAGACATTACAACGGCGCCTTCAATACCAATAAATGCCCACAGCGTTACCAACATGGTGCTTTTAATTTGCGCTGAAAGCCCACCGAGTTTTGAAACGGCGTTTTCACCCCAAAAATCAAACTCAAATTTATCGGCATGGAACATAAACGCGGCAATTACAATAAACAAAATAAGCGGTACGATTTTGGCAACGGTGCCGATTAAATTGATGATTGTAGCTTGTTTAATTCCGCGCAAAACTAAATAGTTAAATCCCCAAATCAAAATTGAACCGCCGATAATTGACGTTAAATTGTTGCCTCCAGCAAAATACGGCGGAAAGAAATAGTTGAGTGCGTCCATGGTAATCACAGCATAACCGACATTGCCGCAAATTTGACACAGCCAATATGACCAACCGATGGTAAAACCTACATACGGACCAAAGCCAGCGCGGCTATACATATAGATACCGGCTTTCAAATCTGGCTTTGCGGCAGACAAAATTCGGAATGTGTTGGCAATAAAGTAAACACCGATACCAGTGATTACCCACGCCAAAAGCACGGCTCCGGCAGAGGCTCCAGCCGCCATATTCTGCGGCAGGCTGTATATGCCGCCGCCAATCATAGAGCTGACAACAATCGCGGCGAGCGCCCACACGCCCAAACCTGAGCCGGAGCTTGGCACCGCCGTGTTATCAGCCGATATTTTCTTTTTATCAGCCATAATGTTTTTCCTTTTCTAAGTAAAATAAGGCAGCAGAAATAACTCCGCTGCCCAAATTATGAACAACCTAAATTTTTGCCGGTTCGGCGTTTTCAAAGTTCAAAAAGCCTAAGCAAGTCAAGCAATATCCGAATTGATCGGTAATGTTCAAATAATTGTGATAGAGCTGGAATTCGCTGTGCTTTTCCACTCCGCGCAATTCCAATTCGTGATTCAGCGACTTGTTAAGCCACATTTCTGCGTGACCTTTGGCAATATCATCATCAATATGAGTGTCAAAAAATTCCACATATTCTGCAGCCCAGCCGCCGATAAGCTGACCGTTTGCATCTTTGCCCCAGCAAATGCCCACGCCGGTGGCAATGGCTTTGTGTTCATCGCGGCTGGCGCCATGTCCCGCCATAATAACTTCCAGCACGGCGCCGTGTTTGAATTGCTTTTCAACTTTATCTACTGGCACAATGTTGCCGAAAACTTCTTTAGGTAAAACCGAGGTGTATGGCACCACGTTAAAATTTTCTATTTTAGCTTCGCGCAAAGCCGAGTCATAACAAAAGGTTTCAAACGGCTGCGGCGGAATACCCTCGTTTGCCTGTCCTGTACCGCCGGTAATAAAAGCTAAAGTCGGAAAGCGAACTCCGTATGTCATATTTTATCTCCTTTATAAAATTTTTGTAACAACTGTTTCAGTTCGCTAAATGAGATATTTCCGCCGCTTTGCTTTTCAATAGAACTTTTTAGCAATGACAAAGCTGTAAATGGTTAGTGGTTGTAGGGAAGGGGATATGATAAAATAAAAAAGCCGGCGTGACAGGTCGTCCCCGCGCTGTACTGCACTAATAAAATAAAAAGGTCTCAAAAGAGACCTTTTTGTTTTATTGGCGCGCCCGGCGGGACTCGAACTCACAACCTTCTGATCCGTAGTCAGATGCTCTATCCAATTAAGCTACGGGCGCAGCGACTGGTTATTCTAATAGAACAAAAAAAATATAAATGCAAGAACTTTTTTTTGATTTTTTTAAATTTTTGCACAAACACGCAATTCTTTAATTGTTTTTTTAATAAAAACACTTTACAAATAGAGCATTATTGAAAGTTAACTATAATATATAAGGCTTATATGATGAAAAAATTTGTGTTATTTTCGGCTGCGTCGCTGCTGTTAGCGGCTTGTGCTGCGTCAGAAGTTCAGTTTCCTGGTGTCAGCCCATCGCCTGTTTTGAATATTTCTAATAAAAGCGGTTCGTTTGTTGGTAAAAAAGTTAATGAATTTACTCGGGAATATAACGGCATACACAATTCCGTAAATTCCAGCGCGCAAAAATTGGCTCAAATCAACCAATCAATTGCTGAAGCCGATTCGGAATATAATGCGGTTATAAACACAATTGAAGCCAAGCTGCAAGCCGGAACTACTCCGTCAAATCCGGATTTGGTAGCGGCTTTGAATAAGGCGCAGGAAAATTTAGGCACCTTGGAAGACGGAACGCAAAAATTAGCCGGCGTTGCCTCTGAAGTTGCTGCTCAGCAAGAAAAATTAACCGCGCTGAAGTCTACAGTTAACGCCACCTATGCTATTCCGGGGGCGTATGATGTCGATCATGCGGATTTGAATATTATTGCCGCTGCTTTGGAACAGCAAGAAAACACCAATGCTGATTTAATGAGTGCGGTAAAATCTAACATTGCGGACGAACAGGCTAAATCTCGACAGTTCAGAGCGGAAATCACCCGTTTGAACGTAGATGTAGCCGCTGGCCATGTTAATGACTCTAATGCCGTTTTAACTCCGCAGCCTCAAGAGAGTGAATTTAAAACCATTAAGCCAGTCAGCATAAAAAAAGAATTGGCTAAGGATAAATCAGTTCATACCAGCCAAAAGAAAGTTAAGTTGGGCAAAAAAATTGGTGTGATAGAAACTGTTAAGCTGGCAAAAGCAAAACAGCCTGCAACAAAAAAAGCGTCGGTAAAATCAGTAAAGGTTGGTAGAACAGCCTCTAAGCCAGCAACTACGCAAAGCGTGCAGCAAGCCTTGAACGCCAAAGCTCCTGAACAGGCTAAAACTGTGGTAGAATCAGTTAAACCAGTTGCCGGAACTGTTTTTTCTAAAGATTTTCCAAATGAAAACGTGGAATATTTTGCTGAGTTGGAACAAGTTGTAAATAAAGTAATTAAAGACAATCCTGACGCTAAGCTGGAAGTTGTTGCTGTTATGCCAATGGATTCGACAGCGCAGGAAATGGTGCAGAATGTTACCGCGCGTATTTTCGGTGATATGCTGACAATGGGCGTTCCGGCAGAAAATTTGCAAGTCAGTGCCCGCAGCGAACTCAGCAAAAAAGTACCGACAGTTTTGGTCGTGAAAAAATAAGTAAAAAATAAAGTGTCTTTCATAATCAAAAAATATAGGCTAGCTCTTTACATTTTGGTTTGAGCCGCCTATATTTTAGTCAGATAAATAACTTTTTAATCCGTAAAGGAGGATATAATGGATAAAAAAGAAAAAACAGAAGCTGTAAAAGCTGAAACAAAAGAAGAAAAATGCTGTTGCTGCGATAAAGGCTGCGATTGCGGTTGTCAAGATGGCAAAGAATGTTCTTGCTGCTGTGGCTGTTGCTGCCGCAAAAAAATGATTGTTAAAATTTTATGTGTTTTAATAATCTTTTTGGCTGGTATGGGCTTTCATGCTTTGCTGCAATGCGGTTTCCGCTGCCCTATGAACAAGCCTCGTCCAATGCCTATGCAGATGGCGCCGATTCCGGCAATGCCTTTCCCAGCATACTCTGATGCTCAGGGCGGCAATGTAATCATTATCAATACTGGTGATGCTCAAAGCGCTGATAAATTTGTCGGCGGCTGCAAATGTGGTAAAGACTGTGGCTGCAACAAAGACCATGGGTGCAAAAAAATGAAAGACGAATTTAAACGTCATCACGAAGCTCCACGTCCAATGCCTGTTGAACCTGCGCCAATGCCGGTTCCGTCTGTGGCTGACGGTGCTGCCGTAAAATAAAACGTTTATAGCTGTTTTTTTAAGCTCCTTGCTAAATTTGTAGGGAGCTTTTTTGTTGTTATATGTTACATAATTGTGACAAAATAAAATGTTTTCTATTTAAATATTGCATATTTTCAATCTTTAACGTAAACTAGTAATGGGGGAGAAGCTCGACTCTGTATGGAGCCGGAGCAATTTAGGCGTAATTTATTTTAGGAGGCTTTACGATGAGAAAGAAGATTCTAAAAACGGCGAAAGGAAGGATACTCGCTGCAACCGTGTTGATAGCGGGGATTTGCGGAATCGCCGCAGCGGCGTGGGCGACCACGTGTTTTTTGCCGGCAGGCAACTGCAGCACCGGCAAGGTTGATTATAATGGTGACGGAAACGGCGGTGGAGACGATAAAACACCTGACACGACGGAAGACAAGTGCAAAGATTTTGATAACAACACTTCAAAAAGTGATTATGAGTGGAAGAGCAAAACATCTTGCTTTAAATGTACAACTTGCACCAGCAACAGCACGACCCAATATAATTGCGAAAATAATTCCGGTTATGCTTGGGATAGCAGCGATGGCGGACATTGCTGCATAAGCGGTGAAAAATGGTATTCTAGCGCAGGAGCTTGCTGTTCAACTACAAACGGCTGCACCTGTACGGCTTTGCAAAAATGGGATACAGCAAAAGGAAAATGCGTCTGCCAATATGCAGAAACTTCAGACGGCACGTGCTGCGAACAAGGCAAAATAGCTGATGGCAGCCTTTGCTGCAACAGCGGCGAGCATGCCGAAAAAACTCGTTGCTGTCCAGCGCTCATGGTAGAAGACAGCAACGGCACCTGCACCTGTGCCGATGGTTATATACCGGACAGCACCGGCACCGGCTGTACTAAAAAGAGCAGTGATGTACCTTTGATAACTATTGCAATTAAGGAAAATGTAGGGATTAATACTGACAATTTGATTGATGGTCAGATTGTACGTGGAAGTTCCAAACAAACATCGTTTACCACAACTACATCTGACAGTAGTACTCATAAAATTAAACTGAGATTTATTATAAATGAGCATATTGAATCAAGGTCAAACCTCTCTACAAACCTCGGAGGCTCTACAAACCTCGGAGGCTCTACAAACCTCGGAGGCTCTACAAACATAAGTAATTCAGCCAAATATAATATTTTAGCAGAGGGCGATGAAATAACAACTTCTTACACTCATACTACATTGGGTTTAGTTACTGGTGCTGGTTATACAAGCTCAACAACTATATCTGCTTGTGCTGTTACCCTAAATATTGATGGAAAAGATGTACAGTCATTCTTTTATAATATGCTGGGGGCAGGTTGTAATGCGATTACCGGTAAGGATTTGGGATTTCTTGGGGATACAACCACATTAGATAAATGGGATTGGTCCGCTATAAGTTATGACGATATCTATCAATACGATGGATTAAGAGTTAAGTTTGTAAAAACTCTGGATATAGAGTCGAAAACTTGTGCGGATTTGGGATTTGGATACGTAAATGCCGATGCAGAATGTTCTGGTACTAAACTGAAAGTTTTGAATATAGTAGGTTCTGATGGAGAATGTTATATATGCAGACCATCAACAGGCGGTGATGACACAGATACATGTCCAGCCGGAACTGCTACTGTTGAATATGCTTATTACTATTATTATCTACCGTCATCAGATAAAGAGGCACCTTCACTTGAATATTTTTCTGCGATTTCCTATAATGAGGCTGTGCCTGTTTTAAGCTACACTAATAGGTCTACAGGTGAGACAATTGAGAGCAAATATTTTGGGGCTGATTCCTTTGAGGTAGACAAAACTAATACATATGCATATGAAATGAAGTTTATAGGTAATAATGTTATCACTGAAAGTGGTTTGGGATGGGTAGATAATACTAATGATAATGAAGACAGAAGCTCTACATGGCATTGCGGTTCTATGCTGATGACTGAAGCTGAATTCAAAGAGGCTACAGGAAAAAGTCCAAACGAGACTATAACAACATTAGTCGGCAAAAATGCTGCTGGCGACCGTATGTATTATGGAGACAACACTTTCAAAGGAGTTACTTTATTGAACAATGGCTTTAGTTGTGCAGGTAATTATGTGTTAGTCTACGGTTGCCGTAAAAATTAAACATCCAAAAGGCGGGGTGGATTTATCCCCGCCTTTTTCTTTGGTTATTATTAACACACTATTTGTCATTCTTGGCTTTGAGCGCCAGCCATCGTTCCTAACACTGTCATTCTTGGCTTTGAGCGATAGCTCATTCGCCGAGAATCCAGTATGGTATATCTGCTTAAAGAATAAGGTCTCTTTATTTCTGGATTCTCGAGACAGTTCGCTAACGCTCACGCTCAATAATGACGTTGAAGGTGTAGGCGTTAAAGACGCTAGGTATGGAGTGTCAGCAGACTAATTGTCATTCTTGGCTTTGAGCGATAGCTCATTCGCCGAGAATCCAGTATGGTATATCTGCTTAAAGAATAAGGTCTCTTTATTTCTGGATTCTCGAGACAGTTCGCTAACGCTCACGCTCAATAATGACGTTGAAGGTGTAGGCGTTAAAGACGCTAGGTATGGAGTGTCAGCAGACTAATTGTCATTCTTGGCTTTGAGCGATAGCTCATTCGCCGAGAATCCAGTATGGTATATCTGCTTAAAGAATATGGAATCTTTATTTCTGGATTCTCGAGACAGTTCGCTAACGCTCACGCTCAAGAATAATAGAGAGAATTTTGTAGAATGACGGAGAATAAACGAGAGGCTATGCTGTTTGGCGCTTTTTTATATTCCTAGACACACGGCGAATTCGTTTTGTTCAAAGTAAAACATATTGCTATAAAAAAAGCCTCGTTGAACAAAGCTTAAATTTTACTATTCCAAATAAGGTTTAACATATAAATCAAACTTCATTTGTTCGGATTCGCTCCAGCCCATTAAATAATGGTCGCCCATAATAAACAGTGGAGTTCCTGCCGGACCTGTAATGTTATATTTTTTTATCGCTGTTTCAAAAAGCTTCAAATTCCCTGGAAGCTTAATATCCAACGCGGTAATTTTTAAGCTCGGATAATTCTTTTTGATGTATCCGGCTGCATCGTGACAATGCGGGCAAGTGGTTTGATAAAAGAAATAAATTTTATCCTTGCTTAATTCCTCGTCCGATGCATTAGAGCAAGCGGCTGTGGCAAACAAACTGAAAGCACATAAAAAAGCTAAAAATAATTTTTTCATTTTTTCCCTCGCTTTATTCAATGCAGCAGTCAACTGCTTTGCGTACAAATTTTTTCATTTTAGTCAAAGCAGAACTTGGCTCAGATTCTGTCGGTTCAGCAGTTTTTTCTGCCGGAGCTTTGATTTCTTCTTTAGAAAATTCCTCGGCTTTAGCGGTGATTTTCTTCACTTCTTCCAAATCTGGCTCTATCCATTTTAGCTCTTTGGTTTCCATCATTCCCATGTTTAAGCCCCAAAACAGGCAATACATATCATAGGCGGTGTTAAACATTTTATAGGCTTCTTCGTCGTGCCCCAATGTCTGCTGTTTGGTGCCGACTTCCATCAAGCGCATCGACGTTGCCAGCAAATGTTTTGACATACACCACACCTCGCCCTCATAGCTTGGAATAATTTTCTGCAGCAGATTCTTGCGGGTTTCGCGGATATCTTTGATTAAATCGTAATACGAAGTTTTACCGGTTTTTGCTCCCGAAAAAACAAGGTGTTCTTCAATTGAAATCAGGTTCATAATCGCAATGCTCAAGTCCTGATCCGATGACAAATCTTTTGGATTCACCTTTTTGCTCGCGTCGATTCTTTCTACAAATTCTTTTACGTTTTCTGCTTTTTTCATGGTCGTTTTCTCCCCAAATTTATATAATGAAAAGTAGGCGGAGCAGGGCGGAATGTCAAGGAATATTTAAGTTTTATGCTTTCTTGTTGATTTTTTTTGCGCCATGATTTAAGTTAACGGACAGAAAAGGAATATTTTATGGGAAGTCTGTTATCGTCATTTTCATTTTTATCCATGGGCGGCAGCGTTCTAGGCGTCACTGTTTCATTGCTGTTGGCAACAATTATGCTGGCGCTGTGGGCGTTGGTGCTGATGGTTTTGCACCCTTTGCATGCCACAATGTTTGTGTTGGCTGCGCTGTTTGAATATGTGCTGATTTCATTATGCGGTTTCAGCCTTTGGTTTGATTTTATTGCCTTTTTTGTGTTTTATATTCTGATTTTCGGCACGTATACACTGCTGCTGCGCCGCTGGCTGCCTTTGCCGCGTACCGAAATCGAACAGCTGCTGAAACTGGCTAAGCTCAAAGAAAACGGTTTGCTTTCAGATGATGAATACAAAGCCGCTAAAAAACGCTTGCTGAAAATTTAATTGTCGCTGATTTGCCGGTCAATCCACAAAGAATTTATAAACGCCTGCTGGCGGTCATGCATCGGGTTGCAGGCAACGTCACCTTCCGGAGATGTTATGCACTGTATGCCGACATTAGCTGTAGTATAGTTTCCGTATTTGCCGTAAACATCAAGAACCAATGGTAAGAAATCTTCGGTTTCATAAGTGGTGTCGGCACAGAATGTTGAGCTGTAAACCGCGCGGGAAGTGTCTTTGCGCCCAATGTTAAGCGTAAAGCAGGTTTGGTCGCGGTCGGTTTGCATATTGGCGTTGCCCGAAAAATATTGCGAAGAAGCATTTTCATCGCTGCTGAACAAAACTCCGGTCGAGTTGTTGGCATAAGAGGCGTCTTTATATTTTCCGTTTTGCTTATAAAATGTTTCAATATCAAAAATAGCGATAAAATCGGCGTTTTCGGCAGAAGTCGCAGTTTTCATACCGATTTCTCCGAATTTGTTGCTTAAAACCCTGCGGATTTGTCCGGCATACGAGCTGCGGAGACTGCTGCGGAAATAAATGCTTTGTCCGTGGCTGTCTGCCAAAGTGTTGCTGATTTTTAATTTGTACGGATCTTGCGCACAAGCAGACAACAGGCAAAGTGTTAAAAGAAGCAGTTTTTTCATAATCTTATCTCCATAGGATTTAATTTTTTAGCTAATTTATGACATAATTTTTTAATTTTTTATTGATAAATAAAAAAATAAATGTATTTTGACAAGCATTAAGAAGATATAAAAATGGAAACGGCAGAGAATAAGATAGATATTTTTGCTTTAACGGATTCACATCAGGAAACCCGTAAGCTTTGCTGTCTGTTTAGTAAAATTATAGAAAAAGCGCCGGAAGGCGGTAAAAATACCCTGATTTGTGATTGCGGCGATTTGTTTAAAGGAATATATGACCGCGAGCTAAGCATTTTAAGCTATGAGATTCTACGCCGCCAATTGCCGGAAGCAAAAATTGTTTTAGCACTGGGCAATAACGATTTTGGGTTCAATTTGGAAAGTTTCAAGTTTTTGCAAAGTGCCTGCAAGCGTTTTAACCAGTCCAATATCCATGTGCTGTGCGCAAATTTACTGGATTTAAACACCGGACGTTGTCCAAGCTGGGTAGATCCCTATATTTTATTGGAAATAAACCATAAAAAAGTGATGGTCACGGCGTTTTGCATCAATCAAATCCGCTTAAACAAATATGGGGTTGTGCTAACGGATATTCCCGAAACTTTTGCCGCTATGTCCGAGGTGATTCGCCACATTGAGCCGGACGCGCTGATTGTGCTTAATCACGCACTGGAGCCTTGCAGCCATGATATATATGCCACTGCCGCCGCTAAAGGAATTCGACTTGATTTACTTTTGGGCGGTCACGAACATGCGCCTGTTGCACCCGATGAAAAAGAGCGTATGTATTATCCACAGGCGTTTAGCAAAACTATGCTGCACTTTAATTTAGGCTTTTTGAAACACAATACTGATTTGCAGTTTATTGAAGAGATAAATGTAAAGCAAACTGAAATAAATCCGGTGTTTGAGCCATCGTTGGCAGAGTTTGAGGAAAAATCCGGTTTGAATATTCCGGTTGCCAAAAGTACGCTCAATTTAGAAAAATTTTATTCTAATCCTTGCTCGTTGGGCACTTTTATTGCCGATTGCATGCGTGCTGCCGCCAAAACGGATATAGCGCTTATTTCCACTGGCTATACCAGCCATGCTCTGCGCTATGAAAAAGACAAGATACTTACACACTACAATTTGGAAAGAGCCTTTTCCGCCGATGTTCCTTTGCAGACGGTGGCAGTGACTCCGCAAGAATTAAAGGAAGTGTGGAACAACGCTTTGAAGTATCGTTATTTAATCCCCGGCGGCAATGTGCGTTTTCTGCAGGGTTCGCAAAATATTGAGGTTTGCTGCCATCAGCGCTATGATAATAATGAAGGCGAAGTGACGCAGATTTATATTAGCGGCGAGCCTTTGTTCAAAGAAAACGGCAAGCCTTTATATGATGATAAAATTATTACCTGCGCGATAGATCCGTTTATCGGTGCTGGTGAACAGGGGTTTGATGTGCTGCGTCCGCTGCCTAAAGAAACATTGCTGAAGAACAATCATTTAGTCAAAATAAAAGACTTATTTAATCGCGCTATTAAAGAGGCGGAAACCAAATATCCTGAAGGCAGCTCATATCCAAGCTTTAAGCTAATTGATGCTAATTAAGCAAATAAAGTTTTGATAATAAGTTTTAACTTGCCGATGTTGTTGATGTTGGGTTTTGGTGAAATAATTTCCCAGCCGCGGTTGTTCATTTGCTCAAAATAGCATTGGCTTAAATTCGCTAGATAATAAAGCGGCATAACCGATTTTTTGTTCATTTTGCTTAAAAATCTGTTGGCGGTGCTGAAATATTTTTTTGCATCTGCCGATAAATATTGTCGGGCGGTAGAAAGGTTTTTATCTTCTAATACCGCAATCGGCGTGTCTTTATTGACATTGGCTTTTTGCAGCAGTTCCTGCGGAATAAAAAGGTGACCGGCTTTGGCGTCGTCTTTTATATCGCGAAGAATGTATGTAATCATCAGAGCTCTGCCTAAATTGTCTGCCAATTTTTCACGTGCTGCCGACTTGCTTTCGCCGATAATGGTCAGAGTCAGGTTAAGCGGAACAACGGCTAAGCCGTGTAAATATTTTTCAAAAACTTCCAGCGACGGTGCTTGCAGCGGCTGCGGAACATCTAAAAATGCGCTGTCCAAAATCTGCGACATTTGTTCCTTAGGCAAATTAAAACGCATGCAGTTTTTATAAATCTTGCGTCCGATATTAGTCGTTGGAACTTGCTTGTCATAAATATTGTCCAGCTCCTCGCGCCAAGCGTTAAGCAGCTCGGCTTTCTCTTCTGCCGGCATTTTAGAGCGCAGAATATTACTGATGTGTCGGCAAAAGGCAAACAGCGTATAGATTGCTTCTCGTTTGGGCTTGGATAGACCGCGCATACACCAAAACAAAGAAGGTTGGCTTTTTTTTACAATATCGCCGACAGATAACATTTAGATTCCTTTATTATTAACAGACTTACGCTTAATTACTATGAACTGCCATAAACTATATAAAAAAATCCAAGTGCAGTCAAGAAAAGTCGGTTTACGCTGTTTATTATTTATAAATAGTTTTATTTGCAGGTTGGCTTTGTTCAGCCATATAGCCAGCTTAAATTTCAGCCGTTTGCTTTTTACTAAAGATAAAATCACTTTCGCGCTTTTATAAAGTCCTTTCAAGCGGCTTTCTTTTTGCCGTTTGTTCATTTTGGCTTTTTTAATAAAATCAGAATTTTTTTCAAAATTTTCTTGCAGAAACAATATAATAAAAAGCGAAGTCAATGGCAAATAGGTGCTGGGATTTTCATCGTACGACACCAAAATAAGACGGGCAAGCGGCGACATCAGCCGGTTGAGAATTTCTGAAACCTGCGCACCGGAAGTCGGGGTTTTGTCGGCAGCCATATAGCGCCAAACCGATAATGGTTCTAAAAGCAGGGAAATTGAAATATTTTCTTTTAAAAAATTCTGCTGCAGCTTGAAAATTAAGCTTTGTCGCAGTGGACACGTTTTGCGCAGTGCTTTTTCGAGCAGCCGCAATTTTTCCAAACGCTGGGCAGATGAAATTTTAGGGTTGGAAAAATGACGCCTTCCCGTTTCTAAAAAAGTCAGATAATCGGCAGCCAGCGGCTGATATTCTTTGGCTGCAAGTTCAGTTGGATTATTTCCGTTAAGCATTAGTTTGTTCCATCCATTGCGCAAAATCGGCAAGCGCACGTTTGCAATAGGCTTCTTTACGGTCGGCTCCTTTTATTTTGCGGAATTTGCCGTTGGCCGTGATTTCTCCTTGAATGGTCGGAAAAATGCCGAAATTTATATTCATCGGCTGATAGTCGGCGGTGGCATCGGCAAGATGACCGAGCATAGCGCCGCTGGCAGTAGTGCGCGGCGGCAGAATTGGCGTTTTCCCGTTAATCAGGCAAGCGGCAAAATATCCGGCAAGCATACCTGTATCGGCGCTTTCTACATAACCTTCGCAGCCGCTGATTTGACCGGCAAACATCACATTCGGCTGCGCTTTCAGGCGCAAAAATTCATCCAGCAACAGCGGACTTTGAATAAACGTATTGCGGTGGATTCCTCCAAGTCGGGCAAATTCGGCGTTTTCGAGCCCCGGAATCATCTTAAAAATTCTAGTTTGCTCGCCATATTTCATTTTGGTTTGAAAGCCGACAATATTGCGCAGCGTATCTTCTTTGTTATCTTGCCTCAGCTGCACCACGGCATACGGTTTTTCGCTGGAATGTGGATTCGTTAAGCCTACTGGCTTTAGTGGACCGAATAAAAGCGTGTCGACACCGCGCTCTGCCATAACTTCAATTGGCAGACAGCCGTCAAAATAGTGCGGTTCTTCAAAATCGTGAAACGGCATTTTTTCTGCTTTCAGCAATTCGTCAACAAAGCGGTAATATTCTTCTTTATTCATCGGGCAGTTGATGTAGTCGTATTTGTCGCCTTTGTCATAGCGGGACTGATACCAGGCTTTTGAAAAGTCTATGGATTCTTTATAAACCACCGGAGCTATGGCGTCATAAAAAGAGAGTGATTTTTGGTCGACTTTGGCTTTTATGGCTTCAATAAAAGCGGTGCTGGTTAACGGACCGCTGGCAATAATGGTTAGCGGTGCGTCGGCAGCCGGAAATTCGGTAACTTCCTGATTTATGACTTCTACCAAGGGTGAAGATTTTATTTTTTCTGTTATAAATTTTGCAAATCCGCCGCGGTCAACTGCTAAAGCCCCGCCGGCAGGAACTTGAGTTTTATCGGCGGCTTCCATAATCAGCGAGCCAAAACGGCGCATTTCCTCATGCATAAGCCCCACAGCGTTGTGTTCGGCGTCGTCAGAGCGCAAAGAGTTAGAGCAAACCAGCTCCGCCCAATCCGCATTTTTATGAGCAGGTGAAAATTTTTGCGGCTTCATTTCAAAAATACGCACTTTAACTCCGCGTTTGATAAGCTGCCAAGCCGCCTCGCAGCCAGCAAGTCCGGCGCCGATAATTTGCACAACAGGTTCCATTTTCTTCTCCTTGTTTTTTTGCTAACGTATCTTTTTATTTGCCGCTTGTAAACAATAAAACATTTACATTTTAAACCTTTTTTAAAAACAACTGCGCTAAACTGCAAATAATGTAATATCCGTTGGAATGCAAAATGATTTTGAACAAAAATAAACTTTTTACACTGTGCTTTATGGCTTTTGCTTTTTTAGGCGGCGAAACTTTGGCGGCAGAAGAAAATGCCTCGCCGGGCGGCGATAAAAATGCGGCAAACAGTTCGCTGCGTTCATATGTAAAAGAAGAAAATGCTGAACAGACAGCTAAAGAAGGCAATCCGGAAGAAAGTAAAACTTGGATAAACAATTTGGTTACGACCGTTGCCGAAAAAGGCGCGCAAGTCATTTCTTCCAATACGGATAATCAAAAGCCGCAATACCGTACAAACGCGTCGGTGTTTGACATTTCCGGCGTAATGCTGCGAATGAACACCAAGCAAACCATGGAAGCCATGCAAAAGCGCGGGTATCAAAAGAACTCCGAAAAATTTGAAATTCCAAACTTTATCCGCTGGCGCTATGACGAGCAATGCCGCAACCAAGGCGTGGTTGGCTATGAGCGAACTGAAGCCTGCATTATAAAATTGGCGCAGAAAAATAATTATCAATATGTTGAAGAAATGGTTTTCAACAATTTTCGCACCAAAGAAAATGTGCGGGTGTTTTTTACCAGTAATTTTACAGGCAACAAAGCTTACCGCGTTGTTTATATGAGCGAAGCCGCCAACATTCGTGGCAGCGGCGCCAAGGCTGATTATTTGCGTAATATCAAAATTTATGATTTTTGGAAAAAAATTAACCAAAAATACGGCGAGCCGGATAATAAAGAACAGGTCATTTGGGGACTTGGTGACAATAAGCCGATTCTTCAAGCTGCAACAGGGCGTTTAATGTTGTATGATCCAATGCTGCTGGAACTTGACTATACTAGAATGTCGCGCGAAGACCAGCGCTTTATGAACACAGATGTTTACACATTTTAAGGAGCAATAAAAATGGAATTGAGCAAAACGGAATTGTCCGAACTTATTTGCACGCGTATCAGCCACGATTTAATCGGTAATATCGGGGCAATTTCCAGTGCCTTGGAATTGATAGAAGATGACAACGGAATGTTGGACGACAGTACAAAAAAAATTCTGACTACCGGCTCAAATACCTTGATTGCCCGTCAAAAATTTTTCAGAGTAGCGTTTGGCGTGGATTCGCAAAAATTGCAGCCTGCAGATTTAGAGTGTTTATGCACCGATTATTTAGCAACTGTATGCAGCCGCGGCAACCCGATAGCCTTAAAGTTGCATCGTGTTTTGCCGGAGCTTTCTAAAATTGTGTGTGTGTGCGTGATGATTGCCGCCGAACTTTATATTAAAGGCGGAGAAATTTCTATCAGCGTCAGTGCGGACAATATGGTTGTCAAGGCGGTTTCAGACTTTAAGCTTTCTGCTTCTAAAATTGCGGCGTACCAAAAAATTTTAGCAGGTCAAAAGGTTGAGGAAAACGCTTCGCAGTATGCGCAGCTCTATTATTTGCAAAATCTTTTAGGTGCGGACGTTTCCTTAAAATTAACCTCTTCTGAAACCGAAATGGAATTGATTATAGGTTAGTGGTTAATTTTATATTTTCAGTTTTGCCGCTTTTTGTATTTTAAAACTAAAAAAATAATTTGACTTTATTTAGTAAATTTTCTAGCTTTAAATTGCATTGGCTGATTACCGGTGTGAGGTTTAGAACCCTCTAATGGATAGCTGGTTTTTCCAGATGAGAAAAACTACCTTGTTGCGCAAAAGCAGGAAGGTAGTCAATAAGGCGTAGGAGCTTGCTCTTACGCCAAATACACTACACTATTTCCATTATAGGTTCTAACTTCCTGCTGCCTCTAATCAAGGCGGCTTTTTTTGTGAGGTTTAGAACCCTCTAATGGAGAAAGTGATGAAAATAAAATTCAAAGAAAACAGCTCCGGCAAACTGGTTTCGGTGATTGTTCCCGTTTATAATGCAGAAAAATATTTAGCTGCGTGTTTAGATAGTTTGCAGGCGCAGACATATCATTATTGGGAAGCAATCTGCGTTAATGATGGTTCCGCAGACAATTCTTGGCGAATTTTGCAGGAGTATGCGGCAAAAGACAGCCGTTTTGTGCTTATAAATCAAAAAAATTCCGGCGTTTCAGCAGCGCGTAACGCGGCTTTGCAGAAAGTCCAAGGAGATTATATAGCTTTTTTAGATGCGGATGATATGCTGCATTGCCAGTTTATGGAATATATGACGGCAGCACTTGAAAAGACAAACAGCGATCTGGTATTTTGTTGTAACGAAAATAAGGGTGGTGATTTTAGAAATTACCAATATCAACAATGTAAATTGAAAAAAATATTAAATCCTATATCTTATTTTTTAAAACGTAAAAAGCCTAAACTGCAAATAGCGGTATGGGGAAAATTGTATAAACGGGAAATTTTAAAAGACTTGTACTTTTCGGCGGATTTTAAACAAATGGCTGAAGATTATTATTACTCATTTTTAGTGTTTGAACGAATAAAAAAATCAGTGTGCGTAAAAGAAAAGCTTATGTTTTACCGACAGACAGAAAGCAGTTTGACGCACCAAAAGTTTTCGGAGCGAGAAATTAACGACCATATTTTGCTGACTCAGAAAATAATGACGCATTTTGCGGCAATGAAAGACATAAAAAGTTATGAACTGATGAAGAAAAAATTTTCGAGAATAATCTTTCGGCAATGCTGTTCGTATCCGTGTTTCAAAAATGCGGACTATCAAAGCTATTGGCATAAATATCGGCAAATCTGCTTGGATTTAGCGGCGCAGAAGGTGTTTTTTCCGGCAGAACTAAGCCTGTTTAACCGATTCTTATGTAAAATGTTTTTGGGCGGTGATTTTTCTCGTTTGGCATTTTGGCTGAAAATATACCGCAAAATATATGGCAAAGTTTAGTGTATTTTACACCGATGAAAAAACTTTCAGGTTCTAGCCCTGCCGCTTTTACCACACAACAAAACCCCACAGGGATAAGCCCTATGGGGTTTTGTTGGCGGAGCGTACAGGACTCGAACCTGTGCATCCTTTTAAGGGGATGACGGATTAGCAATCCGCTGCATTACCACTCTGCCAACGCTCCATCAGTGATAACGAAAACATTTTTAACGTATGTTTTACGCCTAGTCAATAATTTTTTTAATTTTTTGCAAATTATTTCCAACTATTGAAATTTTTTTAATTTAGATTATCTCCACAGCAAGGAGAAAATCTATGGAATTATATTTGCTCATATCGCTTGTTTTTATCTATTTTATCACCGCCGCCATGGTTAATAAAAACGTGGTGCACCGCATATGGACTTTAGCATTTATTGCCGCATTTGTGGTAACGGCTGTAGCAATCGGCTTTTTGCGGGTAACCAATCAAGATGTGATGATGTCGGCGGATAATCTGAACTGGTACTATCTTTTGTATATTTTCGGTTCGATGTCGGTGGTGCTCGGCGTCATAAATCTTTGGATGTACCGCCGTCCGCTGTGGCAGATTCTGCGTAATGATAACACTGAAGACAACAAAGAATAATTGCAAATTTGCGTTTTTTGTGTAATATAGCCCCATAACAAAGGGGTGTATTATGTTACGCATTAACAATATTTCTATGCCGTTGAACGCAAGCGAACAGCAGCTGAAACAAAGAGCCGCGCAAAAATTGGGAGTAAAAGAAAACGAACTCCAAGATTTTGCCGTATCCAAAAAATCGGTTGACGCGCGCAACAAAAATAATGTGCATTTTGTGTACAGTGTGGACTGCAATTCGGCGTCATTAGTGCGTGATAAAGATATCGAACAGCTGCCGGAAGTGGAAAAATTAACGTTTAACCTCAAGGCTGACGGTGTGCGCCCGATAGTGGTTGGCAGCGGTCCTGCTGGTATGTTTGCTGGTCTTGCTTTGGCGGAAGCTGGCTTAAATCCAATTATTTTGGAACGCGGCGCGCCAGTGGAGCAGCGTCAAAAAGATGTGGCGGCGTTTTGGCAGGGAGGCGAGCTTAAAGCCAATTCCAACGTGCAGTTTGGAGAGGGCGGTGCTGGTACTTTTTCAGACGGCAAGCTGATGACTGGCATCAAAAAAGACAAGTTTACCGCCAAAGTTTTGCAAGAATTTGCCGCCGCCGGAGCTCCTCAAGAAATTCTTTATTTGGCAAAGCCGCATATCGGCACGGATAAATTGCGTTTGGTTGTTAAAAATATTCGGCAAAAAATACTGTCTTTAGGCGGAGAATATCGTTTTAACAGTCAGTTAACCGGGCTTGTTATCAAAGGAGATAAACTTGTTGCGGTCAAAGTTACAGACGAAAAAGAAACTTATGAATTGCCGGCAAACAAGCTGTTTTTGGCTATAGGTCACAGTGCGCGCGATACGTTTGAAATGCTGTATAATTCGGGCGTGTGCATGGAACAAAAGCCGTTTTCGGTCGGCGCTAGAATAGAACACAAGCAAACATTGATAAATAAAGCGCAGTACGGCAAAGCGGCGGAAAGCCCGTATTTGGGCGCCGCTGACTATAAAATGGCGGTGCATTTGCCCAACGGGCGCTCTGTTTATACATTTTGTATGTGCCCAGGGGGTGTGGTTGTGGCGGCAGCTTCAGAAAAAGGGCGTGTCGTGACAAATGGAATGAGCGAATTTGCCCGCGCTGCGGAAAATGCCAATTCTGCTTTGCTGGTTGGTGTTTCCGAAAAAGATTTTGACAGCGATAGTCCGCTAGCTGGTATGTATTTTCAGCGTAAATTAGAGGAAAACGCTTTTATTGCCGGTGACAAATCATATCGCGCACCGGCGGTTTTGGTCGGTGATTTCTTGCGGCGCAAAGTTTCGCAAAAGTTAGGCGAGGTGTGTCCGTCCTATCTTCCAGGGGTGGCTTTAGGCGGATTTAATCAGGTTTTGCCAAACGAAATAGCAGATTCTTTGCGGCTGGGTATTGTGGAAATGGCTAAAAAATTGCATGGGTTTGATTGCTATGACGCGGTTTTGACTGGGGTTGAAACCCGTAGTTCGTCACCGGTGCGGATTGTGCGCGATGAAACCATGCAAAGCAATATCAAAGGGCTGTATCCTTGCGGTGAGGGTGCTGGCTATGCTGGAGGTATCACCTCGGCGGCGGCAGACGGCTTAAAAGCGGTGTATTCGCTATCTGAATAAATAGCCAAGCTTTTATAAAAAAAGTGTGTAAAAAAAACGACCGTTATTTTTACACAATAAATAAGGCTCTTTTTTTATATTGCTGAATATTACGAAATATTACAGAATTATGAAGAAAATTGAGGAATCTTAAATAGTTATTGCAAAAATCGTAAAATATTGTATACTAAAAGTATTAGAGGTAAAGTGTGTAAAAATAACGGTCGTTTTTTTTACACAGTATGGAGGGTCGTATTATGTTTAAATTATTGAATAAATTATATTTTATCGGGGTTTTGTGCATGGTCGCGACTCCGGTTTTTGCAAGGGTGTGTTTTTTACCGGATTCAAAAGATTGCGGAATGAACAAAGTTACTGAGCCTCCAGTTTGCACTACCTGTTGCCAATATAATACCAGAACAGAAGCTGAAGCTAAAATAAAAGATAAAACTTGTGAAAAAGCCTATCAAAATGATAACAACAAATTATGTTGGTATATTAAATGTGATACAGACCTTACCCATAGCAACGGCATCTATGGCAGTATAAGTGAATGCAAAACTGCTGCCAAAAACGCTCAAGTTAATTCTAAATGTTTGGTTTGCGGCAATTGCTATAAGCTGGTGGCTGATCCAACCTGCAAAGATAAGGGATATATATCAAAAACAACTGGCTGTGACAAAGAATATTTAGGATTCAAACCCAATGGCGAAACCGGCAGTGATGGTGTATGCGGCACTTGTGAAAAATTAGCCTGCTCACAAATGGGCGGTCTAAAAACAGCGGCAAACTGTAAATCTGATGAAACGTTTGTGCCTGGCGATAAAGTTGACGGATACAGCAACAAGTGCGGAACCTGTGAAACGAATGGCGAACCTACTACTATAACCTTTAAGTTTCAATATACCTGCAATGGTGGAGCTTGCTCAAGTGATATTACTAATAAGATAAAATATATGTTCTATGGTAACGGCACAGGCAGCAACGTTAATAACAATATCAGCGGAACGGTTATTCCTAAAACATTGTGGAATAATTTTGAAAGTATTGGAAAAGAACTTTTGTGGGGTCTGTCCGAAAACTTAGTTGATAGCACTAATCCGTATACCTGCACAAAAGCCGGTGATGACTGCGGACGCAAGAATGCCGACACCGGAAAATTTGACAATGACGCTTGTAATGCAGCAGGGGTCGAAACCTATGAATTAAAATATCATGATTTCGATTTTGACAAGGAAGATAATGTTTTTGTAAGCGATGCAGATGTTGCCATCCACCTTCTGAAAGATGAAAGCACAGGTGAAGACTTCTTTATGCCAAACGCGGAATATTTTACTGCCGAAAATGAATGTGCAAAAGAGGCGGCGGACGATGCTGGGCGTAAAAACTGCATGATTGCAAAAGCTAAGACAGCTGGCTATACAGTTGTCAACAATGAAGCTACTTTGCAAATTCCGTTAAAAGGCGGCGAGCAATGTGAAAAAACGTCTCCGCAGACCTGCACCACTATAGCGGCAACAGCGACTACTA
>CAVIDY010000008.1:0-65667 GCA_963641885.1 Bacteroidaceae bacterium
AAATAAGGCTGTTATAAAATTCAACGTCCGGTGCTCGAACACTGGACGTTATTTTAACCTAGAAAGGGTTAAACCCTTACTTTAACCAATTCTAAGTTAAAGATAACCTATTTTTGTATAAAAGTCAAGACTTTTAACAAATTTAGGCGGGTTTATCCCTTTCGCAACTGCCTCAAAAGGCTGAAAGGTGAAAGATGGTAAACTTACTCAAAGTTTTAAGCATTATTATTCATTTGCTTAAAATCATCATCCTTCTATTGAAATAGTATAGCATGATGAGGCGGAGTTTTCAAGCTCCGCCCTTTGATATTTAATTGTATTGCTAAATAAAAATCCCTTAATAAGCTAGGCTTAGATTAAGGGATTTAGATGCAAATTAGAAATTCTCGTGTTGTTTAATCAGATAGTCAATTAGCTGGTTAATATCAAAAACTCTGCCGATACAGTGTGTGCAGTAGTCATAACCTCGGTTCTCTATGCGGATAAGATCATCGAACTGCCGGATAACAGAAATATTTACAGGCGTATGAACCACAAAATTGTTTTTGTGATAAAACAGAAAACGTACTTTGTCCTTTAACTTATCGTTTTCAGCTATATGCCAAACGGTAAAAATAAGCTTATAAACCTCGTTAATAACCCATTCGTCAGCATCAGCGAATTCTTTATTATATTTGATAATGAACAAATATAATACACTAGTTTTGCCCAGAGAAAGTTCTTTAACAGACACTTCCACATATGAAGGACAAACTGACTTGACTTTAAGCAAAAGTTCTTCAATAATTTCCTTTGTCATAACAGAATAATTTAAATGAGACATAAATGTAAATACTATGCTCTAATAATGCGCTTTAACGGGATTTTTGTCAAGTTGAATATTCATAAACAGTATAATTAAGCTCTACTTGTTAAGGGATAGGGGCGTGTTTTTGTTTCGGCATTGTGAATTTTGACATATTAAAGCCTTCATGCTGCAGCAATATTACTTTTTTATCCACTCCGCCGTCATATCCGGTTAGGTTGCCGTTTGAACCGATAACGCGGTGGCACGGAATTATAATACAAATCGGATTATGTCCGACCGCACCGCCCACGGCCTGTGCGGACATTCGGGCTTTACCGCATTCTTGCGCCACTTGTTTGGCTATATCGCCGTAAGTTATATACTCGCCATAGGGAATGGTCTGCAATATCCGCCATACTTTTTGCTGAAATTCGCTGCCATGCGGTTTAAGCGGTAAGTTCGCTATACTAGGTCTTTTGTCCTGCCAATAATCGTCAAGCCATTGTTTGGTCTGTAAAAATATCGGTAAATCATCATTTTGCGCCCAATCATCTGCAATATGATTATAGCGCTGTTTATTCATCTGCAAACCGGTTAGGTTTTGCCCGTCGCTGGTCATTAACAATCGCCCGACTGGTGAAGCGCTATAGAAAGAATAGAACATTTTTTCCTCCATTTTTATCAAGTTATCAGTTGTCAAAGTTGTTTGTCAAGTTTATAAATAAAGTATGAGAAATGAAGTTTTGATATATCGCGATTACGGTTGCGCCGATGTTAATGCGTTGGCGGAAGAGTTGCGCGCTTATTTTGAACCGCGCGGCTGTAAAGTTGGTTTTGCTGACGCTAACGATATTATTTACCGCGATCAGCTGAATGATAAGGTTTTAGCTTTGTTTATGCCAGGGGGAGCAAGCACACCCTATCGTCATAAATTGAAAGTGCTGGGCAATGAAAAAATTCGTTCGTTTGTGCGGGAAGGCGGTGTATATTATGGTATTTGCGCCGGAGCCTATTATGCCTGCAAACAAACTGAATTTGAAAAAGATTTGCCGCAATCGCGCATTGTGGAAGAATATGAATTGGATTTGCTAAACGCTAAAGCGATAGGTTCTTTATATAAGGAATTAAAAATAGAACCGTTTGCCAAAAATCCGGCATCGGCGGCTGCAGTTGAACTTTTTGATGAAAACGGCGATATTTTGGTTGCACATTATCACGGCGGTCCATATTTTGAGCTAAATGATTCTAAAAATACAGAAATTCTAGCGCGCTACAATTTGTCAGGGTTTAAGCCGGCAGTGGTTTTGCAGCCTTACGGTAAAGGCAAGGTGATTCTTTCCGGCGTGCATTATGAAGATAGGGGAGCAGTGTTAGAAAAATCAGCGGCACAGCCCAATATAGTGCAAAAGCTAAAAGAAAAGGAAGTTGCTAGACAAGTTTTCTTTAATAAGCTGATGAGTTTAAGCGGTAGATAGATTTTTTTTAAAAAATATTGCTAAATTTATGAAATGCTGTATATACTAATGCAAATTTTATTATTAACTTAAACTGTATTTTTATGGCTGAATTATCTAATTATGAAATTGCCAGACGCAAAGCTTTTGCCGAGTTTGTGGCTGCTCAGAGTTTGCCGGAATGGGTATTGGCAGAGGTTGACGATATGCCGGTTTGCGCTCGTATGCCGCTGCAGCTGATATGGTATGCCAATGAAAGAAATGATGAGACTAAACAAAACTTTAATTTTTTGTTTAAGCTTTATCAAGTGGTTTTGCAGCTTTATAAGCGCAGGTGTCCTCTGGATAGCGAAAATAATCCGGATTATTTTATCGGTTACTTTATTATGTCTGGTGTTTCAATTCCGAGAGGAGAGCTTTGGCAATATTGCAGACCTTTTTTGCGTCAAAAGGCAGATGATGGTGACAAAGTGGCTTTGTTTATGCTGGACTATCGGGCAGAAGTGGCTGAGGCGGTGCAAAATGCATTTGGCGGAGAAATTCCCGAAAATGTGCTTGGTTTTATGATAGATCAAGTTATTGTTTTGCTGGCAGAGTATGCAGAAGATGTAAAGACTTTGTATTCCAAAGCCGAAAAATCTCCTTGGGATAGGTCGCGCCTGTATTCTGATAATCGTGAGTATTATAATCACCGCGATGAGTTTAAGCTTTTGCAGCATGAAATGTTTGTTGACTTGAAACAGCCAAGCAGAAAAGACAGCGAAGACTTTTTTGAAAGATATCGCTATTGCTAAAATCAAAAAGTCCTGTTCTAAGAAAAAGAACGGGACTTTTTTGTACAAAAAATCTTGCTATTTGGCAAATATGTTATATAATCACATTATCATTTTTATTATTCATTTTTAAATTATTATCGTTATGGGACAGATTAACCATTTTGCCGAGACGAACGCTGATGATAAGCTGAAGTCGATGATTGGTGAGTGTATCAACGGTACATCGCTGAAAATAAGCGATGCGGAAGAGGTTATTTTGCAGCTGCCGATTTGCGCTAGAGCTCCTCTTTTAGCTTTGTATTTTACCAAAGTGCGGGGAATTGTGGAGGACGGCACTCTGCAACATCATCGTTTTGTGCTGCTGATATCTTTATTCCAAACGGCGGTGCGCATTTATGAACGCCATGCGTTGTATGGCGCTTATAACCGCTTTATCGGAACTGACCGTTTTGACAACACAAAGGTAAAGCGGCTGGTTGAAAATTTGGGCGTAAGACAGCAGACCAACACATTTAAGCTGGATTCCGTCATTGACAATGACCCTTATTACAAAGAGGTCTTGTTTGACGTGAAGCATAACAAGCTTATGAATTGCAATGTGAAAGCGACAATATCTGACTACTTTGTTAAGAAGGTTATGCAGTTTGTTGCTTTGTATGCTCAAGACGTGCAGAAGTTTTATTCTGTGCGCGGCAATTCTACAATTTGCGATGAGCAACTTTATAAGCAAAGCTGGAGTAAATATAAACTTCTGACCGTAAGAAGCTTATTTTTCACTAATGACTTGGAGCCGGAAGAGCTTGCCGTGTTCTTTGAAAACTATAGCTTGCGCTAATTAAATAAAATCCCTTGTTTCAGAAAATGAAACAAGGGATTTTATTTTTTTAGAATCTGAAATCTTAACAAAATATTACATTGTGAATTATTTAAAAAAATTTTTTATGCCCTATCCCACTGTTTTTATAGGGCGATTTTTAATCTTATGTATATTTTATGCGAACAAAAATAGAACAGTTAACAAAATACTAAAAAATCCCATTGAAACCCATAAATTACCATGTTATACCATAAATAGAAGTTAACCCGAAAGGAATCTGACATGAGAAAAGTTTTTCTCTTTATGGATACCATTATTAACAAAGTAGACGCAAAAGGTCGCGTTTCTTTGCCGTCAGATTATCGCGCAATAGTTAAAGATTTATCAACAGAGATTGTTTGTTATCGCAGTTTGAGTGCGCCTTGCATTGAAGGCTGTTTGGAAGACACTTTGGATAAGCTGGCGACGGAAATTGAAAATTCCACGGATTTCTTTTCGGAAACACAAGATAATTTAACTAATTTGATTTTTGGTGATGCCAAACGCTTTCCGTTTGATAGTACGGGGCGAATCGTTTTGACTGAAAAACTTTTGAAGCATGCGGGCATTACTGATACGGCAGTGTTTGTGGGTAAAGGTCGTAAATTTCAAATTTGGAATCCGGAAAATTGGGCAAAAGAAGAAGCTCGTATTCGCGCTGAAGTAATGAAAAACCGTCCGGTTTTGAAACAAAACAGGGAGGTTGAATAATGACAGAAACTAAGCAAAAGCACATTCCTGTGATGCTGCAAGAAGTTTTGGTGGCTTTAAAACCGCAAAAGGGCGAAGTTTATGTAGATGCTACTTTTGGCAACGGCGGTTATACCAAAGCAATTTTAGAGGCTGCAAATTGCAAAGTTATTGCTTTGGATAGAGACCCGACTGTGAAAATCCGTGCTAATGAAATGAAAAATATGTATGGCGAACGCTTTGAGTTCAGAACTGGTCAATTTGGCGATTTCGCAGATTTAGTGTCGGAAAAAATTAACGGTGCGGTTTTTGATATCGGCGTTTCCTCTATGCAGCTTGACGAGGTGGAACGCGGTTTTTCATTCAGCAAAGAAGGTGCTCTTGATATGCGTATGTCGCAAAGCGGCGTGTCGGCTAAAGATATTGTCAATACATATGGTGAAGAAGAGCTGGCGGATTTGATTTATCAATATGGCGAAGAGCGCAAGTCGCGGCAAATAGCCAGGCAAATTGTGGAATACCGCCGCACCAAAGAAATTGAAACCACAACGGAATTGGCGGAGATTATATATAAGGTAATTCATAAAAAATTTGGCGAAATTGATCCGGCAACCCGTACCTTTCAGGCGTTGCGCATAGCTGTTAACGATGAGTTGGGTGAACTTTCGCGCGGGCTGAACGGAGCGGCGTCACGTTTACTGAAAGGTGGGCGCTTGGTGGTGGTGGATTTTCATTCACTTGAAGACCGAATCGTAAAAATGTTTTTTAAAGAAAACGGCGGACGTAAAGTTCGGGTTTCAAAATATGCGCCGGAATTGGTGCAGGAAGAGCATTTGTTTGCTGAAGTTTCTAAAGTTATTATGCCGACAGTCGCGGAATGTGAACAAAATCCGCGGGCGCGTTCGGCTAAATTAAGATATGCAATAAGGGGATAGCAATGGGTAGTATCAAAACGGCAATGGTTGTTTTATGGTTGACATTGACTTTATTTGTGGCAGTGGCGCAGTCGGTGCTGAAAAACAGAGTGCAGGGGCTGGAACGCCGTTTGGATACCATTAACGAAAATATCCAAAAAGATATTCGCGATATTCATATTCTGAAAGCTGAATGGAGCTTGAATAATTCGCCGGAACGCTTGAAAAAATTGGCATACGAACAATTATCTTTAGAAAAAGCCAAACCTGAACAAATTATTAACTATTCTGCTTTACACTTTAACTATGAAGATGATACGCAGACAGGTGGTCGTGCAATGCCAAACAGAAAAGGTTTGACAACACTGGTCAAAGCAGAGGTTAAAAAGAAATAGCTATGCAGTTTAATGTAAGTTTTTCTAAGCGGAAGAAGACCGAGCAATTTTATCTCCCAGGGCAGGAGATAAAATTTTCGCACGGCTTTATTTCTCAGAAAAACTTTAGCGCTGAAGGCGACAGTGTTTCTATGTGCCGCAACCGCATTTGGTGGACAATGGCGGCGTTTGCATTTTTTTATTGTATTTTAGGCTTGCGGGTGACATATGTTTGTTTGGGCAATGGTATCAATATTGACACGGCAATTGTCGACGATGGTGCAGAAGAACAAGAAGTCCTACATTTGAAGAATCCGGTTAAACGTGCCGATGTGATGGATAGAAACGGAGAAATTATTGCCACTTCGTTGCCGACGGCAAACCTTTCGGCAAAGCCAGAGCTGATTAAAAATCCCGAAGAAGTAGCCGAAAAATTAAGTGTAATTTTTCCCGATGTTACTTATGAACGTTTTTTAGATTTGCTAAGCCGGCATAAAAAATTTGTATATTTAAAACGCAATCTGTCTCCGGCGCAGCAAAATTCGGTAAATGCTTTGGGAATACCAGGGCTGGAATTTGAAAACTGCGAAAAACGAATCTATCCGCATAATAATTTGTTTGCGCATATTTTGGGTAATACAAATGTGGACAATCAGGGAATTGCCGGATTGGAAAGCTTTATGGACGATCGTTTGACAACCTCTACAAAACCGGTAAAACTTTCGGTGGATATGGGAATTCAAAATACGATTCGCGAAGAATTGATTGCAGGCATGAATCATTTTATGGCAGAAGGTGCGGCGGCGATTTTGATGAACGTCAATACCGGACAGATTATAGCAATGATTTCCGTGCCGGATTTTAATCCGAACGACAATATAAAAGTATCGGACAGGGCTATGTTCAACTTTGCTACCAAGGGCGTGTATGAAGCAGGTTCTGTGTTCAAAGTGTTTAACACGGCAATGTGTTTGGACAGCGGCAAAATAGATGTTAATAGCCGCTTTGATACTTCTAAGCCGATATACTTTGGGCGCTATCGGGTTTCTGACCCGCACGGCTCGCATAAAATGTTGACGCCGGAAGATATTTTGGTGGAGTCGTCAAATATCGGTTCAACATTGGAAGTTATGCAGGTTGGCAAGCAATATCAACGTTCTTTTTTCCAAAAAATAAATATGGATAAGGCGCTGAGCGATTTTGAAGTTACGGAAACTGCAAAGCCTTTGTTCTTGTCAGAAAAACGCTGGACAGACCATTCTATGGCAACCATCAGCTATGGGTATGGTATTTCAACAACGCCTTTGCATATTATTACTGCGTTTTCAGCGGTGGTGAACGGCGGAATTTATCATGAACCAACTCTTTTAGCCGAGCCCAAAGACACGGGACGCCGGATTGTTTCAAATGAAACATCCGAAAAAATGCGTTCGCTGCTGCGGGCAGTAGTTGTGCGCGGAACAGGTCGTCGCGCCAATGTCGAAGGCTATCAGGTGTTTGGTAAAACCGGTACCGCCGACAAGTTGGTTAACGGTCGCTATGACCACAAAAAAAGTATATCAACCTTTATTTCTGGCTTTCCAGAATCCGATCCGAAATATGCGTTATTGGTAGTGTTTGACGATCCGAAAGGTTTGAAAGAAACTTGGAATCATACCGAAGCCGGCTGGAACGCTGTGCCGACAGCAAAAAATATTATTACCGCGGTGGCACCGCAGCTTAATATTAAGGCAGATTTTGATTTGGAAAAGCAAAAAAACATTGTCGATGCCGCCTATAAAAAGAAAAATTAAGGTTTTTCACTGATAAAAGTCATTACTTTGTCACTTTGTTTTTAAAAATAATGCACAAATTTTGCAAATATTCGCATTTTTTTTATTTTTCTTATTGAAAAATTTACAAATATTTCTTAAATTACCAACTGTATTAGTTGTTATGCAATTAAATAAACTGTTCTGTAGCAATACAGACAAATTGTAAAAAACCATATGGAGAAAATAAAATGAAAAAACTTTTAAGTTTGTTCTGCGCTCTTGTTGCTTTGTCAGGCTGCTCTACTTTCGGTGCTGACGGCGGCTTGTTCAGCGGTGCTGACTGTGAATCTAGATTGGCTCGTGATTTCGTAGAAAACACAACCGATACTGTATTCTTTGCTTTTGATAGCTCTGCTTTGTCTGCAGAAGCTCAATCTGCTTTGGACACTCAAGTTGCTTGGTTGAAGAAACATGACGATGTAAACGTTATTGTTCAAGGTCACTGCGATGACAGAGGTACTCGTGAATACAACATGGCTTTGGGTGAACGCCGTGCCAATGCTGTAAAACAATACTTGGTATCTCAAGGCATTGAAGAAAGCAGAATTTCTACAATTTCTTACGGTAAAGAAAGACCAGCTGTTTTGGGTAACAACGAAGCTGCTTGGGCTCAGAACCGTCGTGCGATTACAGTTGTTAGCGCAGCTGAGTAATCAGACAGTTTTATTACCAAAAAGCGCTGCCGAATCGGCGGCGCTTTTTTTGTGCCGATTTTTTATATTAGAAACAATCTTGACAAAGTGGTGGAATTTGCTTATGATTCTGGCAATTAACAATTATTGATACACTAATTAAATTTATTTATTATGGAAACACAAGTTTTAGCTCTTTCCAAAGATGCGGTATTGATGGACATGAGTCTGTGGAACAATGGTGTGCACAGCGTTTATGCTGATTTTGAAACATTGTGGCAGATGTTTCGCAGTGTTTTAGCATCAAGCAGCTACGGTACTTCGGAATTTGGTGGTCCAGTTTGGCTGCTGGATTTCAGCTTGGCAAATTTGAGAAAACTTTTTCCTGAGAATCCGTGGCTTGACGCTGTGGAGCAGGAAAAAAGCAAAGTTCTTGACTCCGGAAAATCCAAAAATTTCAACAAATTTTTCGAATGGTTCAGATTTCGTGCGGAATGCATGGTGAAATTTTTGGGTTTAGGCAACGTTATCATTAAATATGAAACGATTTCCGGTGAAAGCGTTGCTCTGTATGGCTGGGGTGTTTTTTTGGACACTGTGCAAAGCTTTGTGAACGGCTCGGTCAGACGTCTTAGCTTGGGACTGATGATGAAGTGGAATTATTCTTTGCGTGAAAGCGAGGCTGTGCGCAAAGGAGAGTTCTTTACCTGTCTGAACACAGATTCCATGGTTAAACAATACCCGAATGCGTCAGAAGATGCAGACGATGTTAAACACAGCGATGTTTACGGCGACTGCTATCACTTAAAGCACTTTAGCCCGACCACTGGTTATGTTATACTGGAGACCGTGTCTGAAAAAATCTTGACGCTGGTTGTCAATGATTTGATGGAGTATATGGCTCAGAGGTTAAGTAATGAGTCGGATCGCAGTGGGTTGCTTTGTACTTATCCGCAAATGAAATACGATAGATACCTTGACGGTATCGGCGGTTGCGGTCATCACTTTAAACCGACAACAGATGTGTTTCGTTGGAGGAGGAAAGACGGCGGTATCGAAGAAATTAAAGTCGAGCTGCCGAAGATTGAGGAAAAGTACGGTGAATTTTGGCATCGTCAGTTCCCGCCAAAACAGAATTGGCGCGAACTGAAAGAAGATTAACCTGTTCGCTGATTATGTAAAAAAGACTGCTTTTAGGCAGTCTTTTTTTGTGCTTGTACTAAGGCAAAAAATATTTTATAAATAGACTAGGTTTAGAATTTTGAGGAGGCTTTTTATGAAATTAGCAGCTTGTTTTTTATTGTCGGGAAGTTTGTTGCTGGCGGCAATGCCAGCAAGGGCAAATTCGGATATGCAAAAAGAAATAGATGATTTACGCGAAGATTTGATGGTACTGCAGCGCCAAATTTACCGCGGAGCAGGAAGTTCCGGCGAAGTATCAAAATCAGCAATCGTGTCGCAGGAACAAGCCGCCGCAGGAAACATGCAGGTAAAAATCGGTGAATATGATGAAGTTATCCGCAAAGTTAACGGACGCATGGATACTTTGGAATATCAGGTAAAACAATTGGAAAGCAAGCTGGATAAAATAAACCGAGATATGGAAATTCGTTTCAAAATTTTAGAGGGACGTCCAGTGCCTAGCAATTTAAGCTCTCCGACTCCGACAATTCCGACTACCTATGAAGCTAAAGTCGCTTCCGGCGCATCTAAAACCGTGACCGGAGATGGTATTCAAGGCGATGATTTAGCTCCGATAGCTGGTTCTAATGTGGCTGCTCCCCAAAATATTGCAGCCAGCAGTGCCGATGGAACTCCTCAACAGTTGATTGCTGATGATACAGAGGCAAAACCGGTGGTAACTGCTCAACCAAAGTCCGCTGAAGAAATTTACGCCAGTGGCATGGAAGCGCTGAACAGTAGTTTGTATGATGAGGCGGAAATGGCTTTCCAGCAAATTTTAACGCAATATCCAAATGATAAATTAGCAGGTAACGCACAGTATTGGATTGGCGAAGTATACTTTAAACAGGGAAATTATAACAAAGCTAAAGTGGCGTTTAAAAACGGCTATGAAAAATATCACAACGGCAATAAAGCGCCTGACAGTTTATTCAAACTGGGACTGACTTTTAAGGCTAATAAAGAAAATAAAAATGCTTGCATTGTACTTTCCAGCTTTGGTGCGGAATTTCCTAAAGCTAACGCTGATTTAGCCAAAAGAGTGCAGGCAGAAGCATCTAAGCTTGGGTGCAAATAGTGGAAGAGCTTTTTGCTAAATACGGAATTAAAGACGAGGTTGTAGCCGTTGGAGTTTCCGGCGGGGCAGATTCTTTGGCTTTAGTTTTGCAGGCGGCGGAAGAATTAGCCGTATTCGGGCGAAAGGTTGTGGCGCTGACTGTTGACCATGGCTTGCGTCCGACTTCGCGTCTGGAAGCGGAATATGTCGCTGGTTTAGTGCAAAAGTATGGTATTGAACATCATATTTTGAGCTGGCGGGGCGAAAAACCACAAACCGGCGTGGAAGAAGCGGCGAGACAAGCAAGGTATGCGCTGATAGCAGAGTGGTGTTTGCAAAACGGAGTGCGGGTTTTGTTGACGGCGCATCATGCCAAAGACCAAGCCGAAACATTTTTAATGCGTCTGCAGCGCGGCAGCGGTTTGGAAGGGCTTTGCGGAATCCGTGAATACAGCGTGCGCGGCGGACTGGTTATTTTACGCCCGCTGCTGAATACAGCCCCTGAAGAGCTGCGCAATTATTTGAAGGCGCGCAAAATTGAATGGGTTGAAGATGAATCTAATGCCGATACCAAATTTCTGCGCGGAAGAATCAGAAAATTTTTACCGGAACTGGCGGTGCAAACCGGAATTGATATGGCAAAAATCGGCACGGCTGTAAATAATTTGCAAAGCGCCGAAGATTATATTGAACAGCAGCTTAATTTGTTGCTGGCTAATGAAGTTTTATGGGATTTCGACACAGTTTGCCGCTTTGAATATACCAAATATTTAAGCTGGCATAAAGAAATGAAATTCCGAGTGCTGGCGCGTTTGTGCCGCCATGATTATATTCCGCGCGCTGAAAGCGTTTTGGCTTTGGCAAACGCTTTAAATACGCTGCCTTTTACGGGGGCAACTTTAGGCGGAAAAGAATTTATTTTGGCGTATGGGTTTGTGTGGGTAGTACCTGAACAAAATTCTAAAAGGGTGAAAACCCGCAAGCAATGGGTAGAATTTGTAAAGCAGCATTCGCTGTATAAAAATGTGAAAATGCCGTATAAAGCTAAGCTGGCTATTTTAAATAAAGTTGGAGCAAAAGAAAATGGTCTATGATAACTTGTTGGAAATCTCAGATAATTTTGAAGTGTTTTTATTTGATGCTTACGGAGTTTTTTGGGGCGGAAACGGATTTTTTCCAAACAGTAAAGAGACTATGCAAAAATTGATGGCGGCAGGCAAAACGGTGGCGGTGCTTTCTAATAATGCAACGCTGATGCATGAGGATATGATTGCTTCTTATCAACGCAAGGATTTGCTAGAAAATCGAGACTATACGCTAATGGTTAGTTCCGGCGAAGTGCTGCATGGTGATTTGAAAGCCGAAAAACTTAGTTTTGCCAGCTGTTTGCAGCCACGTAAAGTCTATACTATCGGCGCGAAAAATGAAAAAATGTTTGCCGGAACGGTTTATCAGCCAGTTGAAAATCTGGAAGAAGCCGATTTTGCATATTGCGGAGTACCTTTTTTAAGTGCTGAAGAGGCTGCAGAATATCCGCAGTGCGCAGAGGATTTTTTGCCAGTTAAGGCTGATGAAAACGGTAAGATAATTTTATGGGACAGCGTGATTGAAAAACCTTTTGAAAAAATTGTTGATCGAGTAGTTTCGCTTGGGCTGCCAGCACTTAATGCAAACCCTGACTATTTGGCGCAGGAAGGTCATCCGCTGGCAAAAGACAAATCATCGCATTTTGTAGTGCGCAACGGAACTTTGGCAAAAATGCTGCGTCAGCGCGGTGCAGAAGTTTTAGAATACGGCAAACCGCATGCCAACGTATATGATTATGTGTTTGAAAAGCTGAAAGAACTTGGAAAAATGTGCGCAAAATCAAAAATCTGTATGATTGGCGATACGGTGCGGACAGATGTTAAAGGCTCAGTTAATTCCGGTATTGTTCCGGTTCTTTGTGTTGAAACCGGAGTGACAGCCTTGGAACTTTCTAAAGGAAATACGGTTAAAAACCTTTGCGAAAATGAAAATATTGATGTACAACAAGTGATAGAGATTAACAGCGTCGGAGGAAAATAATGGCGTTTGAATTAGTGTCGGGATTGGCGGCAAAAGATTATGTGACAGATTTGAAATTATGCCGCGTTTTGTTTGAAGATAACAAATATTATCCGTGGATTTTTTTGGTGCCAATGAAAGAAAACACTAAAAATATGACAAATTTAACCATGGAAGAGCGTTTTCAGCTGATGAGGGAAATTGCGTTGGCAGAAAAAGTTATGATGTCGCTGTTTCCTTGCGATCAAGACAATGTGGCGATGATCGGCAATATGACGCCGCAGCTGCATGTGCATGTGGTTTGCCGTAAAAAAGGCGATCCGGATTGGCCTGGTACGGTGTGGAACTCCGCGACTGCCAAATATGAGCTGGCGGAAAAAGAAAAAATTATTGCCAAAATCCGCCAAGCAATAAATGAAGAAATGCAAAATCCAATTTATCAAATTTCTAAATAAAAGGACATAAAAAATGAGTAGAGTAATTACTTTAATGCCGGTTAGACTGGCAGCAACTAGATTGCCTAACAAACCTTTGCGCGTGATTAACGGCAAAACTATGGTGCAGCGTGTTTATGAAAATGTAAAAAAGGCATTGCATACGGATATTGCCATTGCCGCGGGCGATCAAGCTATTGTGGATGAATGCAAAAAGTTTGGCGCTACTGCGATTTTGACTGATCCCAACTTGCCAAGTGGTACGGATAGAATCGCCGCTGCTTTAAAAGAACTTGACCCTAATGGTTCAAAATATGATATTGTGGTTGACTTTCAGGGCGATAATATCAATGTTGACCCTAAAGTTACATTGCCTTTGATAGAAATGGTTGAACGCACCGGCTGTGATATTGCCACTTGCGGTATGCTGATTAAGTCTGAAGAAGACAAGAACAATCCGAATGTGGTGAAAATTATTATGGGATTGAAAGAAGGCGAAAAAGAAGCCCGTTGTCTGTATTTTACCCGTGCGACAGCTCCGTATACCCGCAATCCGGAAAAATGCCCGAATCAAGATTTATATTATCACATCGGTATTTATGTATTTAAAGCAGCTTCTTTGCATAAAATGGTTTCACTTCCAACTGGCGTGCTGGAAAAGCGCGAGGCTCTTGAACAATTGCGCGCATTGGAAAACGGTATGGAAGTACGCGCTATGCTGGTGGACAATATTAAGCTTGTTCCGGAAGCTCCGGCGGATATAAATACTGAGGAAGATCTTGCCAACGCCCTCCCATACATTAAGTAAAAATCACATCTAGCAGCGCATCTAGCGCCAAAACTGCGAAAGAGAGAAAATTCACGTACCTCTATGTACGCTAAAATTTTCTCTCTTCTTGTTTTAACGCTATCTGTACTACTATCTGCAATTTTTGAGGACTATAATTTGTACACGTCGCTTAAAAATTCCGTCGCATCTACGCACGCTATCCAAGTTTCCGAGTATATAGGGTATTGTCATTCTTTGCTTTGAGCGTCAGCTCATTCGCAGAGAATCCAGTATGGCATATCCGCTTAAAGAACAAGTAAAAGCCTGATTGAATTAGCAATCAGGCTTTGGTTTTTGTATTATTTACTGCTTATTTATTTTGCAGGTTCGGTTTCAGTTTGAGATTGATTTTTCAGCAATATATTTGCGGCAAAGTTAACAACTAAAGCCCAAACAAATCCTATTATGAAGGTGCTGCCAAAAGCAACAAACACATACAAAATACTAAAAATCACATAGCTGTAAGTTGTCAGACGTAAAGTTTGACGATACGGAGCTTTATAGATTGCCGACATAATCCAATGCAGAACAAGTGAATACAATCCCATAATAACTAATCCGCTCAAGACAAACCAAAGCATAAGGCAGCTGAAAATAACCGGTCTGATATAGTTTTTTATAGAATCGGCAACAACGTTTACTACGTCATTGTCAATGACCATATTAGGAGTGTTGTGCAAGCTGTTAATACGAACTTCGTTTTTGTTGCCGTTTACGGTATAAATTGCCGCACGGCTGATATAAATACCGCTGTCTTGCAAAAGTGATGTTTCAAATTCTTCGGTGCGAGTATCCAAAACTACCTTAAATTTGTAATCATCATCGCCGTAGTCGCGTTCAATCACGGTGTTTTCAGGTTTGCTAATCATTCCGTCTTCAATAGTAATCGGCAAAAAATCGGAGATATTGCTTTTTAAGGTCGGCATATAGAGTGACACGGCGTCATTTACTGAATTTGTCAGATATAATGAATACAGCAGGCAAAACAAAATAAAAGTCAAGGCGCCTAGCCATTTTTTAGTTAGTAAAAATTTTAAATCTTTCATGTTTTTCTCCTTGTAAAGTTAAAACAAACCGTCAAATAAATCAGGCTGACGGCTATCTGTCTGAGCCAAAAGTTCCATAGCTTTTTTGACTACATTGTAATTTACGGCGCATTGATAAGCAAGCGATATGTTATCGCATTCCTCAACAAGTTTGCCGATATATTCAAATGAGCGCGGGGCGTTGGCTACAATGAAATTCAATATTTCGGGGCTGATTAAAATCTGGCGGTCGTTGAAAAGTTTTACAATCAGCGTTTGCAGCATTAAATCATCGGGTTCTTTGATTTCCACGCTGGGCAGCATATTCAGCCGTGACTGCAAGTCTTTTAGGGCAAAGGACATACGGCTTGGTGCGGTTTCTGCCGTCCACAGCATATATCGTCCTTCGGTATTGAAAATATTAAACAGATGAAACAGCGCCTCGGCATTGGCTTTTGGGGTTAGATTTTCAATAACAATGCTTTGATTTTCGGAAGCTATTTTGTTGACATTGCGTAAATTTATGCGTCCGGCATCAATTAGCGAAACTTTAATAGGCTTGTCGGAAAATATTTTTACCTTATCGGCGAAAAGGTTGGCTAAATGCGATTTACCGCAGCCTTTCGGACCGTAAATAATCATTCCCTGCGCCAGCCATTTAGGCCAAGAATCGACCAAATTAAACGCCTCGCAATTACATGGAGCAACCATAAAATCTTCGCGCCCCATATAGGTTCGCGGCACAAAATCAAACGGTATTTGTTTTAGTTCTTCATCTTCAACCATTGTCATTTTTTGCCAACACTTCCTGTACTTTTTTATATAAATCTCCCAAACTGTACGGCTTGCTCATAAAATAAAAGTCTGAGGAGCCAGCAAGTTCTTTGCGGGCAATTTCTTCAGAATATCCCGATGCCAAAATAATTTTGGTCAGCGGATTGTCTTTATGCATAATTTTTGCTAAATCAGCACCGCTTAGCCCCGGCATCATCATATCCGTAATCATCATATCAAATTTTTCGCCTTTTTCAATATGTTCAAGTGCGTTTTCGGCGGAAATGCAATCAATAACATCAAAGCCTTTTTGTTTCAAGCCGCGGACACCGACAGTCCGTACCGCGTCTTCATCTTCCACAAACAGAATCTTTATGCTTTCGGTTTCATTTTTCAGGCGGCGCTGGCTGTCAAAGGCAGAAACATTTAGTCCCAAAATCATTTTTTGAGTTTGTCCCATATTCACCATTGGGGCAGCAACGGTTTCAAGCGCGGTGTTACCGGCTTTATCGCGGATAATTTCTTCTTGAGCCGTTTCGGCGGAAACTTCTCCCTGATCATTTTCGTATGCCGGCAGATAAATTTCAAAAGTAGTGCCTTTGCCGACTTCACTGTGTACCTTGATAAATCCTTCAGTTTGGCGTACAATACCATAAACCATAGCCAATCCCAAGCCTGTGCCGGAGCCGACTACGTTCTTTTTGGTTGAAAAAAACGGCTCGAAAATGCGGTTGATATTTTCAGGCGGAATGCCGCAGCCGGTATCGGTAACGCTGACAACAACAAAATCTCCCGGTTTGATGATGTCAGTGCCAAAATGATACGGCTCGCTTAAACGTTCGCCGCGGGTGGCAATGGTCAATGTTCCTTTGCCGTTCATAGCGTCTTTGGCGTTGATTACCAAATTTATCATAACTTGTGAAAATTGCACAGGATCTACGCGGATATAGCCTAAATCTGAGCCATAATTTATTTGGAAATGAATTTGTTCGCCGATAAGCCGTGAAAGCAGATGATCTATTTCCGTGAATGCTTCGGTCACATCTATCAGTTTCGGATTCAGAGGCTGCTTGCGGGAAATTGCCAAAAGCTGCCGTGCCACGCCTGCCGCGCGATTAGCATTTTGTTTGAGTTGCACCAAATCAGAAAATGACGGATCGCCGACACCATGGCGCTGAATCAGTAAATCGCAATAGCCGATAACTGCCGTCAGCAGGTTGTTAAAGTCGTGCGCCACACCGCCAGCAAGCTGTCCGAAAGCCTGCATTTTTTGAGCTTGGGCCACTTGCATTTCCAGGTTTCTTTTGTTTGTGATATCGGTGATATAGATGAGCATACCGTTGATTTCACCTGATAAATCGGTATAATGCATGGTCATCGGGCTGATGTGTATTTGAACATTTTTTTCTTCATCATTAAAGTTCAAAACCGTTTCAAAGTTATATTCTTCGGAATTGTTTTTAGCATATTCGCGCAGAGCGTCTTTTATTTTTTGCTTCACTTCATCATTAAAGTATTCACCGATTTTTTGATGCTCTATTTCTTGCGGAGATTTTTCAAAGATTTCGGCAAAGTGGCGGTTTGTTTCTAAAATTCTTTGATGTTTATCAACCAAAGCAATGCCGATTGGCGCAGTATTGAACAGCCATTCAAATTTATCTGTAACCTCATTCAGTTTTTGCTTTAAGGCTGTATCGTTCGGTAAATTCCAAATGACGACGCCGCGGGTTTTTATTTCATTGTTTTCCCGAACATTCTGCTGTTTTACAAAGGCTTCAATATTGCCTTGTTCGGTTTTGAAAATTATATTGCCGTTAAACGCGCCGGAAGCGTCATGCAGCTGTTCGGCTTTATAGGCGACAAAATCATCAATTTTTTTGCCGATGGCATCATTTTTATCCGCTGCCAAATAGTCGGCAAGCGTGTTGTTGATATATTCCAAATTTCCATCGCTGTTGCAGGTGTATAAACCAACCGGCAGAAAGTCGACAAAGTTATGCAGAGACGACATTTCATTTTGGTAAACTTGTTCCATATTTTTGTAGGAAGTGATATTTTCCACCGTCCAAAAAATATAGGTTTCTTTGCGTATTTTTTTTAGTGAAAATTCATCTTCAAAAATATCGGCTTTGTTCAAATAGATTGGTTTAATGCGGACTCTCAGCCATTCTTCGGCAACAAACACGCTGTTTTGGTGCGGATTTATGGATAGTGTGACGGTGGTTTCCTGTAATTTATTTACGGCTGATGACAGTTTCTGCAAATCTAGTTTATTGGCGGCGGAATCAATTATGTTGTGTTCTAAAAAGTCTAAAACCGATTCATTCTTGAAATATTCCAAAGCAGCGCGGTTGGCTAAAATCGGCAAGCCGGTAGAGTTATCAATACGGTGATATTTGCTGTTATCGTTTAAAATTTCAGCGGCTAAAGTACCAAAGCCAATGGCGTTTTCACTGACTTTTAGAATACGAATAGTGATTAAAATACAAATAACATTCCAAATCACAATCGATATAATGATATATAATGTGTATTGCGGATATAAAAACAGGGCGAACAAGCTCAAAGACATAAACATAATCGAATAAGCTAAAAAGACCAAGTTTCTTTCCAGCTGTCGGTCAGGTCTCCGTTTGTTTATATCTTTGAGCATTGCCGCACCTTATATTTTTATGTCAGCACGTCGGCTTTAACTTTGCCTGTGCGTTCAGTTATTTCGCCAATTTGCCGAGAGACGTCTGCCAAGCTTTCCAGCATGGCTTCAACATTCTCGTCCAAATCTTTGGTTTCGTAACGCTCTAAATAAACACGCAAAGTCGCACCGTTAGTTCCGGTTCCGGATAAACGGTAAACAATGCGGGAGTTGTCGGTAAAGTAAACAATCAAGCCGTTTTTGGTGGAGCTGCCGTCGACAGGATCGTTATAAATAAATGGTTTGGCTTCAGACACGGTGTAAGCGCCAAAAGTTTTACCGGCTAAATTCGGCAAACGGTTTTCCAAATCTGCCATCAACTTATTGGCAACATCGGTATCCAATCCTTCGTAGTCGTTACGCATATAATAGCTGCGTCCGTATTTTTTCCAATGTTCTTCAGTAATTTCCTGAACTGATTTCCCAGTAGCGGCAATAATGCTCAGCCAAAACAGAACCGCCCAAATTCCGTCTTTTTCGCGGATATGGCTGGAACCAGTGCCGAAGCTTTCTTCTCCGCAGAAGGTGATGCGGTTGCTGTCCATTAGGTTGCAAAAATATTTCCAGCCAGTCGGAACTTCATAGTAGCCGATATTCAGTGCTTTTGCCACACGGCTAACGGCTGTAGAGGTAGCAGCAGATTTTGCTACGCCGTAAATGCCGTTTTTATAAGCAGGAATCAGCTTGTAGTTATCGGTTAAAATTGCCAAGCTGTCACTAGGCGTAACAAAAAATTTTTTACCCAAAATCATATTGCGGTCGCCGTCTCCGTCATTGGCTGCGCCAAAATCAGGAGCTTTGTCTGAATACATCAAATCAACCAGCTTTTTAGCATAGATTAAATTCGGGTCAGGGTGCAGACCGCCAAAGTCTTCCAAAGGCACATAGTTCAAAACCGAGCCTTGTTTTGCGCCCAAAATCTCTTCAAAAATTTTGCGGGCATAAGGACCAGTTACGGCGTTCATGGCGTCAAACACCATGGTGAAACCATTGGCAAACAGTTTTTTGATGGCGGCAAAATCAAAAATTTGCTCCATCATATCAACATAATCTTTGACTGGGTCAATTACCTCAATTTCCATATCGCCGAGTTTTTGCGAACCTAATTTGCTTAGGTCTACATCAGGAGCGTCAAGAGTTTTGTATTCGCTGATGGTTTTGGATATTTCATAGATTTTATCGCTGATAGAAGTAGGGCATTGTCCGCCGGAAGCAATGGCGTATTTTATACCAAAGTCGCCGTTAATTCCCCCTGGGTTATGCGAGGCTGAAAGTACGAATCCGCCATCGGCCTTGTTCATCAGCAGCACATGAGACGATGCCGGAGTTGAAATAAAGCCGTTTTGACCGACAATCATCTTTTTCATACCATTAGCCGCCGCCATTTTCATAATTTTTTGAATGGCGATTTTATTATAGTAGCGTCCGTCTCCGCCCAAAATAAAGGTCAAGCCTTTAACACCGCCAATGGCATTAAAAACACTTTGCACAAAATTTTCTAAATAGTTTTCTTGTAAGACGATTTTTGATTTTTTGCGTAAACCTGCCGTACCCATTTTCATATCGGAATAGGCGGTTGTTTTAACAACTTTAAGCATATACAGCCCCTTTCGTTAATAATTAAAACTCTTTTATATATATGTATCATTAAAAAAAAGAACAGGTAAAGTTTTTTTATTAAGCTAGGCACATTTATTTATGCTGCCAGATAAAATCGGCTAAAATTAACAGCTCGCGGCGGGCATAAACATCGGACATAGACATTTTCAAACAGTCGGTACTGATTAAATCCGCAGCGCCGTAGCCGTCTTTTATATGGGTATAGGCTTCACGTTTGCACAAAGCCGGAGCAAGCCTGAAACCAAAACGTCGGCTTTGTTGTTCAAGCTGTTGAGATAAGGAATCTGATTTGGTGTCTATTAAGCTTTCCGCCACAGACCAGTTCAGGTATTTTATTCCCTGCGCCGCCTGCTGCTTTTTTACATTCCATATGATGTTTAAATAAGCGTCTTGAGGCTGCCAGCTTAAATCATTTTCGCTTTTTATTAAGGTGATTAGAGTGTGCGCTTGGGCGAGAATCGGGGTAAAAACTGAATTTTGTTCCGACGGCACATCAATAATTAGCGCATTGCAATTGCTGAAGTTTCCGGCAAATAAAGCTTCTTGGCTGATGTTTTGCGGAATTTTTAAGGCTGTTTCCGATTTTTGCAATTCTGCACGTTTTTGTAAAAACTCCGTGGCAAAGTCAGAGTAGATACCCACATTATAACCATCATGCAGCAGAGCAGAGGCAAGGTTGAATGCCAATGTGGTTTTACCTGTGCCGGATTTAGGACTGCTGATGACAATTAGAGGAATAGTCATTAACGTCGTGCCATTTTCATAGAACCATTATCGGAGGTGACTAAGCAAGACTGTTTGCTGCGTTTCATGGTTTTGCAAATAGCATTGGCATCGTTTTTAGCTAAGCCGATAACTTTAGAACGGTAAATTGTTCGATTTTCTGATTGTGCTTTTTCAACTTTAATGTCATGAACCGCATATTTTTTAGCCAATTTGTTTTTAACGGTTAAAGCATAGTTGCGGGCGCGCTGATAGTCGGAAAAAGAACCGACTTGAACAGCATAACGACCGTTAGTAATTGCTGCAGCGGTTTGTACGGCTTTTGCCGACGGTTTAGCCGAAGCTTTGGCTATGCGTGCGGTTTGTGCTTTTACCGGAGTTTTCTTTTGTATTGCGGCAGTACGCTGTTGTTTTGGCGCGGCAACAGTTTTGCCGTTGATTTCATTAGTCAGCATAGCAACATCAATTTCACCTTCCTGCTGCATGCGGGTCAGTCCTTTATCCATCATTTTAGAAACTTTTTTATCGCGTTCGCCAACGCTGTTGTGTCCCATGGTTACGGCAATTACGCGTTTGCCTGAACGTTTTGCCGAGGTGATAATATTGTATCCTGATGCCGCGGTATAGCCGGTTTTCATGCCGTCTGCGCCGGCAAAAGTTTTGAGAATATAATTATGTCCGCCGATAGTTTTTCCTTTGTATTGAAAGCTTTTTGCCGAAAACCATTTATAGTATTGCGGAAAATGGTGATATACAGCCATTGCTAAAACCGCCATATCGCGGGCAGTGGTTTTTTGCTGTTTGTTAGGCAAGCCGGAAGCGTTTTTAAATGTGGTGTGGTTCATTCCCAATTTGTGCGCAGTATCGGTCATTAACACGGCAAAATCAGCCTCGCTGGCAGAAAAATGTTCGGCTAAAACAGTGGCGCAGTCATTTGCCGATTTTACAATAACTGCCATAATTGCGTCTTTTACGGTAATGGTTTCTCCGGCGCGCAAGCCAAGTCGAGAAGGAGAGCGATTTGCCGCAGTGCGTGAAACTTTTAGTTTGTCGGTGAGTTTTATGTGATTGTTTTCAAGAGCATTAAATGTGATGTACAAGGTCATCAACTTGGTTAATGATGCCGGATAACGGCGTTCATCAGCGTTCATTTCATACATAACATCGCCGTTTTGAGCATCTATCATAATTGACGAAACCGAAGCATTTGCCGCGATTGTGTGCAGCATTGCTGAAAACAAAATACATAAAAACGCAAATTTTTTCACTACTTTATCCTCTGGATTTTTATATTACATATACAATATTCGTTAAAAGGTAAAAAATAGTTAAGATTGAAAAGTATTTGGCAGAAAGATTTTTTTATTTTTTGAAACTTTGATATTGACTTTTGGCAGGTTTAATTGTATTAACAACTTTGTCACCCAATGGCGGATGTAGCTCAGTTGGTTAGAGCGCTGGTTTGTGGTACCAGATGTCGTGAGTTCGAATCTCATCATCCGCCCCAATTAAAAAAGCTCGCTTTTAAGCGGGCTTTTTCATTTAGACAGCATTTATGTTGAGGCAAATTTAAAAGCAATATCCCTTAACAAGCGGAGCTTAATTAAGGGATATTGATTAAATCAGAAGTTCTTGTGCTGGTTAATCAGATATTCGATTAACTCGTTAGTGTCATAGACTTTTCCGACAAGATGTAAATAGTAATCATAACCAAAGCATTCTTTGTAGATAAGCCCGTCAAACTGGCAGAGCACAGAAGTGTTGACAGGAGTATAAAGCACAAAGTCGTTTCTATTGCAAAATAGAAAACGTACTTTGCCGTTTAACTTCTCGTTTTCAACCATACGATAAATGGTGTGGAAGAGCTTATAGACCTCTTGAATAGCCCATTCGTCAGCATCAGCAAATTCTTTATCATATTTGACAATGAGCAAATATAAGACACGAGTTCTGCCTAGAGAAAGTTCTTTAACAGACACTTCCACATATGAAGGACAAACTGACTTGACTTTAAGCAAAAGTTCTTCAATAATTTCCTTTGTCATAACAGAATAATTTAAATGAGACATAAATGTAAATACTATGCTCCAATAATGCACTTTAACGGGATTTTTGTCAAGTTACTTTATTTGCCGACAAGAATATTGCTGAAGAGTTCGTGCACAGTCGGAATATGTCCATTAGCGTAAAGCGGATCGCTGCCAAAACGATACACATTGTGACCAGCAAAGGCTAGGTTGTTTTGCACATCGCCGTTGTGTCCGATTTCCATTAAAGTATGATGAATGCAATAGGTGCGCGGGTCGGGGATTTTGCCAGTTGTTCCGTTGGCGCGCGACCAGCAGGAGAATTGACATTGCGACAAACAGCCGACACAATGCGCGCGTTGCTGCTGCATTTCCTGCCATTCGCTTGGAGTTAAAAAAACCAAAGTCGAATCCGGAGTTTCTTTGATGATTGTATAACCAGCTTGCTGTTGTTCTTTTATATGTTTTTGCGCGGTTGAGGCAACATAAACAGTTTTAGCCTCTGAAATAGCCACAGGCGTGTTTAGTTCGGTCGTTGCCTGCAAACTATACGGAATTTCAGCAGCTTTACGGCGCATCAAATTAGCTAAAAAGTTGTTTTTTATGGCTGAAGAATAAAAGCCGGTCGGGCTGAATTTCTGCAAGATAACATCGCCTTTTTGGGTGTTAAGCATAAGTTTTTTCCATGCGTCGCTAGTCGGACTTTCTTTGGTAATCATCGGACGGGTGCCAAATTGAAAAGCCACATTTCCCAATTCCGGATTATTTATATAGTCTTGCCAATCAGCCAAACTCCATACACCGCCAGCGATGATTATCGGAAGTTCCGGCAAGCCCAAGTCAGTCAAAGCTTTGCGCAAAGCGACAAGTCTTTCGTATGGACGTTGTGGTTCCAATGGATTTTCGGCATTTGACAATCCGTTATGTCCACCTGCCAGCCACGGGTCTTCATAAACCACACCGCCTAAAAATTCGGCGTAGTTTTTAAACGAGCGTTTCCACAAAATCTGCATAGCTCTTGCCGATGAGATAATTGGATAATAATAAACGCCGTGTGTTGAGGCTATTGCGCCCAGATTGTATGGCAGACCGGCACCGCAGGTTACACCGTGTATAAGACCTTTAGCGCCTTCTAAAACACGGGTAATAACTTCTTCGGAGTCTGCCATTTCCCACAGCATATTGATGTGAATTCTGCCGTTGCCGCCGGCAATTTCGTGGGCAATCTGCGCCTGTGAAATTCCTCCTTTTACGGCGTATTCCACCATTTCACGATGGCGTTTTTCCCGAATCTTTTCATTAAACAATTCCGGAATTTCATTGCCGTTTTTATCCAAAGCCGTCGGGCTGACCATAGAAATGGTGCCGACTCCGCCTTCTTTTGCCCAAGCACCCGAACTTTTGCCGTCGGTGCCGTTAATGCCTTTTCCGCCTTCAACAAGCGGGAAAACTTCAGCGCCGGATAATTTTATTTTATGGAGTTCTTTCATCAGTTCCTCTATTTCTAAAATTTAACTGATGAGAATATAAGACTATTTGCGAAAAAAATAAAGTAGGCACTTTTAAGTGGTATAGTTTCTTAAAGGAAACAAATGAACTATTCAGCCAATTTAAATAAATCAAAAGTCAGATTATTTAGCGACAAAAAAGCGATTATAAGACAGATAAACGCATAAATTTGCAGCATGCTCAAAATATTTTGATTTTTGGTTTCGGGAATGTATTGCGGAATAAGCGCAAGCAGCTTGTTAATTCCTGCCGCGGTAAACAGAATTATTATTATCTGAATGAAAATTCCCAACTCTTTTAAGGCAACGGCAAAAGGAGTTATCAACTTGAATAAAAAAGTAAAAAATAATAAATAGAGCGCTAAAAATATGTAATACCCTTTATGCATGAGCAATTTTAAGTTTTCTTGATGTTGCTGCTTTGCTTTAATTTTGTCGGAAGTAAGCTCTGAAACATCAACTCCGCGAATCGTTTGAGGCTCGGTTTGCTGCTTTTTTAAATTATTCAGATTGGCTTTAAGTTTTTCATTTATCATACAAAGCCCGCAGCCTTTAGGCGTAAAATATATGTGGTTGTGGTCTTTTTTGCATTGATAATGATGTTCTTTTTGCAACATATAGGCTAAGCGGTCCTGCCATTCCAAAGCGGTTGGACGCTCATTGCCTTTGGTGAAAGCACGCTCAAACAAAGTCATGGTTGCTTTGTCAAAATAGTCGTGCATACTGTAAGGGTGGGGTGCCTGATAGGTATCAGGCCAAATTCCATAAGCATAGTGATAGCCGGCAATACGCTCCTGAATGGAAAGCATTGCTTCTTTTTTGTTGCGCGGAGTACCGGAAAATGGGTGAATACCATCGTTTAATAATTTGAAAATGATAACGGCTAGGGCAAATTTATCTTGCTCTTCGCCCATGTTTTCACAAGTTTCATTCAAGCCTTCAGGATAAATGTATTCTTCACTGACATATTCTGCCGGATAGCGCGCGCCATTTTCTCCTTTAATGGAAAAACCATCGCAATCAAACATGGCAACCAGCATATTTTCTTTATAAATAGAAACGTTGGAGGGTTTTAGGTCTATGATATAGTGTCCGCAGGCGTGTAGAGCCGCCACTACCGAGGTGATGTTAAACGCGGCAAACACACGGTTGATATAAAGTTCGGTCAAACCCAGCTTGCGGCGCACGGCCTTTTGAATTAAATAGTCCAAAGAAACCGCTTGCTCGGTGTCTATCAGCGGCATTAAATAGCCCATGCAGTAGCCCTGCTTATCTTCAAGCAAAGCAACTGGCCAAGCAATTTGGATATATTCCACGCCTTTGTCTTTGATGGTTGGAATATCCGGCTTGTTGTGCAGCATGGCTTCCAGCTTTTTACGGTTGCTTTCGCTTTTACTGCGTTCGTGAAAGATTTTTGCCACAATCTTTGGTTGACCAGCAACTTCAAATATTTTGCCGGCGGCACCGCCTTTATTAAGCATTTTGCCTAACGTGATTTCTTCATGCTTTCCGTCTGGATATAAGGCTAAATATGTCAAATCTTCAGTCATTACAGTTTTGCCCACAAAATTGTTTTATCGTCAGAGTTGATGCGTTGTGCGCGGTTATTGCTTAAAGTGTTGCGCAGAGCTTCAACAGCATGGGTTTTGCGCGGTTCGTTTTCCAAATATTCAATAACCGGAATTAAAAAGTTGCGGTGGATTTTATAGAAATCACCGGAAAAAGCAAAGCCGGTAACACCATCGGTCATCAGCAAAATACGGTTGGCGTTTTCAAAGTCGGTAAAACGCAGGCTGTCTTGCCAGTCGTCCATGGTGTAAAAGTAGGTTTCGCAAGAAAAAGCGCCGTTTTCCGGTTCGGATATAACAAAATTGCCGTATTCGCCGTTTTTGAAGGCAATGCCCGCGCCGTCGCCGATGTGGAAAAACACGCCTTTGTTTTTTTGATAGAACACACCGACAATCGTTGCTGAAAAATTAACTAATCCGGCGCTGTTTTTACTGTTATTGTTTTTGTGCAGTATAAGTTTTTGGCGGGCAATGTTTATGGCATTAGCTACATCATCGCGAATCGAAGAAATATCAGACTTTATCAGTAAATCACACAAAGTATCGCAAATTATTTTAGCGCCGATTTTGCTGTATTTTGCCGAGCCGGCTCCGTCGGAAACCACGGCAACCAGTTTATTTTTGGCAGAGCGGGCACGACTGTAATCCTGACACGGCAAACCCAGCGACTTGTGCAGGCTGCCGCGGATACTGGTGGATAGTACGTGTATACGCTCTTGTTGTTTCATCTAGTTTTTCTTTTCATTCCAGTCGTTGATGTCGTCCAAATAGTGATTGGCGTTTGGAGCTGCTTTAGAGATGCAGGAAACGCTGCGGCTCAGCCATAAGAAAAATTCCGTGAACTTTAAGCCGGTTAAGCGTTTAGGCGGCAAAATGGAAAATTTAGCCAATTTTTCTAAATTAGCGCCCTGCGTGCCGATGGCGTGAATTACCACTTTTTTATTTTTTTGGGCATAGCGGCAGATTTCAGCAGATTCTTCCCAGCCGTAATCGGTTGGTTCGCCGTCGCTGATTAAAAAAATCCACGGACGTTTGGAAGTAATGCCGCAGCTGTCATATAGGCATTTTTGCTCTTCTATTTTTTGCAATGCTAATTCCATGGATTTGCCGAGCGGCGTCAATCCTCCGGCTTCCATGGTCGGAGCGCTGAAATTCATGGCGTCGGTCCAATCTGAAGTTATTTGCACTTCATCTTTGCCGAAAGCTTTGATAATGAGCAATTGTACGCGCGAACTGGCGTCAATATCGTCTTTTAATTCTTTTTCCAGCGCACTTAATCCGGCGTTAAGCTGCTTTATCGGTTCGCCGCGCATTGAGCCGGAACAATCCAAAACCAACACGCAGGGAGTTCTTTCATTAGCGTTGTCGGCAAATTCAACATAAGGAATTGTGTTATTGCTTTTTTCGGTCATTTTTTCACCTTCTATTGATTCGGATAATTGTGCGGATAGCCGCTGCCTTCAATCGGAGACGGCAGCGAATAGCGTCCGCAGCCTGACAGAGCGCAGAAACCAGCAAGTATACAGAGAATTAACAATATTTTTTGCAAAGATTTCATTTTTTAACCTTTTTTTTGATGTATTTAGGATATATTTAGCACAAGTGTAGCTAAATTGGAAAACTAATTTAGTTTTTTAACAGAAAGTTGTTAAGGAATGAATAAAATTTTAAGAATATGCTTGTTTTTGTTGACGGTTATTTTTTGTGCAAACAATGAGGCGCAGGCAAAATTAAATATGTTTCCGCAGCCTCGCTATGTTCCTGATTTGAGCTTTTACGGCGACAGCGGAAAAGCGTATAAACTGAAAAACTTTGGCGCAGATTTGCTGATTGCCGTGGTTTGGTCCAGACGCTGCGGTCCGTGTTTGGCTGATTTGAAACAGCTGAATGAGTTTGCACTGGCGACGGCGGATCAGGGAATTAGGGTAATTTTAATTTCTCCTGATGGCGAATGGCGCAGCGTTGATGAAAAACGACTGTTTTTAAAAAAGTTTGGAGCGCCAAATTTAGTTAGCTATTTAGATAAAAAAGCTGGTTTTATGAATGGTATGGGCATTATGGTTACGCCGACGGCTTTGCTTATCAACAAAGAGGGATTGGAAGTCGGGCAGGTTACCGGTGCCGTGCAATGGAGCAATCCTAAGGTTATTGACTATATGGTGCGTTTGAAAAACCGTCTTTAGTTTATGTATTTAACTGCAGCGAATCCGCCGATTAGCAGTATCAAAAACACAACAGAGAGCCAACCGAGATTTTTTTCAATAAACACGCGCATGGTTTCGCCGTATTTTTTCAAGAGCCACGCTACAAGGAAGAATCTCATGCCGCGGGCAATTACAGAGGCAATGGTGAATACCAGCAAATTCATATGCACTACACCGCTGGCGATGGTGATGATTTTATACGGGAACGGAGTTATGCCTGCGCCGAAAACTATCCAAGCGCCATATTGATTATACAGGTCTTTAAACGAGTTGAATTTTTCGAGGTAGCCGTAAAAATTTAAGAGCGGTTCGGCTATCAGCTGGAAAAAATAAAAACCGATGGCATAGCCTAAATAAGCGCCGATAACGCTTCCGGCAGTGGCAATTCCGGCAAGGTTCCAAGCTTTTTTAGGAGCAGCTAAAATCATTGGAATCAGCATCACATCTGGCGGAATCGGAAAAAAGGAACTTTCTATAAAAGAAACGGCAAAGAGCCAATATACGGCGCCGTTTTCTTTGGACAGATGAAAGACCGCATCATAAATTTGACGCACAAATTTGCTAAACCACATAAAAGTTCCTTTGATAAATTAAAAAATCTATCAGAGAATTTACTGTAAAAATTTTCGAATTTCAGCAATATCCTGTTGTCTATCCACATAAAAAATATGCGGGCGGTTCATTAGGCGCGGCACCGGCGTAAAATGTTGCCCGTATTCAACGCAAATAACATCAGGCGAGTTCTTCTCCAAATATTGGCGGGCGGCGTTTTGATTGTGCACCTCAAAACAGTTTGAATCATTAAGCTCCGGTATAAGAGTGCAAAAGCTTGGTGTGTTCGGCGAATATTTATTTAAGAGCATAATACGGTGCTGTTTGCTGCCAAGGCTGTAACTTTCTAAAATATTCAGCAATCGTTTTGCCGAATCGGCTTCACTCAGATAATGCGCCGCCTGAATGTTTTGAGATAGAGCCAGCTTTTGCGGTTTTAAAAGAATAAGTGGAAAGCGGAGGTTATGCTTGCTTAATTCTTCTAAAAGCGCGTTAGCCGGTTTGTCGTTGTGATGAACCGTGATTAAAAGTGCGTCGATTTTCAGCTCTTTAATATAGTTTAGCAAGCGAAACAAATTGTCGGTGCCAAACATTTTTATGTGGCGTTTGTTCAAAGCATTTTGCAAAATTCTTAAATTCAGGCGGCTGCGGTCAAACGCTACAATATATCCGTGCGATGTTTGTTTCATTATATTTCTCCCATACGGAAAAATATAATCAATGTTCGGTAATTTTAAAGGGAAGGGTGCTGCAAAAGATAGGCATCAACGGTGTTAGACAGCAGCATGGCAATAGTCATTGGACCGACGCCCCCCGGAACAGGAGTAATTGCCAAAGTTTTTTCTTTTACATTATCAAAATCAATGTCGCCGCAGATTTTTCCATTATCGCGGTTTATGCCAACGTCAATCAGCACGGCATTTTCTTTTATCCAATCAGCTTTAACAAGCTTTGCTACGCCGCAGGCGGCAACAAGAATATCGGCTTTTGCCGTCAGCTCTTTGATGTTTTTGGTTTGTGCGTGGGTAATGGTGACTGTGCATTCTTGATTTAATAGTAAAGTGGCAAGCGGGCGTCCGACAATCAGGGACGCGCCGATTAAAACAACATTTTTGCCGCTTAAATTCGGCAGCACGCTTTTGATAAGCTGCATAACTCCCAGCGGAGTAGCGGCAACAAAATAGGGCTTTTCATTGTTTTGCAGCATTCCGGTGTTATAAGGGTGAAAACCGTCAACATCTTTTAGCGGTGAAATGGCGTTAATGATGCGGTTGGTGTTAAGGTGCTTAGGTAGAGGCAGCTGCACGATAATTCCGTTTATTTCAGAATCGTTGTTAAGCTGAGCAATAATTTCCAGCAGTTTTTCTTCGGAAATATTTTCATCTAAGTGATGCAGTTGAGATAAAAGACCGATTTGCGCCGCCGCTTTTTGTTTGTTGCGCACATAAATCAGGCTCGGTTCATCGTTGCCGACCAAAACAATAGCCAGTTGCGGCGCAGAAGGCAACAGAGTAATTTTTTCCTTTAAAGTATCTCTGATTTCGGCGGCGATTTTTTTGCCATCTATAATTTGTGCGGTCATTATTATTCCTTTATTAAGCCATTTAATTTTGCCGTAAATTCTTCAGTCGGCATCAGGTTAAGGCGCAGTTTTTTCAAATGGTCGGTTTCTCCGCTTACCAAAGAAATTAAACTTTTGCCGATTTTGAGCTTTTTAGCCAATAATTCAATCAGAGCCTTATTAGCTTTGCCTTTTTCCGGCACAACCGTAACGGCTGCTTTCAAAAAAGCTTGATTGCTTTCATCAAAAAATAACCCCTTAAAACCGTTAAAAGACGCTCCGGGGGTTAGTTTTAAGCGCAGAAGATATGCATTATTTTCAATTACAAAAAAGCTCATTGCATATATTGGTCAATCCAGCGGCTGAAGTGGTTAACAAACGAACCGATGAAAGCTATGCACAAAAGCAAAACATACGGCGCAACGTCATAACCGGAAAACGGCGGAACTTTTGAGCGGATATATTTGTAGGCAGGTTCGGTCAACAGTTTCAGTATACTCATAAATTTTTCGGCATATTTGTTATGCACGGTCATAATTTTGTAGTGCAACATCCAATATAAAATTATATCTACCGCTACAATTTTAAAATAAATTCCGATAACCGCACTTAAAATATCCAGCACCGGCATAAGAAAAAGTCCGATAATTCCCATTTGTATTTTCTCCTTTATGGTTTGGGTCAGCGGTTTGTTTTACCGCTTTCATAATTTTCTTCTAGCATATTAAAACGGCTGCTGTCAAACCTTCTTTTTCGCAATGCTCCGCGTAATTCGGCAATGCGACCGCCGATGTCGTCAAAAAGAGTGGCGCTTTTACCAAGATTGGTGTTAAACATTTCCGCTAAATTGTTAGAATTTAGGTTGGCGTTGCCGCGGGTTTCTCGGCGCAGCTGCAAAAGCATTAAGCGGCGCAGCCAGTTATCAAAGGCATAATCTTCTGACAAGTCTTCATCTTCATCATGGCTTATGCCTAGATTTTCTTTTTCTTTAGGACTTATTGTATAGCCGTAGCCAAGTCCTTGCAAAGATTTAAGCATTTTATAAATAAGTTTGGCGCGCTCAAAATCCTGCTCGTCGGTGTTGACGGCAACGGCGTCTTTGGTATATTTGCGGATAAGGTCGTTCAGTTCGCGCAGGCTGCGGATTTTATAAATAAGCTGCCCCACAAGTTCGGAATTATCTAAAGAACGGCAGGATTTAAGCAGCGCCAGCAGCACAAAAACCTGAAATTCTTTTTTATTGATTACGTCTAAAAACTTTTTGCGTTCCTCATAATCTTCTTCGGTGATGTAACCGTCGTTCATATGTTTTACAGTTTTTAGCGCGGCTTCCAGCAAATCATGATAGCGTTCGTCAAACGGCTTTTCTTCATTTTCGCCGTTAAGCTGATATTGCAGGGTTTTAATTACCTCAGAGCGGGCATATTGAGTATTGCCGATAGTCAAAGCGTCGGATTTGGGGGCTAAAATCAGTTCACGCAAAACGTCACGTGCACCAGCTTTATCCAGTTGCGGATAGCAGCTTTGCACAACTTGATATAAGCTATCAAAATATTTTCCGTCCTGATAAGGAAACATTAGTCTTTTTCCTCAAAAATTATTTTAGCTTGTTCCAGCCAAATAATGTGGTCAATAATCCAGTTGCTTATCTGCTCGATTTTTTCAAGCTCAACTCCCATAGCCAAGCCGATTTTGCCGATTATCAAAGTTTCGTTGTCGGACAGTACATTGTCAACATGTGAAAGCATACACATTTCACGCATCAGTTCCAGCGCTAAATGGCGATTTTTGATTTTAGCCGCGTCTTTTATAACTTTTTCGGTGTCCTGACCGTCAATTATTTCTGATATGTTTTTAATTCCGTGGGAAACGGCAGCTTCGGTGATGAATTTTAATTCATCGCTGTCAAAGTTGTCATCGGCGCAGGCTACTGCGATCAGTGCTTCAAAAAATATGCGCTTTTCTTCCATGGAAGCGGAATCTAAATATGAGGGTAAAATATCTCTAATGCCGTCCATAATGGCTCTCCTTTATTAAACTGAACCATATTTTAGCGAAAATCTCTTAATTTTTCAATAAAAAAGTATTTGTAAAAAATTAAACTTTGGCGTACATAATAGGGCTATGTTATAACAAATTTACGGAGACGATGTGTCTAAAAAATATTTTATAAAAACTTTCGGCTGCCAAATGAATGTCTATGATTCATCACGGATTGCCGATATGCTGAAAAATGAAGGCTATGAAGAGGCTAAAAAACAAGAAGACGCCGATTTAGTGCTGTTTAATACTTGCCATATCCGCGAAAAAGCTGCTGAAAAATTATTTTCGGATTTGGGACGAGCCCGCGAAATTGCCGAAGAACGCTTGGAAAAAGGCAAAAAAACCGTTATCGGCGTTGCTGGCTGCGTGGTGCAGGCAGAAGATGAGCAAATTGTAAAACGCGCGCCGTTTGTGGATTTTGCCGTCGGACCGCAGATGTATTATAAAATTCCGCAGATGCTTAAAGATATTGAACGGAAAAAAGGTCATGCCGGTTTGGTGGATACCGAATTTTCTGCTGACAGCAAGTTTGACTTTTTGCCGGAAAATAAAGCACAAGGCGCTTGCTCATATTTAGCAGTGCAGGAAGGCTGCAACAATTTTTGCACATATTGCGTGGTGCCGTATACTAGAGGCGCGGAATATTCCCGTCCGGTTGCCGAAATTTTGAAAGAGGCAAAGCGTTTGATTGCCACTGGCACTTTGGAATTAAATTTGCTGGGTCAGAACGTAAACTCTTATCACGGCGAAGATGAAAACGGCAAAGAACGAGATTTGGCGTATTTGCTGCGGCGTGTGGCAGAACTGGATGGCTTAAAGCGTTTGCGCTATACCACTTCATATCCGGCTGATGTGAATGAGGATTTGATTGCCTGCCATCGTGATTTAAAAGTTTTGATGCCATATCTGCATCTGCCGATTCAATCAGGTTCTGATAAAATTTTGAAAGCGATGAATCGCCGCCATACTTCCGGCGACTATTTGCGAATCGTGGAAAAATTGCAGAAAGCTAATCCGGATTTGCGGATGTCGTCAGATTTTATTGTTGGTTTTCCTGGGGAAACAGATGAGGACTTTCAAGCAACTTTAGATGTGGTAAACAAAGTGAAGTATATTCAGGCGTTTTCATTCAAATACAGCCGTAGAGCTGGAACTCCGGCGGCGATTATGCCTAATCAGGTAGAAGAAAAAGTTAAAAAAGAGCGTTTGGATATTTTGCAGACATTGCTGTTTTCTTATCAAGAGGCGTTTAATAAATCCTGCGTCGGCAAAGTGATGTCGGTGTTGTTTGAGCAAAAAGGTCGCCATAAAGGGCAGCTTATCGGGCGCACTCCGTATATGCAGAACTTGCATATTGAAACGGAAAGTGATAATATAAACAAAATTATAGATGTGGAAGTTACAGAAGCTACCACAAACTCTTTAAGCGGAAAGGAGATTTAACCATGGCTGAAATTTGTTTTGAACTGTTTAACAATCAACTTGTACAACAGCTGGTGGGGGCGGCGGATTCTAATCTGCGCCTGATTGAAAAAATGCTGAATGTCGAAATTTTGAGCTTTGGCAATCAAATTACGGTTAAAGGAGCAGCCAGTGATGTGGAAAGCGCCAAAAATGCGATTGAGCTACTTTATAATAAAGTGAGTCGCGGTATTGAAATTGGCGAGCAAGAAGTTAAAGCCGCAGTGCGTATGAGCGGAGAATGCCATACGGAAGATGATAAGCAGAACTTAAACGATATTGTTTTGAAAACTAAAAAACGCTATATTTATCCACGCTCGGCTACCCAAGCTAAATATATTCAGGAAATGATGAAAAACGAACTGGTATTTGGACTTGGTCCTGCCGGTACTGGTAAAACTTATTTGGCGGTGGCGCTGGCGGTATCTATGATGCTGGAAGGAACAATAGATAAAATCATCTTGTCGCGTCCGGCAGTGGAAGCAGGTGAAAACTTGGGTTTCTTGCCTGGGGACTTAAAAGAAAAAGTAGATCCGTATCTGCGTCCGTTGTATGACGCTTTGTATGAAATGCTGCCGGCAGAGCAGGTGGATAAAAAATTGGCTCTCGGGGAAATTGAAATCGCTCCGCTGGCGTTTATGCGCGGACGTACTTTGGCAAACTCATTTGTGATTTTGGACGAGGCGCAAAACACCACGCCGATGCAAATGAAAATGTTTTTAACCCGTTTAGGCGAAAACTCCCGCATGGTAGTTAACGGCGACTTGAGTCAGGTAGACTTGCCGCGCGGCGTGATTTCTGGTTTGCGCGACGCTTTGGATACTTTGCGCAATGTTCCGAACATTTCATCTGTGACATTCAGTTCCAGCGATGTGGTGCGCCATGGTTTGGTGGCTAAAATCGTTCAAGCCTATGAAGAAAAAAGCAAAAAGATGCAAGAAGAACATGATTGATAGTTTTTTGAATCTAGATGTTGAAGATAACCGCTGGAGTTCGGCGGTTTCTCAAATAGAAAAAGTGTCGGAAGAAGTAAAAAACGCCGTGTTCGACTATGTGGCGGAACATACCGAATCGGAAGTTCTGCACGCAGGTTTGCCGATTATCGTCAATGTGTGCCTGAGCAATGATGAGCGCGTGCATGCTCTCAATAAAGAGTTCCGCGGCATGGATAAACCGACAAATGTTTTGTCTTTTGCCAATGTGGATTTTGAAGGCTTTGCGCAAGAGCGTGATTTGTATCAGGAAATTGAACTCGGCGATATCATTATTGCTTTTGAAACTATGCAGAAAGAAGCCGATATTGAAGGAATTTCTTTGCATGACCATTATTGCCATTTGTTGGCGCATGGTTTGCTGCATTTGCTGGGTTTTGACCACCAAACAAATGAAGAAGCCGAATATATGGAAGGCTTTGAAATTGATATTTTGCAGTCTATGGGCATCGCGAATCCATATAAGGAAGACTAAGTGGCAAAACTAAAGGCAATATGGCAAAAAATTTGCGGAACGGCAGCGCGGAGATATAAAACCTCGGCGCTGCTGTTTGGTTTGCTGCTGGTTGCCGCTTTGCCGCCTTTCTATCATATATGGGCTGTTTTTGCGGCTTTTTGCGGAGTATTCACATTGAGTCAGGGACAAAGCTCCGTGAAACGTTTGTCGGCTATTGGCTATTGGTTCGGTTTCGGTTATTTCTCCGTCGGATTTTATTGGGTTGGCAACGCGCTTTTGATAGACGCGGCGAAAACCGGCTGGCTCTATCCTTTTGTATTGCTTTTGGGCGGTGGATTTTTCGGTTTGTTTACGATTTTCCCGTTTGTGATGATGAAATTCGGCAAAACTAGGTTCAGCAAAATTTTATTGCTGGCGGTCGGTTGGTTTTTAAGCGCCGAATGGCTGCGCAGCGTGTTTTTAACAGGCTTTCCGTGGAATCCTCTCAGCTCAGTATTGGCTTTCAATCCCTTATGGCTGCAGACTTTGGCGTGGTGGGGAACTTACGGCTTGTCTATGCAGGTTGTGATTATGGCGGCGTTGCCAGCAGTTTGGCTGCTGAATCCAAACAATCGCAATATTTGGGCGCCGTTTTGCTCTTTGTTGCTGATTTTTGGGCTATACCTATACGGCGATTTTGCTTTAGTGCAATGGGGCAGGTTAAATGTCGGAGAGCAAATCCGTGTGCGTTTGGTGCAGCCGAGCATTCCGCAAACTATGAAATGGAGCCGCGATGCGGTAGAAAAGAATTTTGCGCAATATGTGGATTTAAGCCGCGCTGCAGGGCTGGAAAATATTGATTTTGTAATTTGGGGAGAAACCGCATCGCCGTTTAACTTGGCTTATGATTTAGAACATCGGGTTATGGCGCAGGAAGCGGTGCCGCCCAAAGGCTATCTGCTGGCGGGAATGCTGCAGGACGGCTACGACCAGAACACCGGCGACTATTTATTATATAACTCTTTGGTTGCAATGGATTATTTCGGGCAAATTCATGGTATTTACAGCAAAAACCATTTAGTTCCGTTCGGCGAATATATCCCGCTTAGGCAATATCTTCCCAAATGGGTAAAACCTTTGACTAATATGGTGGGGCAGTTTGCCAAAGGGGAAAAGTATCAGACTATAAAGTTGGACGGCTATGCTGAATTTGCACCACTGATTTGCTATGAAGTAATTTTTTCAGGTCAGATAGTGCGTAAACAAAATAAGCCGAAATGGGCGGTGGTGCTGACGAACGATGGCTGGTATGGTATCAGTGCCGGACCTTATCAACACTTGGTCGCCGCGCAGATGCGGGCGGTGGAAGAGGGAATTTCCATTGTCCGCAGCGCCAACAGCGGTATCAGCGCTGTGATAAATCCGTATGGAATAATCACTTCGCAAATCGGTTTGTCGGAACGCGGCTATATTGATGACGTAGTCAAAATCAGTATGTCGCATGACACGCTGTTTGGAAAATACGGCAACATGGCGCCGCTTTGCTTAGCTGGTTTGTTGGTGCTGCTGGCTGTTGCTATAAATAAATATTGGGAAATTGTAAAAAGGAATCAGGTATGAAAGAAAAAATATTAAGCCGCGTATTATGGGTATTTATAGCCATAAATGTTATATATTTGTTTGCTTCTATTTTTATCAGCCGCCGCGCTGTCGGCGATGATTTGGAGCACATTCACGCTTCTTGGCTGGTTTGGCAAGGCTTAATTCCTTATACTGATTTTTTTGAACATCATCATCCTTTGATGTGGTATCTTTTTGCGCCGTTAACCGGACTTTTCAGCGGTAATGTTATGGTATTTTTGGTAATACGCTGTATTATGGCGTTGGTTTCGCTGGCTGTGCTTTATGTGGTTTATCGTTTAATAAAAGATTTTTGGGGTAATAAAATTACCGCATTGATTGCCGTTAACTTGTTTTGTTTTAGCAATATTGCGCTTGACGCTATGGTTCAATTTAAGCCTGATACTTTTATGCATTTGTTCTTTTTTGTTGGATTATATTTGTTTTTTGCGTTTTGGAAAAATAACAAACAAAAGTATTTAAATTTGGCATTTTTGAGCTGGGGCGTTGGTTTTTTGTTTTTGCAAACTATTATCTTTTTGCTTTTCCCGCTCGGCTTATGCGGAATCTATTTGTTGGTTAAAAAGCAAATCAGCTGGAAAAATATTTTAAAGGCGCTTCCTTTGGGTTTGATGCCGTTGGCGCTGTTTGGCGTATATTTACTGATTTGTGGCAATGCGCAGCGTTATTTTGAAACAAACTGGCTGTTAAATTCGCATATTATGGAAGATATTTGGGATACGCGTATAAAGGATTTCAGCGATTTATACGGGATACTTTGTTTGGGTGTTGCTTCGGCTATTTATTTGCTGATGAACAAGCCGAATAAATATGTGCTTTGCTTGTTGGTGATGTATGCAGTGGAGCTGCTGCTGCGCACTACCTACATTTCTATTTGGATGTATTACTTTAAGATTCTGATTCTGTACAATGCTGTGTTGATAGCGTTAGTTTGCGCCAAATTTTATGAAGTGAAAAAATGGGCGGCGTGGATTATTATGCTGCTGATGTTGCTGGGAAGTGGAAAATTTTGGCTGTTTGAAGGCTTAGAGCCTGATGAAATTGATACATTTTCAGTACTTGGAATAATGACGCATATTTCTCAGAACACGGATTCAGACGATGTAGTTTTGGGACTTTCAGGTCTTCCATTCGGTGTTTTCAATAAAGACGCTCACTATTATTGGTTTTCATGGAGTTATATGGGACTGCTGGACGAAAAATATTTTCACTATGCCGAACCTTTTGATATCAACAAAATCATAATCAAAACAAAACCAAAATATGTGTATTATGAGGAATTTAAAAAGAAGAAAAAAGAAAACCGTCAGCAATACGCCATAATGCCGCAGATTATATTCTCTATGTATCGTCAAGAAGTGTATGACACTTTGTTTAGACGGCGTGATGAATAGATTTTTTATAACTTTGGTATGTATAGACTTTGGATTAAGACAAAGTTAATCTTTATTTTGCTATTTTGAAAAGATGAAATGCCTGTAAAAACGATTATCTTTAATCGGAAGGCAAAATAAGGATGAAAAAATGGCAAAGAAGAAAAATACTGGTTTTGTGACAGCGGTTAACGGCAGTGTGATTGAAGCGGAGTTTCCTAAACAGCTTCCGGCTATTTATAATGAATTGAAAATCGGTTCGCTGACAGCGGAAGTGCAGGGGTATATTGATGAAAAAACCGTGCGCGCTTTGGCTATGGGTTCAACAAAGGGAATTGCCCGTCAAACCGAAATTGTGGACGAGGGACATCAAATAGAAGTGCCAGTCGGCGATAAAGTTTTAGGGCGTATGTTTAATATTTTCGGGCAGCCGATAGATAACGGCGAGCCGCTGCAGGCAGAAATTAAACAACCGATTCATGCCGAGCCAATTCCTTTGGAAAACCGACAGACCAGTTCGGAAATTTTTATTTCAGGTATAAAAGCCATAGATTTGCTGGCGCCGATGGAACGCGGCGGCAAAGCAGGACTGTTCGGCGGTGCAGGTGTGGGTAAAACCGTGTTGATTACCGAGCTGATTAACAATATGGTTGGACGCTATGAGGGGGCAAGTATTTTTTGCGGCGTGGGCGAACGTTCCCGCGAAGGCGAGCAGCTGTATCGTGAAATGAAAGATGCCGGCGTTTTGCCGAAAACCGTGATGGTGTTTGGGCAGATGAATGAGGCTCCGGGGGTGCGTTTCCGCGTGCCTTTAACAGGTTTAACCATGGCGGAATATTTCCGTGATAAAGAAAAGAAAGATGTTTTGCTGCTGATAGATAATATTTTCCGTTTTGTGCAGGCTGGTTCTGAAGTTTCGGTGCTGCTGGGGCAAATTCCGTCCCGCGTGGGTTATCAGCCGTCTTTGGGAACAGATATCGCGGCGCTTGAGGAACGTATTTCTTCAACTAAAGACGCGGCAATCACGTCTATTCAGGCGGTTTATGTGCCAGCGGACGATTTTACCGACCCTTCGGCGGTGCATACGTTTGCGCATTTATCTTCAAGCATTGTGCTTTCCCGCAGCCGTGCGGCGCAGGGGTTGTATCCGGCTGTTGACCCGCTGGCTTCGTCTTCTAATATGCTAACGCCGCTGATTGTAGGCGAGCGCCACTATAAAGTTGCGGTGGCGGTACGTAAATGCTTAGCTGAATATGAAGAGTTAAAAGACATCATCGCTATGCTGGGATTTGACGAGCTGCCGGAACACGACCAGCAAACTGTTTTGACTGCGCGTAAATTGGAGCGTTTTTTGACGCAGCCGTTTTATACTACCTATCAATTTACCGGTATGGAGGGGCGTTCGGTGGATTTGCAAAAGACCATAGAGGGCTGCGAGCGTATTCTTTCGGGCGAATTTAACTATCTTTCGGAAAATGACTTTTTCATGGTCGGCGATATTGATGAAGTTATTGCCAAGACTAAAGATAAAAAAGAAGCTTATGAAAAAGCCATGGCAGAGGAGAATACCTGATGCAATTAACGGTTTGTTCGCCATTAGGCACGGTTTTAGAAACAAAAGTGTTAAAAGTTACGTTTGAAACGCTGAACGGCTTTTATACGCTGATGCCGAAGCATGTTGATTTTGTGGCGGCGATGAAACCGAACATAGTGCGATATACCGATGAAAACAATGATGAAAGTTATGTGGCCTGTCACCGCGGAATTGTGGTAAAAAAAGGACAAAACGTAACTATGAGCGTGCAAAACGCCGTAATCAGCAAATCGCTGGACACTCTTTCGCTGGTTATCAGAAATGATTTTAAAGAAAATGAAGAGCGCCGCAAAGAGCTTAATTTGGCAATGGCTCGTTTGGAACTTGGCTTGGTGCGCGGGTTCGGCAAACTCAAAGGAGATGAAAATGGCTGATGATTTTGACGATACGGCGGAAAAAGAAATTCGCAATACGCTGATTAAAAAGGCGCAGCAGCTTAAAACCAGCAAACAGCAGCGTTGGAATGCTAATTTTGGCATGATAGCCTCGCTGGGCGGTGTGATTATTGTACCGATTTTGCTGGGAGTTTTCAGCGGCGGCTGGTTGGACGAGCATTTTCCGGCTGATTTTTCTTGGCGTTTGAGTTTGTTGTTTTTAGGCTTTGTTTGGGGTTTGGTCAACGCTTGTTATTGGATAAAAAATGAAGAAACAAAAATAGAAAAAAATGAGCAAAGAACAATTGAAGGTTTAAAGCAAGGAGAAAAAAATGAGCGCTGATTCTTATTTGGTGCAGATGTGGCGGCAAATGGCGCTGTGGCAGATGCTGGCGACGCCGCTTTGCGGAGCGTTGGTCGGCGTAATCTATTTTCAGAGTCTGCGCTGGAGTTTGAATCATTTAAGCACCTTCAAGCATAAAGTGCGTTTATTTGCAAGCGTGGCTTTGTTGCGTATTTTGTTGTTTTTCGGCGTGTTGGTGCTGATAGCACAGCATAATCCGGTGGTGGTTTTGCTGTATGTTTTAGTTTTTTTCGTTACTAAAATGGTAATAGTGGTACACGAAAAAGGACGGATTGTTAAATTTGACGAGGAGCAAAAAAACGATGGCGCTGTTTGATTTTGACTTTTCGCGTTGGTGGGATATTCCGCTTTCCGGACGGCAAATCGGGCTGGATAGCTATGACAAAATAATCCTGTTTAAAATCGGCGATATCGGAATAAATGTGACAATTTTTAACAGCTGGTTGGTGATTGCTTTGATAGTTTTATGCTGCCGTTTGGCTACCCGCAATCTGTCATACGAGCGAAAAGCTTCGCGGCTGCAAGTGGCGTTGGAAGCACTGGTGCTGTGGCTGCAAAAAGAGGCAAATGAGATAAGCGGCTCTAAAACGAATCAATATTTAGGGCTGGCTATGGGGCTGTTCTGCTTTATTTTAGTCTGCAATTTGCTGACGGTTATTCCGTGGTTCCGCGCGCCGACGGCGTCTATCAGCACCACTATGGCTTTGGCGGCGGTTGTGTTTTTGGCAATACCATATTTTTCGGTTAAGAATGCTGGCTTAAAGGGATATTTAAAGAAATTTATCGATCCGATACCGCTGATGCTGCCGATGAATATTTTTAGCGAGTTTTTCTCGAGCTTTGCCATGGGACTGCGTTTGTTCGGCAATATGCTGAGCGGAGTGATGTTTGTGAGTATTCTTAGTGCTTTTATTCCGCTGATTGCTCCGCTGAGTATGCAGGGTTTAGGTCTTTTAACCGGTTCAATTCAGGCATATATTTTTGCTTTGCTGGCGGTGGTTTATTCATCGAGCGTGCAGGGCGAAATTGTGCCGGAAAGTAATTTATCAAATTTAGAAAAAGGAGAACAATAATGGATGCAATTTCTTTAATTGGGGCGTTTTCAGTTTTGGGTGCCTGTCTGTGTATGGGTATCGGCAGTATCGGTTCGGCTATGGGCGAAGGTCATGTGGCGGCTTCAGCTTTGCAGGCAATGGCGCAGCAGCCGGACGAAGCAAGCCGTATCCGCAGTACAATGTTTGTGGCGATTGCCATGGTGGAAACCACGGCTTTGTACGCTTTGCTGATTGCGTTTTTGGTGCTGTATGCCAATCCGTTTTGGAATTATGCAATCGCACAGGCTCAATAGTTATATTTTAGGAAAAGTTGATGAGTATTGATTTGTTTACATTTTTTGCTCAGATGTTTAATCTGCTGCTGCTATTGTATTTGCTGCGCCGCTTTTTATATTTGCCAGTGCTGAAAGCGGTTGACGAGCGGCAGAAGTTTATTGAACGCGAGCTGAAAAAAGCGGCTTCTTCACATAAGGAGGCTTTGCGCTTGGAGGCTGAATGCCAGCAGAAAATGGCGGAAATTGATGCTCAAAAACAAAATATCTTGAGTCAAACTCGGGCGGAAGCCGCTGTTTTGGCAGAAAAATTGGCAAACGAGGCAAAAGCGCAGTTTGAAACAGATAAAAGCCAATGGAAACAGCGTTTATCCAGCGAACAGAAGACATTTGAACTGGCTATGCAGGACTTGATTTTGGAATATTTCAACAAGCTTGCGGATGGTGCGCTGAAACAAATGGCAGATGTTTCGCTGAGCGATTTGATGGTAGACAAGCTCAAAGAAAAAATAAGCGCTTTGCCGGTTCGTAAAAAACAGGAATTTGTCGCCGCTTATCAAAATAAAAAACAGCTGTTTGTCCGTTCGGCGCAAAAAATTTCGGTTGAGCAAAAGCAAAAAATAAAAGACTTTTTGCGGGTGCAGCTGGAATTGCCGGAAGAAACAAAATTCAAATTTGAAATTGATAAAAAGCTGGTTTGCGGCGTGGCTTTGCAGGCTGATGAGCAGCTGATAGACTGGAATTTAGCGGGATATATGAACGAGTTTCAAAAGAATATGCAAAGTGATGTGCAGCAGTTAATAAACAGGGGATAGAAAATGATTAAAACAGACAAGACATTTGCCGTCATAGAGCAGGGAATTGCTCAAACCAAAGCGGAACTGAAAACGGAAGAAGTCAGTGTTATTCATTCTATTTCTGCTGGCACAGCGATTGTGAAAGGTTTGGCTAAGGCACAAATGGAAGAACTGCTGGAATTTCCTAACGGCGTGTGGGGAATGGTGCAGACTTTGGCAAAAGATGCGGTCGGCGTGGTGTTTTTAGATAGTCCGGATAGTTTGAAAGCTGGCGACAGAGTGCGCCGCAGTGGACGTGTTCTAGACGTTCCGGTCGGCGATGGATTGCTGGGCAGGGTGATAAATCCGCTGGGCAAACCTTTAGATGGAAAAGGACCGATAGCCTACAGCGAGCGTCGGGCTTTGGAAATGGAAGCCTATCCGATTATGGATAGAGCGCCGGTGCAAACTCCTTTGCAGACAGGTATTAAAGCGGTTGATGCGTTTACGCCTATCGGACGCGGGCAGCGCGAGCTTATTTTAGGCGATAGGCAGACTGGTAAAACAGCTATTGCCGTTGATACGATTATAAACCAAAAGCAAACCGGAGTTATCTGCATTTATTGTGCTATCGGACAGCGTAACTCCGCAGTGGCTTCGGTTATTGCCGATTTGGAAAAATACGGCGTGATGAATCAAACAATTGTGGTGGCGGCTGCTGCCAACGATACGGCGGGTATGCAATATGCGGCGCCGTATGCGGCGACATCTATCGGCGAATATTTTATGGCGCAAGGCAAAGATGTGCTGGTGGTTTATGATGATTTGACCAACCATGCTAGAGCATACCGTGAAATGTCGCTGCTGCTGCGCCGTCCGCCTGGACGAGAGGCTTTCCCTGGGGATATATTCTACATTCATTCTCGCTTGCTGGAACGCTCAACTCATTTGCGTGAGGAACTTGGCGGCGGTTCGCTGACCTCGCTGCCGATTGTTTCGACTGAAGCCGGAAATATATCGGCTTATATTCCAACCAATATTATTTCTATTACCGACGGACAGATTTATTTGGCGGCTAATTTGTATCAAAAAGGCATTATGCCGGCAATAGATACCGGACGTTCGGTTTCCCGCGTGGGCGGCGATGCTCAGCTTCCAGCGTATAAGACATTGATTGGTCCGCTGAAACTGTTTTATTCGCAGTTTGAAGAGTTGGAATCATTTACCAAATTCGGCACCCAGCTGGATAAGGAAACTAAAAAGCGCATTAACCGCGGGCGGGCTATTCGTGCTGTGCTGGAGCAAAGCCGCTTTGAGCCGCTGACAGCACCGGAGCAGATTGCCGTGTTTATGGCGACTAACGCCGGTTTGTTTGACGGCTTGGCAACTGAAGACAATAAGAAAGCGCAGAAAACTGTGCGTGAGGTTTTGCAAGCGCAATTTTCAGCAGAAGTAACCGATATTTTAGCTCGTAAGAAGCTGTCGGCTGAAACACAGGAAAAAATGCTTTCTGTTTTCAAATCAGCCTTGCAGCGTGAGGGGATAAAGTCTGATGACGATTGAAGCGTTGAAAAAGCGGATTAAGGTTACGGAGGATTTGCGGGAGATAGTCGGCACAATGAAAGCGCTGTCTTCAGTTAGTATTTTGCAGTATGAACAGGCAAATACGGCGCTGGCGCAATATCGCAGCAATCTGCAGGACGCTTTTCAGGCTTTGATTAAACAAGGCGGGCTGCCAAGTAGTGATGTTAAATCAGAACAAGGCAAACAGCTGGTGATTTTAATCGGCACCGATAACGGTATGGTCGGTAAGTTTAATAAAGAAATTTTAGATAAAGCCAAGGTCGATTTAAAAAAACAAGGGGTTTCGCTTAAAAATACTCTGTTCTTGACTATCGGCAAAAGAATCGGCGGTTTGGCAGTGCAAAGCAATCTAAAACTTTATGCCAAGTACGCTGTAGCAAATTCAGTGAAAATGGTCAATACCATTGCCGAAACCGTGATAATGAAAATAGACGAGGCAACCCGCAAAGAACATATTACAAGCGTTTGCGTTTGGTATCATAAGCGTAACAAAAATGAACCGGTTAGTTTGCAAAAACAGCAGATTATTCCGTTTGATTTTGCCGCTTATCAAAAGCTGAAAGAAAAGCCGTGGGGAACAAATAATCTTCCACTGATACCTATTGAACGCAAGCAGATGTTTGCCGCTTTGCTGAATGAATATTTAACCATTGCTTTGGCAAGTCAGCTTAACTATTCTCTGGCTGCGGAGCATTATACGCGTATGACCAATATGCAAAACGCTGAAAAAAACATTGATGAAAGTTTGGAGCAAATGAATTTGGAATATCAGCAGGAACGGCAGGAAAATATTACAGATGAGCTGATAGATGTTATTTCCGGTGCCGAAGCGGTTAAATAGAAAAATATCAAAGGGCGGAGAAAATAATTTGAAAACGCTTGAAAACTCCGTCTCACCATGTGCCTTTCAGCTCGTTAGGGCGGTTGGGAAAAAGCCAAGTAGTTGCCGCTACAAGGCTCTTTATTTATGTCTAAGCTAAACTAAAAAGTTAACTGCACGTTTTAGGTATTTTAAGGGAGCGGCGAAAACTAATAAAAAAAGCCTCCGAAAATGGAGGCTCTGAGTTCTTAGGTTAGTTGTTGTTAGAAAGAGGCGGAATGTTGATTTGGGCAATATACCCTGGGCGAATCCGCTTGCTGCTGTAGTGCATATTTCCGGTTTCTATCAAATAGCGTTCGCGGCGCGTCCATTGTGCAGCTGTCGCAAAAAAGTCTTTGCCTGTTACTTCTTGATTGCGCGGGTTCATAATATAGAGCACGCAGCCTTGATGAGGTTCAACCAAGCCGCAGCGGCTGCGTCCTACCGGCACATCAGAGTTTACAACAACGCCGTCAAGACCTTTTTTAGCCGTTTCTTGGGTGGAAAACAGGGTAGAGCCTAAAACAACACCGAAAAGCGCTGCCAATACCAGCATTAGCAGGACAGTTTTGTTTTTCAAAAAATATGTTACAGTTTCCGGTTCTTGCGGCATTAACTCTTCGTCTGTAATAAAATGGATATTTTCGGCATCGCCGTTGTCATCGTAATAATTTTCGGTAGTTTCGTTTTGCAGGCTATTTTGCGGTACAGAAATTTTTTCGGGAACTCCATAGGTTGCCGGCTGATTTTCAGGTACGCGCGGACGTTTGATTTTTCTGATTTTACGAGGCGCATTTTTAAACTGAGTTTCTTCCATTTTTCTCTCCGTTAAATTCTGTTTTTCAAGGTTTCATTAGTTTTTAATGTGCGGACAAGGCGCGGAACCATAAAGATAATGGTTTCCGACTTAGGGTTTTGAATGCCGAATAGTTCGTTCGGTAAGCCAATAATTAAGAAATTTTCGCCAAGCTTGCTGCGGATTTTAAATTGCGTAACCTGACCATCAGTTTCTTCTAAGGTAATATCTGAAAAGATTTCATTTTTCTTTTCTACCGAAGCTTTAGCCAAAACCGACATACCATAGGCGTTGCTTTCTGGTTTGCTGCATTTGCCTATGTCAAAGCGGGAAAGCCACAAGTTAGGCACAATAAATTTGCCTTCAGAAACTGTTTCAATTTGAGCTTGGTTTCCTAAGAACTGCTGTAGTTTTTCAATTGAAATGTCATTTGTGGTGGTTAATACGCGACCAATAACTCCGGTTTGCGCTGTTGTGATTGAGCCAAAGTCAAAGGCGTTCAGCAAATCTTTCCATTCAATATCTTGCTGAATGTATGGGTATAGGCGGAATACGCTGACGTCATATGCAATAAGAGTAGGGCTGTTTTCAAATGACTTTATCAGTTCCTGAATTTTGTTGCGGGTTTCAATGTCTGCGTCAAAAGTAATGGAATAATCCGCCCAGTTGGTTACAATGTTGGTTATTCCTGCGCCGCGGATAACATCAAGCAAGCCTAAAATAATCGGGCGAGACGGAGGGGTGTATAGCGTCATATTGACGCGGCGGCTTAAAGTTAAAATTTTATCTTTGGCGTTGTAGGTGGTGTAAATGTCCGCCGAATCGGCAATCATTTTAACCACTTCCGAAAATTCGCCTTTTAAATCTTCGGCAGAAATGCTGGTATATGGACCATCGGCGGAAGAAACGCGTATGCCTGCTTCTTTGGTTAGTTTTACCAATGCTTGCTCCGCCGGCATCATATCAAAAGTGTAGCCGGTTACTTCAAAGCGCGGCAGTGGGTCGTTGCGACCGTTTCGCTCAAGTTTGAAGGCGGAGTTTATATATGGCAAAGTCAGTACCATCTGCTGGGTTTTCCAGTTAACGTTGCAGCGCAGCGGAGTTTCCAAGTCCAAAGCATTAGCTCCTTCCGGAGTGCGGACAATCGCTGGTTCTTCAGGGTCTTTGAACACGATTTCTTCTTTGGAAAACTTCATAGTGTTTATGTCTGAAGTAGGCTGATTTACGGTTTCTGCCGGAACTTGCGCGCTTATGGCAGCGGTGTTGTCTTCGCTAAAATCAATATCATCGCGGGCAATGCAGGCTGAAAGTCCGGATAAAAGCGCGGACAATCCTAAAACTAAACTGAAAGTGTTAATGTGTTTTTTCATTTTATGTTGTTCCTATTGCTGCTGATTATTGTCATCGGTGTTGTCTGAATTTTGGCTGATGTTGTTTTCTGCCATAAGTTTGTTCATTAACTCATCTATATTCATACCAGCACCAGAGGTTGGATCAACCGATTTATCAAAATTACTCATAACTTCATTCATTTTTTGCACTTCGTTAGGGTCGGATCGCAGCATTTCTGGAGATTGGTTGCTGGTCAGCTCTTCTTGATAAATGGATAGATTTTTACGCAGAGCTTCTACACCGCCAGCGATTTTCTTTTCTATATACGGATAGAGTTCTTTATGCTCTAAAATATAGTTGCCAGTTTCACAAATTTCTTCCAAAACATCAAGCACATAAGGATAAAATTTATATTCTTCAAGCGCAATGTTGCCGCTGCGGATACAACGTGCCGCAATGCGGGAAATGGTGCGGTCGTAATAATCTATCAGAACAATGTAGTTGTCCACATACCAGAGAGATTCCTTGGTAATTGGTGCGAGATTTTCTTCTGCCATATTTTTTATCCTCTCAAATTTGTTCCTATTTTACTAGCGCTCTGTTGTTTTGTAAATACCTTTTTATTTTGGATTTTGCGGTAAAGGATTACCGTTTTCATCGACATACTCCCAGTCTCCGTCATCGCCGGAAACAGGATTACCGTTTTCATCGACATATTCCCAGTCTCCGTCATCGCCGGAGATCGGGTTACCGTTTTCATCGACATATTCCCAATCGCCGTCATCGCCGGAAACAGGATTGCCGTTTTCATCAACATATTCCCAATCGCCGTCATCACCTGAAACAGGATTGCCGTTTTCATCGACATATTCCCAATCGCCGTCATCTGCTGCAGAATTGTTTTCTTTGGTGAAGGCGGTTTGCGTTTGTTGAGCCGCTGCTGTTTGAGCCTGCGGTTTCGGCAATTCATCGTCACCGCCCAAAGATATAGGCTTTATATTGTCCAAGGAAATATCATCATCCGAGCTTAGCGCATTTTTTATTTTTAACAAAGCATCTTCGTACGAATGCAACTGTGACTTTTTATATTCTTGGTTTTGCGGTTCAGGTTCTTTCGGCAAATCTACGGCAGGCTTGCTGGTAGGAGTTGGTTTTGTTTCAACAGGTCTTACCGATTCAGACTTTTGAACCGCAGCAGGCGTGGTGAAAGAATCAGCAGAGAAAATATCCGGTTCAAAAGAATTGTCTTCTTCGGAAGGAATGGCTGCCAATATATCTTCTATACTAAGGTTTTCATCTTTGGGAGTAGGTTTCGGTTGCTCCTTAACCGGTTCAGAATTAGGAGCAGGTTTTGGCTGCTCTTTAACCAATTCAGGCTTTGGAGCAGGTTTTGGCTGCTCCTTAACTGGTTCAGGATTTGGAGCAGGTTTCGACTGCTCTTTAACCAATTCAGGCTTTGGAGCAGGTTTCGGCTGCTCCTTAACTGGTTCAGGATTTGGAGCAGGTTTTGGCTGTTCCTTAACTGGTTCAGGCTTTGGAGTAGGTTTTGGCTGCTCCTTAACTGGTTCAGGCTTTGGAGTAGGTTTGGGCTGTTCCTTAACCGGTTCAGGCTTTGGAGCAGGTTTCGGCTGTTCTTTAACCAATTCAGGCTTTGGAGCAGGTTTTGGCTGCTGCTGAACAGGGGCAGTTGGTTGTTTTTCTTTGTCTTTAAGGTTGACCGTTAAAGCCTCGTTATTTTTATGCTCGTTTGCCGAATTGTCTTTTTTAGAGGCTTTTTCATCAATTTTTTTGTTCGGCTGTTGGTCGTTTTTATTCTGATTTTTCAGGTCGTTAATTTTGTTTAAGCTTTTATTTATGCGGCTAAGCAAAGTGTCAGAAGAGTTTTTTGCCTCGTTGCTGAAGTTTTGGGTTAACTTATTGGTTGTTTCGCTTATTTTATCGCTGAAGCTTTTTATAAAATTATTTTTATCTTTTGCTTGCTCTGCTTTTTTTGTATTATTGCTTTCATTCTTTTTTGGCTGCTGAGCATTTGCCGTATTAGAAGTATTTTGTTTAGAAACAATAGTATTACCGCCAGTTTGGTCTTCTACATCAACATCTTGCGAAACCACAACTTTTACAGTGGAGCGTGGTGCGGACTGCGCTAGAGTTTGCGCTAATTCCTGCTGCGATTGGGTGATTGCCTGCACTAGCATTTCACCAAAAGATTTTATGGCTTCAAGCTGTTGCGAGTTGTTTTGACGCAATGCTTCGGCAAGAGCCGTTGCCGGTATTCCGGAATTTAATGCTGCGGCTAGTCCGGCGTTGTTTTCTGTCGAGGTGCCGCCGTTTAGAATATTTTTATTCAAAGCAGCAATAATTTGCATCATATCTTCATGGCGGCGGGCATCGTTTTGCATAAGCGTTTGATTTATGCTGCTAAAGTAGGAGGTATCCATATTGATGTTGTTAACAGTGGTTGAAGAATTATTTTGCTGCTGAGCTGTCATTCCTGTCGGCTGTACTGGTGCTGCAGAAAAGGTTTGCTGCTGCGTCGCTGATGTTGTATTAACCTGACCTGCAAGGCGGTTGGTTAAAGTTTGCATACTGGCAGCATAGGCATTGAATGATTTGTTCAGCAAAATTGCCAAATCGGTCATATTGTTATTAGATGCAGCATTGCTGCTTTGCAGTGCCGCCGCCAAAGAATTTGCTAAACTTTCGGCAAAATCAGCGCCTAAAGTAAGCTCACCGCCGTTTCCGGAGTGCTGTTTCAGGCTGTCGATTGATTTTTTTTCTTCTTCTATGTTTTGGGCTATGAGTTCGCTGGTGCCGCCGGAATTTTTACCTTGTTTTTCTTCAACTTCTTTAACGTGTTCCAAAAAAACGCGTCCGCCAGGCAGGGTTGCCAGCAATTCTTTGGTTTTTTCTGAGATATTAAGCAGAGACTCGTCAAATTCATCTTTTTTTGCTTGATTGAAAATATGAATTTGGTGGAAAATATTTAAATAACGTTGGGCAACCAGAATCGGGTCTTCTTCTTCCGGATTGCTGGAATATTCTACATCATCTTCAATTAAGTCTTCTGCCACCTGTTGTGCCTCACTCCATAAAAAACAACTTATTCTTTTCTAATATATAAGAAAGAGAGTAAATTTCTTGTTAAAATATAGGCAGTAAGAGCGAAAAATTATAGCCCGATAAGCACTACTTTGTGGATTTTTGCAATATTGCTGATAGTAAACAGTATTTTTTCTTCAGGATTGCAGCGCAAACCATATAATTGTCCGCGTTCGTCCGTATAGAGCCTAACCAGTTTTGCTTCGGCTTTGTTAAAAAAGTAGAGCGCTAAATCGCCTGAACCGACAAGCTCGGATTTGTCAATATAAAGTATGGCTTTGTCGGATAAATCCAGTCCGACGCATTTAGCGTTAAGTTTAACCGCATAAACCGAATGCTTGTTTTGCAAGGCAATGGGGCAGGATATCAATCTTAGGATTGTGGATTTACTGATAAGCAAGTTTCCGTCAGCAGTGGTTGAGCCAAAAAGCGGAATTGTGCTAATTGTATGCGCAAGATCAGAATTTGTTGTCAGATTTGCACTTTTGAGTGCGTCAACCAAAGAGTTTGCTAATTTTTCGGCAAATTCGTTGCCGATAGCCAGCTCGCCGACTGTTACGTTTATGTTGTGCTTTTTGTGATGTGTTTCTGCTGATTTTTTTTCTTCTTCAATGTTTTTAGTAATCTGATTAAGCGTTTCGTCCGAAATTGTATCGTCATCTTCAAGTTCTTTTATATGTTCCAGCAAAACTTTTCCGCCAGGCATATTGACCAGCAGTTTTTTTATTTTGTCATTCATCTGCAAAAGAGATTGGTCAAATTCCGCTCTCTTTTCAGCATTGAAAATATGAATTTGATGAAAAATATTTAGATAGCGCTGAGCATCAAGAATCGGATATTCTTCATCTTTTTCGCTGGCAACATCATTTTCTCTTATTACGTCTGACACTATAAAACCTGTTTAAAAAAATTTACTCCCGCTTTATAAAAACGAGAGAGTAAATTCTTTATTAAAATATAGCGAATATTCAAAAAAATTATAAGTTGATAGCCACAACCTTATGAATTTTTGTTAAATCGCTGTTGCTGAAATTTGTCCGTTCATCAGGATTCCAACGCAAGCCGTAAAGCTGACCGTTTTCATCTTCGCGAACGCTGATTAGCATAGCTTCGGTTTCGCTGATGTAATATAAGGCAATGTCGCCGGCGCTGACAACTTCTGTTTTATCTATAAACAAAATAGCGCGGCTCGGCAAAAGCGAACCCAAACGGCGGGTGCACAAATTTACGGCATAAGCTTCCGGTTTGTTTTGCAGCTGCACTGGGCAAACAACTTCTTTTACGGCATTGGCGCGGTCAATGACAATATTGCCTTCGGCGTTGCTGGTGCCAAAAACAGGCAGCATAGCCGTTTCATCGTCATCGGCAGTTTGCGCGGCAACATTAGAATATCTGGAGTTGTTTAAAAGTTTATAGCGGGTTTCATTGTGTTCGATAATATCTTCTAAAACGCCTTCATTTTCCAGCTTTTTGATTTCGGCTTTCAATTTGTCGAGAGGCATAGAAAAAGCTTTGGCGATGTTTTGATATTCTTTGTCAGAAACTTCTCTTTGTCCCATTTCTATACGGTGATAAACCGACAGAGTCATATCAGCGCTTTCGGCAACTTCAATTAAGGTCAAACCTTTGTCAGTGCGAATGTGGCGCAAACCAGCACCCAAAGTTTTCAAACCAGCATTTTGGTTGATTTTGCAGCGTCTTTCCTGTTCGCGTTTCCAAGCTTGAACAACATCTTGCTGTGAATTTTGTTCATTAACGTATAAATCTTGCAGCGAGCAGTCAATAAGTTCGGCAACCTGAATCAGCTGTTCTTGATTGAGACGGCGGTAACCTTTTTCAATTTTAGAAATAGCCGACAAGCTGACTCCCAAATGATCAGCCAATTCTTGCATAGACATACCGCGCAATCTTCTGTGCATTCTGATTTGATTAGGGAAAATAATTTCTTCCATATCATCTTTCTCCATAAATAATAGCTATTGCTCATAATATGGTGAAGTTTGAAAAAAGCAAGACAAAAAAAATAGTTATGTACAATCCCTTTTGGAAAAACAAAGTTAAACACCTTGTTTCGGCTGCTCTCAGCAACATAAAAACACTTCGGCAAATGTCTAAATTTTTGTAAAATTTTTAGCGATATTTGCCGAAACTATTTAGAGTCTTTATCTTTAACATCTTTACCAGCTAAAATGTCTTTCATTTCTTCGGCTGTAAGTACGGTTTTGTGCAAACCTTTTTTCAGTTTTTCATCTTGCAGCTGGTTAAGGTGTTCTTGGAACTCTTTGGCGTTGAAACCAGCCATGGCTTTTTGCGCGTCCATACCATAGCCCCAAGCTCCGTTTTCATCTAAAGGCTGAGAAATTCGGCTGCGGCTGTGGGCTTCATCAGTAAAGCTGTATTTTATAGTTTTAATAAAAGTTCCATCAGTCTGTTTAGCAAAAGATGTGGTTTTGCTTTGCACGCCGTTGCTCTTCTGCATTGTGATGTTGCCGTTGATGTCAGTGGTTTTATTTTCTATAATCATCTGACCATTATCCATTGAGGCGCGTATTTCCTGTTTGCTGCCGTTATTGTTGATTTGCTGAATAGTGACGCTGCCGTCCTTATTCATTGTAACTTTGCGGTCTTTGAAACGGCTGTCAAGGTTTTGACCACGAGCTTTTAAGTGCAGAGCCGCCATCGCAGCCAGGGCGTCGGCTTTGTTTTCGGCGCTGACGCCGTTCATAATTTGATTATAGGCGTGCATATTGGTTGAACCGTCTTTGTTAATTAAATATTTTGAGCTTACGTTTTTGAACTGCACATCGCTGCCAATTACTTTACCGTTAGCGTCAACCATGGTGCGTTTGCTCATAAAGGTGTCATTGGTAGTTTGTACGCTGCCTTTGTGGCTTTCAGTTACCATATCCGTATCTTTGGCGCGTTTATATTTAAGTATATTGCCGTTTTGGTCGGTAACTAAAACGCTGCTGCCGTCTTTTGAGGTATATTTAACAGTGCCGTCATCCTGAACGGATTTGGTCATTTGCTCATATTTGGCAAACGCACCTTTACCGCTGGTTCTGACTGCGAATGTCTGCTCGCCGTTAGCATCAGTCATTGGCTTAAATGCTTTATCGGCAACAGTTTTTTGATGCGTTTCTTTGGTTTGCGTCCACACGCCGTTAGCGTCCTTGGTAACGGTGCGGGTTTGTGTAAACCCTGGGAGACCCTTGAAACGAGCCTGATAGCCAATTACATTGCCGTCGGCGTCGCGGAGCTTGCGTCCGCCGAGAGCAACCAAAGCCATGCCTTTTAGCTGATTCTTTTTGCTGCGCACCCAGTTGCCAGCAAGCGAGTTTGTGGCTTCACCAACAGCTTCCGCACCTTTCTTGGCGATATGACCTGCGCCTTTGGCTATCGGCTTAGCGGCGGAAGCAACCGCACCGCCGACCATGCGACCGATACCTTGGCGACCAAAGTCGGCTCCGGTTGCAAATTTGCTTGCCATAGACGGAACTTCATCAATAAAGCATACAAACAAGAATATAAAGGCAAAGATTTTGAAAAATCCGACCCCCCACCAAGCAAGCCCGTTTGCTTTGAAAGCGGTGATTAGCAATACAGGGTCAAAAGTGGAGAGCGATTCATCGGTTAGCCCAATCCACTCTTTGAACATAGAGGTTAAAATAAACATCAGCACGGCTAAGAATATCAGGTTGAACATGGCGTTCATAAAGAAGTTCCAAATAATGCCAAGGTATTTAGCCGTTGATTTGAAGGCAAAAGCGGCTATAGAGCACGGAATCATCGCCGCGGCAATGCACAGCTGCAAAATGCAGTCTATCAGACACCATGGGAAGGCAAAGAGCAAAAAGACGCCGACCAGCCATAATCCCATGCCGGACAGAAAGTAGCCAAGGTGCGGGATAACGCCGTCCCACAAGGCCTTGTCATGAAAAGCGTAGCAGGTGGAATAGTTACCGAGCGCCAAGAGAACACCGACGCTGTCTTCCAAATTTTTGATAGTGCAGATGATTGATTGTCCAAGGTTGCGAGGCAAACCGCCTTGAGAAGTTTCTTGCATGCCTTTGTCGGTGTCATAGCCGACAATTCCCCCCATATAGTCGGCGGAACTGTCGCAGTTGGAGTTAGGGTTGAGCATGTTGGCAAAAGTCAAGCCAGTTTGCATTACAGGGGTTAAAGTTAAGTCCATTACCTGATACAGCGCGCCTGATAAAATATATACAACAATGGCGACGCGTGCGCCCTGCAGAAATATGCCTTTCAGCAAATCTCCAGGGGAGGCGCCTTGGAACGAAGAAATTTGTTTTAAAATATAAATGGCTAGCCAAATTAAAAAGCCGATAAGCACAAGGTTTTTGCTGGGAGCCGCTAATTTGCTGATGGCGGTTTGCGCAAGGTTGCTGGCAGCGTTGAAAATTGTTTTGAAAATACCGCAAGTGGTGCAGGTTTGCTTATCCAAATAATCTGAAAGTATGCAAGATGATTCTCCGCTGCCGTCAACAAATTCTTCACCATTCGGAGCGCCTGGTCCAACAGGCATACTGGCATCATCAACTTCGTTGCCGGAAGCCGAATTGCCGTCACTGAAGCTTTGCATACCACCTATGCAAGATTTTGTGCTGGTAGGGCAGCTGCCGCAAAGGGCTTGCAGGTTACCGCAAGACGCTTGCATGGTTTGACTGTTGCCTACATAAGTTGAACTTGCGGACATTGCGCTATTAACAACTTCAAAGTGCAGGTGGATTGCATAGTAACGGGAGCAGTTTTTAGCCTGAAGTGGGTTATCGCAGACTGGACCGGAGCGGCTGGAAGCATTAGAGCCGCCGACAACACCGATTGCTTGGTCTTTTTTTACTTCGCCGCTGCATTTAGTCTGCTTAAATAAATGGCGGTAAATGGTGGAGTAATATTGTCCATTTTTGCCTGCTCCGTCACAGTGTTTGGTGTGACGGATAACGGTTGTACGTCCGCCGCCAGTGGATATGGAGCAACCCATAACAACGCCGTCAGCTGCGGCATAGGCAAGCACGTTAGTTTTTTTGCCAGTACCTAAATCGCTTCCGTAGTGGTTTCGAGTGGAGGAACGGGCACCTTCGCGGTTATAGGAGCCGACACTGCTGACGGGAACAGAGTTGAAACACCCGCCGCTGGTTTGGTCGGCAACACATTTTGCTTTAACTTGTTGGGAAGCGCTGCCGACTAAGGAACCGCTTGAAGTTTTGTTTGGTGAGCAGCCGCCCTGCGATTCACTGTTGGTTGCGGCGCTGCATTTAGGAGTAACGCCGTTGCAGCTGGAAAAAGCCGGAGCCGCAGACAAAGCAAAGCAGCCTGCACTTAAACAAAGTATCAGCAGGTTTGTTGAAAATTTTTGTAAAAATGTTTGCCGCTTTTTCATTTATTCCTCTTTTTCTGCCATTAGTTAGAACTGTTGTTTCTTTCTTGCTCGCTTTGGTATTCTGCATCTAGCTGACGCTGATAATCACTGTCATCATAGCCTTTGTTCTTTTGTTTTTGGCGTTGTCTATAGTATTGCTGCGGTTTCTTTTGCATGCTCTTGCCAAGACTTTGCAGAAAACCTCCGGCTATGCCCATTCCGGCGTTGGCGGTTTCGGTTGCAGTGCCGCGGACGCTGCGGATAACCACTTGACCGCTCTTTTTCAAAACCAATTTACCTTTATCTTTTAGCGTTTCTGCATTTTTCCAATCTTGAGAGCCTTGCCGAGCCAGTTGTTTTATGGTTCTGTAGGCTTGCTGCGGATGGCGGACAGCCTTAAAAGCGTTGCCGATTGTCAAACTGTGACCAGTAGGGCGGGAATAGCTTTTGAATTGCTGCCATTTGGTTTGCGGTAATTCTGCGGATTGAGCATTTTCAGACTGTGTTTCTCTGGTGTTGGAATTTTTAGAGCCAGTTACTCTGTTGTCTGTTGTTTGCGGAGTACCGCTGTTATCAGCTGTCGGCTGACCGCCACTTTCCGAATCGTTATTTATAGGGGTATCCGGCGTATCGTTGGTGTTATCAGGCATATCATTGTTACCTGCAGTGTCGTCGGCATTGTTTGTCGGAAACGGGGTCGCTCCGCCGGAAGGCGAAGTTTGCGGATTGGTTCCGCCTTGCGCAGGAGCAGCGCCGCCGCCAAATTTTTTGTTAGCCAGTTTATTGCCAAGTTTTTCTATGCCTTTTCCACCTTGAGTTAAAGCGACGTCTCTGGCAAAACGACCGATAGGATTAACAACGCTTTTTTTAATTTGACCAACGGCTTGAGTGCCGAGATGGTGCATAGCGGTATCGGCAGAGCCAAGCGCACCGTCGCCAAAGAAAGTGGAAAGATAGTTTTGAATGCTTGACGATAGAATTTTGAAACCAAAAATCAACGCGAACAGAATGATTAGAATGTTAACCGAGCTTAAATCGTAGGATTCACTGAATTTTTCCATGCTGTTCGCGTATTTGCCGGAGTTAAGAGTTAGCCAAGTTTTAGCGGTGTTTGCCAAACCATCGCCCAAACCATTATCTGTCGCACCCATAATCATCCAAAATTCATCATCTTTTACCATGCCAAGGCTGGCGTCAACTAATTTTACCGCATAGGCAGTACCGATGGAAACAAAGGCAAACAGCATAGCGTTATAGATGACGATGGCAATGTTTTCGGACAATTTACTTTGGGTTGGAGGAAACGGCCAAAGCGAAATAGACAGCGGCAAAAGCAAAGTGGCAAAGCCAAGCTTGAAAGAAATATCTATAAAATACATACCAATCGACATGCACATAAAGAAGCCGGTGAGGTAAATTAAGAGACCGGAAATAAAGTAGTTAAGCAGCGGTACAACTACCGTGCAGCTGACTAATGATTTGACTGCGGCGGAAAAACCAGCACCGCCGTCCAAGCAGATAGGAGAAACTTTGGTCGAAAAGCACATCAAAGCGTGTCCGCGGGCAAACAGCACGCTAAGTGACTGATAAATCAGCGCCATCATATCTTTGAGGTCTATTAAAATATCTTCGGCAAACAGGCGGTGTTTCATTATTTCATTGTTGACAATTTGACCGTTTTTCTCTGCAGCGCTTTGGCAATCGGAAGGTAAAACATACATATTTTCAGGATCGTTGGCTAAATCGTAGTCGCTGGAGCTGCCGCCACTAAGAGCGCCTCCGCCGCCAGCAAGGGAAGTGCTGCTATGCCAGGTTTTAAGCGCGCTTAAACCAACACCGTAGACAATTTTATGGTTTCCGACAACTTTATAGTTTCTGCCTCTTGCCCAAGCCGGAGCTTTACCTTTTTTATCCATCCAGGTTGCATAATAAAAAGTGGCGCCGTTGGTAACATCTTTCAGGCTTCCGGCAATGGCTTGCCGCGCTATTTCCAAGCATTTTTTCCAGGCCCGAGCATTAGCGCTGTTTAGTTTGCTTGCCCAGCTTTCTATGTTTTGAACAGTCCAGTTTCTCTTATCATTCCAAAATGAAAATTGGTATCTTGCCAAGCAGACGTCAGATAGTTTTACCGTTTGTCCGCCTTTAGCGTGAGCCTGATAATAGTTGCGGCGGTTCATAATCACGCTGGCAACGGTTTGCATGCCGGTGACGCCTTCGCCGCCAGCTTCGCCGAACAATGTGGCGGTTAAATAAGCTTCTTCATATGACAAAGTAAAAGCAGTGCTTGTGTAAAGCAGCAAACTTGCGAGGGTTATAAGTATGTATTTCTTAAACTTTTTCATGATAACCGCCTTTTTAACCGCTTGCCGCTCCGTTTTGCGCCAACATTTCCGTTAAAATTGATTTGCCAATTCCGGTACCGGTTGAAACAATCGGGTTCAAAATGTAGTTGGTGATAAAATCTGTGCCCATTTCCAGCGCGTAATAGGCAAACGCACACTTAAAGCCCATCATAAAAATTTCTTGTAGCATTTTTCCGGGGGTTATTCCACCCATGGAACTAAGCTGTTGCAAAAGAAAAATTCCCAGCCAAATTAAAAAGCCCCATTTAAGAATAACTTTGCCTAAACTCTGCGTGGTGGGAATTGAACTTTCCGCCGCCTGCAAAAAAGCATCGGTCATCAAGGTAACAATACGGCAATACCAGCAGTTTTGCGCATCTTTGGCATTATACATCGAATCCATGGCTTTTTTGGTGCAAGTTCCCGTAACTTCCGCATTTTCTGCGGTTTTGTCTGCGTTAGTGGCAGCGGTTTTGCTAGCATTATCATCGGCAGCGGCATAGCTTAAATTTGCGCTGGCAAAGCTGAAGCACAGTGTGAAAATAAGTAAATATAAAAAACTTTTAGAGAGATTAACTATCTTTTTCATTGCGGTTTATCCCCCTTAACTTATCCATTTTTTGTTGAACAGCTTTGATTTTTGCCGTAGCTTTCTGTACCTTGGCACGAGCTTTACGCAAAGATTCCACATGGTCTATGATAGAAGTGGCAATTTTGCCGGCGCCACCGGAGATAATATGAAATCCCCATTTTGCAGCCATAGCAACCAGCTGCTGAATTTTGCGCTGCATGCCCGCTTTACCTCCTCCTCCGGTGATTTTGTTGGAAAGCTCCACAGACATACCGGTTGCCTTGACAATTAAAAAGCCCATAAAGATAAGCGCCATGGCAGTGGTGCCGAAATTTTCATATTTGCTTTGTTCAGCCAGCCCGATACCGTCCTGCGTTAATAATTTCTGCATGGCGAGAATGGTCATGGAAACAATGATGCCCAAACAAAACATAATAGCCGAAGAATTGAGGATTATCTTAAAACCGGTAACGCTCCATTTGCGGATTTGCTCAAAAGGATACGCCATTATCAGGAATGGTAAAATAATCATTATCATATTCAAACGGAAAATGCTGTCGGCTAAATAGAGCACAAAACAGAGCTTGGCAATGGTGAACCAAACAATTAAGAAACAGCCGCAGATAAAACTGGTCAGGCTGACAATTTTCATTAAGCGTATGGCAATGTCATAGCCGATGGCAAGTCTGGAGCTGACGGCGCACGCCATGCAGCTCAGCATATTAAGCGGTTCTTCCGGAAAAGATTTTGCCGAAAAATCAGTCATGCTTTTAGGGTTGAACTTGCAGCCGCTTTGTCCCCAGTTGGCGTCGCCGTAATACTCGCACATAATTCCTTCTGTGTCATCGCCGAATGTTGATTTCCAAGCAATGGTCTTTACCTGCGCGTCAGGATCTTGAGCCAGCCTTTGCATAATTTCGGACGTAAACTCTAAAATGGTGATGTATATAGGAAATATAAAGTTATTTATCACATAATAAATTTGCTCGGTAGAAGAGGCTAAAATGCCGCAAAACGCGCATAAAAAGGCTTTGCGGACAATCTTGGTCCAAAATTCGCCCAAGGATTCGGGAGTAGGCGTGCTGATGTGGCGCAGAATTTGATATGCCATCCAGATGGTAAAACCAAGCAAAACAATGTTTAGCAGATTTTCTTTGGTCAGATTGCTGTAAACGTTTAGGGTTTGAGTGCCGATATTTTTGTAAAAAAGTTTCAAGAAACCAGTTTGCCAGCAAGTGTTCTGCATTTCTGCGGCTTTGCGGGGGTCTTCCTGCCCAACACTAGTTCCACCTTCTTCGGTGCTGCAGGCGGTCAGCAAAAACAGTAGGGAAAAGGCAATAAACAATACCTTTAAGATATTATGCAGCTTTGGTGCTTTCATATTTATAGTCCTTTTCCGTTATACCTTACTTTACCAATATATCATAATTTTTATGCAAAATGTGTTACAATATGATTAAGATTTGCATTTTTACCCGCTGTTCTCTGAATTACGGATTTTGTTGATTGTTATTTTCTTCAGTTTGCTCTGTGTTTTCTATTTTTGAAGTTTCAGCGTCTTTGTCGGATGGCGAAGTTGGCGTTGGCTTAGGAGTTGTATCTTTACCGTCAGACTTGGTCGGTTTTGGCGGCATACCGCGTTGTGCTCCCGGCTGGAATTTCTTTAAGCCGACTTTTGCTCCGACGGCAGCCGCGCCCTTCAGTGCTGCTCCGGAAATTGCATTGCCGGCTTTGTTGGCTAAATTTGTAATACCTGTTTTATCCGCAGCATATCCGGCAGCCGAAGAAACAACTCTGCCACCGATTTTGGCAGCACCTTTGCCGATAGAGGTTGCAGCAGACGCGGTAGCTCCACCGATTTTAGCGGCAATGCTTGAGCCGGAGCCGGAAGCGAATTTATTGGCAGTACCATTGATAATGCCTATCATTTTGAAGGCAAAAATGCAGCAGGCGATTAAAATCAAAGTTTCCATACCATCAAGACTGGCGATTTCATTAACCTTGTCCAAATCGTTTTCATTCAAAGCATTTAGCAATGTAGATAAATCACCTTTTTTGCCGCCAGCTGAATAGCCGATTATTTCCATGCCCACAACCAGCATAACACCAGCAAGCGCAAAGTTGAAAAATGTGTTCATCAGCATGCTCATGCCTTTGTTGGCGTATCTAGTCGTCAACTTAAACGGCCAGCAGGCGATCAAAACCGGCACAAAAGCGCATAAAATACCTAGCTGAACCGTGCAGTCTATTAGATAAAAAACGATAACCATCCAAATTCCCAAGCCAAAAATATAAACGACTAGTCCATTTGCCCATATGCCAAAATCAGGAATAAGGTCTTTTTTCCAGCCATAGCAAATAAGCGCGCGTCCCACAGAAGGCATGGTAGAGGCAGATTGGCTGAAACAGTCGGCGGTGTTATAAATGCTGCCCAGCAACGAAGCGTCCATTTCGCCGCCCGGTGCCATTGAAAACATTGAAACTTTGTCTATACAGCTTTTTGCCCCAGGGTTGCCGATTGAAAGCAGCGCCAGTCCCATATCTAAGCCGCCCTTGACTATTGGTGAAATTACATAATTGTAAATATCGGCGGAGTTGCTTAGCAAATAATAAGCGATAGCGACTCTAAGTCCCAATCCGATAATCGCTTTTAAATAAGCGCCAGTGTTGGCTCCGGACGGAGTGAAAATGGTTCTGAGCGTCTGTAAGGCAAGATATACCAAGAAAAAGGTCAGAACAATCGGCTGCAGGGCAGAGGCAAGGGCTTTCCAAGCAATGGAGGCAAGGGAGGCGTCTGCACTCAAAACTGTTTGAAATATAGGGCAAAGCGGACAGCCGGCGTAATCGCTTAAATAGCTGGAAAACGGTTTGCAGCCTTTTACTTGGTCTTTGAGTTCGTGGGTTTGGTTGGAATAGCTGACACATTCAGCGTTTTGCCCGTTGTCGTCGCAAACGCAGGATAAATTTGCGTCAGGGTCTTGACGGACAACACCTAAAACATTTTCTGCCTTAGACCGTAGGTTGATAAATTTTTCCAGCATTTGGGCTGCTTGGTTTTTTAGCTTTACACATTCAGGTTTTTTCGGGTTTTCAGCGTTCCAAGCAACACCAGTATATTCAAAATTATCTTTGCGGATATAGTAAGCGCTGTCAATGCTGCCGGAAGAAGTTTTTTCCAGCATAATAATGCTTTGTCTAGCTAAATCAGTGAAAATTGTGGGTGTCTGTTTATTTAATCCGCGGTTGCAGTTTTCTTCATATTGTTTGGCAACGGTGTTATAAGCGTCAAGCTGGCTTTTTACGCTGTTCAACGAAGCAATAGCTGTTTGATTTATGTTTTTTTTGAGATTTTCAAGTTCTTGAGGCTTGCACTCTGCAGCGTCGGCATAAAGTTTCGGCATAGCGGAGAACAGGCAGAAAAAAATAAATATAAACAGTTTAAGTTTAGACATTTTTATTCTCCCCGTTGGTTTTACCGCGGCGTCTGCGGGATTTTTTCTGCGTTTTTGTCGGCTCGGCAACATTTTGTTTGAGGTGCAGTTTTTGTTTAATAAAATTAGAAATCCTGACAAGGAAATTGGTATATTTGTTTTGCGGAACGCCGACCAGCAGCAAACCAGCAAGCAATACTAAAATAAAGCCGATTTTAGCCGAATAGGCAAAGAAACTTGTGCCGATAATATCCAAGGCGTGCGAACTCACTAGTGAAAACACGACAATAAACATTAGCAATGTAAGAAAAATCGACTTCATATTCTTTTACCTTTTCAGTTTTCGTTAACCTGATTCTATGATTTTGAACCGCTGCTTGGCTTTGCTCCTCCGCCGGATTCCTCTTTGTTTTCACCTTCGGTGTCACCTTTTTCAGCGTCTTCAGCATTGCGACCGCCAGCAATTTTGGCTTTGCTGCCAATACCAAATTTGCCTGAGATATTTTTAGCACCAGTAGATATTTTATTGCCGACAGCTTGAACTGCGCCAGTAACACCAGCGGCTTCAGCCATGGCTCCGCTGGCAGAAGCAATTGCTTTAGCTCCTTTAGCAGCAGCTGGTTTGGCAACGGCTGTCGCCACGCTGGCGGCAGTACCGCCAAGTTTCGAGCCCATGTCTCCGGTTGGAACGCCGCCGCTGGCAAAGCGGTCTGTGACTTTTGAAAGCTGTGAAACTAATTTCATGGAAATCATACAGCAAACCAGCAAAATCAGCATTTGCAAACCGTTTATGCTCATCGCTTTTTCCAATTCATCGGTGTTGTTGCTGTTCAGCCATTCTTCCAGCTGACTTTTATCCAAACCGGAAGTAAGCGCCGCTTCTATCAATTCAATCACCGAAGCTAAAAGCACTCCCATTATAATAAAGCGGAAACATACATTCAAAATCATATTCCAGCCAGTTTTAGTGTAGCCGGAAGTTATTTTAAACGGCCAGCAGGCAATTAAGAACGGCAGCAGGCAGGCAATTATGCCTAAATGAAGAGCTATATCTAACAGATAGAAACCAACAGCCAGCATTATCATCAAACCAAAGGCAAAAATGAGAACGCCCTCAATCAGCATTTGCCAATGCGGCAGCACATACCAGGTTTTATTTACCCAAGAATTACAATATAAGGAACGACCGATTGCCGGAAAAGTAGAGGTTTTGGCGTTGTAGCCTTCTACTGCGCCCATAACTTTTTTCAAAAAATCGGCAGTGAGTAAATTGTTCCCTTCGTCAAAAGAATCGTATTTGCTGGCAAAGCCTTCAATGACGCTTTGGTCAGCACTGCTAGGAATTAACGAAAGTCCGAATTCAAAGCCGCTTTCTATTAACGGCGTCAAGCCGAGTTCATAAACAGTATTCGGCAGTGCCAATAACCCTATGGCTAAGGCTACTTTGAAGCCTTGCAACAAAAGAGTGTTTAAAAATTTACCGATAGTTTGCTTGGCAGGAGAAGCAATCAGTATTAAAACTTGATAACCGATAAATATTGAAAAACCCAACAGTAACAGATTGATTAAAGAATCGCTTAATGCTTCAAAAGCTCCGCCGGATAATTTTTGGTCAGCTTTCAATATGGTTTCAAAAATACCGCAAATCGGACAAATCGTAAAATCTGCCTCATATTCATTCAGCTGTTTGCATTCCGCATCATTGAGGTCATCTTCTTGAAAAGTATCATCTTTAACTTCACAAGACAAAAGCTCGCCAGTTGAGGCACAGGTGCAATGGCTTTCAACTTGTTTTGACAAAGTGGTTAAATATTGGTGGGCTTTATCGCGGCTGGCGGAAAAAGCACGGCGATAATTCATTACGTTATTGAAAGCTTTTTGGCAGTCGGTTAATATTTCTATTTTCGCCTCTAATGCCAGGGAATGAGCCTCGGCGACAGCTATTGCTTCGGCGGTTTGGGCGTTTTGCATTTCCGTTTTTCGGTCTTGGCGGTTGCTTATATATTCATGCCGTGCACTGTTAACATTTTCGATGTGGTATTTTATGTCTATGTGCGTGTCTTTAAGCTCTTTATCTAAAACGTCAAAATTTTCTTGCAATGCTGGAACGTATTTTGCTCCCGTAACAGCTCCGGCAGCGTCATTGGCGTTAAATTTTAGGTCGCTGTTTGCTATGTTTTTGAAAACAATTTTAGTTTTGTCGATGGCGCTTGTTAAAACGCCTTTAATCCATTGACTCGCTTTGCCACTTAAACTTTGCTTATCGCCAAGCTTAAAGTCCAGTTCCGACGGTGTAAAGCAAACCAGCGTGTTGTCGTTTTTTTTCATGGCATTAAGGGATTTTTCATACTCATCGTAGTTTTTTTTCATTTCTATCAGCTGCAAATTAGCTTGTTCTGCTATTTTTTTGTAGTTGTCATCAGTTAATTCGCATTCTTTAGTGCCTGAAGATAAGCTGGTGGTAGAATTTGCAGCAGTTTCGGCGGCATTTGCAGCCTGTATTGCCGCAAGCAAAGCAAAACAGCATAAAAACACTGTTTTTATAAAAAAGTTAGGGTTTAATTTTTTCCTGCTTTGCCAAATCAATACCGTTGTCCTTAATGATTATAGTCCTGTTTGAAGGTTATTATAGCACAAACTTGTGGCAGATTATATGACAATATCGTTAAATATTCGTAATCAAAGAGAGAGTATTTATTTTTTTTCGGCAGCTGAAGTCTGCGGAAGTTTACCGTTGCAGATAAAGTATCGGCAAATTTTGCCTAGTTCTAGGTCGTTTAGCGGAAATAGCCTTGGTACGTTTATGGTTTGTACATCATCGGCGAAAGAAGTTTCACTTGGCGGAGTTTGAAACGGAAAACTTTCATAGCGGCTGAGGATTTTTTTTATCATATGCGTATAAACGGGCGGGTAAAAAAGTAGGCTATGTTTAATTTCTTTGGGCAGTTTAGGCAGCTCCATCGCTTTTTTAGGAGTAATTGAAATTAACATTGGACCTAGAATTTGGCGGAAAAAGTTAGAACGGCACAGTAAATCTGCTAAATCACTGCCTGAATTGAGTGGGTTTATATCCAACACTCCGGCAATATGATACTCACGGTAGTCGTCTACCTGCGAAAGGAACCGACGCAGCAATAAACAGCCAGCGCCGTTAGTGATAAAGTACGTCTTTCCTTGAGTATCTAAGTTTTTTATAAATGAGCAGAGTATATCTGCCTGATAGTTTAAATTTTTGTGCAGAAAAGGGTAATTAAAAGCAATTATGTTGGTTTTTAAATCTTTTAGCGATTCGGCGATTCGTTTCATGGAAAATTTTGTACGTCCGAAGTTGTGCAATAAGATAACCGAATCGGAATATGGCGATTCCAATTCGTAAGCGTCTATATATTTTAAAAGTGTATTTTTACATTCTTCAAAACTTCCAGATTCGCGTCGAATGGAATAATTATCTAAAAGTCGGTATTTTTTTGTGCGGACATGGCGCTGAATTACCCAATTTTGGTAATTAAAAACGTCTTCCCAAAAGAATCGACCGCCAAATGTAAAAAAATCAAACTTCATAACGAATCTCCAAACGAATCTTTACGAATCTTGCTAAAAATAAATTAAAAAAATGTTAACTTTTTGATTTATTGAACTTTTTGTGCCTAGTTGTATTAGTCATATAAGACGGGATAGCCTATATAGCGGATAATTAGAATTGAAATGCCGTAAAAAAGGTTTGAATTTAATTTTCCGTAAAAACAAGTATTTAAGTTGTGATGATAAAAAAAGTAAAAAAAAGTGAAAAAAG
>CAVIDY010000009.1:0-60464 GCA_963641885.1 Bacteroidaceae bacterium
TGAGCTCAAAAGTTGGTTAGTGCTGCAAAAACGCCAGTCTACAGGTCTGTTTTGCAAAGTTTTATCATAAATTGCCATATTGACCAAACGATTATTTATAAAATCTTCATTGAATAAAGAATTTTTCTCGTTTCTGAAGTCATTAACACTGGAGGTGCCCTGAATAACAATAGTGCTGCTGTTCAGCAGATTATTTTCGCGTAAATGCTGTATAAAATACTCCAGCTCGCCGTATAAACATCTAACCTGCTGCAAATATGCTTTTTGGCGTTCATTGCGCAAATCATTTTTAATCCACGGTAAATTGGCAATGTCATACCATTCATCAGTTGGTTTTATTTGGCAAAACTCATTATAAATATACATATTAGACGGCAGGTCTACAAATACAAAATATGCCTGTTTTCCGCTGTCTTCTTTAATATTTTGCAGTAATACATCAAAAGTTTTAATGGAATTAACCACATACAAGTTGCTGTAATCAATTCCCACCATTGGAGCTTTGGTCAAATCCATAAAATTAGATAAAAAAGCAAATACGGAGGACGTATTGTTTACAATCCGCATACTTGCAATCCACTCCATCAGCAAAATATTCATCTTAGAAAGCGTGGACAAGCGGATATCATAAAGATTCACCGGCTGATTTATTTTTTCAATGCAACGATCCACACTAATTTGATGGTTGGTGTGGCACATATCAAAATCTCGCGATTTATAGGCAGACAAGTTATAATTTGATTTTGTAAAAAAGTCATATAAACTGTTATCTTTCAAATTGATAAATTCATGCCTAATGTTATAAAAACGCCAATATTCGGAAAGCAGTCTTGTTTTCAAAATATGTTCATCGCTTTTTTTGTCTGAATCCGGATTAAAGGAACGAACCATATTGTCCAAAAACGTTTCTTCTTCCGTAAATGCTTTAGGATATACTGTAAAATTATTTTTTTGATAGAAGCCCAGCATAATATTTTTAGTTCTGATTGCCTCTGAATTATTGATAGAACTCAAATACGCATATGACGACAAATTAGGAAACAGAAAATAAATAAAACGCTTGCTTTTACCCTCGCCTGTTTTTTCGGAACGGTAAGATTCTAAAAATTCCGGCAGATTCGGCTGATTCATATATGACGTGCAAACATGCACAAACAACACTCCGGCGGCAAACATATATAAAAAGCGTGCCAGTAAATTGCCATAATAAAAAATCATATAACAAACCAAAGCACACACCAAGCCTAAAGCCGAATATACAGGAACAGATGTGCCGCCGATAGACATAATTTGCTGAATCATTGAAAATTGGCGGTATAGCACCAAAACCAACAAAAAAGTTATCAATGACGCCAAAATATTTTTTGCAATGCTAATCTTTCGCAGCAAATAAACAGTTATAGAAGAAAAAACTAAAAAACCAAGCAAAATAAAAGAAATTTCCGGGATTGGCAGAAAAGAGCCGCGAAACACCTCAATATTGCCCGAACCGGAAAAAAGAATAAAATCCGTAGCCAGCAAAAATGTAATGTAAAGAGTGACAATTGCATTTTCAATAAACGCCGTTTTCTGCGGATTAACTTCTATGCGCTTGCCTTTACGTGAAAAACGCCCTTCAACATCATGCTTGAGCGGTGCTGCCGTATTTTGCAGCACCGGAGCATCGGAATTTAATTCATTCATAAACATCAGTTATCTAACTTTTCTCTTACAAGTTTATTAACAATCGCTGGGTTAGCCTTGCCTTGAGACATTTTCAGAGTTTGTCCCACAAACCAGCCGGCTAAATTGGTTTTGCCGTTTTTATAAGCTTCAACATTTGCCGGATTTGAGGCGATAACTTCATCAATAATAGCTTCAATTGCGCCTGTATCGGTTACCTGTTTCAAACCTTTTTCTTCTACGATTTTTTCAGGATTTTCACCAGTTTCGCTCATAATTTCAAACACATCTTTGGCAATTTTGCCGGAGATAACGTCTTTACTTATAAGCTCGACCAATTTGCCTAAATTTTCTGCTGAAACCGGACTTTGCTGAATATCCAGCTTTTTCTTGTTCAGCATTGCAAAAAAGTCGCTCATCATCCAGTTTGCCACTTTTTTAGCATCGTGACCTGCGGCAGCCTGCTCAAAGAAATCAGCTACTTCTTTGTTTTCACACAAAACAGAGGCATCATACGGTGTCAAGCCCATAGTTTCAATAAAGCGCTGTTTTTTGGCGTCAGGAAGTTCTATCATTTCTTTTTTGATTTGCTCAATATATTCATCGCTCAAAACCAAAGGCGGCAAATCCGGCTCTGGGAAATAGCGGTAGTCATGGGCAAATTCTTTTTTACGCATAACTTTAGATTGTCCGGTTGACGGGTCAAATTGACGGGTTTCCTGACAAACATCGCCGCCGTTTTCATAGCATTCAACCTGACGTTTGGCTTCATTTTCAATAGCTTGCATAACAAACTTAACGCTGTTTACATTTTTCATTTCACAACGGGTGCGGAGCTCATTTGAACCATAAGGACGAACCGAAACATTCACATCGCAGCGCATAGAGCCTTCGTCCATATTTCCGTCACAAGTACCTAAATAACGTAAAATTGAACGCAGCTTGCGCAAAAATGCTCCTGCTTCTTCCGGTGCTCTAAAGTCCGGTTTGGTCACAATTTCCATTAAGCCAACGCCAGCACGGTTAAGGTCAATAAAACTTTTATGCGGACTTAAATCATGAATGGACTTTCCCGCGTCTTGTTCTATATGCATACGTTCAATGCCGATTATTTTAGAGCTGCCGTCGCTTAAATCCACTTTAATATTGCCCTCGCCCACAATTGGAAAACGGAATTGCGTAATCTGATAGCCAGTCGGCATATCGGCGTAAAAATAATTTTTGCGGGAAAATTCCGAATATTTGTTAATTTTGGCATTCAAGCCCAAACCAGTTTTAACAGCCTGATGTACGCACTGCTTGTTCAAAGTCGGCAGCATCCCCGGCATACCGGCGTCCACAAATGAAACATTAACGTTCGGATCATCGCCGAATTCGGTTGACGCGCCGCTGAAAATTTTAGACTTTGAAATAATTTGGCAATGGATTTCCAAACCTACAACAACTTCCCATTTGCCCTTAGCTGTTTCAATAACATATTCTGCCATTTTACTTCCTTTCAAACTTTGCATCAGTTTCTATTTTATTGGCAACACTGAAGACTGTTCCTTCATCAAAGGCTCTTCCTATCACCTGCATGCCATACGGCAAACCATCTTTAGATAAACCGACCGGAAGGCTTATCGCTGGCAAGCCTGCAAGGTTAATTGAAACAGTAAACACATCATTTAAATACATGTTTATAGGGTTCTTTTTCATATTTTCATCACCAATCGGAAATGCGGTAACCGGTGAAGTCGGAGTTAATATAATATCACATTTTTTGAATGCATTAACAAAATCATCATGAATCAGACGGCGCATTTTCTGTGCTTTGATATAATAAGCGTCATAGTAGCCAGCAGAAAGAACATAGGTTCCAATCATAATTCTGCGGCGAACCTCGGCGCCGAAACCTGCCGTACGGGTGTTGATATAGAGTTTATCCAAATTTTCGCCTTCAACTCTTAAACCATAGCGAATACCGTCATAACGAGCCAAGTTTGATGAAGCTTCGGCAGGCGCCAAAACATAGTATGTTGCCAGCGCATATTTTGTATGCGGCAGCGAAATTTCCACCAATTCAGCTCCGCGCGCTTTCAAAGCCTCTGCTGTTTTATCCCAATAAGCGCAAACTTCTTCATTTAGTCCTTCAGGACGATATTCTTTAGGCAAACCAATTTTTAAACCTTTTATATCATTGCCTAAAAAGCTTTCAAAATCAGGAACTTGTTGATTATATGAGGTTGAATCTTTTTCATCAAAACCAGCCATGCTTTTCAGCAAAATCGCACTATCGCGCACATCTTTGGCAATTGGACCAGCTTGGTCTAAAGAAGAAGCAAAAGCCACAATACCATAGCGAGAGCAGCGACCGTATGTCGGTTTAATGCCGACGCAGCCGCAAAACGCTGCTGGTTCTCGGATAGAGCCGCCGGTGTCTGTTGCCGTTGCTCCAGCACACATATTAGCGGCAACCGCAGCCGCCGAACCGCCGGAAGAACCGCCTGGAACTAAATCTTTATCTTTGCTCCAAGGGTTAATTACCGGACCAAAGCAACTGGTTTCGTTACTTCCGCCCATAGCAAACTCGTCCATATTCAGCTTACCTAAAAATACGGCACCATCATTCAACAGATTTGCTGTAACGGTTGACTCATAAGGCGGTACAAAATTATCCAAAATACGCGAACATGCGGTGGTGCGGATACCTTTAGTGCAAAACAGGTCTTTAATTCCCAAAGGGATTCCTTCCAGCGTTCTGTTTGTTGATGCTGCATAGCGTTCATCTGCTTTTTTAGCCTGTTCCAAGGCTTTGTCTGCACATTCGGTAATATAAGCGTTGTAGTGTCTACCGTCAGCCATATTTTGCAAATAAGCTTCCGTCAATTCCACAGCGCTGAATTTTTTATTTTTCAAACTATCTAAAGTTTCGTGAATCGTTAATTTAGTAATTTCTTTCATTTTTTTACTCCACAACTTTAGGTACGGCAAAATAATCATATTCTTTATCTGGAGCGTTTTCTAAAACAGCTTCCTGATAATTTCCATCGTTGACAACATCTTCTCTCATACGTAAATTTGTATCATTAACCGAAATCAGCGGTTCAACATTGTCAGTATTGATTTCGTTTAACTCTTCTATCCAATTCAAAATTTTATTAAATTCTTCTTTGGTTGTTTCAATTTTGTCGTCATCAACCTTCAAACGGGAGAGAAAAGCCACTCTCTTGACGGTTTCATTATCTATTGCCATAGTTTTTACCTCTTTCTCTTACATATTTATTTTTATCGGTAGCATTACAGTATCATATTGTAAGCGTTTGAAAAGTTTTAAATTTACAATATCAACACCGCTTTGCTCAATAATTTTTTCTGCTTTAATAGTTCCGGTGCCGGCAATAAGGCTGCTCAGTTTTTCGGTAAAGCTCTTAGCCTTTGGATATGTGACTATTTTAATGTCTTGATTTTTGCCAACGTTGCCAAGCTCCAACGCTTTAATTACAGCCTCAGAATATCCTCCAAGTTCATCAACCAGCCCAAGTTTTAAAGCCTGACGTCCTGTCCACACCCGTCCGCGGGCAATTTTATCCATAGGTTTTGTCAGTTTGCGGTTTTCAGCCACTTTCGCCGTAAAGTCCTTATAAACATCATCTAAAGAACGATTGAATATTTGTTTTTCTTTTGCTGAAAATTTATGGTTCATACTTAAAATTCCGGCGTTGTCGCCCAAAACAATTTGGCTCCAGTTTATGCCTAATTTTTTCCATAATCCGGCAAAAACCATCTTTCCGCCTAAAACGCCTATTGAACCGGTCACCGTCATCGGTTCGGCAAAAACATAGTCCCCTGCCAGCGAAATATAATATCCGCCGGAAGCAGCATAAGATGATTGAGAAACAATTAAAGGAACGTTTGTTTCTTGTTTTAACTGTTTAAGCGCAAAATAAATTTCATCTGCGGCGTTATAACTTCCCCCTGGGCTGTTGATTTTTACCACCACAGCTTTCAAATTCGGCAATTCTTTAATTTTTTCAATATCCTCTACTACACTGCTACTGGCAATAACATTTCCACTGTCTAAAGAATCTTCATTTTTGCCGTCTTTTATTTCTCCGTTAAGGTTCAAAACAGCCACTGTCGGCAAATCTCCGCTGTTTGGATATAATCCGGCAGCATAATCGCTCATATCAACAAAGTGTTTTGCTCCGTCTTGTTTCAGTTGTTTCTCTAACTGAGATTGATACATTATGTCATCGATTAAGCCTAGTTTTACCCCATCTTCGGCAGTAAGAGGTGCTTTGTTTATAATATTTTCAAAAGTATCGTTCAAATGTCTGTTACGGACAATATCCGATTTTATTTCTGCCAGCATGGCTTTGCCAAACTTTTCCATTTCCTTGGCGTATACTTGGGAAATTTGGGCGTCGGTCAACGATGCCATAGCGTTTTTATATTCATAGCGCGCATAAAATTCCGGCTCTAAGCCGATTTTATCCAAAAAATTCTTGATAAAAGGAATTTCTATGCTAATACCGGTCAGCCCGATATAGGTATGCGGCAGCATATATATTTTATCAAAAAATGATGCTAAATAATACTCGGAATTTCCCTGTCCCAATGGTCCGAAACCTTGAGAAAAAGCTATTGTTTTTTTGCCGGAGCTCTTAAATTTTGCAATAGTTTGAGCCATTTCCTGTACTTGAGCTGGCTCTAAATCAGTTACATTTATTTTGGCGACCAGTCCGGTAATTTTATCATCGGTTGCCGCAAATTCTATGGATTGCAGCAGCTTTGCATATTGCAAAGGCATTTCATCGGCTAAATCTGCTAAAATGCTGGTATCTTCAGTTTCAACCAGCGGCTTGCTGAAATCTATGGTCAGATAAGTATCATCTTCAATGTTTATTGTATTGCTGTTTATATAGGCAAAACCAATAAGCCCCAGCAGACAAACTAAAGTTACTGCGCCTAAAATAAGGCACAGAGTCCGCACCGAATTTTTAATTTTAGACCACATTTAGTCCTCCTTTGGTGCAATCATTTTAGCAACATACGGATATTTTTGCACTGCTTCAGCATTTAGTTCTGCACATTTATTTTCTATAACCATCTGCAATTCGTTCATAAATTCTTCTTTTGTTTTGCCTTTAGCGCTTATTGGCGGCAAAAATTCAAACACCGCCGTCCCAGGATAACGTAAAAAAGAGTTCTTCGCCCAAAACAATCCGGTATTTATGGCAACCGGAACAACCGGCAGCTCCAAATTTTCGGCTAAAAAGAAAATACCAGATTTATAGCCTTTGGTAGACCCCGGCTGACAGCGCGTTCCTTCTGGAAAAATCACCACCGGACGCCCTTTGCTCGTTTTTTTCCGGACTTCTTCCAGCATATGTTTCATTGCCCGAGCACCACCCTTACGGTTCACTGGAATCATTCCGTAAAAATATTGCGACCAGCCGAAAAACGGTAAAAATATCAATTCTTTTTTCAAAATATAGGTAGTGGTCGGAGAAAATTGCGTAAATGAATAAGTTTCAAGCGCCGATTCGTGCTTGCAGGCATACAAAACATCGTGATGGCGGATATTCTCAACGCCGCGAACCTCTAATTTTATGCCGCCAAACAAACGAACCCAAAACAGAGCAACCGGCATAATCACTTTATCCCAATAAAATATGGTTACTCTTTGCGGCAACAAAGCTAAGGGAAGCTGAAACACACAACCAATGCCCAAAGTCCCGAAAAAGAAAATATTAGTTAATAAAGAACGAATAAACAGCATTTGTTTTCTCCTTAATAAATGTGTAAATGCCGGCAAAAGTACACCACCAAAAACTTGTTATATTCCATAATCAACAGCCTGAAAGTTCCCCAGCTTTTCCACCATTTATGATTAACATTAGGTGAATAAATTGGATTCAATATAACTTCCAAATCATTTTCCATGGTCACATGAATAATAAATTCCTGCAAACTACGTGGAATATGATAGCTGGAAGTAACTAAACGAATGGATTTTATATCATTTTTTTTAATCCATTCTTCGGTTTCGATGGCGTTTTCAATTGTGTTTTTAGCTTTGCGCCCCAGTTCTATTTTATTTTCATCAACCGCCGATATATTAGCCTGTTTTTCTATTTGTTTTATGGAAACATCTTCCGGCACGCCGGAAATAAATAGTTTATCTGCCAAATTTTCATTTAACAGCTTGATGCCTTCAGAGATTCTGTTTTTTCCGCCAGTCAACACTATAATAGCGTCAGTCTTGGTGCTGGTGTCAATTTCATAAGAGTTTATGTAATGAGCAAACCAAACAAACCCGCCGAACCACGCCGCAAACGCGCTTAATAGTCCATATAAAAGCCAGCGTTTCATTAAATCATTTTCTCCAGCGATTTTTTAACTGTAAAATATGACACTACCATAGCATATAGGGCAGAAAATAAAGGAGTTGTCATAATCAAGCTCCAAGCCACTGTTGAAAGCTGAGCTCCTTTTATCAAGCCGCTTCCGGTAGAAACTCCATATTTAGCCACTAAAATAATACTTGGAATAGCCGCCATTAAACCAATTATGCCGGAAAAGAAACCTATTTTTGCAAAATTTCGGGCATATTGCCGCGCAATATAGTCATCTTTCGCACCGATTATATGTAAAATTTCAATAGTGTTTATGTTTATTCCCAAACTGGTGCGTGTGGAATAATAAATAGAAAAAGCGCAAATGCCTATCACCATCAACAGCACCGTTATGGCTATATTTTTCAAGGATGCGGCAAACTTCAGCAGTCTATTCAGCCACAAACGATGGTTATCAATAGAAGCATATTCCGAAACCTGACGCAAACCGCGGGTTACTTCGTCATAATTCAGCTCGGAATGGGCTTTTAATTTAACATCAAGCAAAACCGGAATAGGCAAAGACGAGATATTCACTTTGTTGCCGAGCCATGGCGTCATCAATTTTTCAACAGTTTGTGTGTCCAAAGCCTTAGCGCTTGCTACAGCTGACAGATTTTCTATATATTGCAGAACTTTGTTTTGCTGCTCCAGTGTTTTTTCGGCATCGACATGTTTATTTTCATCTTCTACCGGAATAATCTGCACCGTAACTGAGCCCATAATATCTTTTTTCCAGCTGTCAGCCATGGCGTTGATAGCCATAACAATCGCTAAAACAACAATAAACAAATACATATAAATAGAGGTAAGAACATACATAAAAGCAGAGGTGTCATCGTCTTCGGTGTTAATTTCGCCCCGACGTCCGGTTACCAAATCACTTTTCATCTATCGTCACTCCTTATTATATTCTCTTTAATGCCGGATACAATTTTGCCGAACCGTCTGCCAGCGCAATCCGCGGATAGTTATAGCAGGACGTCAGCTGTTCGTTGTGGGTTGCCAAAACCACGGTGGTGCCAACCTTATTCAATTCCACAAACAAGCGCATTAGCTTGCTGGCAATTTCAGAATCAACGCTTCCGGTCGGCTCATCGGCAAACAAAATTTCCGGACGATTTATAACTGCTCTGGCAATGGCGACGCGCTGCTTTTCACCGCCGGAAAGCGAAGAGCATACTTTATAAATACTTTTATGCAGTTCAACCCATTGCAGCAACTCTGTCACGCGTTTATAAATTTCCTTTTCGCCCATGCCGCGCACTCGCAAAGGCAACGCTATATTATCAAAAACGCTTAAATGTTCCAACAAGCGGAAATCCTGAAAAACCACTCCTATTTTTTGTCTCAGTTCAGCTAAAGTGTCGCGGTTAGAAAAATTGATATTGTTTCCAAACACCTTCAAAATTCCTTTATTCGGCTTTTTCACCAAATAAAGCATATTTAAAAGAGTCGTCTTGCCTGCACCGCTTTTTCCGGTTACAAAAGTAAAAGACCCTGGAAGCAGCGAGAAATAAACATTTTGCAGCACATCGCCGCTGCGTTCATAGCCAACCGAAACATTTTGCAAATCTATAATCGGCTGACTGATGGTCGATTGGTTATTATTCATTACATTCCTCCAATTTGCTTAAAGAATATATCAATATTCCGTTTAATAAAATACTTTTTTTCTTTTAATCTGCAATTTTTTAGAATATAGTGCAAAAAAAAGAGGTTAGTATGTTAATAAGTTGTCCAAAATGTAATGCTGTATATCAAATTCCCGAAGGTAAAATCCCTGAAGGAGGTAAAAAATTCAAATGTGCCGAATGTGGTGAAGTGTGGACAGTTTACCCTAAGGACGTCAAAAAAATGGCGCCTGAAACAGCTATATCACCTGCTGCAGCCGCAATAGCACCAAGCAAAGGCAAAAAAGCAGTTCCGACCAGTGCCGCGCCGCAGCTCAGACCACAGGCTATCAGCCCGCAAGCCGCGTCCAATAGCGATGTTGATGCCATGTTTAACCGTTTATCGCAAGATACTAAAGGCTTGTTCAGCGGCAACGGCTCTTCTGACACCAAACTGGAGCGTTATAAAAGAAAATTCACTATGTTTTTGACTCCGTTTATGATAAACTGCTGTTTATTTTTGCTTATAATTGCCTTTACATTCTATATCGGTTATACCAACCGCTTTTATATAGTATCAAAAATTCCGCAGCTAGAGCATTTTTATAATGAAATGGGAATAAAAAGCTTGCACGAGGGACGCGGTTTGGTATTTAAAAATATAAAAAGCCGTTATTTGCGCCGTCACGATGAAAATTTTGTAGAAATTTCCGGTTTGATATATAATGAAAGCGATATGAAATCCGCTATTTTGCCAATTAAGGCAGAATTATACAGCAGAACAGGCGACAAACTGGCTGAATCGGTTAAAGTTTTAACTTTGGACCGTTTGGAGCCTAGTTTCAGCGCCGTGTTCCGCATTTTACTGCCGGATAATGACACCTTAGAAGATAAGAGTATAAAACTTAGTTTTGATAAAAATGCAAATATTTAAGGAGATAAAAATGTTAAGAGAAGATTTGCAGAACAGCTTAAAAGAAGCTATGAAAAACAAAGATATGAAAACTGTCAGTGCAGTTCGCCTGATTATTGCTGGTCAAAAAGAAAAAGATGTTGAAGCCCGCGGCAAAGGCTTGGAAAAAGCCGGTGATGATGTTTTACTTGCTATGATGCAGACCATGATTAAACAAAGAAATGAATCTATCAAAATTTATAAAGAAGGCAATCGTCCGGATTTGGCAGAAAAAGAGCAAGCGGAAATAGATGTAATCAGCCGCTTTTTACCAAAACAAATGAACGCTGAAGAAACTGAAGAAGCCATCAAAGTTGCCATTGCCGCAACCGGAGCCGCAGGCATTCGCGATATGGGCAAAGTTATGGGCGCTTTAAAAGCAAAATACGCCGGACAAATGGACTTTGGTGCCGCATCTGCCGCTATTAAAAAGTTTTTGGCATAATAAACCTGTTTACGGCTTGTTAGGGATATGAACGACGATTTACAAAAATTTCTAGATGAACTCCGCAGTAGAATTTCTATTGCGGACGTTGTCGGAAGTAAAGTAAAACTAACAAAAAGAGGGCGTGAGTATTTAGGCTTATGCCCTTTTCATAATGAAAAAACACCGTCGTTCACCGTTAATGAGAGCAAGGGCTTTTACCATTGTTTCGGCTGCGGCGCCCACGGCGATATAGTAAAGTTTGAAATGGACGCCAACGGTTTGCCTTTTATTGAAGCCGTAAAAAAACTGGCTGATAAAGTTGGTATGCAGCTGCCAGCATGGTCAAAAGAAAGCCAAGAACAAAACCTAAAACGTAAATCTTTATATGAAATTATGGATATCGCTTGCGCATATTTTGAAAAGAATCTGCGTATGCCAGTTGGTGCGCATGGTTTATCCTATTTCAAAGACAAAAGAGCCTTGAGCGAAGAGACTATAAAAAAATTCCGTCTCGGTTACGCTCCAAGCGGCAACGGCTTAAAGGCATTGCTCTCGTCCAAAGGCATTTCCGAACACGATATGGCGGAGCTGGGCTTGATTGCCGTGCCGGAAGATAAATCTCGAGCGCCGCACGATTTTTTCCGCGACCGCGTAATGATTCCTATTATGGACAAACAAGGCAATGTCATTGCGTTCGGCGGACGAATTATGGATAACAGCCAGCCTAAATACCTAAACTCGCCGGAAACGCCGATTTTTAATAAACGCCGTATTCTCTATAATATGAATCACGCCCGTGAACCGGCTTATAGCTCTAAAAGACTGATTATCTGCGAAGGCTATATGGACGTAATTGCGCTTGACAGCTTTAATTTCAGCTATGCGGTGGCGCCTTTGGGCACAGCGTTGACCGAGGAGCAAATTATTGAAGCTTGGCGCGTATGCAACACCCCTACTCTTTGTTTTGACGGCGACGGTGCCGGAATTAAGGCGGCTATCCGCTCAATTGACCGCGTGCTGCCAATATTAAAAGCTGGTTATTCGGTCAACTATATTTTCTTAAAAGAAAAGAAAGACCCTGACGAACTGCTGCACAGCTTGGGTGCACCGGTGTTTGAACAATATTTGCAGCGTGCTAAGCCTTTGGTTGATATTTTGTGGCACAAATGCAAAATGAACAAAGATACCGACACTCCGGAACAAAAGGCGTTGATTGAAAAAGAAACTTTTGAAGAAGTGGCAAAAATCAAAGACGAACAAATCCGCAACTACTATGCGCAAGAAATGAAAAAGCGGATTTACTACACCTTTGGCAAAGGCTCAATTTATAAAAATGCGCAAGCCAATGCAGTCAATGAGCAGCCATCAGCTGAAACCAAAGCAAAACCAGCCTATACACCGCGCCGCAAAAAACAAGAAACCGAACCGGTTTATCATTTTGTGAAAAAACCGCCGTTGAATGATTTGGTTATCCGCGGAATTATTGCGGCTATGCTATTATATCCGGAACTTATTGAAAAATATGAAGAAAAGCTGTCATCTTTTGAAATAAACGACAGTAGAATGGCTAAAGTTTTGACCGAAATTATCGAAATTCATCAGGAAGACGAACAATTAGACTGCGAACAACTGATGGAAAAATTAAAACTTAATTATGCTGCTGAAATCGGAGATTTATGGGAATTAAATATGTATAAATCGCAAAAATCCACCCTGCCGAGTCTGAAAGCGGAAATAGACAACGGTTTGTTAGAAATTCAGTTAAAACAGATAGATAGTGAATTAAAAGAATGTACAACTTTAATGAGCAAACAACCGGAAAACTCCGCTGATATATATTCACGCTATCAGCAACTGATTAAAGAACGCAACAACTTGATTTTAGCTAAAGAATAAAAAAAGGTTGTGTTTTTACCACAGCCTTTTATAAGTTTTAACTCAGATTTCTAACCGCATTGCAAAGGCAAATCATCAAGGCACAAGCCGTACTGACTGCAACCAAAAGGATAACCAAATTTTTAGCTAAGTCCTTATTAGAACGGCGCAGCCAATCATCAGCGCTTTCGCCTTCAATTTTTTGCACTGTCGGGGCTAACATTATTTTAAATATAATGAACGTTAAGCCTAATAAAATTGAAATTCCCAAAAGATAATATATAAGCATAAGTCTTAATAATTAAAATTCACCCTTATATTAGACAAATTATCTTACTTTGTCAAACAAAAAAGACCATGTTTTTTATAACACAGCCTTTTTTTTACCTTACTTTAAAACACTTTCATCAAATACAGGCGTATAGCGTGTCGGCTGGCTTTCAAAAATAAGCTTGCGAACTTTGTCGCCTTTTTTAACCATTACCCAGTCGTTATACGGCGCATTAGAGCCGATACTGCTGCTGATTTTTACCGTATAACCGTCCGAAAGTCGAAAATAAGTTGATACACTGTCTTTGTCGGCAGCTTTTTCCACCACTGTCAGCACGACCTCTTTGCTTGGTTTTTCGGTGCAGCGAGCCAGCACTCCGCCAATAACCACACAAATAGCCGACCATGCAGCAATCAAAATCCATATAACGCTGTTTGGCACTTTTTTCTCTGGCGGAACCGATGCTGCAGCCTCTTGTTTTGCCAGTCTCAATTTGATACCTGCAAAATAAATTGCCAATGCTGCAGCTACAACAATTATAAAAATTAAAACCCTCATAATCATAAAATTTAAGTTAATAATAGAAATTTACTTGAATATAGGCAAATTTCCCTAACTTGTCAAATTATTTTATATTTTGGGCTTTTGGCAATAACCTACCTGTTGTAAACGAAACAATATTTCCTCATCTGCTTTTTTTAGTTCGGCTGTTTCAGGATTCTGTTTTTGCAGCAAATCTGCATATGCATCTAAAATCAGCTGCATATCATTTGCAGGAATATGGCAGACAACACTGTAATCCTTAAAACTATCATTCATACTCAATTGGTTCAGCAAGCGAATGGTGCATCCGCCGTTTTCCACTTTAGAAGTAAGTCCTTTAGTGATGGCGATATCGTTATTAGCGCTGCGGTGCAAATAAGCATTATGTCCGCTGCCGCTTTTGCTACATAAATTAAGTTCCTGTAGCAAGCCGGCATATTCATATTGCGGCTGATATGTTGTAAAATCATTATTCAAAAGCAGTTGACGGATATCAGTCATACTGTGAATGTTTGGCAGCAATTCGGTTGGAATGTTCAAAACAAAATCATCATAACGCAGCTGACATTTGCCGTTTACTTTTCCGATAATGGAAATTTCTTCTATACCTGCTAAATTTTGTCGTTCTTTTGCAGACTGACACTCATACAAAGCTCCCATAAAATCTGCCGAAAAATTACTTGGATTTGGCACATATTCTATTGGCTTAGGTTCAGATTCTGTTTCAGGTTCAGCTTCCGCCGCTGCCGTTTCTGTAGCACTTTCAGCGGCAGGAATCGCTCCGGTAACAGCATCTTCAATCTCTTCGTCTTCGGTATTTATATTTTCCTCTTCCTCATCAGTCAAACTGACCAAACCATCATCAGCAGCGGTTTTGCTGACTGGTTTGGGTTCTTCCATCAGTAAAGGTTCTGCAAACGCTGGAGACGTTAGCAGAAAAGCAAGTAAAATCACCGAATATTTTTCCATTTCAACTTCCTTTCACCAATATTTTATGACACTTCAATCCGTGTTTTGTTTTTATGGCTGCCGTAGCCCTGCCCGATTGTACGTCCGATACTCATAATTTTCAGCCCTATACAGCTGCGGCAATGTGCCGGAGTGTCGTTTACGCAGATTTTTCCAGGGTATAATTCATAAAGTTTGCGATATTCACCTTCCGTAATATTCGGCATAACCACGTTTGCCCCGCTTTGCAAAGCCTTGATGCGCCCCTGTGGGTGCAGGCTTTCCATTGCCGTAGTTGCCGGAATATTGATATCCGGCAGCATAATCCGCATTAAAGCCATTGTCCGCAACGCCAAATCAAGCCTGCCTCCGGCTGCGTCTTTCAGTGGTGTTTGCTGATGCGGAATAAACGGACCGATACCAGCCATATCCACTTCTAATTCTTGCATAAAAAGCAAATCATCGGCTATAGATTCGATACTTTGCTCCGGCAGACCGACCATACTGCCTGAGCCCAGCTCATAACCAAGTTCTTTCAGCATCAGCAAACATTCGTAACGATGCTGCCAGCTCATTTCAGGGTCAAGCTTATGGTACAAATTCTTATCAGTGGTTTCTATGCGCATTAAATAGCGGTCAGCTCCGGCATTGCGGAAAGCCTTGTATTCTTCATAGTCTCGCTCGCCAATGCTAAGCGTAACTGCTACGTCAAACTTTTTAATAGCCTCAATAACACGACACATGCGGTCGGTATTATAATACATATCCTCGCCCGACTGCATAACAATGGTTTTGAAACCAAGCTCAGCGCCGCGGCGGGCTGTTTCTATCAGCTCTTCTTCACTCATATGGTATCGCTGCAGCTTTTTGTTATCGTGGCGGATACCGCAATACATACAATTGTTGCGGCAAATATTAGAAAATTCAATAAGTCCACGCAGATGCACCTCATCGCCCACATTGTAGCGACGGACTTTATCGGCTTCTTTCAAAAGTTCCGCCTGCCCAGCCTCGTCTTTTAACCGACGCACAATTTCTTCTTTATTGAATTTTCTCATACATTCAGCATAATAAAAAGTCGATAAAAAGCAAGTTATTTTTACCGACTTATCCTTCTTTATAAAAGCTTATTTATAAAACCTTAGAGCCCGCATGGCGTTTAGAATAGAAATTACCGAGACGCCGACATCGGCAAACACCGCAGCCCAAATAGAGGCGTATCCGGCAGCACCAAGCCCTAGAACCGCAAATTTAACCACTAAAATAAACACCACGTTTTCATGTACCAAGCGTAAAGTTTTTTTAGAAATTTCAATAGCTTTTACGATTTTTGATGGTTCATCGGTCATAATCACCACATCCGCCGCCTCAATTGCTGCGTCCGAGCCTAGCCCGCCCATGGCAATACCGATATCCGAACGCGCTAAAACCGGAGCATCATTGATGCCGTCGCCCACAAACAGTACTTTGCCCTTTGGTGTTTTTGAACCCAACAATTCTTCAAATTTCAGTACCTTATCTGCCGGTAATAATTCAGCACAGAATTTATCCAACCCTAATTTTTCTGCCACTTTACGTGCTGCACTCTCCCGATCGCCAGTCAGCATAACTGTTTGCGCCACGCCCAATTTTTTCAGCTGCCGCAAAGCCAGTTCGGAATCTTGTTTTACCTCGTCTTCAATCAGCAAGCAGCCTTGATATTTTCCATTTTTCAAAACATAAATCACCGTGCCGACAGCTTGAACTTGCGGAACTTCAAAGCCTTTGTCTTTCATCATTTGCGCATTTCCAAGCACAACTTCCTGCCCGTCAAATTTGCCGCAAAGACCTTTGCCGAAACAATCTTTAATTTCCGACACGCGCGCCTGTTCCACTTTTTTGCCATAAGCCTGCTTAACCGAAACCGCAATCGGGTGTGAAGAATATGTTTCCATATGCGCAGCAGTCTCTAATAATTCTTCCGCCGAAACGCCGTTTTCGGGTTGGATTTTGGTTACCGTAAACACGCCTTTAGTCAAAGTTCCAGTCTTGTCAAAAACAATAGTTTCCGCCTGCGCCAAAGCCTCTAAATAGTTGCTGCCTTTTATCAGTACTCCGCACTTGGAAGCAGCCCCAATACCGCCGAAAAAACTGAGTGGAATAGATATTACCAGCGCGCACGGGCATGAAATTACCAAAAATGTAATTGCGCGGTAAACCCAAACCTGCAAAGGCGCGGCAAACAGCAAAGGAGGAATAAAAGCCAGCAACACAGCCACAATCACCACTGACGGTGTGTACCAATGAGAAAATTTTGTTATAAAGTTCTCTACATCTGCCTTTTTAGAAGAAGCGTTTTCCACCAAATCTAAAATTTTTGCCACAGTTGATTCAGCATACACACCTGATGTTTTCACCCGTAGTATTCCGCCCAAATTTATAGTTCCGCTTAAAACTTCATCGCCTGTTTTTACCTCTCGCGGCAGAGATTCACCAGTTAAAGACGAAGTATCCAAACTTGAACATCCGTCAACAATGATTCCATCCAAAGGCACTTTTTCACCGGAACGGATTTCTATAACACTGCCTTTTTCTACTTCTTCCGGACTGACATCTATCCATTCTCCGCCTTTTTGCACACGGGCAAAGTCCGGACGTATATCCATCAGCGTGGCAATAGACTTGCGCGAGCGGTTCACGGCATAGCTTTGGAAAAATTCGCCGACCTGAAAAAACAGCATAACCGCCACGGCTTCAGGATATTCACCCAGCGCAACAGCTCCGAATGTTGCAATCGTCATCAAAAAATTTTCATCAAAAACTTCTCCGTTTCGAATATTCTGCAAAGCTTTTTTAATAATCGGCAGCCCGACAATCAGATAAGACAAAGCAAAGCCTGTCAATTTCAGAGCTTGCGGCAGTGGTAGCATGGCAGCTGCAAAAAATGCTGCCGCCAACAGAATTTTGTTCAATGCTTTGCGCAATTTTTTAGTCATATTCCCCTCGCTTTTATAAAATTATTGAACAATCAGGCTCAATTTTTTCCACCAATTTAACCACTTCTTTCATCAGTTGGTTAATATCCCGATTGGTTTCAATCGTCATTTTTTGGGTCATAAAGTTTACGCTGGCATTTTCAACGCCTTCCAGTTCATTAACAGCGGCTTCTATTTTGGCGGCGCAGACAGCACAATCCAAATCTTCCAAATCAAACACTTTCTTCATTTTTCCCTCCTCATTTAACTTAAACGATTAAATATATGTTTAATTGTATAACAAAAAAAGCGACTTGTCAAGACATTGTCATTTCACAAATGATAAAATATCATATCTATAATAAAATATATTAAAACAAATAGTTATTTATGTATGTTAAATTTCAATATTGATTCAAGTAAAGTAAAAATTGTTCTCTTCCGACTTTAGCAAAATTCATTTTACATTTTTGCATAATCTCGCTGATATTTGCATTTTTCAATTGCTTACCAAGATATAAGGTCGTACCTTTAGTTCCTGTCCAACTTATTGAAGTATCGACAGTTTCCCAAAAAGTAATCATCAAAACTTCATCAGCAACAGGCTTTGCCGCCTCAATAATATTACGGCATATCTCCCATGGCGTATATAACCGAATTTAAGACATTGTATCTTTGGTCAAAGGCATTCAAATTAGGTTTCATTTTTATAGCAGCAGCTATAAGCTCGCTAATCATAGAAGGTAATTATTTAACGTCTGATACTACAGACGTATACTGAAGAGGCTACCACACCCCAGATTGACTATTGCCCAACCATTTTTAAGGTTATAAGTAAACGAGAAAAAAGTACAGCTTATTTTTTGAATATCAAATATGAAAGGAGGGCTACAAATGCAGCCCTCTTTTGTTGCCCTCAAATTATCTTTTAGGCGCAATGCTTAAAGGCATCATAAACGACCAAACCGCCTTCGATATCGGCTTCACTGCCGCTAGCACAGGTCGGCTCAACTTTAACAGCCAGCACTTGTTCGGAAATGTATTTTTCATTTTCCACTAAGGCTTTGGCTAATTCAGCATTTGCTGTTTGATAATGCAGCTCAATGCGGTCGGAAATATTGAAATCCTTATCTTTGCGCAAAGTTTGGATTAAACGCACAAAGTCGCGCGCCATACCCTCGCGTTTTAGACTATCGGTTACAACCGTATCCAAAGTCAAAACCGCCTTGTTGCTGTCAAACGCCTGACCGGCGACGCCGTCTTTCATTTCCAAACGAACTTCAAACAAATCCGAAGTTAAGGTTTGTCCGCCGATAGACAGCGTTCCGTTTGCATTCAAAGTCCATTGACCTTGCTTATAAGCAGCCATTACCGCACCCATATTTTTGCCTAAGGTTTTGCCTAAAAGCGGGGTGTATAAATAAACTTTCTTGCTGGCGTAATTATCCAAATTGTTGTCAAACTTAACTTCTTTTACGTTCAGTTCGTCTTTAACAATTTCTTGATATTCCGGCGAAAGTTTGGCGCCAATCAAAGTCATAGAAGCTAACGGCAAACGGTTGCGCAAATTCTTTTCTTCACGAATAAATTTACCAGTCGAGCACAGGTCTTGCACAAAATCCATATCCGCCATCAAAGCGTCATCGGCTTTAATTTCTTCAAGTTTCGGATAATCGCATAAATGTACGGATTCGCCTTTGGTCAAAGTTTTGTAAACATATTCGCAGATAAACGGCATTAACGGTGCGGCAATTTTGCTGACATTTACCAAAACGGTGTACAAGGTGTCAAACGCATTGTGTTCTCCTTCCCAGAAACGGTCACGGGTGCGGCGAATATACCAGTTATTTAAAATTTCCATAAAGTCGGAAAGCTTAGCGCAAGCGTCGGCAACTTCGTATGTTTCCAAGTTTTTCTTAACTACAACCGCCAAATTTTTCAACTTAGAAAGAATATAGTTGTCAATTGCCTCGCTGGAAGAATAAATTTCTTTAGCCTTGTAGTCTTCAGCATTGGCATACAAAGTGAAGAAATAAAAAGCATTCCACAGCGGAATCATTGCTGAGCGAGAAGCTTTGGCAATTTCCTTACCCTCCTTATCCACAGCCACGTTGCCGCCTTTCAGAACCGGAGAAGAAATCAAGAACCAACGCAAAGCGTCCGAACCGATAGAGTCCAAAATTTCATTCGGATCCGGATAGTTTTTCAATCGCTTAGAAAGTTTCTGTCCGCCTTCAGCCATCAGCAAACCGGTGCAGATACAATTCTTAAACGCTGGTCTATGGTGCAAAGCGGTTGACAGCACAGTCAAGGTATAGAACCAGCCGCGAGTTTGATCGATAGCTTCCACAATAAAATCCGCCGGAAAATGATTTTCAAACCATTCTTTATTTTCAAACGGATAGTGAATTTGCGCATACGGCATAGAGCCGGATTCAAACCAGCAATCAAACACATCGCTAACGCGGCGCATCATGGTTTTGCCGCTCGGGTCATCCGGATTCGGATATACCACATCATCAATATACGGCTTGTGCAGATTGTCTACTTCAATACCAGTAGCCGCTTTAATTTCGGAAACTGAGCCAAACACATCGGTTCTCGGAAAAGCCGGATTATCCGATTTCCAAACCGGAATCGGCGTGCCCCAAAAACGATTGCGGGAAATTGACCAGTCGCGGGCACCTTCCAGCCACTTGCCGAAACGACCGTCTTTAATATGCCCTGGAATCCAGTTGATTTGCTGGTTTAATTGCACCATTTCGTCGCGGAAATCGGTAACTTTAACAAACCATGAGCTCATCGCTTTATAAATCAGCGGAGTATCGGTGCGCCAGCAGAACGGATATGTATGGGTGTATTGTTCTTTTTTTACCAAAATACCATTGGCTTTCAACCAAGCTAAAATCGGTTCGTTGGTTTCAAACACCTGCTTGCCTTCATAATCCGGAACTTCTGCAGTGAATTTGCCGGCTTCATCAACCGGACAAACAACCGGAAAATTCTCGTCATAAGCGCGGCAGGCTTCAAAGTCGTCCTGACCAAACCCTGGAGCGATATGCACAACGCCGGTACCATCTTCGGTGGAAACAAACTCGCCGCTCAAAATTTTGAAAGCGCCTTTTTCTTTAAGATTTTGAAAATAAGGGAACATCGGCTCATAGCTCAAGCCCAGCAATTCAGAACCTTTGATTTTTTTAACCAGCACGGCATGTTCCAGCTGTTTTTTATAGCTGCCTAAACGAGCTTCAGCCAAAATATATTGCTGTCCGTCTTCTTCCATAACCGCATAGTCAATATCTTTGCCAACTGCCAACATCAAGTTAGACGGTAAAGTCCAAGGCGTGGTGGTCCAAACCAAAATTTTCTGACCAGTTTCCAGCTTAAACATCACGGTAATCGCTGTATCGGTTTTGTCTTTATATCCCAAGTTTACTTCAAAGTTGGAAAGCGGAGTTTCCGCTGCCCAAGAATACGGCAAAACACGGTAATCTTCATATACCAAACCCTTGTCGTACAATTCTTTAAAGTTATGAATAACGCTTTCCATAAACGGCAGATTCATGGTTTTGTAATCATGATTAAAGTCCACCCAGCGACCGATGCGCTTGAAAAGCTCTACCCAAATTCCGGAATATTTCAAAACGTCGGAACGGCAGAAGTTATTAAATTTTTCCACACCATAAGCTTCGATTTGCTTGCGTCCGGAAACGCCTAGTTGTTTTTCGGTAGCCATTTCTGCTGGCAAACCATGACAGTCCCAACCCAAGCGGCGTTCAACTTTTTTACCATCCATAGTCTGAAAACGCGCTACCACGTCTTTCACATATGAAACCATAATGTGCCCATAGTGCGGAGTACCGTTGGCAAACGGAGGACCATCATAAAAAACAAATTCGGCAGCGCCGTCACGGTTATGCACAGACTTTTCAAAAGTTTTATCTTCTTCCCAGAACTTCAGCACTTCTTTTTCAAGCGCCACAAAGTCCGGCTTTGCTTTTACATCAGCATAGTACTTTGTCATAATTTTATACCTATCAAAAAATTGATTATTTAAGTGTTTGATTTTAGAAAATTTTATGTAAAAAAGACGTCCAATCCCCTAAGGGATAATTCGAAATATATATGTAGAAACAAACGTCATTTTCAGCTCTTTATTAGGTTTTTGATGACCTAATTTATAACCATTTTTAGCAAACGTCAATAGCATTTTCACATTGTGTACTTTTATTATATATAATGCTGTAACAATTTGTAACATATTGTTAAAAGAATTTTCTGTCCGTCTATGCTATAAGAAATGCAGTTAAATTCTATAATCATTTAAAAAATAAGGATTTTCAATGACTAAGACTATTAAGGTTGCCGTAATTGGTGCCGGTATGATGGGTAAAAACCACCTTAAAACTTATAAAAATCTGCAAGGCGTAGAGCTCGTTGGCGTATATGACGTTTTTCCGGAAGCTGCAAAAAATGCTGCTGAAATATATGGAATCAAAGCATTTTCCTCTATGGAAGAAGTTGCCGCCAATGTTGACGCGGTAAGCGTTGTAACAACCTCGGTTACTCACGCTGATGTTGGTGAGTTTTTCATGAACCACGGCATTCACTGCATGATGGAAAAACCTTTAGCAACCACCGAAGAAGGCTGCATGCGTTTGATTAACGCCGCCAAAAATAATAATGTGGTTTTGATGGTTGGTCACATTGAACGCTTTAACCCTGCTGTTGAACAAATGGGCAAATTGCTTTCGGATACCTCTAAAATCCGCTCTATGACCGCACAGCGTATGTCGGCAGCCAGCGGACGCATTACCGATGTTGATGTTTCTATGGATTTGATGATTCACGATGTAGAAGTTGTGCAGTCTTTAATGAAATCTCCGGTTATCAATGTACAGACAGCTTCGGTAAAAACCAAAGAAAGCCCGCTCGGCAAAGATTATATTACTGCCCTATTGGAATTTGAAAATGGTGCAACCGCTAACTTAACCGCCAGCCGCATCACTCAATCCCGCGTGCGCACTTTAACCGTAACCACCGATACAAACTATATTGATATGGACTTTATCAACCAGTCTATCAATGTGCACACCCAAGGTCGTATGCCTTATGTAAACCAAGAGGAAATCCCTGATTGGATGAACTACGGCTTAAAAGGCAGTGTGGAACAGCTGTTTATTCCAACAAATCAGCCTTTGCAAGCTGAATTGGCTCATTTTGTAAAATGCGTGAACGGCGAAGCAACTCCGCGTGTTGGCGGTGAACAGGCTTTAGCTGCTTTGCGTGTGATTTGGGAAATCCAAGAAAAACTTGGCTTTTTAGATGCTGAAAAGAAAAATAGCGGCACAAAAGTCGCCTAAAGTTTTTTATAAAAGTTTAACCTCAAGAAAAAAGCTCCGTTCAAAACAACGGAGTTTTCTTATTATATATAGTGCTCTTTAATATATAAAATCGCAAAAAAATCAGGCAGGAACAATTACGCCTCCTGCCTAAATTCTTTTATGTAAAAACTAAATTAGCTGTTTACAATGTCTTGCAAAGTTTTGCCGGCTTTGAATTTAGCAACATTGCGAGCCGGAACATTTACAGTTTGACGAGTACGTGGATTGATAGCTGTTGTAGCTGCTCTTTTAGAAGTAGCAAATGTACCAAAACCAACCAAACGAACATCATCGCCAGATTTCAAAGCACTGGAAACAGCTTCAACAAAAGCATCCAAAGCTTTAGTGCAATCTGTTTTTGTTAAGCCAGAAGTAGCAGAAATGCTATCAATCAATTCACTTTTATTCATGTTTGTATTCCTCTTTAAGTTATAAATTAAAGTTGAGAATCTCATCTCAGCTTTTATCTAATAAAATAAAAAATGGTTTGTCAAACAAAAAATCACTTAAACTCCCTAAAAAACGTATATTTTAGGCATTTTAGGAGTAATTTGTGGGCTAAAAAGATTCCTGTTTGACTTTATCAAGGGTTTTATATAGTATTATTAAGAAAAAAAGGAGCTAATTCAATGAAAATCAGAATCTTAGGAATAATAGCCATCGGCTTGCTCTGCGCTTGCGGAGAATCGGATAAAGATGAAATATATAATGAAAACAACACCAATGTGGTTGACGGTATTGTTTACGATATTAACGAAAAGCCGATTAACGGAATTTATAAAATCTATTATCCTAACGGCAATGTAAAAATGGAAGTCCATAGCAAAAACGGCAAGCCTGAAGGCGAAGGTCGTTTTTATAATGAAGACGGCAGCCTTTTGTTTAGCGGCACCTTTAAAAACGGTTTAATGAACGGGAAAATGCTTAATTTCTACCCTGACGGCTCTATCCGTGAAGAAAATTACTATGTCGACGGCGTCAAAGACGGAACTTACAAAACCTATGACGAAGATGGTGAAGTTTCTGTTGAAGTTAAATTCACAAAAGGACAAGCCGTCAGCGGCTACATTGTAATAAACGGCAACAAAGTAGACATGGATGCCACCGACTTACAGGAATTATCAAAAGAAGAATAACACAATATCGGCAGTTGTTTTTCCAAACATAAATACTATATATACACAAAGGTAAAACAACGAATCGGATAATTAAATAAAATTATTATAAAACAAAAGGTTATAAAATTTGGTTCAAAATATAAAACTTTAATATTTTAATGAAAAAATGATAAAAAAAAGGCTTTTTCTGATTTTTTGTATATTTTTTTGTTAAAATTCAAAAAAAATGCTTAACAAATGTTTAATTTTCTGTTAATAATAAAAATAGATGAAATTTAAAAGTAGAAATATTCAGATTTAGAACTGGAGGAATATAATGAAAAATTTAACAAAATTGATGGTTGTTGCTTTGGTTGCAGGCTTAACCGCTTGCGCCAGTGATGAAGATACATCTGCTCGCAACTATCGCTATGCCGGTGCCGATAATGGTTGTGGCGATGCTTTAATTAAAGAAAAGCCGGCTCCAACTCCGGTTCGTCAATATCAACCTGCTGCCCGTCCATGCAACACCTGTCAGGCTGCTGCTCCTATTCCGGCTCAACGCCCTTGCAATAACTGCCAGCCGACAGAATATACTGTAAGAACTCCGGTTAAAGTTGTTTACAAAAACACAACTTACCACACAGTTTATGAACCTCGTACCTATGAAACAACTTCATTTGAAACTCGTCCGTTTAACCGTGGCGAAGCCTGCGCTACAGGTAACTGCATTGGTGAACAGGTTACTGGTGCTCAACCGGTTATGAATGTACAGCCTGTTTCTGGTCAGCCAGTTGTAACTCGTCAGCCAGTTTTGCAGCAACCAGCTGCTCAAGCTCCGGCTCAAATGGATGTTTATGAAAAATAACATCTGATAACTCATTGTTTTTCTTCTGCCCCATGTAATATTTTTTGCATGGGGTTTTATCTATATTGAAAAAACTTGCAATTTGGCAGACTCTTTATATAATTAAAAACAAAAAAGGAGGTATCAATGTCAACAACAGCAATCATTATCGGTGCAATCGTTTTTATGATAATTTTTATTGTATGGCAGCACGTTTAATAAACCTTTCGCACTAATTTATATTTATCCAAAATTTCAAAATCAGTTTTACGTATAAAATCAATTCATTTTTGACGAAAATATTGACATAATCACTTATATGTGATATTTTACAAGTTACAAATTTAATTATTAGCTATATGAATACTATTAACTTGTTATTTTTCGGTGTAATGACAACATTTAATCTTATACCGCTCAAAATGTTTTGCCGTCTCTGTGAACGTTATGTAAACGACAACGACGACAGTGTTGAACATGTTTTAGCTGGCTATATTACTGTACATCAGCTTACAGCCTCTGGTAACTTTACCACACCGGAATATATCGAAGAAAAGCTTGATATATTTCTGCAAGGCTCAAAGTTAGAGGTATTTTTTCAGCTCAACAGTCCAAAGCTTTGGAATCTGTTTGTTGAAAGTGTTTCGGCTCGTAATTTGTCTTTGCCGGAACAGCTGATTTTGGTAAAAAAATTGCCAGATGAGTACTTTTGCAAATTGTACGTAAACCGCGAGGAAAAAGTAAACTTTTTTGACCGGCAAATTGGCTTGGAACTGTTTGCTTCCTGCAAAACCTTAGGGGTATCATCGCCGTATTACCAAAAATTGCAATGGTATGTGCGTTATTGCAAACTAAGTTATCTAGAACTAAAATGTTTCCTTGACTTGTTTGTAGCCGAAGCAGTTAAAGACTCTCCTGAGCCACAAGAAGGATTTTGCTCACTTTTCCGCGAATGGATGATGTCAGAAGGTGCCAAGAACAAATATTTCGCATCATATGACAAAATGCTGGACTATGGACTTACGGAAATGGAAAATATCCAGCGCCGCCGCGACTTGGAAATCAAAGCCATGCAATATTCCGAGATGCTGAACACCTAAACAAAAAAATCCGTTCTAATTTAATTAGAGCGGATTTTTTTTGACCTTATTGCAAATTTATAAAGCGTTTTGCAATTTATAAAGCAAAAAATGAAGCAAGCTGCCCTGCTCCATTTTTGTAATCAACACACTTTCACTTAGAAATTATAGCGTGCATTAAACATACCCGTATGCGATTGATATTTTTCACGCAAACCGAAATCATAGCCAACCGACAAATCCCAAGAATTTACGGAGACTTCGACGCCTACACCGGTTTCAAGTCCCCAGCGCGGCAATTTCTGACCACTGATTTCATATTGTTGATCGGCAATCGAAACATTGGCTTTTGTATCGCTGTTATAAATATCATAGCTCATACCCACATATGCGGTCGGGCGTACATTATACCAAATTGCCCCGCAGCGCGGACGATAGCGCATTCCTACAAATCCAGTCAACAAATCAGTATTTTCTGCCTGAACATGCTGTCCCAAATTATCCGTATATTTCTGCGGCATCAAATATGTATAGCGCAAACCAGCTTCCGGAATAAAACCGTCTGTAAACTCATATCCGGCTGCAGTTTCGGCGCTCAAAGCCTGAACATGATATTTTGCTTTAATATCAACATCTTGCACTGCAGAACGTTCATCATAATCAGCATACCCATAGCTGATTGTGCCGCGTACATAAGCTTGTTTCGGCTGATATTTTGCATAAGCAAACGCTGTATGACCTTTTATGCCGGTATCACGACCTTGAGAAGTTGCCTTAGTGTTATTGAAAGCATAGCCGAAACCTGCGGTAGTAGCGCAGTCAACCGTTCCGTCAATTCCCAGCATATAACCTGTTGTGTGGGAATTAAAGCCAGCCGCTTCAAAGCTGCTGTTTTGGTGTGCATAGCCGCCCATACCCTCTATCCAAGCCGATGCAGAGGCAAACGGCGTGTTGCATAAAGCGCGGTTACGACCAAATCTATGCCATATGCTGCGGTTAATTTGATTGTTAACTTCTCCTGTTGTCATCATTGCCAGCTGAGAATCTGCCGGCGCAACTTTGGTTAAAGCCGATACATATTCTTTAGCGTCGTGTTGAGACAAATCATTCAAAATATTCTTAATTTTCTCAGCTTTGCTACCTGCCAGAACATTCACTTTATCCCAAGCTTTAGCAGTATTACGGTTGTTTCTGTTACCATACATGCTTGCAATATCTTCACCAGAAGCTTTGTTTTTGATAATGATTGTGCCAGCTTTATTACCAGCTGTAATATCATAGAGATTGTTAGACATAATATTGTTAAACAATCCGGAAACGTTATTGCCGCTAATCAGCTGCAGTTCGCCTGTTTTGCTGCCTTTATTTAGAGAATCTGCCGTCACAGTAATTCTCAGCTTAGCATCACTGGCGATATTAGCGCTGTCGCCGACAATAATCTGACCGCCGGTATAGCTTGCGGAATTTGCAGTGATTTGGCTTATATCCAGCGCCAAAGTTCCGTTCAAATTAAATGTTCCGACACGAACTTGTTTTTCACCGATATTTATAGTGCCACTGTCCGCAACGGTCAAAATTCCGTTCTTCGACAAACTACCACTGCCCATATTCAGCAAATTGCTGACCAGCATTTCACCTTCGCCGCTGATATTTTGGTTAAGCACGCCATCAGCACCAACTTTGAACAAACCGCCGGCAGCAATATCAACATCGTTAAGTTTGTCTAAATCACTTTCCAAAACAGCTTTGTCAGAAACATAAGTTTTGCCACTGATATAGCCATTATTGGCAAAGTTCATCGCCTCGGTACCGTTACCAGCAATCACCGAACCCGAACCAGCTATAGTTCCGTTATTTTCAGAATCCGCCGCCAAAGTCAACTGACCATCATTTTGAACAGTGCCGTTATTATTAAATTCGCCGTTTATCTGCGTATTGCCGTCTGTGTTCATATGTGAGTTATTTGTAACATCGCCGTTGTACGCAACTTCATTCAGGCTTAAAGTTCCATTGTTTTCGGTTGCGCCCACATTATTCAGTGTCAGATTATTGATTGTCACATTCTGTCCGGCAACGATTTCCGCCAGCATATTCTTATTATTGACGTCAAACTTGTTACCGTTACCTTCCAGCGTCAAGTTTTTGCCGCGCAGTTTATCAATATCGCGGGAAATGCTGTAATCTGCGTTAAAGGTGAACTTTTTATCCAAAGTGGTATCAAGTTTTGCCCAAGCGGCAATAGCGTCCATCAAACCGCGGAATTGAATACTATCATTTTTAGTTTTGGTCGTAGCCAAACCAAATTCTTTAGCAATAAAGTAATCTGTCGACATTACAGCTTGAGCCTGCTGCAAAACTTTTGCTTGGTCATAGGTAAGTTCCGGTGCGTTATCGGAAGAAGACTTAATCAGCTGAATAGTGTGGCTTTCCTCAAAATCCATACTGTCAGTATAATCCTGCGCCGCACTGACATCAAGCGAACTGATATACACAGTACCGCTGCCGTCTTCTATTTCCAAAGCATCATATTTATTTCCATCGGCTTTGCTCAATGAAATATTGAAATTCCATTTAACATTTTCAGATGACTCTAACTTTTTAATTTTATAAGAGCCATAGTTATCTTGAACAAAACTGATTGTTCCGCTTTCGGCTTTCAAAGAAGAATTTGCCAAAACGTCAGTATTACCAAACGACAGATTAGCATCTTTCAAAGAAACATCGGCGTTGTCAACCGTTCCGTTCAAGGCAATTCTCGAACCATCGCTATTGTCGCCGCTCAGAGCCAGTTTTCCGCCGTTTGCTTTGATTGTGCCGTCAAATGTTGCTTTACCACCATTCACAGTCTTAACATTTACAGTATTGTCTGCGCCCATTTCAAGAGCTGAGCCCTCGCCGCTGAAAGTTAAATTACCATTATCAGCAATCAAATTCAAATCTTCAGTTGTATCAATACCCGTGCCGGTACCATATTCAAAGGTCGAGTTTTTAATTTCTCCAATAGTGCCGGTATTGTTTAATGCTGTGCCACCTGCGGTCTTAAATGACGAGTCATAAATCTTGTCAATGGTACCGCTATTATCCAACGTGGTGTCGCTGAATTTAACGCCGCCGCTGATAGCTCCGTTGTTTACAGAACTATCTCCGACAACTGTTAAACTTCCGCCATCAGCAGTAGTAATTGCGCCGTCATTCTGCAAACCGCCGCTAACTGTCAAGTTGCCGCTGTTATCAACAGAACCTGTGCTGCGGTTGTTGAGTTTGCCGCTTATTGATGTGCTGCCGGAAACTGTAAATTGCTTATCGTTGGTCAGACCTCCAGTATAACCCACTCCGTTAAACGCCAGTGAGCCTTTATTGGTTGTGCCTTTAGCGGCGCTTAATTTACCGCTGATATTAGCAATAGCATTTTCGCCGTTAACAAACTCATCATCAATGGTCAAACTTTCACTGCTATTTAGTTCGCCGTCATTTTGCAAAGATGAAACTTTGTTTTCACCAGTCATGGCGCCGATTTTACCGCTATTCTGCAATTTTCCGCTAACCGTCAAGCCATTTATTTCGTTAATTTGAGCTGTGTCAGTAGAATTGAGCATATCGCCAGTTACAGCAGCATTTTCCAGTTTATTGATTGTGCCACTGTTTTCAAAAGCATTACTGCCGGACAATGCTGCATCAATGAAAGTTGAATCGGTAATTTCATCAATTTTGCCGCTGTTATTCAATGTAGTGTTGTTGAATTTAACACCGCCGCTGATTTTTCCGCTGTTTACAGAATCTCCTCCGGCAACCGACAAACTTCCGCCGTCAGCAGTGGTAATTGTGCTTTCATTCTGCAAGCCGCCGTTAACTGTTAAATTGCCACTGTTTACAACAGAACCGATATTGCTTAATTTTCCGGCAATCTGTGTATTGCCCGCCGTATTTAACTGAGCCTTATTGACAACAGATCCAGTGTGGTTAACTCCATTCAGATTCAATGTTCCGTCATTTGCTGTTGTGCCAATGTTTTTCAACGTCAGATTATTGATTGTCACATTCTGTCCTGTGCCAATTTTCGCCAGCATATTCTTATTATTGACATCAAACACATTTCTGTTGCCTTCCAGTGTTAAGTTGTTGCCGCGCAGCTTATCAATATAACGGGAAATTGAAGCATCTTCATAGAAGGTAAACTTTTTATCTAAAGTAGTGTCAAGTTCTGCCCAGCCAGCAATGCTATTCATCAAGCCTCTAAAGCGAATACTGTCGTTAGTGGTATCAGTTGTCGCCAATCCAAACTCTTTTGCCAATATGTTTTTAGTGGACATTTCGGCTTGAGCTTCTGTTAAAACTATTGCTCCGTCATAGTTAAGCTGCGGTGCGTTGCCAGATGCAGATTTAATCAGCTGAATAGTATAAGTTTCATCATCAAGCATGCTGTTTGCATAGTCCTGAACATTAAGCGAGCTCAAATACACTGTGCCACTGCCGTCGTCTATATCCAAAACATTATACTTATTTCCATTTTCTTTGCTCAAAGAAATATTGAAATTCCATTTAGCGTATGCGGTTGCTGTTAATTTTTTGATTTTGTAAGTATCGTAATTGTTCAGAGCCAGGCTGATTTTGCCGCTTTGCGCATTCAAAGAAGAATTAGTCAAAACATTAGCATTGCCCAACACTAAATTAGCATCTTTCAAAGAAACATCGGCGTTGTCAACCATTCCGTTCAAGGCAATTCTCGAACCATCGCTATTGTCGCCCACTAAAGCCAGCTTTCCGCCGTTTGCTTTGATTGTGCCGTCAAATGTTGCTTTACCAGCATTTACAGATTCAACATTTACGGTATTGTCTGCGCCCATTTCAAGAGCAGTACCTGCGCCGCTGAAAGTTAAATTACCATTATCAGCAATCAAATTCAAATTTTTAGTTGTAGCAATACCCGTGCCAGTGCCATAATCAAAGGTCGAGTTTTTAATTTCTCCGATAGTGCCGGAATTGTTTAATGCTGTGCCGGAAGCCACGCTGAAAGACGAATTATCAATTTCGTTGATAGTACCGCCGTTGTTCACAGAACCAGCCGCAGCAATGTTTGACACTGTTTCTATTGTCGCACCAGTAATGTTTTCAATTGTATCTGTTGCTGTTTCAAATTTGCTGTCAGTCAAAGAGCTGATTGTTCCGGCGTTATAAATTGCACCGCCCTTGGCAGCAGTGTTTCCGCTGAACGTACTGTTGCTGACACTGTTGATTTTTGCGTTGCTGTCATTAAATATGGCACCGCCATTTTGCGCAGCGCTGTTAGAGGTAAATTTACCGCTGATGCTTGCCACCACGTTTTCATTACCCAAAGCTCCACCATGCTGTTGAGCAGAGTTTCCGCTAAAGTCGGCATTTAACGCGCCGATATTTCCATTTTCCGCATTAAATATCGCGCCGCCGTCTTGAACTGCGATGTTAGAAGTAAAAGTTCCCGATACTCCGTTGGTTTCGCCAATTTTACCTCGGTTGTAAATTGCGCCGCCGTTATATGTAAGCGCTTTGTTGCCAGTAAATTCTGCGCTTGTTATGCTGTTGATTACCGCATTTGTATCATTAAAAATAGCACCGCCGGTTACACCCGCACTATTGGAGGCAAAACTTCCGCTAATGCTGGACAGCGCACCTTCATTTCCTAAAGCGCCACCATAACGTTGAGCAGAGTTTCCGCTAAAGCTGGCATTCAACGCGCCGATATTTCCATTTTCCGCATTAAATATCGCGCCGCCGTCTTGAACCGCACTGTTAGAAGTAAAAGTTCCAGATGCTCCATTGGTTTCGCCTATTTTGCCAGCATTATAAATAGCTCCGCCGTTAAATATACCTGCTTTGTTGCCTGTAAACGTCGCTCCGATTATATTTCCAATTGTTGCGCCGTTAGCGTTAAAAATAGCGCCGCCGCTTTCACTGGCTTCATTAGAAGAAAATTGAACATTGTTAATTTGCTTAATTGTGCCGGAATTATAAACGCCTGCGCCTTCACCGACCAAAGCATCAAAATCATTGGCGACAGTACCAGTAGCTTTATTGTTGCTAATCACAAATTCATTGTCGGCGTCGCCTGACATATCAGAAATAACACCGTCATTATAGATGGCCCCCCCTGTTGCGACAGCACCTTCTGCAACGTTTGAAGCCATTGTTAATCCGAACATAGAAACCGCATTATCTTCGGCATAAGAATTGGAAATCGCTCCGCCTTTAGCTGTTCCGGCTTCGGCTGCGGCTTTATTATTTTTAAATGTGCTGTTTCTAAAAGAGGTTTTGCCGCTGTTTGAAACATACACCGCACCACCCTGTGCCGTTCCGCCTTTTCCTGATTGCGCTAAGTTGTTGTCAAAGGTATTAGCTTCAAAAGTACTGATTTGCGCAGTGCCGCGGTTTTCATTAGCTCCGCCAATAGCCAGCGCGCCGCCGTAAGCATTTTTACCGTCAGCACTGGCGGTTGCTTGATTAGAAGCCAGTTTATTGCCGCTAAAAGTTTCGATTTGACCTTCCAAAAAGATAGCGCCACCATAAGCGTTGCTGTTGAGCGCGTTCATTTTGTTACTGGAAAACGTAGAGTCTTTTAAATATACCAAGCTAGAATAATCTTTATTATTATTATTATTGACTAATATTCCCTGTACATGAAGAGCTCCCCCTAACGCATCACCAGATGTTCGATTTTTTGTATATTGAACATTATTTAGAAACTGAGAACCTGAAATTTTAATATTTTTAGATTCTCCTTCAATATTTAACGCTCCACCCCATGAATTTTCATGTCCACCGTCCGACGGATTAGATATATTTTCAAAATTAACTTTATTAAACTCTATCCCTTTAACGCCAGAGACAAAAAATCCACCTTGGTTTTTCAATGAATTGAAATCTTTGAAAGTAACATTTTCAAATTTCTTCTCATCAGCGTTAATTTGAAAAAATATTTTACCGCCGTTTCCACCTGAAATTGTATATCCATTACCATTCAAATTATGATTAAAAGTTCTTGAAAATTCCCTATCTCCATCCGGCTGTGTTATATTGCCTGTTAAGTCAACATCGACGAAAGGACTAGCCCACACAAAGCCATCCCACGTATCCACATTAACAGCCTCTGCAGATTTTATTTGATTCAAAACAACAAGCAAAGAAACCACAAATAATACTCTACGCATTTTAAAGTCCCTGTTCTAAAAATTAAACACACAAGATTTTAGAATAGATTAGCAAATAAAAATTTTATAGTCAAGCTATCCTGATAGTTATTTTACAATTATTTATGTTTTTTTATATTTTTGTGAACCACCGGTCAAAACAATCATCAACACTGCCGCCAAAATCAATACAATTCCGCAAACAATGCGCACCGATAAATGCTCGCCAAATACAAAAACACCAATAAAAACAGCGGTTACTGGCTCTAAAGCGCCCAAAATAGCCGACAAAGTCGGACCAATCAGTTTTATAGCTATTGTCATGGTTTCCAAAGATATAATGGTTGGAATAAGCGCCGAACCAAGCAAACATGCCAGCATAAACCAAGAATTTATCGGCTGCAGCTCAATACCAAAGTTTGAGGCGAAAAAGAATACGAACAATCCAAAAAACATCACATAAAATGTCAGCTTGGAATATTGCACGCGTTTCAGTATTTTTACGTTTTTCAGCGCCACCATATAAACAGCATAAGCCAAAGCCGAAATAAGCACCAATCCGACTCCGGTCAAGTTTAAGGTCTGACCGTCTTTTCCCTCATAAAACAAACCGATTCCGACCATAGTCAAAACAATAGCCGCCACCGTTTTAAGCGAAATTCTTTCATAGAAAAACATCGCCATCATCAGCGCCACCATAATCGGATATATAAACAAAATCGTAGAAGCAATACCGGCGCCGATGTAGATATAGCTTTGAAACAAGGTTAATGAAGAAATGGCAAACACCACGCCCAGCGGCATTAAAACTCCAGCTTCACGCCAAGAAATTTTCAGCGAAATTTTTTTATGCAGAGTCAGCCACAAACCAAAAATAATCAGCGCAAAACCATAGCGATAAAACAGCACGGAATTAGAAGTTATGCCTGCGGCAAACAATGGCAAAGCAAACAGCGGGTTCATACCATAGCAGCAAGTTCCCCAAATTCCCAGTAAAATTCCCCTATTTTTTCTTTTCATTTCAGCCTCGTTTTCAGATTATGTTTTTTCAAAAGCGAGTGCTACTCCCAAGCCGATTTATTGTCAATATAAAAAAACGCGTTTTCACTAAAAAAGGCGGTACTATTTAAAGTATCGCCTCAAGAAAACACTGTCAGACTTATGCCGCTTTTTTCAGCGGTTTTGCCAGCTTGTCAAATTTTTTGCCGATGCCCTGATATTTGAATCCCTGCGTCAGCGCCTGCTCGGCATTCAGCAAATTGCGGCAATCCACAATATTTTTATGCCGCATCAAATCTGCCGCCAAATTCAAATCCAATGTCTTAAACTCGTTCCATTCGGTTAAAACCGCCAGCACATCAGCGCCTTTAATACAGCTGTACATATCGTCGGCATAACCAATTTTATCGCCCAACAGACGGCATGCCGTCCCCATAGCTTTAGGATCATAGGCAGTAATATCGGCGTTTTTTTCCAACAAATTGCCGACAATTTCCAACGCCGGACTTTCGCGGCAGTCATCCGTACCGTTTTTAAACGCCAGCCCCAGCACTGCAATTTTTGGATTTTCCAAATCTTTTACCTCATTCCAAATCCGCTCCGCCATACGTTGCTTGCGTTTAACGTTCCCAGCTATTGCCGCGTTAATCAGCGTCATTTCCACATTATTTTGCCGCGCCATATAAGCCATTGCCATAGTGTCTTTTGGAAAACAGCTGCCGCCATACCCCGGACCGGCGTTCAAAAAGCGGTTGCCGATACGGTTATCCAGCCCCATTCCTTGCGCAACTTCGCTAATGTCTGCCCCCGTTTTTTCGCAAAAATCTGCCATTTCGTTAATATAATGAATTTTCATCGCCAAAAAAGCGTTGGAAGCATATTTTATAGTCTCGCTGGAACGACGTTTTACAAACAGCATATTAGTTTTGTCAGCAAACGGCTTGTACAGTTCTTTAATAACATTGCGCGCCCGCTCCGTGTTAGCCCCCACAACTATTCTGTCCGGATTAAAAAAGTCATGCACGGCAAAGCCTTCACGCAAAAATTCCGGCAAAGAAATCACATCAAAATCGGCAAACGGATTTTTCTTGGCTATTAAAGCCTCCACATCGTCACCTGTTCCAACCGGTACTGTCGATTTTGTGGCAATAACCGTGTATCCAGTCAAATATTCCGCCAACTCGGTAGCTGCGGCGTGAATATATTTCATATCCGCTTCTTTGGTCACCGGATGCGGCGGCGTGCCCACGGCAATCAGCACCACATCGGCATCAGAAACACCTTCTTTCATGGAAGTGGTAAATTTAATTCTTCCTGCTTTCACGTTTTTTTGAAAAAGCTCTTCCAAGCCGTCTTCATACAGCGTCAATCTTCCGGCTTGCAAAGCTTCAATTTTTTTCGGCTCACGGTCTATGCACACCACCTGATTGCCAAGTTCAGCCAAGCCGACTCCGGTTGGCAGCCCCACATATCCGGTTCCGATTATTCCCACTTTCATTTTTATTCCTTTTGTTGAAATTTGTACTTAATAAATTGTTTTGGCTTTTTGCTGATATTCTTCAAACAGCTTCAAGCAATCCGCCCTATCCAATTCCGCCATATCCAAAACTGATTTGTCTTTGCATTTAGCTTCTATAAAGCGATACATAAAGTCGTCTCTAAAGCCGATATGTTCTGCGTCTTCAGGACGGCAGCCGAAATATACTTTTTTAATGTTCGCCCAAATAATGGCAGAAAGACACATCGGACAAGGATAAGCCGTGGTGTATAAAACGCAGCCGCTTAAATCATAGCTGCCGGCTTTTTTGCAGGCTGCGCGGATAGCGTTGACTTCCGCATGCGCTGTCGGATCGTTATCACGCAGAACAGAGTTTGAAGCAACAGACAAAATCTCGCCGTTTTCCGCAATCACCGCTGCACCGAACGGACCGCCGATATTTTTATTCATCGTCTTGCGCGCCTGCTCCATTGCCAAGCGTAAAATTTCATTCATTACAAATTCTCCTAGTATTTATAATATATCGTTTCGCCCAAACCGTTTTTGCGGGACGTTTTCTCCAGCTGCCCCATATTATTACGGTATTCGGTATCGCCCAAGCTGTTTTTATGTGCAGTACCTTCCAGCTGCCCCATATTATTGCGATATTCGGTATCGCCCAAGCTGTTTTTATGTGCGGTACCTTCCAGCTGTCCCATATTATTGCGATATTCGGTGTCACCTAGGCTGTTTTTTCTTGCCGTGCCGACCAACTGCCCCATATTGTTGCGGTATTCGGTTTCACCAAGGCTGTTTTGCCGAGACGTTCCAACCAGTTGTCCCATGTTGTTACGATATTCGGTTTCTCCCAAACTATTGGTGCGCTGACTGTTTACCTCGTCCCAGCCAAACGCCTGCGCCGACAACGGCAGCAGTAAGCATGCTATCAGTAAATATTTCATTTTTCTGCTCCTTAATCTATAAATTTTATATACGCTTTAGCTTAAACTAGCAAGAAATTTTTTCATTTGAGAGAATAAGGCAATTATTTGAGAATATTTGGTCTTTATGATTTTAGTCAAAATGCTTAAATTTAACGCATAAAAGAACTACTTGGGAGATAAATTATGAAAGGAAAAATTATGAGTGCGATTTTAAGTGCAACTTTGTTAGCCGGAGCCAACAGCTCGGCTGCAGAAAATAAAAATCCGTTCGGCTTGGTTTATGACGGTGCCATAACCCAAAATATAACCGGAAAAGTCAACATTCATCCAACAACATATAAACTGCACGGCTTGAATATTTCCGCTAATGTATACACTCCGGCAAATTATGACGCTTCTAAAAAATATCCGGCGATTGTTGTAGCCCATCCTAACGGCGGCGTAAAAGAACAAGTTGCCGGACTTTATGCGCAGCGTTTGGCTGAAAACGGCTATGTCACAATAGCTGCCGATGCCTCTTATCAGGGAGCAAGTGAAGGCGAACCTCGTCATACCGATAAACCAGCATACCGTGAAGAAGATATACACGGTATGATTGACTATATTTCACAATATGCAGGTGTAGATAACAGTAAAATAGGTATCTTTGGAATTTGCGGCGGCGGAGGCTACACCTTAAAAGCTGCGCAATCCGACAAACGCTTAAAGGCTGTTGCAACCTTGAGTATGTTCAACACCGGACGTGTCCGCCGCAACGGCTATAACGACAGCCAACTGGATACCATTCAAGAGCGTTTGGCTAAAGCAGCCGAAGCCCGAGATGAAGCTGTTAAAACCGACAACGACAGATTGATTGGTTCTATGACCGGTATCAGTGATGAACAGGCTGAAAAGCTTCCATTTGATTTGTATCGCGAAGGTTTCAAATATTACTTGCGCACTTATGCCCATCCGAATTCTACTTTTGAATACACCGAAAGCAGTTTGATGTATTTAATGACTTGGGACGCAACAGACCAGATTGAATTGATTAACCAACCTCTATTGATGATTGCCGGAGAAAAAGCAGATTCTTTATATATGACCAAAGATGCTTTCAATAAAGCAACCGGAACAAAAGATAAAGAATTGTTCCTTATTCCAAATGCTACTCATATTCAAACTTACTATGTACCTGAATATGTTGACAAGATTGCCGAAAAATTGGTAAAATTCTTTAATGAAAAATTGAAATAAGGAACAATTCAATGAATAAATTTACCTTTTCATTATTAGCTGCTTTAATGGTTTCGGCCTGCTCTGACAATGAGATAAAAATAAGCAAACAAGGAAGCTTCAGCGTTGGCGGAACAACTGTTCAGCGTGACGGAACTTATGATAACTCAAAGTTCGTCGGCTGGGCTGAGCAAGAGGAAAGCGGACAAAGCTATCGTGCCAACCACGCTTTTGTGAATTACCAAATACCGGTAAATGCCAACAAATATCCGCTTATTTTTATTCACGGCTATGGAGGCTCAGGCGTTTGCTGGGAAATGACGCCGGACGGTCGAGACGGCTTTTCCACCTTAATGCTAAAGAAAAAATATCCGACTTATGTTATGGATTTACCGGGGCGCGGTCGAGCCGGAAGAACTACGGCTGAAAAACAAATCAAGCCTGTGGCTGATGAAATGTTTTGGTTTGATATCTGGCGTATCGGAATTTGGCCAAAATATAACAAAGGCGTCCAATTTTCTCAAGATAAGGAATATTTGTCGCAATTTTTCCGCGAAATAACACCTGATTTAAGCGACCATACACAAGATATTCCGTCCATTAACGCTTTAGCGGATAAAATAGGCAGTAACATTTTGGTTACTCACTCGGCCGGTGGTTATCCGGGGTGGATTGCGGCTATGCAAAATACCAATGTTAAGGCCGTTGCCGCCTTTGAACCTGGAGGTTTTGTTTTTCCGGTGGGTGAAGTTCCTGAGCCTATGCCCAGCCTGACCGGAACCCTAAATGGAATAGAAGTTTCAGAAAAAGACTTTGCCCGCTTAACGGAAATTCCGATTGTTCTATATTTTGGTGATTATATTCCGGAAAAGCCTAGTGAAAATCTTGGTGATGAAAACTGGCGTGTTCGTTTGACTATGGCGAAAAAGTTTGTGGAAACAGTCAATAAACACGGCGGTAAAGCCGCACTCGTTGAACTTCCCAAACTCGGCATTAAGGGAAATACACATTTCTTGATGCAGGATTTAAACAACGATGTTATCGCCGGCTTGTTGGATAAGTGGCTCAAAGAAAACAAGCTGAAATAAACTTTAACCTCAATTTCAAATGTCAATCAGATATTTTTTATCTGGTTGACGTTTGTTTTTGGCGGCGTGCCAAACATACGTTTGTACTCGCGGTTAAACTGACTAGCGCTTTCATACCCAACATCGTATGCAGCATTGGCAGCATCCATATTTTCAGACAGCATCAAACGCTGAGCCTCATAAAGACGCAGCTGTTTTTGATATTGCAGCGGACTGATACTTGTCACCCTATTGAAATGACGGTAAAAGGAAGATTCTGCCATATTAAATCTTTTAGCCAACTCTTCAATTTTTAAAGGCTTGCGAAAATTCTCTTTGAGCCAAGCGATAGCATTAGCTATTTGGTTGTTTTGCGAACCTTTAGTATTCACGGCGCGTATAATATCACCAAGCGGAGATGTCAGCAGCAGATAGTGTATTTCTTTGATAATCAGCGGTGCCATAATTTTTTGCCGTTCCTCTTGCTCTAAAAGCATAATCAGCCGATAAAAAGCATCTAATATATTTTCATCTGCTTCCGTTATTCCCATCCCACGACTGACATAGTCATTTTGCGTATAATTGCCTTCGCTCAGCAGCTGGCTGATAATATAATTGTCAAGCTCCAAAACCAATGATATAAAAGGCTTTTCCGGACTGGCTTCAACAATGCTTCCTACTGTCGGAATGTCAACAGAAGTAACAACTAACTGGTTTGCATTATAAGTAAAATGTTCCGAACCCAGTACTGTTTGTTTTTTACCCTGTAAAATCACTATTGCCATCGGTTTATAAAAACAATGCTGATTAACAGTCGGCGCCGTGCGTACAGAAATATTAAATCCTTTAATGCTTGTCTGCAGCATTCCGGACTCAGAAAAAAGTTCAAAAACTTTTTCTTTTATTTTATCTGTCAGATTTTCCATTGCTCTCTCCTTTACTATAAAATACAAACAATAAAACATAATTGCAAGATTTAATATGATAGAAATAGGCAACATATTGAGAGAATAAGGTCTGGCTATTTTTTTAACAAACAACTAAACTTATAGCATAAATAAAAGGAGAAATTTGATGAATAAAATATATATTGCATTAGCAATGTTTGCCGGAATACTTTTTGCTCAAAACGTACAGGCGGAAATAAATAAAGGAGAAAATATTATGGAAAATAAAAAAATTTTAGTCGCTTACTATTCTTACAGCGGCAACACAAAAGAAGTCGCTGAAGTTATTCACAAAAAAGTCGGAGGAGATATTTTTGAAATTAAAACTGAAGGTAGCTATCCAAGCGAATATCATCCGATGACGGAACAGGCTAAAAAAGAAATAGAAGAAAACTATCGTCCTAAATTAACCGCATCTGTTGCCGATATTGCTCAATACGATGTTATATTTTTAGGTTCGCCTAACTGGTGGGGAACAATTACGCCGCAAGTCAGCAGTTTTATTGAAACCTACAATTTATCGGGTAAAAGAATTATTCCGTTTATTACCAATGGCGGGGGCGGTGAGCAAAGAACCATCTCCGATATGACCAAGCAATGCAAAGGCTGCAATGTTGAACAAAACGGCTGGGTCGGCTATGGCAATGAAACCGACGGCTTAGACGCTTGGCTTAAAAATTTGTAACTCGGCATTTACAGCGTTAAATCGGCGAATTTGGCTCCTATTGCCGCCGCCAAGGCTTCGGCGTTCAGTTCCAAAGTCACGCCGATTTTGCCGCCGGAAAGGCAAAACGTGTCAAACAATATCGCTGTTTCATCAATAAAAACCGGAAATTGCTTTTTCATACCAATCGGCGAGCAGCCGCCATGCACATAACCGGTCAGCGGCAAAAGTTTTTTCAGCGGCAGCATTTCCAAATCTTTCACTCCGGCGGCGTGCGCAGCTTTTTTCACGCTGAGCTCGGCGTTTGCCGGAATCACAAACACAAAATGCGTAAAGCTGTGCTGATCGGTCGGAGCCTGCGTTACCAAAGTTTTAAACACCTGCTCTTCCGGTTTTTGCAAATATTGCGCCACGCTTTTAGCGTCAACGCCGTCCGTTACTTCATATTCATATACTTTATACGGAATTTTGGCGGTTTCCACAATCCGCATAGCGTTAGTTTTTATCATTTTTTCTGCATTTTTCATAACTTTTTCTATATAAACTTTCGTCTGGACTGTCAACCATGTTTTTTATGTAAAAAAAATTGCAAAAAACTAAAAAAAGGTATTGCAATTTGGCTATAAAGATAGCTATATAAGTAAATGAATTTTTGAACATATTTTTAATTGGAGATAAAACATGAAAGTTGGTATTATCGGTGCCGGTTCTGTTGGAAGTGCTGCGGCATTTTCTTTGATGATGACAGGCGTTGCCCACAAAGTTGTATTGATTGATATGAATGAGAAAAAAGCTCAGGCAGAAGCTATGGATATTGCTCACGCCGCTCCGTTCGGTCATGCCGGAAAAATCAAAGCCGGAACTTATGAAGATTTGGACGGCTGCGAAATTGTTATCGTTACCGCCGGCGCAAATCAAAAACCAGGCGAAACCCGTATTGACCTTTTGGGACGCAACGTTAAAATTTTTGAAAGCATTATTCCACAGGTTGCTAAATACGCTCCGGATTCAATTTTGCTTATCACCGCTAATCCGGCAGACATTATGACCGAAGTTGCCCGCAAACTTTCCGGTTTTCCTAAAGAACGCGTTATCGGCAGCGGCACGGTTTTGGATACTTCTCGATTCAGAACCTTGCTGGCGTTCTATTTGGGTGTTTCCACAAAATCCGTTCACGCCGATGTTATCGGCGAGCACGGCGACAGCGAAGTTTTAATTTGGTCTAACGCCGAAGCTGGCACTTTGTCTTTGGACGAATACGCCGCCAGCGTAAACAAAGTTTTGGACGATGCTAAAAAAGCCGAAATCAGAGACGGTGTTGTTAACGCAGCTTACAAAATCATTGACGGCAAAGGCGCAACTTTCTATGGTATTGCTGGTGCATTAACTCAGATTTGCCGCGCTATTAACAACAACGAATACGCTATTTTGACTGTGTCTTCTCACCACGATGACATTGAAGGCGTTAAAGGTGTAAGCTTGTCTTTGCCGACAGTTATCAATAAAAAAGGTATATTCCACGTTATTTCTCCAAAACTTTCTGATGAAGAACGCGCAAAATTAAAATCCAGCGCCGAAATTATGAAAGAATATACTGACAAAGCATTAGCAATGATTGCTGATAAATAATTTAGTAGTTCTGCTTAAAAAAAGAGGTCATCAAGACCTCTTTTTTTGTATCCGTATTCATATATTTTTTTGAAAAAACTCTCTATTCTTATTATTTAATAAATTTTCACGGCGTTTGCCGATGCCCATGCCCATTGCAAATTAAAACCACCGAGCTCGCCTGTGACATCTAAAACTTCACCAATAAAAAACAAATGCGGACAAAGTTTGCTTTCCATGGTTTGCGATGAAATTTGACTTACATCTACGCCGCCCGCCGTAACTTCTGCCCGATCGAACCCCATTGTCTTTTGCGGAATAAAAGCAAAGCGTGTCAATCTGTCATTTAATATCTGTTTGTTTTTATTGCTTAAATTTTCAATTTGGCAATCAAAATTCCCTACCAGTTTTTTAGCTAAATTAGTAGGCAAAACCTTGCTGACTATCTGACTAACCGACTTTTTCGACTGATTTTCAAGCAATCCGTTCAAAGTTTGCCCATTTAAAAAGTCTATGTAAAACGTTTTTCCGCTCTGCCAATACAGCGAGGCATTTAAAACTGCCGGACCGGAAATGCCCATATGCGTAAACAATAAATAACGGCAGATTTTCTGCTTGTCGATATTTATAATAACCGGCACGGAAACACCTGCTAAATCTGAGCAAAAATTCCGCAATTCAGTTTGCGCAACTAGCCCGACCAACGCTGGTCGCGCCGGAATAATCTTATGTCCGAATTGTTTGGCTATTCTATATCCCAAATCTGTAGCGCCGATTTTGGGATAGGATACACCGCCGGTTGCCACAATCAGGTTATCGCCGGTAAAATCACCGAAATTTGTCGTAATAACAAAAGCTTCACCCTGTTTAACAATACCGCTTATTTGGCAGTTTGTTTGAATTTTCACCTGTTTTTCTAAACATCTTTCTAACAGCATTCCAGCAACATCGACAGCGCTGAAAGCAAACATTTGCTGATTTTGTCGTTCTTCAAATTTAAGGTGATTCTGCTGCAAAATTTTTATAATATCCTGCGGTGTAAAGCGGGCTAATGCCGATTTAACAAAATGCTTGTTAGAGCAAAGATAATTGCCGGAAACCGCGCCTAAATTCGTAAAATTGCAATTTCCGCCACCGGATATTTTTACTTTAGAGGCTGTTTGCGGCTGTTTTTCCAATATCAGCACGTTGCCTGCATCGACAATATGCGCGGCGCACATCAAACCGGACGCGCCGCCGCCGATAATTATACTCTTATAATGTTGTTTTCGCCCTGCCATTTTCTATAGTTTCTTATCTTTAAAAACTTTGCCGTAGCCAAAGCTGCCAGCTCTCATTGTTGCGACCGATGTTATGACTGCCCTCATAGCCGATTTCCAGCGATAAATTGTCGGTAACCCCCAATGATGCGGCGGCTTTATAAATCAGCCTGTCGCCGAATTTGCGGGTTGCCCAAGTTTTTTCGGCGTTAAAATGCAGCCGCACCGCGCCAAAGTCTTTCAAAACGCCGATTTCAGGAGCCAATCCGCCCCAGCTGTTATGCGGAATAAAGCCGCCGTACGCACCATTTATTTTCAGCAAGCCATAAAACCAAATATCTGCCAGCAAGGCAATAGTTTTGCCAACACCGCCGTAACCGTAACCAACATAGCCTTCATCATAATTCTGAGGATTGTAATCGCGTTTAATTTCAGCTCCGACAGCATAGGAAATCGGATCAAACACCCTGCCCACCGGCACCAATGATTTAATTTTTATCGGCGCAAAGTTTTGTAAAACTGTTTTATGTGATTGATTATAATAACGCCATTTGCTGGACATTACACTGATTTCCGCCCCTTTAACCAAACCAAAACTGCTGTCGGTCAAAGCGGTATAAGCCGGACGGATTTCCACTTCTTCAAAGCTTTTATGCCGTTCTGCGCCGCCGCTAAATGATATTTGCATAGAATCATGTGACAATGCTGGATTTTCTCCAACTGGATCAGCCTTTTCCACAATCGGCAGAGCACTGCGCTTGCGCAACACACCGAAACTGGCTTTACGGTATTTTTTCAGCGGCATATTTCCGGCGGTATACTCATATTGAAAATACTGATAAACCGCTTCATAAACTTCTGATTTTTCTGCATCAGTCAAATTTTCCGCCGTAAAATCATACTCTTCCACACCTCGTAAAAACGCCTGATATTGTTCGTCATTCATTGCCTTTAACAAGTTTTTAATCTGCGTATAGCGCGCCGGACGATAGTTTTGCGACTTAATCAAGTTCGGCTCATTATTGATGGTTTTAAGCGTATCCAACGGAATCACCCACGCCGGATATTGCTTAGTCAATTCCAAACTCGGACGCACCGCCTCCAGCAATTCTAAAATCATATATGAGCAATTTTTACTCAAAAAATAGTAACGGATTTTGGCTTGCCGCATTTCATAAAGATGATCTACAAACTTTCGTTTTTCTTCATCTGTTAGATTAAGATTATATTCCCAAATATCTCTATTTTCTATATTATTATAAGTGTTTATAATTTCCCAATACGGACTGACGCTATATACCCCGAGGTAGCCGCCGAACAAACCTTTCAGCGCAAACATAACTCCGTATTCAGTTCCGGAATCCGCTCCAAAATTTGAACCATGTGCCAGCATCTGCGTACCTTTGCGCGCTGTGTCTATACGCACCAGCGTATGCCCGAACAGCGATGCCGGATTGCTCATATACGCGTTTGTAAACAAAATAGTGATGCCGTTCGGACGCACATCGTGCATAAATTGCTGATATTCTTTGCAATTTTCCAAATCACCATGCACTTTTCCCAGCTGTTTCAGATAGTTAAACCGTGCCGGAAAGCGGCATTTGTCCACACCTTCAGCAAAAGCCGCTACTTCAGCGGCAAACTCTTCTTGTGGATTGCTGCGCCCGTCCGGACTTATATAAAACTCCTGATTTTCCACCAAACCTTGATAGCCGTTAAGCGTTTTATGATAATGCAGCAACTTCAGCCACGCCGTTTCATACGCCGGACTTTCCGCCGCATTTGCAGCGCCGCACCACAATAAAGCACTCAAAAAAATCAAAATCTTACGCATACACAAACAAAAGAGCCGCTCCTTACCTTAAAAAATTATTTTCGGCAACAGAGCGGCTCTCCCCTATTTCAGTAATTAAGCCTTGGCAATTTCCATAACTTTCAAAGCTACATCAGCAGCTTCTACATTGTCATTAGGAAAAATATAAGCAAATTGCTGTTGAACTTCTTTGCCCAAAGTTTCGCTGTCTACATCTAAGATACCAGCCAAAGTCTCAATGGTTTCGCCGCGTCCTGCTGCTGCGTCCATAGCAAATTGCTCCATATTGTCTTGCAAAAATGCCAAAGTCATACGACCCGTACCGCCGGTTACGCGTCCGTTAGGGTCGCAACCGGAAGTTCCCATCGTCACACCGATGGTGTTAGAAAACCAAGAGTTGGTGGTCATAGCCAAAGACTGAGGAATTACACCGCTTTGACCGCGCCAAGCCATAGAACCCAAACCGCAGCCGCCAGTGCTGTCAACAGCGTGAGCGGTACCTGCTAAACATACAACAGATAAAACTGCCATTGTGCCTAAAAATTTTTTCATTTTACGCTCCTTTATAAAAAAGTACATCAAACAAGGTTATGTTAGCAGAACATCAACAAAAGTACACCCTCCCTTCAACTTTTGCACAGTTTTTACTATGTCTGTAATTTTGTCACTCACACACTACAAATTAACTAAAACCACACCTTTTGTCATTTTAAGACTACAAAAGTTGCAATTTAGCAAAGTTTTTTGATTATTTACGAATAAAAAAAACGAGGGTTTTGATTATCAATCAAAAAGCCTCGTTTTTTTTACAATATAAAAGCGCCTAATCACAAACTCTGTTGAATATCCGTTCTATGTTTATTAAATTGATACCACATAGAGAACACTCCTAAAAGCAATAAGATACCAAGACCGCCTATGGACTCGATAACAGAAACAACGCTAGCCATAATAAATTTATAATTATTGGTTTAATGTATATACGTTATCGCTGTTTATTTTCCTTGTCAACCTATTAGCCTAGATTTTTTTGATATTTTTATTATTTGTTTTTATATATGCAAAAAGCCTGCCAAAAGGCAGGCTTGCAAAATTCGATATAAACCAAATTATCTTGAGTAGTATTCGATAACCAGATTTGGTTCCATCATAGCAGCGTATGGAACATCATCAAACTTAGGTACAAATGTATATTTTGCAGTAAGTTTTTTAGAATCTACTTCCAAATAACCAGGGAAATCACGAGTTTGAGATTCAATAGCAGCAGCTACCAAAGCCAAACCTTTTGATTTTTCACGAACTTCAATAACATCACCCGCTTTAACTTGATAAGAAGGGATGTTCACTTTTTTGCCGTTAACAGTAACATGACCGTGGTTAACAAACTGACGGGCAGCAAATACGGTTGGAACAAATTTAGCTTTATATACCAAGTTGTCCAAACGAGATTCCAACAAACCAATCAAGTTTTCGGCAGCATCGCCAGAACGGCGGATTGCTTCGGCATAATATTTGCCAAACTGTTTTTCAGAAATATTACCGTAGTAAACTTTCAATTTTTGTTTAGCGTTTAATTGTTCGCCGTAGTCGGTAACTTTTTTCTTTCTTTGACCATGTTGACCAGGACCATAAGAACGTTTGTTGAACGGGCTGTTTGCATCACCCCAAAGGTTTTCGCCATAACGGCGGCTGTTTTTCTTTTTAGCAGCAACAATACTTTTCATAAATTTAAATCCTTTATTTTTGTTTACATTATTGTCCCGATAGTTTCACGCCCAAACGCGGAAACGAGATTGCGAATTTACACAATCTACATTCTCGGAAGTGGTATTAAAATAGCGCAAAAAATCTGTATTTTCAAGCAAAAAATGCAAATAGCACTGGATTTTTTGCAAAATTATTCTACAATCAGCCTTTAAGGAGATAGCAATGTCATATAATTTGATGTTTCAAAAAGCAGTTGAATTGCAGCAAAATGGAGCTTTAAACGAGGCTGAACAGCTCTATCGGCAAATTTTGGAAACAACTCCGGACAACGCCGATGTTTTGAACCTACTGGGACTGATTGCTCAAACCAAGGGACTACACAGCGAAGCCGTCAGTTACTTTTACCGCGCTGCCGCAGCAGCACCCAAGCATTTTCCGATTTTCTTCAATTTGGGAATATCGCTTTCTGCTATCGGGCGTCCCGTTGAAGCAATAGAAGCCTATAAAAAAGTGCTGCAGCTCAAGCCCGATTTAAAAGAAGCTTTTTTATGTTTGGGCAACACCTATTGGCAGCTTGAACGCAGCGATGAAGCCATTGATGCTTTTCAAAACGCCTTGAAAATTGATAAAAATTATTCAGATGCTGCCGTAAATTTAGCCGAAATTCAAAATGATGAATCAGCTTTGCAAGAATTGGCGCAGCAAAATCCGCAAAACGCACGCCCTTTTTACTATTTAGGACGACGAAACTTCAGCAAACAAAAATATTCTGAAGCGTTTACATATTTACAGCAAGCCGATAAACAGCAAGCATCTGATGAAATAAAAATTCTGCTTGGCGAAACCCTGCTTGCCTTGCACCAAAACAACAGCGCTCTGCCTGTTTTTTATGCCGCTTTTCAGCTTAATCCGCACAATGCCGCAGCCGCTTTGCACATTGCCGATTTAGAAACCGAAAAAGAAAACTATGCCGAAGCGGAAAAATACTATAAAAAAGTCGCGGAATTAAATCCTGATAATGTACAGACTCACGCCAACTATGCCAATATGCTGTGCAAGCGCAAGCGCACCTTAGAAGCTTTGGAAGAATACCGTGCGGCGGTGCGTTTGGCGCCGGAGCAGCCTGAACTAAGCTATAATTTAGCAATAATTCTTAAAACTTTGGAAGAATATGAACAAGCGCTGGCTCTGATGTTTAATGCTTTTTATTTAGCGCCGCAGCATACGGATTGGAGCTTAAACATAACTGAAACCATCATTTTGTTCTATGCAAAAGCGCCTGAAAAAGCTCTGAAAATTGCCGAAAACTGGTATAATAAAATGCCTGAAAATGTTGTGGCAAAACATTTATGGGCAACGATTAACGGTAAAACTGCCGACAATGAAACTGAATATAATCAACTGCTTTTTGACATATTTGCCGAAAGCTATGAGCAAACTTTGCAAAACATCGGTTACGCCGTAGTCAATAAAATAGCAGAAATTACCCAGCCGTTAACCGGAAAAATTCTCGACTTAGGCTGTGGAACTGGATTAGCTGGCGCCAAGCTAAAAACTCCCGCCAACACTTTTTATGGAATAGATTTATCCGCAGCCATGCTTGAAAAGGCAAAGGCGAAAAATATGTATCAAACTTTAGAGCAAGCCGACGCGTTAACCTATTTGCAGCAGCACCAAAATGAATTTTCCGCCATTATTGCCGCAGATGTTTTCTGCTATTTCGGTAACTTACAGCCTTTGCTGAATGCTGCAAGTCCTACTCCGATTATATTTTCAATAGAAATTGACTTACAGTCGGAAACTTATAAAATTCAGCCCAACGGACGCTATAAACATAACCCGCAGTATGTTGAAAATCTGCTGAAACAAGCCGGATACACTGCCATAAAAAGCTATCCGCTGGTTTTACGGAAAGAAAGCGGGCTGAATGTTGATGGTCTGATTTACAAAGCTGAATTTTAATTTAAGATAATTTGCCTAATGCTTTTTGCTAAACCGGTTTTATCGTCAGTTTCTACCAAAATTCCGTAAAGCGTTCCCTCGCCTGCCGCTGGAGTCAGCCTGTCGCTGACATAGCGTCGGCATAAACGGTTAATCGGTGCGGTAATATCAAAGCCCAAAACAGAATTATAGCAACCGCACATTCCCACATCGGTAATATACGCCGTTCCATTCGGCAGCACTCTGTAATCGGCTGTCGGAACATGGGTATGCGTGCCAGCGACAACGCTTACTCTGCCGTCAAGATAATATCCGAGAGCTAGTTTTTCTGAGGTTGCCTCAGCGTGAATATCCACAAAAACAGCATCAATATTTTTGCCTAAGGTGTAGTTTTTAAGGATATTGTCAATGGTTTGCACCGGACAGTCAACTGCCTCCATATATAGGCGTCCCAGCACTTGAACAACCAAAATACGGCGTCCGTCTGGCAGTTCAAAAACCACAGAGCCGTGTCCGACGTTTTCTGCCGGAATATTCGCCGGACGAATAATTACTTTGCAGTCATTAAGATATGGAACAATATCGCGCTGATTCAAAAAATGGTTGCCAGTAACCAAAACATCGGCGCCTTTATCTAAAAAATCGCGGCATATTCCTGGGGTTACGCCAAAACCATGGGCAGCGTTTTCCACATTAACAATAATCACATCAGTTTTATAATCCTCACGGATTTTTGCTAAGTTTTTTAACACCACTTCACGCCCTGGACGGGCAACTACATCTCCGCAATAAAATATTCGCATATCTTCTCCTTTTTACGTATGTTATAGCAAAAACAAAGATTTCTGCAAGTTTTATTTTATCTTTGGTAAAGCTAAATTGCGCTTTGAAACAGGTATTGCCGCCAAAATGATACCGATAACCACCAGCAAAGCGCCGTAAATCTGCGAAGTATAAAGTTTTTCATCTAAAACCACATAAGCCGAAACACAGCCGAATACAGGCAGCAGATAATAAATTATGCCAGTGCTGACAAGTCCGATTTTTTTAATTGCCATATCCCACCATAAATAGGCAAAACCGGAATTTAAAAATCCGATAACCAATAAAATAATTGCTTCTTTTTTATCCGGCTCCGGCAAAGGCTCATCTTGCAACTGCCACAAAAAAGCCGGAGTGCAGAATAAAACTGCCACCACAATCGCCGCGCTTAAAGTAGTCAATGCTGGCAGTTTAGAAGGCAAGCGCCGCTGACATAGCGAATAAGTTGCAAACATTATCGCTGTGCCCAGCATCCATAAATCCCCGCTGACAAAATCAAAACTGCGCAAATTATCAAAATCTCCATGCAAAATTACCGACAGCACTCCGACAAAAGCCAATATAATTCCGCTAATTACTCGAAACGATGGAATTTTATGCTGCAGCACGCTGCCAAAAACAATAATCAAAAGTGGTCCTAGCGTGGCTATCAGCGACATATCGATGGCATTGGCGGTATGTCCGGCATAATAAACGCAGATATTTACCAATGCTAGTCCGCTAAGCCCCATTATCACGACATATTCCAAATTTTGCCACAACAGGCGGCGATAAACCCACAGGCTTTTCAACGTAAACGGCAAAAAGAAAATCATTGCCAAAAGCCAACGGATAAATGAAATTTGCATTGGCGTAAAATTCAGCAACAATTTAGCATATATATAATTCAAACTCCATAAAAACACCGCCGCAACCGCCAACGTATAACCGACTAATTTTGAACCCATATTTTTCTCCCTTGCGCAATGTATATAATACCTAAAGAGATTTTTTCAAAAAATATGAACAATTTAGTAAGATTTATATGTTACTTTGGCAGAAAAGGAGATGACAATGAACAAATATTTTATAGCCGCGGTTTTAACTGTTTGCCTGTTTTCCTGCGGAGCTGCCGAGGCAAAAAATTTTACTTCTGACCGCCCCATAAACTGGAGCAAGGAACTTGATTTAAGCAAAGAACAAAAAGTACAGCTTAAAGAAATTTATGACCAAAGCCACGAAAAAATCAAATCATTGATGCAGCAAATAGATACTCTGCACCGCGAAATTGCCAACATTCACAAAGAAGACGACGCTAAAGTCAGAATGCTGCTGAATGAAAAACAACAAATAAAATTTGATAAAGTTCAAGCCCGTAAAAATAAGGGCAATCCAGATTTTGAGAAAGCCGCTGACGGCAAAAAACCGTCGCGTAAAAGAATGCGCAACTACGGCGGTATTTAAACTTGCTAAATTTATAAAATAAGTTTACTATTCACGAAAAAAATAACAAAGGATACAGTTATGAATATAAAATTTTTTACAATCTTTTTAGGACTGGCTTTAATTGCTAATCCAACATATGCTGAAGAAGCCACTGATTTTGGTTTAGATGAACCAATTGTTGACACTGCGGAAGAAGTCATTGAAACTATTGAGGAAATTCCTGACACTGCTGCCAATGTTGCTGTTGAAGTTAAAAGCGATGAAGTTAAGCCTGCCGAATCGTCTGAAATTCCGGTTTTGTTGGAAAAAGAAAACACTGTTGAAGAACCTGCTGCTGATACTAAATCTTTGCAGCAACAGCTTGATAAAAATCAAGTTCAGCTTAGCGAATATGCCAAGGCTTTGAATTTACAAACATCTCAGCTGGACGCCGCTAAAGAAATCAGCGAAGAAGGTCGTTTGCGTCAAATGCAGTTAATGCAGAATATCGAACAATTAAAAGAGCAAATTAAATCTTTAGAAAGCAAAAACTTAGAAAAATTCAAAAAGATTTTAACTCCTGAACAGCTTGAAGTGTTTGATAAATTGCAAAGCACTTATGAAAATAACCTGAATTTGAAAGAACAGCTGAATAAAACCGAAAATGCGGATTCTTCAGCACAATAAATTTTGAAGAATAACGGGCTGAAAATGTAAAAACTTTCACATTTTTTTGCACAAGCTGCAGATTTTTGTTGCAATATAAAAAAAATGTATTAAAAAGATACTCGTCAATGACGGAGTGTAGTTCAGCCTGGTAGAACGCTACGTTCGGGACGTAGAGGTCGCTGATTCGAATTCAGTCACTCCGACCAACAAAAAAGCTCATCGCAAGATGGGCTTTTTTTGGCTTTGGAGTGAGAATGAGAATCAGCGAAAAGCTGTTCGACCACAAGTGAAAGGCAGACGCCAGTATGCCGGTGAGCGATAGCGAATGAACGCCGTGGCGGCGTAGCCAATTCAGTCACATTTTTCAATTTTCGCCGCATTTTCACCTGCTTTGTCTTAAAACTCAGCCCAGCATTTTAATCTAACTATTCATTTTTATTTTAACGCCCTCCACTTTTTCGTTGACTTTTTGTCAAAAACAAACGATACTTATCACATATTTTTATTATGTTGCAAATTATTAACTTTTTAAGCTATAGCATATGTTTATTGATTTTTTTATTCGATTTATAGCAATCATTGCGCTGCTTGCCGGCTGTATCTACTTTTTTATAAGCTATAATCACAAAAAGAGTGGTCAGCCTGTAGAAAGTAAAACAGTTCTTGCCTTGCTTTTATTCGCGGTCATTATGATTGCGCTGATTGGACTGTGCATTTTGGTGCATTCCCAAATATACCACATGGGTATATACGAGTGTCGACCAGTTATTATCTATAACGTAGTTTGGTAAAAAAACAATATAGCTATGACTATCATTTATGTTTTTTTATGGTTGTGGGTTCTGCTCGGTGTTGCCGCAGGAACTTTTCAAATCGTACGATTGCTCCGAGTCGTAGTCATTCGCAAGTGGGTTCGATTTTTGTTAATCTTTGTAACCGTTTTTTTCGGTTGGATAGGATTACTAGTTTGGACATTTCATTTGATAAAAACATAAACAAAAAAACGCAGTGTCAGCTAAGGCACTGCGTTTTTTTCATTTTACAACAAGCAGCTTATCAATACCGAGCTGCTGATGAAAAAACAATACAAAACAAATAGCCCAAGCTAACAGCGTAAAAATCACCAATATATTTATAAAAGCAGACGTTTTTTTAGGTAAATTCGGCTGTATTCCAGCATCACAAGCATAACTTACATATATGCGGCAAGCGGATATAATATATAGCGGGCGAAATATTATCATTATAATCAGCAATGCTATAATCAGCGGAAATCCGGCATAAAAATACCACGAATATATATCTTGTTCATCCGGCATCTGAGGCATTAAAGCAAAAAATAACACAATACCTACATAGCAGCCGATACCGACTATCCAGCAAACAAATGAATACCCCAAACGCAGTTTAATCAGCGGTAAAAAGCGTTTTTTAAGCAAAAGCAACGAATCTCCGCAAGCCTCTTTAAAGCTGCGCCCGAACAGCAGTGCCGGAATAAAACCTAGACTAATCATTTTCCAAAGCTGATAGATTATTTCTCTTTCAACTTTTAGAGCACGCGGGGTACGGTCATTTTTTTTAGGCAATCTTTCCAAAATACGCTTAACCGTCCACCAACCATCAAGCCAAGAAAAGAGCCAAATAGTTCCGCTGCGTCTCAAAGCAATTTTCAAGCAGTCAGTAAAAGTAGATTCTTTGTTCTGAAAACGTAAAATACATGAGGCATTCATGCAGGCTGTAAACAATCCTACTGAAAAGGCGGCAAAACCGACGCAGGCAAGCGACCATAACCATATCACTAGGTTCAAAATGTCGTCATTACCTTCAGTTTTCCAGCTTTCTTTAGGAATCCAATCCAATATTTGAATCCATATAAAATAGACAAGCGCCACAGACACCCATTGCAGTAAAGCAAAAATTATATTTTCCTTTTCCGTAAAAACAAAGCGCAGAGATGTGGCTATACTTCTAAAAAATCCGCCGACTGAGCCGAAATACCCTGGGTTTTCGCTAAAATCAGTTTCTTTATAAGCTTTTGTCTTCAGTTCTGCAAGCTCAGATTTCATCGTAAATAATGACATAATATTCCTCCATTTTTCAGGCATAATAACAAAACAGCCATTTTGAAACAAGAAAAACTTGACAACCGCCTGCCAAAAGTTAAAACTCAGCAAAAAGCGGAGAAAAAAATGAGTTTGATTGAAAAATTTGTATTCAAAGGTAAAAATGATGGTTTACATTTATTGGTTTTAGGAGGCGTGCACGGCAACGAAACCGCTGGTATCAAGGCTTGTCAAAAAATTATTTCCGAGCTGAACAACCAAAAAATCAAGCTTGAAAAAGGAGTTTTAACGCTGGTTCCGATATGCAATCCCCTATCCTTTCAAAATGACGTGCGCTCTATTGATGAAAACTTAAATCGGGTGATGAAAATACATCAAAATCCGCAAAGCTATGAACAGCATTTAGCAAATGAAATCTGTCCGCTTATTCAAGAAAACCGCATGCTTTTAGACTTACATTCCACCCATTGCCAGGGCGATGTGCCTTTTGCTTTTTGCGACTATGCTGACGAATATAACACTCCTCTGCTAAACGCTCTAGATGTGAATTATGTGTTGGAGGGCTGGCCTGAAATGTATGCGGCACAAGGCGAAATCAGCGACTTTTCAACAGAAGGTTATGCTCATTTTTGCGGCAACAGCGGCACCACTTTGGAATGCGGCTATCATAAAGAACCAAAGGCGGAAAACATTGCCTATAACGCCATTATCAGTGCACTGAAAGTTTATGGTATGATTAGAGGAAGCGTAGCCGCCAAACCGCAGAAAATACATATTAAAATGCAAAATTATGTAATAAAAAAACAAGCTGGAAAACTATGTCGAAACTATAAGCATTTAGACGCCGTATCCGCCGGTGAAAATATTGCAGCTTATAATAATGGCAAAATTTTATATGCCCCTGCCGACGGCTATATTCTTTTGCCAAATCATTCAGCGGAAATCGGTACTGAATGGTACTATTTCGGTACAAAAAAAAGCGGATAATTCCGCTTTTTTTAATCGTTGACACGTTGTTTTCTGCCCATTTTGCCAAGTTCCCGTTTAACAACTTTTTTCGCTGGGGCTGAACGTTTTATACCGCGCAGTTGCATAATTCTCATATCAGGTGCAATCATCTGACGAGTTGGAATATTGTCATTTTTCACGGTGTTGTCATAGCTTGGCGCAGTGGTCTTTTGCTGTTGATGACGGCGCACCTTCTTTTGAGTCTGATATTTTTTCGCATCTTCCGACATTTGCTGTTTCAGCGGTTTACCAAGTTTTTGCATTTTTGGCTTAGCAACGACTCGACTGGCAGCAGCCTGCTTCAATTGTTCTTTTACGCTACTTTCATATTTAGAAGAAACTTTTCTTTGCGTAATTTCTTGTGCTGCCTTTTCCGGCTCTTTTATATTGCTCAAATGCTGTACGGCAGCGCGTGAAGTTTTGATTGAAACATCTCCCACATATTTAGCATAGTTTGCCGGCTCATTCACAGCTGTTTGTAAAAGCAACAAGGCATTATTACCATAGGTTTTGCACAAATTTTCCACAGTTTTTTCAGTATCAATAGTTTTATCCTGCCCATTGATTTTATTCATATAATCAATAATTGCGCACATTTTCTCTCTAGATGTATCTTCTGTATTCAGGGTTTTATTTTCTACATTATACTTAGATGGTTTCTGAATCACATCTTTAGTCATATCCAGCAAACGAATATGCTGAACCTCTGAGACTCTGCTGCCATCTTTATCTTCCCATTGGCGATATACCGGTGTTTTATTTTTTCTAGTAATGTTAATTGGTTCATTTTTTTTTGCATTCTCCACCCAGTCACTTGCATCACCATCTTCAAATTCGTCATCATCATCGGAAAATTTACTTTTAACTTTGTCCCATAAATTATTGCATTTAGTTTTCATTCTGTTCCAGAAGCTGGAATTTTCAGAGACAATTTCTTTAGCATCTTCAGACAAACTTGTAATCGGTAAATTATCGTTAAAATCCTTGTCGTCTAAGCCTAAATCTTGACGAATATTAACTTTGCGGGAATTTTCGCCTTCACCGATTTCCACTTCGTATAGTTTGTTAACCGCGTTGTTATAAGCTTCGTCATTAGCTTCCGGCAATTTATCGCCGTTTTTGGCATAATCTTGCGCCGCGGATGTTACAGCCAAGTTAATTAAAGCTTCGTTGGCTTTAATATTCTCTGTTCCGACTTGTTTCGCCGCCTCTAACGCCGATTTATCATTTTCTATATTTTGCAGTGCCGCAGGATTCAAGCTTTCGCTCATAAAATAGTGCTGTAAATAATCCTGATATTGCTGCAAGCTCATTGAGCCGTCATAAGCAGGAATATTAAATTTTTGGGTTAATTCTTGATTGGATAGATTTTTTAAATCATCGGCATTGTTAGCGCTTGTATATGATATGTCTTTTGATAGGTCTTCAATTTTCTTACGTCCAGCTTCGGGAATTTCCACATCATTATCCAGATATTGGCTGAAATCCACACCGCCGACGGTCAAAGCGATTTTTTGGCCGCGCTCATAGTTTTGGTCATAGTATTGTGCATACTTTTCGGTTCTATCGCTATAATATGAAGCGCTAGACGCACCACAATTTATGTACGTTTCTGTTGGAGCAAAATCCCGCATCCACATGTCTTTGGTGCCGTTAGAAATCAGGCGCATCTCTTTATCAAAATCTTCTTTAACATTACTTCTTGGATTGATTTCACCTTTTTCAATAGCTTCTTTATAAAAACGAAAGCGTCCTTGATCAGCTTTATCAAATATGGATATATCGCCAGTTTCTAGATATTTTTGGCGTAAAAGTAATAAAGATGCCATATTAGCAGAAATTTCATCATACATATTTAGTTTGTATGCTTGTTCCGGACTAACTGGATATTCATACATACCTTGATTATTATTATCACGATGTTTTTGTTCGTGTACTAATACATTGTCCCCTTGAGCCCATTCATTCCATTCACTATGCCCTTTTATGAAATTACTTGTTATACTGTTTGCGTCGTGGTCTTGATAAGCACCAGTATGATTAGCCATCTCAACGGACACCGAATCCACCTGAAAATCAATGTTGCGCATCGGCGGCTGTGGCATTCTCGGCGGCTGTGAATTTGTGTTGGTGTTGCCATTTTTATCGGCCATTGATTTTCTCCTAAAACCTAAAATATGTAAACTAATCTAACTAAAGTTTAGCAAATTTACCCGCTCAAGGCAAGCAAAATCGCCGTAAAATGTTTTTTGTCATATTTTTGTAACAAAAAAGCAGGGCTTAGAGGGCTCTGCTTTTCTTTTGCTGCATAATATAGTCCAGTGTGCGGATTTTTTCTTGCTTTTGCCAAACCAAACTTTGCGTTTCTTTATTCAAACTTACGCCGTGATAACCTTTGCTGATGAGATATTGCATTTTCATAAACAAACTTGGAATTTTTTTATGAATATTCTCGCCTAAATACATGGTGTAGGTTTTGTTATTGTCTTGCAGCAGCGGAGTTTTTTGCTCTTGCTGATGAATGTTTTTTTCCAAATAAATCACTTTGGCGCCGTCTGATGGGTCTAAATCCACTTTAGTGATAGACATACCATGATGCAGAGCATTTATCCAACTTGCCGGATTATCAACGGCAATTTGGATAATAGAGTGCTTTCTGCCATTATCAAGCGCGTGCTCTTCAATATAATTCAGCATACGTTTCATCAAGCTGGAGCCGCGATAAGCCGGATCAACCAAAATAGCCTCATAAATTACCAAATCTTCGTTCGGAGTGTTTGGCTTAAATTCCGGCATATCCCTTTCTTCACCGTTTTCAGGCATATGATAAACCACTTGCGCAATCAAAGTGTCTTGGTCAAACACACCAAGCATATGAGAGTTTACACCAGTCAGCGATTTCAAATAGTCTTTTTCGGTGCGGTGTAAAATAAAATGCTTTTCATCAGGGTGCAAACCTTCAATAATTTTTTGCTGCAGCAGCATAACATCTTGCAGATTATTTTCATTTAATTTTTTCACGCTTAATTGTTTTTTATTCATGGTAATAACTTTCAAATTTTTCATTAAAAAAAGATTTGAGATACCTCAAACCTTGCGACAAACTTTTTCTTAAATATAAGCTAAAGTCATCGTCGCATTAAGCGTCTGCGCAAACGGCGCGCTATGTTTTTAATGTTCGCAGTCATTACATTTCCTTATAAAACGTTTTGGAGTTTACATAAAAAAATTTTTCTGTCAAGGTAAAATCTTTCAATTGTCTTATATTTTGCAAATTCAACTACTATTATTTATATCAGAAAATATTTTTTGTCAATATTTTTGTGCAAAAAAAACGTCTCTAAAAAGAGACGCCTTAATTAAAAACTGGAAATGCTTAAATATCCAAAGCTTTGCGGTAGGTATCAACCACCAATTCCTGCTCGTCGCGGTCGGCGGCGTTCATTTTGCGCAGTTTCAAAACAGTACGCATAGCTTTCACATCAAAACCTGCAGATTTTGCTTCGGCAAAAATATCGCGAATATCGCTTTGAATGCCTTTTTTTTCTTCTTCCAAGCGCTCAATACGTTCAATCAGCGAACGCAAACGATCCACGGCAACTCCGCCGACTTCTGCAGTTACATTTTCTTCTGCCATTGTTTTTCTCCTTAAAAAAAATTGTCTTTAGTGTTTGTAGCAAACAAAATTTATTTTGACAAGTGGAATTTTTATCTAAAAATTATCTTTAAACTAACAAGTTTTTAACCTATATTGGCTTATAGATTATTAGAATTAACATTATAAGGAAAAAAATAATGCCTATTGATACACATACAAAAATTTTAGCCACCGTCGGTCCGGCGACTGCTTCGGAAGAAATGCTTGAAAAGCTGGTGCAGTCTGGTGTTGACGCTTTCCGTTTCAACTTTAGCCACGGCACGCATGAAGAACATGCCGAACGCTATCAAACAGTGCGTAAGCTGGCTGAAAAGTATAAACGCCACCTAACGGTTATTGCAGATATGCAAGGTCCAAAACTGCGTGTCGGCACCTTCAAAACAGATAAAGTTTTACTCAAAAAGGGCAGCACCTTTGTTTTGGATATGGATGAAAAGCCTGGTGATGAAACTCGCGTTATGCTGCCGCATAAAGAAATTTTTGAAGCGGTAAAGGCTGGTGATATGCTGCTGCTTAACGATGGCAACATTGAGCTGAAAGTTATCAAAAAAGACGGTTACAGAATGGAAACCGAAGTTATTGTCGGCGGTTATTTATCTGCGCATAAAGGTGTGAACCTGCCAAATGTAAAACTACCGATTTCTGCCATTACCGAAAAAGACAAAGTAGATTTGCAGTTTGCGCTTTCTTTAGGTGTGGATTGGGTTTGTCTTTCTTTTGTACAAAGTGTTGAAGATGTACGCATGGCACGCAAGCTTATTGGCGACAAGGCTTGGATAATTTCTAAGCTGGAAAAACCTAGTGCTATTACCGAACTAGATGACATCATCAAAGAGTCGGACGGCATTATGGTTGCGCGCGGCGATTTGGGCGTCGAATGTCCAATTCAAACTGTACCGGTGCTGCAAAAACGCATTGTAAAAACCTGCCGCAAATATGCACGTCCGGTGATTGTGGCAACTCAAATGTTGGAATCTATGATTAACAACCCTACTCCGACTAGAGCCGAAGTTTCTGACGTAGCAACCGCTGTCTATGACGGCGCTGACGCTGTAATGCTTTCCGCCGAAACTGCAACCGGCAGCTATCCGGCTGAAACTGTTTCTATGATGCACCACATCATCACGCAGGTAGAAAACGACCGCTCATATTATTCATTCATTCAGCGCGACAAAGATTTATCCGGCTGTGAAGATATGGCGGACGCAATCACCTATGCTGCCAGCGAAATGTCAGATGTTTTGCCGAATGTGGCTGCCATTGTAACCTACACGGCTTCCGGCTTTACCACCTTGTCTATGGCTCGTGAACGTCCTGACTTGCCGATTTTGGCTGTTACTATGTCTTTGGAAGTTGCCCGCCGTATGGGTATTGTTTGGGGTGTAAAAAGTGTGGTAAACGAAGAAGTTTTCCAAAACTTTGACCGTATCGAACAAACCGCCGTTGCCGTTGCTAAAGAAAGCAAGCTTGGCAAAAAAGGTGATTATCTCATCATTACCGCCGGTTACCCAATCGGACATAAGGGTATGACTAATTTGATTCACACCGTCCAAATGTAGGGAGGAAACTTATCTAATGGTCTACTACTTTTAACTTTTTATGCTTGTGTACTAGCTTGTACACGGCGCAAAAAAGTTAATTCGTATTAGCCTCATTACCTAAGTTTCTGAGAGTTTGTATCAAAACTGCGAAAGAGAGAAAATTCACGTACCTCTATGTACGCTAAAATTTTCTCTCTTCTTGTTTTAACGTTATCTACACTACTATCTGTAATTTTTTGCTGATAAGTTTTGTGTATTAGCCTCATTATTCAAGCCCCTAAAGTTTATACTGGTTGCTGTAAAATAGTAACCAGTATTTTTTTATAATGCTTTATATCTCATAAAACTATTGCTTTTTACGGCATTTATTGTATAAGATAAGTTTAATTTGAACTATTTTATTGAAAGGGCTTATTCTTATGCTTAATCCAAAAAACAACGCCGCTATTTTACGGCTTGCTGTTTT